>NZ_JAYMER010000011.1:533109-613039 GCF_037029545.1 Nitratireductor sp. CH_MIT9313-5 | reverse complement strand
AGGTGATTCTTTATTGCTCATCGAGCTGTCGTGGATACGTTGAAGTACGCTGCGGGCCGTGTTAGCCCGCTGCCAGTTCAGACCCTTCAGAGCGCGCCCATCTATTGCAGCCACCCGGCCTGTAGCCATTTCGACTACAGACCATACGCCTGAATCATCCTGCACGCATCGATAGTCGCTCGCCCGCTGCACCTGTCACACCTCCAAGGAATTGTCTTGAATTCTTTGAGCTAGGGCGTAGCAGTCTTGGCTTCAATATCACAATGGAAGTCACTGATCCAGCGGGTGATAAGCGGTCAACCGAACGCTCGCCCATCAACAAGGCATGGAGCGTTCAGAAACATCTCGCAATCTTTGGCGCGCACAGCCGGACTGAGGCTTTCATCTCGCGCGTAATCGTTTGATATGGTCCAAGATCAGCATTTGATCATAGGGTTTTACGAGATGAGGCCCTTCCTCACAGAGATCGCCGGCCGTATTGGCAACGCCTTCGCCGGCGCTGGCCAGCAGCATCTTCACCTCGAGCTCAGACTTCCGGATCCTTTGCGCCAAGCCGAATCCGCTTAGGTCGCCGGGAAGCTCCACATCGGCCAGGACGACGTCGATCGCGAATTTGGGATGTCGGATCACCTGTAGAGCTTCCTCTCCCGTCCCCGCCTCAATCACGCGAAAGCCGCAGTGGCGAAGATACTCCGAGATGACGGTCCGGGCTATCACGTCTCCATCAACGACAAGTATCGACTCGGCATTTTCCGCTCGCTCCATCACTCATGACTCTCTGCGGAGCCCGCGTTTATCATCTCCGCTATCGCTCCCGCCAGCTCATCGCTGGGGGTGGGCTTCGAAACGAATAGGTCCATGAGATGTTCGTTTTGGCTATTCTGTACGAGATGACCTGACATCACGACGATTAGTACACCTGGGCGCTCTTGCCTGACTGCACGCGCTACGTCCATGCCACTGCGCTTTCCCGGCATCCGCACGTCGGTAATTACAAGATCCAGGCGCGCTGTCGACCCAACCACATCGATGGCCTCGTCGGCATTTCCGGCCTCAATGACTTGAAAGCCCAAGCGCCTGATCTCCTCGGCAAAGTCGAACCGGATGAGGGGTTCATCCTCCGCCAAAAGCACCACCGGCCTGTCCCTCTCGAGTTCACGCTCGGAGATAAGTTCAGCAGCCATCAGTAACTTCTGGTTGAGAGATATCGTGTCTATCCATGTTCACCTCTTGCTGTCACGTCGACACATAACTTTACTGAGGCCGCGTGGTTCCGCAGGGTTTGCATGATTTCTCTGGGGTTCGCAGCTGGGGAAGAAGGCCAGACCGAATCCACAGACGCATTTTCGACACTCGTCACTGCCTTTGGTGCGCAAACGACAACCTCACCTGCCGCATGTCTGTTGACCCGTCGTGACGAATTTGACTCAGAATGAGTGCGGGGCTACGACTTGGTTTTTGTGGAGGGCGTCCTTAGATGCGACCTTTTCGCAACGAAGACCTCTTACTGCTAGCGGCAGCAATAGCGATGATCATGGCTATCGGGGTAGCAGTATCTTGATGGGAATCACAGCGCCCGGCAGTTGAAGAGTAGAGGAACGACGCAACCCCACCAGCCAATGAAGGCCAGCGGGGCGAGTTGGGGGATGCGGAAGATCAGGTCACCAAACCACCTTTGATCAAGAACACCGCTACGCCATTGACGATCCCTCCGATCTTTTGCGACGGCTCAAGCCAAGACGGCCGGGATCGATCCGCGCCAATCTCGCCTTCGGGCGCCGGGGGTCCATGTTCGCTGAAGGACCTCGACTTTTCCGATCAGTCGCTCCGCGAGCGGGCGGCACAAGGCGCCGCCGACATGAATTCGATGCTACACAGAATCGTTCGAAACGGCGGAAAATTGTCTCGTTTATCGCGGTCCGGGTTTCCAGGTTCCCCAGCCATTTCGCACGTCCGCAGTTTGGATTCATTGAAGAATTCGTCCGCTGCGAATCCTCCGAAGCAGTGTTTTTGCCGATTTTGCCCTCTGTGCCCAAAACTGTCGCACAGGACTGATGCACATGGCTGTGCACGTTCTGCGCCAAGCGCACAAGGATTCGGTCATGTCAGCACGGCATCGCATCGCCAACCTCACCCGCCGCGGCAATGTTTTTTACTGGCGCGCAAGGATCCCTTCAGCGCTCGCCATCGACCAACGCAGTCACCTCGCATTGTCTCTGCGCCACGGGGATCATACAAAGGCCAAAAGCATGGTCCGGCGGCTCAACACGCTGCTGGCGGAACTGGCCGAAGGTGACAGGGCGCGCATGACAAGCCGCGAACAGCTGGAAGAGATTTTTCGCGCCGAGATCGAGCGCATGAATGAGAGCATCGAGGATCTCGCCTTCGCCGCACGCCGCACGGGCTCGGCGGCGGAAGAGAATTTGCGCGCCGACATCCTCGTGGGCTGGGCCTATCGCCTCATCGAACTCTTTGGCACGGGCCGCCCCATGCGCTTCGACGCAGGCTGCCCTGCCCGCCGCGTTCTCGAACAGGCGGGATTCGCGGAAAGCCAGATCAGCGAGATTGCCGCGACTTTCGATCAGGAGCGCAAAGAATGCCGCACGGCCTATTTCGAAGGCTTCCTCAAGTCGGAAATGGAGGCGCACGGGGTCAGGGACACGCCATTGAACCGTGAACGGGCCACACAGCAAATCATGCGCGCCAAGGCAGATGTGCTACTCGGCATGCCTGATCGTTATGGACCGCTGAGCACGGGCAGTAACGTGGCGGCGCAGTTTGGAGAGCCGAGGCAGCCGCAAAGACCCGCCCCGGAAGTCGCTCCATCGCCAGCACCTGCTACAGCGAACACAAATCAGAACGAAGCACCCGCAAGGGTCCTTCCCTCGCTGGAGCAGACGCATGTGCCGCAAGCGCAAACCACCGTATCTGCGCGTTCCGCTGATGCGCCTGTCTCTCCCACGCCTGAAGTGGTTGCTCCGCAGCAGTCTCAGCCCGCACCAGCACCAGCGCCAGAGCCGGAAGTTATCGCACCCGCCGCCCAAACCACGCCCGCTCCTGTCATCGATGACGAGAAAGGCGTGGATCTGCCGCTCTCGCAGTTTATCGCCGAATGCGACGCGCTGATGAAGAGCAACCAGCATCACTGGGAGGATGCCACTGCCAAAGATGTGAAGGTCGCGGTCACCATGCTGGTGGGCGTGCTGGAGGAACAGGGCATCACGCACTCAAGCCAGATGCGGCAGATCCATCTGGGCAAGCTGCGTGAGCATTTCGATCACATCCTAACGAATTACGGCCGCAGTCCGAGGCTGCGTTCCCTCGGCACGGCGGCCTTGCGCGCGGCCTCCGCAGAAGCCGTGAAGTCGCACAAGGATGCAGGCAAGGAGCCACCGAAACTGGGCTTAGGGCCAGCTACAATTCGCAAGCATCTGGCCAATATCAACACCTTCCTGACCTATATCAAAGGACGTGGCTATCACGTGCCGAACCTCACCATGGATGGCCTGCGGCCCAGGAAGCCGAAACTGAGCGATGCACGGCGTATTACGGACAAGCCGGGGCCCGAGCAGGTGCGGCCCATGTTCGACATGCCGCTCTTCACGGGCTGCAAGAGTGCCACGGAGCAGGAATTTGCGGGGCCGCACATCTTCCATTCGGCCAACTATTTCCTGCCCATGCTGATGGTCTATCTCGGGCCGCGCCGCAACGAGGTTGCGGGGCTGGCTGTCAAGGACATCATGAAGACGGGCCAAGGCTGGGCGATCGACATCCGCCCGAACAAATTCCGCAGCCTCAAGAATGCGAGCTCGGCGCGGATGCTGCCAGTCCCGGATGAAGTGCTGCGGTTGAACTTCATCGACTATGTCGAAGCGATCAAGCATCTGCGGTACGAGATGCTATTCCCGGAACTCTACGCGAAAAGCCGCAGAACCGATCCGGGTGACCGTTTCTACAAGGACTTTGTGCCCAAGCTGAACCAGCATCTCGGTGATGCCGAACGCTGGAACCGCGTGCTGCACGCTCTACGCCACGGATTTGCAGACACGCTGAAACAGGCGCTCGTTCATCCGAGCATCATCAGCGACATCGCAGGCCGTCTGGGCAACGACGAAACCAGCATGCGCTACACCAACCGTGCAGGGCTGAACGTGATCAAGGATGCGCTGGAGAAGTATCCGAGTGTGACCAGCCACCTTGAGCCGCAGCCGATCAGGCTGCTGCCATGGGTGGAGGCACGGGAGGCCTCACCCTGGGAGGGGCGGACGACGAGTGAGAGGCTGACCAGGGCGCGACAGGTGCGGGCGACACGATCGCGAAATTAGCTCCATACAACACACGCAAGCAGAGACCATGACTTCCTTTTCTCTCATCGACAGGCTTCTGGATGAACAAGATCGTGGCCTCTTCCCTAGTATAGAAGCGTCAGGTTGGACGCACAGCATCACTATGTGAGTTTCTGTAATTCCGATTCCAAAACAGGGAGTAATGGGGGGAATACGTTCAGAAGAGTGCATCACCATGTGATCCGCAAAGGGCCAGCACTAGCCGAAGCGGCGCATCCGGCGGTGGAGCACCCGCATGACCTGCTCCCTGTCATAACCGTCCTCGACCAACCGTCGCCTGGCGTACCTAAGGATCCACTGCAGCGCCTGCGGATGTAGTGCGGGGTCACGTGCCACAGCACTGGCGAAAGCTGCCACGGCAGCAGCAACAGCTACATCGATCGCCGAGGCTTCTGGCCGCCTCTCCACTGCCAGCCGCTTTCGGTAGCGCTGCTGGCGCTCCCTGTGGGATGCATCGTCGGATTTCACGGCTCGGGGCATGCTCTTTCTCCTTTGTCCCGTCACTACGAGACAAGGATGCCGAGCACCCATGCAAGGAACAAAAGCCGGCGGAAGGCGGATAAAGAAGTGATTGCTGCACCAACAGCGACAGCGTTCCTGCTCTTCTGCCAGCGCACGTCGTTTGTCGAAGTAACGCTTTCCACCGTCTCGGAATCGACTTCCCAGAGATTTGGATCGCTTGTCCGTGATTCAGAATCCGAAGATCTCAATTTATTTCAAAGCGAGATGCCTTGCCTGCACGTGGAGATGCATTCTTCGGCTGGCGGAATCGCTTTTTCATTATCCGGAATCGCTGGTCCACATTCCAGAATCGGCTTCCACTAATCCTGAATCCAGACATCTCAATTTTTTTCGCGTTGCAGGCACTGCATCATGGATTGGCCGTACCTCATCATGCACCGCGCATTGCCGCACCTGATTGATGACTTGAGCAAGCGGTTCGCCTTCAAGTGTCTCGTGCTCAATCAGCGCTTCAGCAACGAGCATGATCCCGCTGACATTCTGTAGAACCAAGGCCAGCGCTTGCGCATAAGCTTCGTCCAGACGTTTGCTCACTCTCGCTCGCAGTTCCGGATCGCTAGCCAAGGTATCCGCCCAAGCTTCAGGTGATCGGTAGACGAAAGGTTGGTGTGCTCCCGCTCCGACAGAAGCTTCCAGGGAGAATGCGAGCGCGGTTGCTTGGGCCAAATCCGATTGCGAACCACCGCCTGCACCAAGTGTCGGTTTGCCAAGTACGACTTCCTCGGCCGCTCGACCTGCAAGATATGACCGGATGACGTTCATTCGGCCATCTTCGTGATGCAGGACATCCGGATGGAACGTGGATTGCGTATATGGCCGTCCATCCGATCCCTCGATCGTCACAAGCTCGACCTCGGCTACACCCGTCAACGTGCGCGCAACCACATGCCCAGCCTCATGCACCGCAAAGCGGTGGCGCAGTTCTTCATTTAGGACAGGCAGCTGATCCCTGAGCCGCGCCTCAACGTCATTGAGCGACAGGTCACGGCGCTCACGGCGCGACCTCTGACGCGCTTCCCGCACCAGTTTTTCAATGTCTGCACCGCTCAGGCCATTGGCGCGGCGGGCGATCCGCAGGAGTTGCCGCTCCATCTGCGCTCCCTCAATCGCGAGATGACGCATAAGGTGGTGCCGCAAGATGCCAGCCAACGCTTGCGTATCTGGCAGCGGGATTTCGATATGGGTCTCGAGGCGACCGGAGCGAACAAGAGCGCGATCCAACAGGTGCGGCTGGTTGGTCGCGCCGACGATGATCACACCCTCGCATGCCACGGCACCGTCCAACAACTCAAGTGCTTTGTTGATGAAGGCATTCCAGTAGCTGCTATCCCGGTCTTTGTGCCCTCCTCTCGTGCCGAGACCGTCGATCTCGTCGATGAACAACACAAGTGGACTATGCCGCTCCGCCTCTTCAAAGGTCGTCCGCACGCGCTGCAGCACTTCGCCGAGTGCACTTGGCTCCAGCCAGGTGGAGACCGATGTCGCAAGCAAAGGCAACTGAAGAGTGTTTGCCAGCGCTTTGGCAAAAGTTGTCTTGCCCGTTCCGGGCGACCCGTGAAGCAGAAGGCGCGTGATCATGTCAGACCAATCGAGCTGTCCTTTGCGCCACAGGGCGACATCCCCTTTAAGCGCGAGCGCCCACTCAGCAGCTTCGCCATAACCTGATAGAACTTCTACCCGCAGTGCATTCTCATCATCCGGAGCAGCAGGTTGAATGAGTTCACCACCTGTGTCTGCAGTTCTGCCGTGCGATGAGGAATCGTTCCGCGTGTTCTTCTTGTTCTGAGGAAGGCGCTCTTCGGCTGGCTGGGCAAGTCTTGCCTGAAGGCGTACAACAACATCAGCTGCGTTCATCCCTGAGCGGATTGACCAGAGCAGGTCATCCAGAGACAGCATTTTGCAGTCTTCCGCGCTCACAGCATCCAGCGCATCCAGATCGGCTGCCGCGCCGATGACATGCCGGGCGATCTCTTTCAAGAGTTCTGGTGACAGAGGCTCGCAGCGCAGCGTCAGATCAGCCGACCGCACCAGCCCCTGCGGCAGGAGATCCGGCTGGTCTGCAATAGCCAGCAGCGGCAGGCCTGTCGTAGGTGCATGCCGCAGTCCCCGTTCCACGTCTCTCCTGGACATGTCGTAGGAGGCTTCAAGCAGGATCGACAGTCGCGGTGAGTATGGCCGCATTACCGATGGCGCTGACCAATCGAGACTAATGCGATCCACGGGGATCATGGTAAGCGGACGCGGCAACAGGATGCCACGGCGTAGCAGATGCGAGCAGCATCGCTCGAACCCTTTGACTGCCCCTTGCAAAACAACAACAGGTCGGGGCCGAGACAGCATGGCGTACAGGTCCGTCAGTGAATGGCCACTGCGTGCAACCGCATCGCCAAGCATCAGGACGACCGCGACCTCCGCGGCCAAAGCTGGCTCCACTGCCTCGCGCACGGTGGCCAACAATTCCTTCACCTGCTCCGCATCGCCCCACTCTTCATCGTCATCAGGCCCGAGTTCCCTGTTGGTCTTCTTGCCGAAAACCTCGTCTTCCTCGTCGCCGTTGAAAGCGAGGTTTGCGATTACCTCCAGGCGCAATTTGCGACGCAGCCCACCCCTCAGAAAGACCTCGCTCTTGTGTCCCGGCGCATAGCGCACGGGTGCATCCTCGCCCGCGGATACGCGCTGAAGGATCTTGAGGTTTACCGCCGCCTGCAGCGCGTGCCTGTATGTCTGATGCCGCAGGCGCACGAGCCAATAGTGCACGAGGCGGTCGCGGACCGGAGCGTGGGGAGAAGCCATACTCATGCTCCCTCTCCCGCCGAGACCACTTTCAGCTTCGGTCGATGCTGCTGGCCCGAGGTGAGCTGACCTCTCGCAGCGAGCCACTTCCAGACTAGAATGGCTGTCGGATCACCTTCATCGACCATCTCCACGAGCCTGCGCATGACCCACCGTGCCATCGGTAGATTGTGATGCCGCCCAAGCCGCGCCATACGGATTGCGGAACCGACAGCATGCGCTGACCTGTCGCGTCTATACGCACGTTCGAAATGCGTCCCCTGGCGCAAATCTTCCAAGGTCAAGCCGATGCTTCTGGGGAGCGGGTTCGACTGTTGATCATCCATGGCAAAAGCCTCCTGCCGCAAGCGATTTCGCCCGCGCTGATGAGATTGAAGAATGGGATGGGATGTGTGCTGATGGCGCTTCAGGCGCGGCCAGCGGGATCTATCGCGCCAAAACCGCGCGCGAATCCCACGCGGATCGGCGGCATCGGCTCCGCGACCATCGCTGCAGCCACTTCCCCCTCGCATTCCGCATCTTTATCGTCAGAGGCAAGGCACTCGTTTGAGGTGGTCGTATCCGGCTCTGCAGGAGCCGTGACCAGACGCTGGCAGAGCTGCTGCATCTCCTCCTGCACGCGCTCGGCGAACATGGCTCGAAGCTTGAGCATCGCCTCGCCTGCGTAAGGCAGACCCAGCAATTCCCCGACTTCTCTCAGGGCAAAAACTCCGCGCTCCTGTGCGCTCTGCTCATCGGATCCATCGATGATCGCAATGTCGATCTCGGCGATCCCCTGCCTGCCCTGCTGGTGCAGCACATCGCCTGCGGTCAGTGCAGCCGCCATCATCTTCCTGCGTAACATCTTCAGCTTGCTCTCCTGATAGGAAGAGAGTGACCTTTTGACGTCGATGATGATGGCGCGACGTGCGACCCGATCAAGGATCAGCAGGTCCGGCGAATAGCTCATCTTGTAATGAACATCAGAGCGCAGGTGAATTGCCTCAAGCGCATCCCACTCGTTGCGCTCCAGAAGCTCAAGTGCTGCAGGGACGATGGGCAGTGGCTCCGAGAGTTTGATCACGCGCAGATCCGGGCTGAGCGAAGCAAGGCGCTCCAGCCCCTGCTCAAGCAGGATGCCTTCATGGAAGGTCACAGCGCGAACGAACGAATTGAGTTCGGCATAATCGCCAAACACACCGTCGAAGCGGCAATTGCCAGCGCGGATGGCCTCCAGCGCCTGGTCAACAAGGCCTGAGAGGATCGGCTCCAGCTCCGGAGCAATGGAAGAAGCTGCGAGTGCAGCATGGGAAACGGATGCGCTACGCGCGGCAGCACGATGAACATGTGACATGGAAGGAACTCCAACACGATCAGTTGCGGTGCATGAGCTGCAGACGATCGAGGTCGCTTCCGCACCCAAAGAGCAGCGGAGTTACACGGCTTAATGTCTGCAGTTGTAGATGAAGCGGTGGCGCTCAGCCCAAGCGGCAGCCCGATGCTATTCGCGCGCACTCATGCACATGATCTGGAGGGAGTGGTGCTTCCACCAGGGAAGCGAATAAGATAGCTCTGGTCATAGCCCAATGCCTTCTAGGTCAAGGTTTGAGGGTTAGGCCTTCGTTGAGTGTTACCAGCACTCTCGAAGGCCGATTTTGTCTGCTCCATCTCAAGGAGCAGATCAGAATATGGATCGGATCCGCCTGGATCACAAGTTGCAGATTTGTCCATCTGCGACTTTTACGAATCGCATGGTTAATTCAGGACTGCAAACAAACCCCATCTCACCGCCCCCCGCCCAGTGTGCTGGCCATATAACGTTACCTCGTCACGACCTACCGGAAGTCCGCGCAAATGACCCGGGGTACCCCTTCTTGTTTAACCGGCAGAGATGCTCAGGAGAGCACTTCATGGTTGCCTGTTCTTTGGATAGAGGGTAATGCAGTGATCGGAATACTGGACAATATGCTGGGACGAACGGTTCACTGGGAGCTGGCTGCAATACCAAGTTACTTCTCACCGTTTTGTACGCGCAGCCTTTCGCTTCTTAATCGCTGTAGCGCTGTACTTCTACGACCTCGTTCACATCACTCAGATCGTTGCGGTCATGACGGTAATGATGCTCTTTGGCTCGGTCGAAGGTCAGGTGGCAAAGGTAGTTGTCGACACCTTCCCACGGGCTGGGGCGTATCCCAAATAGCGATGAAAAAGGGGTAAGCTATGAGAACGAGAGTCTACCACCACACAGGGAAAAAGGAGCGGCAGCTTGAGAAGACCCCGCTGGTGGTCGTGTCCCGGTTCAACATCTTTAGCGAAGTATACCCTCACCTCGCGACGGCTGAGTGGGATCATAAACGAGCGCAGGCGTTCAAGAAGTACCTACTCCCTTCCTTGACGCGACAGCGAATCAAGCCCGATGCTTTTTATTTCTTGATTGACGAGGATATCCGCACTCCAGTGTCACAACTGCTGGAGGATCTAAAACATATCCCTTGGGTCAAGCCGATCGTTATCCCTAGATCGCTTGGTTTCACGCGATTCGGTAAAGCGGTCCATACGGCAATCGAAACCGAATTCCCAAACAGAAATGGATTGATATGTGTGCGCGTGGACTCTGACGACGCCCTTAATACGCACTTTTTCAACACGCTTGAAGCTTGCATACAGGATCATATCCTATCGATAGATACGGTGCCGCGCATTTCTTTCATTCACTTCCCTTACGGGTTGATCAAGGATAGTG
The DNA here is from genome assembly GCF_037029545.1 of Nitratireductor sp. CH_MIT9313-5. Lineage (NCBI taxonomy): Bacteria > Pseudomonadati > Pseudomonadota > Alphaproteobacteria > Hyphomicrobiales > Phyllobacteriaceae > Nitratireductor > Nitratireductor sp. CH_MIT9313-5. The sequence continues at coordinate 602,656 of NZ_JAYMER010000011.1, read as the reverse complement.
AAACTTATCGGGTGTACGTCGAGCACCAGACTGCTTTTATTTCGTCCTACACTCACGGCAATGGGAGAGTGGACACTTGCTGCTCCTATGCCCATGATCGAATGTCTGATGCAGGGCCAGTGCTTGAGATAGCTACAGAAGTTCCAATGTGGCTATACGTTCGGCACGGAGACAACATTGGGCTGGTGCACCCTTACCGCTTCCCGATCTCTGGCCCCTTCCATGAGGTCGCGTCACTGTTCGGGTTGCAAGAGGCTACCTCGCCGGAAGTTCACAGCCTTAAACCGATCAATGGTGGCTCTACCTCCTGATACTGCTGGCAAGTGCACCATTCTACTTCGGCCCCAGGTCGAGCGAACAGAGGTTTGCGCGTACAGGATGTACGCGGGTTCTAGACATTTCGAAGCTCGATGAAACGAATGGTCAAGCAGCATTGGTAACTCGACACCTTCTCCACTAAGGCTTGAGGTAATGCATTCTTTCAATAATCGTACGTGAGAGGCCACTTTGTCCGCTGCATGAGCAATTGCAGGCGACAAACTGGAAGGCATCGCAACGAACCATAAGCCGCAGCCCTTTGTTTACGCGACTTTTGCATCACATGTTTAGTGAAGAGCTCAAGAAGCGGCGAAAACAGAATCCGACTTTGCTATTCAGAAATCGAGAGCATTAAGATCCATTTTAATCCGCCCTTCATACACGGTGAATCTCACCAAAGAATCAGGGACAATTTCTACACGTGTTGCACCCGGCAACCATGGCGAGTAGAAGCCGGGCAGCGCGATACCTTGTAGAATCACCATATTCAGTGTATCGGCGGCAACTTGCCGCTGAGCATACGAGGTTTCAGAGTATGAAGGTTTTATCAGTTGTGGGAACCCGGCCTGAAGCCGTTAAGATGGCCCCATTGATCCTGAGTTTGAATTCCGACGACCGCTTTGCTTCGAAATTATGCGTTACGGCTCAGCATCGTCACATGCTTGACCAAGCGCTCGCACTTTTCGAGATCATACCAGATTTCGACCTCGACATTATGCAGCCTGGACAAGACCTCAGCGATGTGACCGCCAGCATTCTGTTGCGCTTGCGAAGTGTATTGTCAGAGTTCCACCCAGACATAATCTTGGTACACGGCGATACCGCTACGACGTTCGCTGCAAGTTTGGCTGCGTACTATCACAAAATTCCGGTCGGACACGTAGAAGCGGGTTTGAGAACCGGTAACCTCTCTTCTCCGTGGCCTGAAGAAGCCAACCGCAAACTGACGGGTGCACTAGCTGCACTTCATTTTGCCCCAACTGAGACAGCACGTGGCAATCTTTTGCGCGAGGGCGTAGACTCTTCAACCGTACATATTACCGGCAATACTGTGGTAGATGCACTTTTCCAAGTGGTCGACAAGTTGAAGCTTGACGTGGCGCTAAGAGAGCGCCTGCAGAAGCAGTTCCATTTCACGGATCCAACAAAGCGCATGGTCTTGGTTACTGGCCACCGACGTGAAAGTTTTGGCGGCGGTTTCGAGAGAATTTGTACAGCCATAAGAGAAACAGTTGATCGTTTTTCCGACATAGAAGTTATCTATCCCGTTCACTTGAACCCAAATGTCCAGGAGCCGGTGCGCCGCTTGCTCGGTGGTAGTGACCGCATTCACCTCATTGAGCCACTAGACTATCTGCCCTTCTTATACCTCATGGAACGTGCATACCTCATTCTGACGGATTCTGGCGGCGTTCAAGAGGAGGCCCCTTCGCTGGGCAAGCCCGTCCTAGTGATGCGCGACACGACCGAGCGCCCAGAGGCTGTGCAGGCGGGTACGGTGAAGCTGGTAGGCACCGACACGCGAAAAATTATTGATGCAGCCAGCGAGTTGCTGTCCGATAAAGCAGCTTACGACCGCATGAGCTTCGCCCACAACCCCTATGGCGACGGAAAGGCGTGCGAACGTATCCTGTCAGCCCTCGCCTCTTTCGGGAAAAGTCACAATGCAATTTGATTCGGTATCTGTCATCGGTCTAGGTTATATCGGACTGCCGACTGCTGCTGTCCTTGCTGCGCGAAAAAAGAAGGTGATCGGGGTCGACATCAATTCAAATGCTGTCGAGACGATCAATCGCGGCGAAATACACATCGTTGAACCGGATCTCGACATCGTTGTGCATGCCGCTGTCAGTGAAGGCTGGCTGCGTGCGACGACTGAACCCGAACCCGCTGATGCCTTTCTGATTGCCGTCCCGACGCCGTTTCGCGACGGCTACGAGCCCGATCTTAGCTACATTCGCGCCGCTGCCCGGGCGATAGCTCCAGTTCTGAAGAAGGGTGATCTGGTGGTACTGGAATCCACTTCGCCTGTCGGCGCGACAGAACAAATGGCTTCGTGGCTGCAAGAAGCCCGTCCAGACCTGACGTTTCCACAGACGCACTGCGAAAACTCCGACATTCGGGTGGCCCACTGCCCTGAACGGGTGCTACCCGGCCATGTGTTACGGGAACTGGTGCAGAATGACCGCGTAATTGGCGGCATGACACACCGCTGTTCAGAAGCGGCGGTCGCACTCTACAAAACGTTTGTGGAGGGCGAGTGTATAGTTACGAGCGCACGAACAGCCGAGATGTGCAAACTCACGGAGAACAGCTTCCGCGACGTCAACATCGCGTTCGCCAACGAACTTTCCATCATCTGCGACAAACTCGACATCGATGTGTGGGAATTGACTCGCCTCGCCAATCACCATCCCCGGGTGAACATTCTGAAGCCTGGCCCCGGCGTCGGTGGACACTGCATTGCAGTGGACCCTTGGTTCATCGTGGCCAGCACTCCACAGCAAGCCCGCTTAATACGCACTGCACGAGAAGTGAACGACGGCAAGCCTGGGTGGGTCGTCGAGAAGGTGAAGCAAGCTATTGGTACGTTTCTCCTGGACCATCCCGAACGCTCGGCTAGCGAAGTGAACGTGGCTTGCTTCGGTCTGGCCTTTAAGCCGAATATTGACGACTTGCGGGAGAGCCCCGCAGCGGTCGTGGCTAAAAAACTTTCTGATTTGCTAGGGGACCGCTTATTACTTGTTGAACCCCATATCGAGGAACTACCGCAGGCATTGCAGAAGCACCCGCTACTCACCGCCGAAAGCGCTCTCGCCATGGCAGACATTGTGGTGGTCTTGGTCGCTCACTCGCAGTTCCAGGGAATTGAAGCGAAGATCGGTCCTGATCAGCTTCTTATAACGACGACACGGGCTTAAGATCCTGCGCGACCCGATCCCGTCAAAAGCATGAGGTCCTGATGTCTGCCTTTCAACGCATAGCAGTCGACGGCGTAGAATATCTCATCGCGTTGCCGAACAAGGACACCGACTATATTCAACGCCGCATCTATGAAGAGGGCACGCCCTACGAGTTGCATATGTTGCGGGACATGGCACGGCGACTGTCTTCGGGCGATCTTGTCCTCGATGTAGGGGCCAATGTGGGCAACCATAGCCTATATCTGGCAGCAGTCGCAGGTTGTCGCGTCCATGCATTTGAACCCACCAGGTCGCTCTGCGCAGCGATCGAGGAAAGCCTGGCACTCAATCGCCTTGAAGAGCAGGTGGTGGTTCACTGCAACGGCCTTGGGAGGGAACCTGCAAAAGCGCATTTCAGCCACACGGACGAAAGTAATTTGGGAGGGCAGTCGCTCGAAATCGGCAACAGCGATGACGATATTGTCAACATAGTGCGGCTAGATGATATTCCCTTCGACCAAGCTGTGAAGGCGGTAAAGATTGATGTCGAAGGCATGGAACTTGCAGTTCTGGAAGGGGCGGCAAAGCTGATCGAGCGCGATCGCCCACTGCTGTATGTCGAGTGTCAGCATCTTCAAAACTTTAGTGATCTCCAAGCATGGCTCGAGCCGTATGGCTACTGCTACTGGGATACCTTCAATGCCACCCCGACTCATTTATTCATTCGTCTTGAGGACGTAACAGACGCGCAGCGAATCGAACGTCTGATGACAAAGACGGTGCTGAACGTGTACCGGCTAGAAGAGACCATAGCTGAATTGCGCTTCAAACTGGACCGCGCCAATAAAAAGTATCGCGACGCCACGCAAAGTATCTCAAAGTTGAAGGAGCAGCTTCACGCAGCAGACATTAAATATCGGGAATCATCCGCACGTGAAGCCCTACTGCTCCATGAACAGGAGTCACACTACGCGTCTCTGAGAGCGGACCTATTACTAGCTGCCGAACATAAGGACCTGCATAATCGGCTTTCTAAGGAAATTGTTGTTCTTGGAACGGAAAAACGAGCTCTGGAAAAGCGTCTCGATGAGGCACTCAACCACGAGCGGCAAGCCGAACAGAAGCTTCGGCATGTAGAGCGATCAACGGCGCTGATATCCCGTAACCTAGACCGCGCCAATGCAAAATATAGGCAAGTAACGCGTCAGCTAAACACTATGCGACGCTCCAGAACGTTCAAGGCAGCCAGGTATTTCAGACAGGCACGGGGGTCGTGGGGTGCGGCTATTCGGCTGCCTTTACGCCTCATTCGCCTTGCACGGCAGCAGCCTTCGGCACAAACGGTCGTAGAGGGCAGGTCGAGTGCCGCTCGGCAGCCAGTGCTGAGCGATGCTCCGCCCGCTCTACTGCAATCATTCGGACAAACGCAATTCGGAACGCTGCGGGTTGCCTGTATTATGGACGAGTTCACGTTCCAGTCCTACCTCCCCGAGTGCAACCTGTTTCCCCTAACTCCAGGGCGGTGGAAGGATGAACTAGAGAAATTTCGTCCGGAGCTACTCTTCGTCGAGGCAGCATGGCGGGGGAAAGACGAGCTTTGGGGCAACAAAGTCGGTCATGCCAGTGATGAGTTGAAAGACATTGTAAAATGGTGCCGCGACCACAGCGTACCAACGGTTTTCTGGAACAAAGAGGACCCTGTTCACTTTTCCACGTTTCTGAACACGGCGCGCCTGTTCGACTTCGTTTTCACCACTGATATCGACTCTATTCCCGGTTATAAAGCTGCGCTGGGGCATGATCGGGTCTATCTTCTACCGTTTGCCTGTCAGCCGCGTGCGCATAATCCGATCAGGAAATACGAACGGAAGGACGCGTTCTGCTTTGCGGGCGCATACTACGTCCGCTATCCTGAGCGCACACGCGATCTCGGCCGGTTCGTCGAACATCTGCCTAGCTACCGCCCGCTTGAGATCTATGACCGGAACCACGGAAAAGACCATCCTGACTACAAGTTTCCAGAGGAATACCACCCACATATCGTTGGAAGTCTTCCATTCGATCAGATTGACCGCGCCTACAAGGGCTATCGATATGCGATCAATCTCAACTCGATCAAGCAGTCGCAAACCATGTTTGCGCGGCGTGTGTTCGAGCTTCTGGCATCGAATACCGTGACGATAAGCAACTATTCGCGGGGCCTGCGACTGTTTTTTGGAGATCTTGTGATCACAAGTGATGACGGCAGCGAGCTTATCCGGCGCGTCGAGGCTCTCGCAGGCGACTACATGAAACTGCGGAAGTTCCGGTTGGCGGGTTTGCGAAAGGTCATGCGCGAGCACACCTATAACGACCGGCTGGCCTATGTGATGGCAAAAGTCACGGGCGCCCCCCCGCCAGACCTCATGCCCCACGTTGCGGTCGTTGCGCGTGCCGACTCGGGCGAGTCGCTAAAAGCGATCCTCGAAAACTTCGGTCGGCAGAGCTACTCCAACAAGAAACTGGTTGTCGTCGTCGACGATCAGCAATTGGTCGATATCACGCCCGATGCGAACGTGCAGGTGGTGAAGGCCGCAGATGCAGAATTGCCCGTGGCGCGATTTACCGGAGAAGCTGAGTGGATTGCCGGCTTGGTGGCAGGCGATTATTATGGCCCTGATTACCTTACAGATCTGGCACTGGCTACGCGCTACAGTCAGGCGAAAGCATTAGGAAAGGTCGCGCATCATCGGTGGGCAGAAGGCCGCGTAGAGGTGGAGCAGCTTGAAGCGGAGTACGCCGTGGCCCAAAGTGTGCCCTTACGGTCCGCGCTGCTGCATGCGGAACGCGTTGCCGAACGACCACTTGCGACCTTTTCTGCTGGCATCGGACATGAGTATCTGCGGGAGGGCTACGTACAGGCCATCGATGTCTTCAACTACTGCCGAGAGGGGATGTCTGGCACCACGGTCAAGGAGAACGTGGAAATGGTCGTGAACGATTCACCGGGGCTGAACGAAGGGGAATCGATTGCGAAACTGATCGAGCGAGCGGAGCATGCGAAACCTGAGCTCCCGGTTCAAGACGACGCGCCAGTTCTGACGGGGGCAGAACTGGCCAAACATTTCAAACCCGCGGCAGGCAAGCCCTATCGTTTCGCAGTCGAAGGTTCTGGTTGGCAGGTGGAATCCAGTCTCCAGGATGGAAAGCATGACTATATTTACGCGGCGCAGGAGCTTGCACCTGAAGAACTCGGTTACCAAGACCATGCGACCTTCTATCTCCATGTCACGCCGGGACTGAACGTTCAGTTGGTCATGATATTTCTGGACCAAAAGCGGGAACGCATCGGCGCTGCCATCAAACCAGCAAATCGGAACCATGATGTCCCACTTCCAGATGGAACCAGCTTTATACGTCTGGGTCTGCGCCTCTATGGCAATGGGAGTGCCACGATCAAAAACCTCGTCTTAGGTCACCGCCGACAGCGCCCCGCCGAGATTGTGGGGCGCAGTAAGTATCTTCTTCTGACCAATCATTACCCCAGCTACGATGATCTCTATCGCAATGGGTTCGTTCACAGCCGCGTTCTCGCCTACAAGGAAGATGGCGTGGATGTTGACGTGTTCCGACTGCGTAAGGACGAGCCACTGAGCTACCACGAATTTCAGGATGTAGATGTAATCACAGGATCGCAAGAAGCACTTTACAAGTTGCTGAGTTCTGGCCGCTACGAGCACGTTCTGGTCCATTTTCTGGACGCTGACATGTGGTCGGTGCTCCAACATTTCACAGAAGATATTAAGATCTCCGTTTGGGTCCATGGAGCGGAAATACATCCGTGGCATCGGCGAAAATTCGATATCGAAACACCACAACAGGAGCAGCTTGCCAAAGAACGCAGCGAAACCAGGATGTCATTCTGGCGTCGCATTCTGAATCCTATGCCAGCCAATCTCAAACTCGTGTTCGTCTCCAATACACTCGCTTGCGACGCGGAGCGCGATCTGGGACTAACTCTACCGAAAAAACAGCATACCATTATTCACAACCCTATCGACACGAGCCTCTTCAAATATCGTCCGAAGCCAGCCGAGCAGCGGAAGAAGATCCTGGCGATTCGACCGTTCGCTTCAAGGATCTACGCAAACGACCTGAGCGTAGAGACTTTGCTTAGATTAAGTAAGCTTCCATTTTTTTCTGACTTGGAAGTTCTAATTGTGGGTGAAGGTAAGTTATTTGAGGAAACTGTTGAGCCTCTGAAGAAGTTCAGCAATGTCACCCTAAAAAGGACGTTCTTGACAAGAGAGCAGATTGCCAGCCTCCATAAGGAGTTCGGATTATTCCTCTGCCCCTCCCGTATGGACACACAGGGCGTATCGCGCGACGAGGCCATGTCATCAGGTCTCGTGCCTATAACCACAGCAGTGGCAGCGATCCCAGAGTTCGTTGACAGTGAGTGCGGGATACTCGCACCTTCGGAAGATGCACAGGCCATGGCCGAAGGAATCGCAATGCTCTATAACAATCCGGACCAGTTTCTTCGGCTGTCAGAAAACGCTGCGCAGCGCGTTCGCAGCCAGTCCGGCAAGGAGCGCATCATCAGAGAGGAGTTGAGTCAGTTTGTAGCGGCAGTGTCATTAAAAGCTGCTGAGACAGATCCAAATGAAGTTTCGGCACACTGACGATCCATTGACGGTCTCCCGTAGCATAAATTCCTGCCGGCTCGTGTTTTTCGTTACAACTACGAACTTTCATTTAAGGTGAGGACAATTGCGCACACACTGGCATTCTCTGCTGATAGATGCATCTCGTGAGGAGATTGCAGCCCATGAGGCAGAGCTTCATGCGCTGCAGGGCAGCGCGCGCTACCGCGTGGGCGGTTGGCTGCTTGGGGTGTGGCCTCCGAGCGTTCGGACAGCCGGAGTGCTTCTTCAACTTCTGCGGCATTTCTTCCGCCGTCGCGCGAGAAGGTCACGCAATGCCACTCTGCGATCGCCGGGCAAAACGCCCCAAGCCGCCGTGCAAGCCTCTACGATAATATTCGGACCTGCAGTTCCCGGAGCGGACAATGCCGAGGGAGTCTGGGCCTGTGGAGACCCGCGGCTCGTCGCACGCCGTTTGGACATGCCTGGACGGGCGGGCACGCTCATCATCCGTACGGTTGACCAGCAGATACTGAGACGGGTGGGAAGACTGCGTTATCTGGGCTGGCGCGTCCATTGGCTGCCTGCGCGTCGGCAGGATGAGGCGGACCCGGCGCTATTGGCTTATGCACGCGCGCACACTGATCCTGTACCAGGCGGTTCCGACACATGAATATTCTCTATGCCTACCGCTACGGCATCGTCGGAGGTGTTTCCACTCAGCTCCTGCTGCGACGTCGCGCACTCGCAGATGTGGGGATGGGCTGTACGCTGTTCTTCAGCCAAGACAACGGACTGGGAGAAACCCTGCCTAACCGCGAGGACGTGTATTTTGGCTCGGACATAGAGTTCCGGCGGCTCGTTCGCGCCAGGCGATTCGATGCGGTTGTGGTGATCGACACGCCGGAGCTTCTAAAGCCCGCAGCCGGGCCCTTCTATCGACGCAATCCCGTGTATCTCGACGTTCACACCACCACGAGGGCTGGTCTGTCCTATCTTGACGGGCTTCAGACCGAGATCGTGGAGACCATAATGGCACCAACGCAATATTCGGCTGCTCTTGTGGCCGAACGTGTGCAGAACCGGAAGCCTATCACCGTCGTTCCGAACATTCTCGACGCCACAACATTTGCTCTCAAGGAGCCCGGCGCGGCCCCAACATCCGGAGCGGCGGGACGGCATCTGATCTGGGTAGGCAAGCTAGACCATCACAAGAACTGGCGTCTAGCACTAATATACACGGCGATGCTGCGCGAGATGTTTCAGGATGTTTTTCTCCACGTCGTCGGCGGCTATACGGCGCCCGCCTCTCAAGCGAATTCTTTCTTCGAATGGCTCCAGAGGCTCGGGCTGTCAGACCGGGTGAGCTGGCTCGATCGGCTGGACAACGCCGCCATCGCCAACCTCTATCGTCGATGCGCAGAAAGTGGTGGCGCTATGCTCGTAACCTCCCGGGATGAGTCCTTCGGGATGGCGGCAGCAGAGGCTTTGTTGTGCGGGTGTCCGATCATAGCCAATGACCTACCGGTGTTCCGCGAGGTCTTCCCAGCCACGCCCATGGTCCAGCTGGTGGACATCTGGAACCCGGAAGAGGTGGCGGATGCAGCCTCTGCGTTGGCGGGGTCTCATATCGATCCCTACCCCTTGCACCAACACCTTGCAGCGCGCTATGGACCTGAAACCTTCGTACGTTCGTTCAAGAATCTGCTCGGGGCCCCATGAACTCGCCTGATGCCACCGATTTGGAGAGAGAACTGGCAGCCCTTAAAAGAGAGCATAGCAGAGTGCTGCAGAGCGGCAGCTATCAGCTCGGTCGGTTGCTGGTCGGCGCCGGAAAATCGCCCAGAGCCTTGCTGCGCCTCCCATTGGACCTGTTCCGGCTGGCTCGCAGCAGGCGCAAGGTCGATCGTCCACCGGGCCCAGGGTCGCCCGACTTCGAAGCGATCCGCCATGGCTGGAGCGCGCTAGCCGATGGGGCTCGTTCCGCCGGAGAAGGCAAAATGGTTCTGCTCTTCTCTGGGACGACCTATATCCAAGGGACGCGGGGCAACAGACCTATCCGCCAGGCGCAGGCGCTGACGGCCCATGGCGCCTTCGTGTTCTTCAGTTATCACCGAAGCCGCTTTGCCGATGGTCTCCCGGTGCCTTCGACCGATCATCTGCTGCAAAGCCCCGTTGATATCACGATCCAGTTGTTAAGCGAGATCGCGGCGACAGACCTGCCTACCTGCAACAAGCTGTTCGTTATCTCCTACCCCTACCCCGGCATTGAGCGCTTTGTCGCCGTCTTTCGTCAGCAAGGCTGGACAACCGTTTACGATTGCCGCGATGACTGGGAAGAGTTCGCCAAAGTCGGAATGGCACGTTGGTTCGACGCAAAGGTGGAGCACCAAATCCTTTCAGAGGTGGACGTGACCCTTTGCGTTTCAAGGCCACTGGTGGAAAAAATGCGGAGCCTGGCACCCAGTGCGCGTGTGGAGTTGATGCCGAATGCAGTCGAAGCGGGCTTCCTGCCCGACGGCTACCTTCGGCAGCCACAGTGCCAGCCACGCCGTGTCGGCTATTTTGGACATCTCTCATCGGCCTGGTTCGATTGGGACGCACTGGCACAGATTGCCAGTAACCGCCCCGACTACCGCTTCGAAATAATCGGCCACTCGGCACCGCAAGATCTCGCTTTGCCCAAAAATGTCCATCTGCTTGGGCCTGTACCTTGGGAAGAACTGCATGCATATGCTGCCTGCTGGAGTGCAGGGATTATCCCCTTCAGAATGGGGAAGTTAGCCGATGCCGTGGATCCAATCAAAATTTATGAATACTTGGCGTTCGGTCTGCCCGTCGTCTCGTTCCGCATGCCTCAGATCGAAAATTACCCTTACACGACGACGGTAGAGACGGTGGACGCCTTCTGCGAGGCATTGGATCGCGCGTGTGCAACAGAGACGCGGAGGGACGTAATCGAAGTTTTTTTGGCACGGAACACATGGGATTCACGCGCAAAGGAGCTTTTGTCTCTGCCAAGCGTAAAACGCAATTAATGAGACAATTTGTCAATCCCTCGGCACGGCCGGGAAATGTCAAATCGGATTGGCAGCTTCGACCTGTGGCTGTATGCGCTGCCTTCGACATCCCGCCTTCTTTCGAACGCCTTTGGTGACGAGGATACCTACGCATGTGGCTTTATCGTGAAACCATAATCTACGGTCGCTGGGCGCTGTCGATCTCGAACAAGATCAGACGCAACTCACCGGTTTCAATGCTGTTGATGGTGACCGCCACGCTCATCTCGCAGCTCACGCTCATGCTTGCGTCGCTTCTTCCGCTCAAAATCATCCTGCTCTTGGGGTCGCCAGGGGTGCCGCACTACTTTCCACTGTTCCTCAGCGGGTTTAGCCATCAAGCACTGGTCGTCGGGTTGGGTATGGCGACAGTCGCGTTCTACGCCACACATCTCGTGGCAGAAAGATGCATAGCTGTCTGCAACGAGCGCGCGGCTAGCCGAGTTCTCAAACAAGCAGGAAAGCTGACCTTGTTTGTCAACCAGGAAGACATGGCCCGCGGCGCGATCCGCAAGGTCGCGCGTGCTATGGCGAACGCCGTTTTTGCTTTGGCCGCTACAGCGCTGATACTTGTTTTTCAGCCAGATGTAGCGCTCGTACTTGTTGGATGGTGTGTATTGGTGCTTGCCGGAATTTCGGCAGTTGGCACATACCGACTAGGCTTCCGGACCTGGGTAGAGGAAAACGCACCGTCCCTAATCAATAGCTCGGCTCCCTTGGGCATGTTCATTGTAGTGGGATACATCATTGGTGCTTTCCTATTGGGGGGGGGGATACACATCCTCGCCGCCATTATAAGTCTGATCCTCTCCCGCCAGATTCTGCAGTTGGTTGGGACATCGGTCAAAGAATCACTCGCCTTGAATATGCAACGAGACAAGTTAAGCGCGCTATTCTTTCATGGTCACGCTTTGGTGGCACAAGCGCCGCAACCCAACAGTGACCTATGGGATCTCTGTAAAACAGAAAGCCGCAGCAGTTGGCTTAAAGCAGTTATCGCCGACAGCACCGGCATAGTGCCTAATCATCTCGCGATAACGGACTGGTTTGAGAGCCCCCATCTAGATGTACCCAGCTTCCGAGTGGAGGTCCAAACGCCGAACGGGGACAGGAACGATTATCTGATAAAGCTATACAGCAGCGGCAAGAGGGTATTGGCTGCTCAAGAAGCCGCATTGCTTTCATCAGGGGTCGCGCAGCTTCCAGCGCTCCCGCTGATTGGCACGCAGCGGATTGGCGACGTGGACTGCCACCTTTTCAAGCACCCGCCGTCAAGGCCAATCCAACCGCGGGAATTCGGGGAGAAGTCGACGCAATTTCTGCAGGCGTGCTGGACCGTCGAACCTCCAGCAGAACTCGCCCACCGGTATCGACGTTCACACCAGCTTCTATATCAGCGTCTGTCGCCGGAAATTGGAAAACGCCTGCTGTGTGTTGCTCTAACCCCGGAGAACAGCACCATAGTAAAAAGGTTTATCGACGAAATCGATTCGATCACAGCCCTCCTAGAGGAGACTCCCCATTTCGTGCACAGCAATGTTATCAGTATGGCTACGCTCTTCGCGCTAGAGGATGAGAGGATACTTGGCTCGGATTGGGGGCGCTGGTCGCTTGAGCCAATAGGTGCGGGCTTACCCACAGATAGTGCCACACTGCAATCGGTTGATTCTTGGCTTCAGGAAGCGGTGCAGCAGCGCCCCGCTATGCAAGCGGTTTCCGCTGATCAGGTGCGCATAGGCGCCATTGCCTTCGCATTTGAACGCTCCTACACAGGACAGCGCTACGCTTCTGCTATACGCCTGCTACCACAAATGCTGGCTTGCCTCGATGCTGCTGCTGAAGATGCTAGGGCACGGCTGACTGCGCCAGAGCAACTATTATCGAACACTACAATGACGGGAAGCTGAGCGTGAATCGCATTTCCATGATCGTATGGAACGACTTCCAGAACGATGCGCGTGTGCGGAAGGAAGCTGAAACCCTGCAGGCAGCGGGACATGTCGTCACCGTCTTCGCACTCCACACCCCCGGTTCGACGAGCCGGAAAGAGACGTTGCGCTCCGGAGTCAAAGTCGTTCGGGTTAACCGCAGTCCACTATGGCATCTGCGCCGGAAGCGCTCCGGAAGGGAGTCGTCCACCGCGAATTCCGTTCCTATTCCGAAAAAGCTGGGCCTGTTAGGTCAGGCTGTGCGGTTGGCTACGAGATCCTGGACGCATATAATCCTTCTGGCTCGGATTATCGCTTCGCGGCCCGATGTCGTACATAGCCATGACGTAAATACGCTTCCCACGGCCTGGCTAGCGGCGATCTCCTCTCGTGCCCCTCTCATCTACGATGCTCACGAAATAAGTACGGACCGGGAAGGCTATGCCGGCTTTCGTAGAGCAGTCGCTTTCGTCGAGCGGCACTTAATGCCCCGAGCAGCGGGGTCAATCACGACGACAGAAATGCGTGCCAAATTCTTTGCCCGCGCTTATGGCGTCGCCCGGCCGCTTGTCTTGCAGAACCGTCCTCGCTTCTCCGAAGTCCTCCGTAGTGATCGGATAAGGAGCGATCTTGGGCTAGCACTACCTTGGCCAATCGTGCTCTACCAGGGGGGGCTGCAGCAGGGCCGCGGACTGGAACGGCTCATCGACGCTGCTACAATATGCCCGGAAGCGTATTTCGTTTTCATTGGAGGAGGCCGCCTCGCTGATGCTCTACGCACTCGAGTGAGTACCCTTGGGCTTGAAGGGCGAGTCCACTTCATTCCCACAGTCGGCCTTGAGGATCTGGCGAGCTACACGGCGTCAGCAGACATAGGCGTCCAGCCATTGGAAAACACCTGCCTCAATCACTACACAACCGACTCCAACAAGCTTTTTGAATACATGATGGGCGGACTTGCGGTAGTAGCCTCAGACATGCCGGAGATCCGGCGTATTTTGCAAGCTCGTTCGTTCGGCATCACTTTTCCACCGGGTGACACAGGAGCAATGGCAGACGCCATTTCAACTTTGGTGCAGAATAGGAAGCTGCGTCAGACCTATAGGGAGAATGCCCGTCACGCAGCACTGATCTATAATTGGGAAGAGCAGGAAGATAAGCTCCTTCATTTGTATGACCACATCATCGGGCGTGGCAAAGGCACACCCCATAACTCCGACAGGAGTAACCTGCTGGATGCCCAGCAATGACAACGCCCCTACTATTTGACAAACCTTCAGGGGAGCGCACCGAGGGTAGAGTTCGGCCAAATCACGTCTGGATTATAAATCACTATGCCGAAGAGCCGGGAGGCGCTGGTGGAACGCGGCACTTCTCGCTGGCTAAACATTTGCGATCGTTCGGGTGGAGTGCTTCCATAATTGGTGCCAGCACGGAGCACCTGACCGGACGTCAACGACTTGGCCGCGGAGAAAAGACACGACTCGAGTGCCACGACGGGATCCCATTCTTGTGGCTAAAGGCACCAGCCTACAACGGCAACGGAATAGACCGCATCCGAAATATACTCGTCTTCACTTGGCGCGTTTGGCCTTCGAACAACCTCTCCTTGCTATACCCACCGGACATCGTTGTTGGGTCCAGCGTACACCCTTTCGCAGCATGGGCAGCGTTGCGACTAGCACGCAAACACCGCGTGCCGTTTGTATTCGAAGTGAGGGATCTATGGCCGCAAGCTCTCATTGACATGGGGCGCATCAACGCCAATAGCATTGCGGCGATTGCAATGCGAATGATGGAGAAGCATCTGTATCGCGCTGCATCCAAGATTGTTGTTTGCTGGCCCAACGCAGGTGACTACATCCATGATTTAGGCATACCGCGCGATAAGGTCGTCTGGATATCGAATGGTGTAGATTTAGGCGAATGGCAGGACCGAGCGCCGGCATCCGACGGCAGCTTATTTACTCTAATGTATTTTGGTGCTCATGGCGGCGCGAACGGTTTAGAAAATGTCATCCGCGCTATGAGGCTCGTAGAAGCGCATCCCAAGGGTGAAAACATCTGGTTGAGGCTAATCGGCAACGGCCCTCAGAAACCTGCACTGCGCAGACTGGCAGAAGAGCTTGGGCTGGCGAAAGTAAGCTTCGAAGACCCCGTTCCGAAGCAGGCCATTCCAGCGCTCGCTGCACAGGCAGACGCTTTCATATTCAACCTGATCGATGCGCCCATGTTTAAATATGGAATAAGCCCTCGTAAGCTCTTTGACTTCATGGCGGCGCGCCGTCCCGTGATTTTCTGTTGCAGGGCTGCAAACAATCCGATCGACGAGTGTGCAGGAGGAGTGACTGTAGCGCCAGACGACCCCGAAGCGCTAGCTCATGCAATCCTCGCGATTTCCGCGCTTCCACCTTCTGAACGGGCAGAAATGGGTTTGGCTGCTCGGCAACACGTAGAAGCAAGTTATTCTTATGGTGTGCTGGCGCAGAAGCTTGCTGAAACGTTGAATAAAGCCCTGCACAGACATTCGTCATTAAATTGAAGAAATAGACTCGTCCTATTCCTAGCGTAATAGTTCCGAAATAGTAGCGTGGATCATGTCGAGCATGCGCCTTCGCGGATTAGGAGCATCGATGGTCGAGGGATCAACAAGAAGGAAATCTGTAGCGCGAAACGCTAAGGAGAATCCGCTGGGGGCGGGGGAACAGGCCATGCTGCGCCTGAAGCTGCTCGGCGCACGCGCTGAGCGAATGCGTCTAATGATCCGCTGAAGCCAAAGCCCTGCAGCGCCCGCTCACGGATGCTGACCTCGTGGAAGTCTCCGCTCCAGAAGCGGCTGCATAAGGGTGGCCGTGTCGAAAACAGTGTTTGCGATCAGAACCTCTGTAAAATCGTTACCACTGCAAACGACGTTTAAGGGAGTAACGGGGGGAGAAGGATCTGAAGTACGTGACGTCGTTTGCAGCGGCCCTCGGCTCTACAGCCAGCAGTCGACCACCAATCCAGAAGAGACAACGCTAGACCTTATCATCCTCGCCGTCCGGAGATCCTTCTTCTTCTTCTTCTGCCTTCCACTTCTCTTGCAGAATATGCGTGCGATGCCGCGGCTGCCAGCCCTGCTCATGCCGATCGATGATCTCTTCGATCACCTGCTCCGTCTTCCGCTTGTCGAAGCCCTGAGCCACCAGTTCGCGCGTCACAATGGCCATGGCACGGTCCAATTTCTCGTAAGAGCCGCCTTTCACTGACTCCCTGACGATCACGTGCAGCAGCATCCGGGCGATGTCATCCCGATGGGGAGAGCGCTCACGCCGCTTGCGCTCGCGCAGTGCCTTCTGCCGCAGCCGCTGCTCCTCCAGCCGCTGCTCATAACTCTTGGCCATCAACCCCTCCCCTGCTTGACCGCCCGGCCCCCAATCCACAAACGTTGTTTGCAGGAGTAACGCCTTTTAGGGATTAAGAATCGGTTCTCCGGCACTTGAATCGTGTTCTTCAGAAGCAGAATCCGAACATCTCAATTTTTTCAGATTGCAGGCAACCTGCCTCACTTTGCTCGCATCGTATGGAAGACGCCGGCACACCGCCACCGCAACCGAAGGCAAGTCGTGAGTGAACTGGGTCCTCGTTCACTACGATGATGATGTCAAATCAGCAGCGCTTGGAGAGACCGTCCACTGAAGCAGAGTCTTCTGTGCAAGTGCAAAGGTAAGCGCCACTGGCTCCAGCTCTTTCCGTACGCAGGATGTTCGTACGCCCCCCGGCGCGTCTAGCCGAAGGAACGCCTCCATATCCGGCTCTTTGGCGCCGATTCTCTCACTAAGAATAACGTAAGATAAAGTTTTTTCCATGGCCTCAAATCGCCTCTCTCTCATAGACTTCATAGTATTTTTCTAAGTAATTTCAGTCATTTTTGCGAAAGCCCCCTCTGAACCTCTTTTGCAAATCTTCCTGATCTATGCTAGGATTGGTTTTGTTCTTCCTTGATTGCAACCTACTCTTCGGATGAACAAAATCAACTTGGACGCGCGAGAACCGCGCATGCGCGAAAGGCAAAGTGAATGAAAGCAGACGCAAAGATTGTTCCGGACACGACACTCGCAACCACACCGGACGGCCAGAAAATTGAAGTCGATTTCCGACAGCTGATCGGGCAGCACAGCACATGCATTGCTCAAAGTGGCGGCGGAAAGAGCGTGCTCGTACGTAAGGTGCTCGAACTGGCTCTCGCCTCTGCATTGCCCGTCGTTGTGTTCGACGTGGCAGGCGAGTTCCTGGATCTATCGAAGGCCAGCCCCAATGGAATGTTGATCGTTGGCGGCGAAAAGGGGCATCCGGAAGTGACCTATAAGGCTGCAGTTCGACAACTCGAGCCGATTGCCAAAGGTCGCGCATCTGTCATCTTTGATATCAGCACACTCTCCGACGGCGAGGGCTCAGCCGTGGTGCGCGATGTATTCAATGGCCTTATGCGGTTGCCAGACCAGTACCCGATGCTGATCGTATTGGATGAGGTCCATCGTTTCGCTCCAGAGCGTGGCACATCGCCATCCCGTGATTCTGTAGTCTGGATGGCAAAGGAAGGACGGAAAAAAGGCTACAGCCTGCTGATGGCAACACAGCGACTGCCGGATGTAGCGAAGGCAGTAGTGTCCCAAACTCGCAACAAGTTCTTCGGCCGATCCACGGATAGCAAGGATATCGAGCGCGCTGCCAAAGAGCTCGGCAGGTCGGCGCGTGAACTCGGGTGCCTTGCCTCTCTGGAAGCGGGAGAGTTCGTGATCCAGGGCGCAGCCTTTGGCGGCTATCACCCAAGGGCCCGGATCCTCGTACCTATGACAGGCAGATTGGACAACACCCACGTCACGGAAAAGCTTTCAGTCCCTCCTGTACCGATCGACAGGGTGGTTGAAGATATCCTCGCAAATGGGAGCAACAAACTTCCTCCTGCGCCTGATGAACCGCAACCGAGGGCCTGCGTTATCGCTCCCCATCTCTATGCGGAAGCTTCCACCTCCGACGCTGCCGGATATGAGGATCTCGTTCTTCAACTTCTACAGGCCTCGCCCGGCGGCCTTAATGCCAAGCTTCTGGCGCTGCTCTGCGGTGCAACCCCCAGAGATCGCGCACACGATGCTACGATCTCGCAGTTGATAGAACGGGGGATGATCGCGAAGGACGGCACTGACAGACTGCGGTTCGCAGACGCAGAAGCGTCCTCGTTGCCGGGGGCTCGAAGCACTCTGCTCCTGCAGCATCAGCTTGATCGGCTGATCCGACAGCTGCCAACCGCGGAGCGGAGAGTTATACGGGCGTTCCAAGCCACTGGTGGCGGCAGTCTGAAGCTGCATGAGCTGCGAAATCTGACAAGAATGTCGCGTTTTCGGTCAGCGACGCTTCAGCTTCATCGCCGCGGCTGGCTTGTTAAGCGGAAGGACGTGTATCGCATCCGCCCGGACCTGACCAAACTGCTGGGCTAGTGCCCACTCAATCTGAGCACCAACAGGCCCAACCCCGGGCCTGTTGCGCTGCCGCCTGAACGTTTTCAGGTTCTCGTCCCGGAGGAGAGGAGCGGTCACCCCTTTTCTACGCAGCCAAATCATTCCTTCCAGAAGATGGCGTGGACTGAGATGAAAAGTCTGGCCCACGCGGTCCCAGCAGGAACCGCGCTACTACAGGTGCTCAAGCACCGCTGAAGGATGCGATCACGTCTTCGACATCCTGCACACGGCAGTAGCCGCCAAATGCGCGCAGACCTGTCGCATGGCGATCCTCGGTGTAGGCGGCGCAAGCGTCCTGGGCGCAGACCATGTAGTAGCCGCGATCAGCACCGTCGCGTATCGCCATATCCACACACTGGTCGGTCACGAAGCCAACGACAATGACATTTTCAATGCCCAGATTACGCAGGACGTAATCGATATTGGTGGAGTTGAAAACGCCTGACGAGGTCTTGGGCAGGACGATCTCGTCACCAACCGGGGCGACATCGTCGATGACCGCTGCGAGCTTCGACCCCTTTGGCACGTGGATATTCGAAAGCTTGTGATCCAGCGAACGGTCGCGACCATCCTTGGTGAGCGACTCGATCACCGTGTAGAGGACCTCAACACCCTTCGATCGGCCCGCCTCGATGAGCTTTTTCATTGCAGGCAGAGCACGGGTTTTCAGGGCACTGGCAAACTCGGGGTGAGCCTCCAGAATGGCTGGATCCAGCTCCGCGTTCTGTGCATCCACGACGAGGATGGCCGTCTTCTCAGGCACCAGATCGCGATCGCGCCCCTCATATCGTGCCAATGTGCCGCCGCTGCTGTCATTCATTTCTTGCTTGCTCCCAAACGGCCCTCAAGGCCAGTACCAAAAAGAAGCAGGGCCGAAGCCCTGCTTGCATGTGTTCTCGAACCTTTGGCTCAGTTCATTTCTGGCTTCCAGATCTCTTCGACCTCGAATTTTCCGCCCTGAACGCTGATGATGGAAACAGGCTTCGGCGGCACCATGGTCTCACGCGTATAGCTGATTTCACCCGTGACACCCTTGAACCCGCGGGTTTCGGCCAGCGCATCCTTGATCGCAGCAGGCTCCGCGGAGTCCGCACGGCGAATTGCATCTGCGACAAGCATGATCGCGTCATAGCCAAGAGGCGCAAAGGCGTTCTCAGGCTCGATGCCATACTCGGCCTTGTAGTCTTCGATGAACTTCGTCACTTCCGGCCGATCATCAGCACGGTAGGTGTGCGTGGAGAAATAGACATCGTTGGCCAGCTCCGGTCCGGGAACGGTCGCGACCAGTTCGGTGTCAAAACCATCGCCGGAGACGATCGGCATGGTGATGCCCTGCTCACGGATCTGCTTCACGGAGAGACCAGCTTCAGACGGAATCGCGGAAATGAACACCGCATCCGGCTGAGGGTCCATGGAAGCAAGACGCGCAATCTGTGCGGAGAAGTCGGTGTCGCCCATCATGAAGGAATCGGTACCGATGATCTCGCCACCCTTCTCCTCGAAGCGCTCGATGAAGAACTTGCTCAGTGCCTTGGTGAAGTCCATGGAGTTGTCGGTCCAGACGGCAACCTTGCGCGCGCCGAGATCCTCATAGGCGTAATCAGCAATAGCGTAGGACTGGTCGTCATCCCCGAATGGGGTCATGAACATGTAGTCACCAACCCACTGCGGAAGCTCCGGGTGCGTTGCGCCCGAGGTGACGAATGGCACGCCTTCTTCCTGGAAGAGAGGTGCGCCCGCCATGACAAATGTCGTGTCCGACTGGCCGATACCAGCGACGACACCTTCAGACAGAACGCGCTGCGCCGCCTTGGCGGTTTCCTGCTGATCCGTCTTGCCGTCCGGCGCAATCAGCTCGATCTGCTTGCCAAGCAGGCCACCATCCGCGTTGAGCTGCTTTACAGCCAGCTGTGCGCCTTTCAGCGACGGACCATCAAGTGAGGACATGCCGCCCGTCACGTTATAGAGCGCACCAATCTTGATATTCTCCTGCGCTTGCGCAGCGCCGAGTGTCGTGGCGACAGCCACCGATGCGGCGATCAATCGTAACATCACAGTCTCCGTTTTCTTCTTGTGTTCACCCTCTGGCGCACGAGGCATGCCCCAGTGCTACAAACAGCATGACTCTGGAAATGGGAGGCGTCAATCGAATGATACATTTTTTCTTTATCTTGGACATTTTGTCTGATTTCATACACGCGATTAGGGACGAAAGCCTGAGGGGCATCAGTCGATGAGTGTGCTGGAAAAGCTGCGGAGGATACTGCCCGAGCTGAGCACGCGTGAAGCGCGTGCGGCGCGCCACTTGATGTCGAACTATCCGATGGCGGGACTTACGACGGTCGCGGAATTCGCAAAGCAGAGCGAAGTCAGCACGGCCACTGTCCTGCGCCTCGTGAAGCGCCTCGGTTTCCCCGTCTATTCCGAGTTTCAGAACGCGCTGCGCTCGCATATCGAGGAGACGCTGCAATCACCGCTGATGCGGCTCGGCGAGCGGCAGACCCGTGACAGCCAGACAAGTGACACCTTCTTTGCGCGCACCTGCGCCAGAATGGCGGGGCACTTCCAGACGCTTCCCGAGGTGCTACCCGAAGAGGAGTTCAATCGCGCAGCCAAATTGCTGTCTGACCGCAAGCGTGATGTGCATCTTCTAGGCGGGCGGTACTCCTCCAACATCGCGCACTATATGGGCGACCTGCTGACTGCTGTGCGCGGTCGAGTCCAGGTCATCTCAGGTCAGACGCAAAGCTGGCCGCAGCATATTCTGGACATGGGGCGCAGTAGCATACTCGTCGTCTTCGACGTGCGCCGCTACCAGGAGGACGTTGTAGCCTTCACCCATGCGGCAGCGAAACGCGGCGCAACGGTCATCCTCCTCACCGATATCTGGCAATCTCCCGCTGCACGATCAGCCAGTGTGGTGCTGCCTTTCCAGGTCGATGCACCATCCATTTTCGACGTGCTGACGGTCGGGTTGGGTGTTGCAGAAGGACTGGTGGGTGCGGTTGCCAGCATGGCTGACGAGCACGGCCAAAAGCGCATCGAAGCACTGGAGACGGCGCGAGCACAGCTCACCGAAGGCTACGGGACAAGCCGTGGCGAAGAACAATGACCAATAGGGGAACTTATGGATTCTGAAGAAATCATCATGATCTGCACATCGGATCTGGCAGGTCAGGTTCGAGGCAAAGGCTTCCCGGCAAGCGATCTGGAAAGCCGCCTTGTCAAAGGGATCGGCTGGACCCCGACCAACAGCATGATCACAGCCCATGGTCCGATCGCTCCGTCCCCTTGGGGGCCATTTGGTGACACGGTTCTGAAGCCAGACCCGGACACGCGCGTGCGGGTGGATTTCGGGCCTGACGCTGCGGCCATGCACTACATGATGGCTGATATCGAGAATCTGGACGGCACGGCATGGAATGTCTGCCCGCGCAGCTTCTTGAAGCGCATGCTGGGTCAGCTTGAGGAGCGCCATGGGCTGAAGATCAAGGCGGCGTTCGAGCATGAGTTCATGCTGGAATCCGTCGAAGAGCGCCCCAATGGCAGCTATGCACTGGACGCGTTTCGCAGGCAGGGAAAGTTTGCTGAAACCTATCTGGCTGCACTGAAAGAGGCCGGGCTCGAGCTTGATACCTTCATGCCCGAATTCGGACCAAAGCAGTATGAGGTCACGGTTGGACCCGCTACAGGCGTGACAGCTGCCGACCAGGCCATCGCCGTGCGTGAGATCGCACGCGCGGTTGCGCAGCATTTCGGCTCCCGCGCCTGCTTCACACCGATCTCACGCCCGGATGCGGTGGGAAACGGTGTGCATATGCATTTCAGCCTGATGGATGCGAAAGACGGTTCCCCCGTCAATTACGATGCGGACAACAAGGATGGCCTTTCAGGCACGGCCGCATCCTTCCTGGCGGGCGTGTTGTCACTGATGCCCGCCTTCACCGCACTCACCGCAGCGGGAACCGTGTCCTATCTGCGCCTCACGCCAAACCGCTGGAGTGCGGCCTACAACAATCTGGGCGCACGGGATCGCGAAGCTGGCTTGCGCATCTGCCCGATCTTTCCGGGCGCTGGCGCGGCAGTGGAAAAGCAGTTCCACTTCGAGTACCGGGCAGCGGATGCGACCGCGAGCCCCTATCTCGTTCTTGGCGCGCTGGTGGCTGCGGGACTGTATGGCCTGGACAGCAAGCTGCCCGCCCCTGCCGTCTGCCCCGGCCCGCCGCAGGATCTGCCGGAAGAGGAGCTTGCGAAACTTAAGGTGCGGAAGCTCCCGGGGTCACTCAACGAGGCTCTGGACCTGCTTGAGGGCAACGAGGTCATGCGGGCCAGCATGGGCGCTGAAATGCTCAGCGCTTATGTCGCGCACAAGCGCTTCGAAAACCAGATGATGAGTGAGCTCTCACCTGAGGAACAGTGCGAACGGTACAGACAGGCCTATTGATCGCCGATCAGCAGCCAGAGCCAAGGCAGGCACTGGCTGCTCAATTGACGGCAGAGAAGTGTGGAAGCGTCCCGCTCTATTTGCAGCCTGATAGCGCTTCAACAAGAGCTGCAGTTGTCTCGCTGCGGCAATAACCCTTGAACGCGTTCAGGGCTGCCTCGTGGCGCGCATTCGTGTCCGTTGCGCAAGCGTCCGTCGCGCAGATCATGTGGAAGCCCCGATCAGCGCCGTCCCGGATCGTGTGGTCCACGCATTGATCGGTCAGAAAGCCCGTCACGATGATCGTATCGAGGCCGATATTGCGGACGAGGTATTCGAAATTCGTGGAATTGAAGAGGCTCGAGGAGGTCTTCGGAATGACCATCTCGTCCCTTTGCGGAGTGAGCTCATCAATGACCTTCGCATCCCATGATCCTTTGGGGATGAAGAAGTTTGAAAGCTTGTAGTCCAGGCTCCTGTCACGTCCGTCTTCGGTGAAGTTTTCCATCACCGTGTAGATGACTTCAACGCCAGCCTCGCGCGAGGCATCTGCCAGACGCGCCATGTTCGGGATGGCTGTTGTTCTCGCTGCCTCATAGAATTCAGGTCGGGGCTGGCGGTTTTCCTCATCCATCACCCAGTTCTGCGCATCAATGATCAGCAGCCCTGTGCGCTGAGCCACCAGTGGCTGCGCGCGCGTCTCGAAGATGTCCTGCGGCCGTGGCTTCATGGTCATACCCGCTGTCCAAACAGTTTGCGCAGTGATCTCGGCTCATTGCTGCCAAAGAGGCCCGAGGGCTTGAGATAAAGAACGATGATCAGGCAGAGCGCGACGATGACCTGACTCATGCCGTATAGACCGATGCTTTCCTCAACGGGTCGAAGCGACTCCGACAGGATCGTGATGGCAGTGGCGGCCACGATCGCTCCGAAGATGCTGCCCGAGCCACCAATGACCACCATCACAACGATGTTGAAGGCGAGCAGCACGGAATATGTCTTCGGCGTTACCACGCTGATCAGATGCGACAGCAGCGCCCCTGCCATGGCAGCCATGATCGCACCGATGACGAATGCAAGGATCTTCAGGCGGGAGGCGTTGATGCCACTGCATTCTGCAGCCAGCTCGTTCTCACGCACGGCCATCATTGCGCGGCCCAGGGATGAGAACTTGATCCGCCAAGTAACGAACACCACAGCCACCAGAAAGGCAAAAGCCCACCAGATATCCACATGGCGCGGCAGGCCACTGATGCCCGAGCCACCGCGTGTGATCCCGTCCCAGTTTGTCGCAAGACCCTGCACGACGATGATGAGTCCGAGCGTCGCCACCGCCAGATAATGCCCCTTGAGGCGGAGCACGGCACCACCAACGGCCAGCGCCACCAGGCCGCCAGCGATACCTGCAATGAGCAGCGCGGGAAGCATGGAAAGTTCTGTCGTGGCGAGCCATTCCGGCAATGCGGGCAGCATGGAGCCTTTACGTCTGGCGGAGAAAGTCAGGATTGCCGCCACATAGGCACCGATGGTCATGAAAGCCGGATGGCCTAGCGAAAACAGACCCGTCAGTCCGTTTGTCAGGGTCAGCGACACAGCCAGCGCTGCATTGATGAACAGCAGCGCCAGCAGCGTAATGACGTAGCTGCTGAGCCCCTGCCCCGCGAAAAAAACCATCACAGCGCCAAGCGCGATCACCCCGACAACCGCGATCGGCCCCTGCATATTCATCTTGCCGTCCGTCGAATGAGGCTGCATCTGCTCTGTCTTCACATCACTCATTCAAGCACGCTCCCCTGACTGGCGGACAAACAGACCTGAGGGGCGAACCAGCAGGATGACGATGAGAAGCAGGAAGACGAAAGTATCCCGGTAGCCGGAATATTCCTGGGGCAACAGTCCGACAAAGAGGACTTCGGCAAGGCCGAGAATATAGCCGCCCATCATGGCTCCACCGATCGACCCCACGCCACCGATGACGCAGGCAACAAAGGCCTTGAGGCCCGGCACGAAACCGAGCAGCGGGTCGATCTGACCGAACTTCCCGCCCCAGAAGAGGCCCGAAACTGCGGCAAGTGCACTGCCAATGGCGAAAGCGGCAAGGATCGTGCGGTTGACCGCGACACCCATGAGCCGGGCCGCAGTCAGGTTCTCAGCCGTGGCACGCATCGCTGTGCCGAGGCGCGTGCGATAAACGATGAGGAACAGGCCTGCGATCAGCAGAAGTGTGAGAACGATGATGATGATGTCCGTCAGCGAGGCGCTAACGCCGCCGAGCTCAAGCCGCTGGCGCATATAGGCGGGAAACAGGAAGTTGCGTGGCTGTCCTGTCAGGACCATCAAAGCACTGTTCTGGATGGCGATGGAGACCGCCAGTGTCGCGATGAAGCCCGTCACCTGGCTGGAACCACGCATCGGACGGAAGACGACCGTCTCGATCATCATGCCAGCCATGGCACCCACCGCTAGCACGAACAACAGGATCAACGGCCAGGGTATCCCTGCAGCAACCAGTGCCAGGGTGGAAAAGGAGCCGATCATCACCAGATCGCCATGGGCGAAATTGATCAGGCGGACAATGCCGTAGATCATCGAGAAGCCGATGGCGACCAGCGCATAAAGGCTGCCCAGTGCCAGGCCGTTGATGATCTGCTGGAAGAGATACTGAGTCATGCTGCGCCTCCGAGATAGGATTGACGCACCCGGTCATTGGCGGCCAGTTCCGCGCCACTGCCCGACAGCACGATCCGGCCGTTTTCCAGCACATGGGCCTGATCAGCGATATCGAGCGCCATGGCCGCATTCTGTTCGATGAGCAAAATCGTCACGCCCGTTTCTTTAAGCTGTTCAATTACGTCGAAGATCGTTTCCACGATTTGCGGGGCCAGGCCCAAGGACGGTTCGTCCAGCAGCAGCATCTTTGGCTTGGCGAGCAGCGCGCGGCCGATGGCAAGCATCATCTGCTCTCCGCCGGACATCGAGCCTGCGGGGATGTCCGAACGTTCCGCCAGAATGGGGAAGAGTGTCAGGACACGCTCCATGTCCTTCTTCACCTGCCCCGGATCCTTGCGGGTATAGGCCCCCATCTCGAGATTTTCAGCGACGGTAAGTGACTGGAAAATCTGCCGACCTTCGGGGCAGTGAATGAGGCCGTGGCGTACGATCTTCTCGGATGAGGCGCGGGCGAGGTCGAGTTCACTGCCGTCCGCCGTAAAGCGTATTTCACCCGATTTTGGGCGCAGCAGACCAGACAGGGTGAGCAGCGTCGTCGACTTGCCCGCGCCATTTGCGCCGATCAAAGCCGTCAGCTCTCCCTCACGCACCGTAAGGGAGACGTCCTTCAGCACATGCGTTGCACCGCGGACGACATTGAGGTTCCTGACCTCAAGCATGGGCTTTCCCCTTCCGCCGCGTGCCGAGATAGGCTTCGATCACAGCATCATTCTTCTGGATTTCTTTCGGTGTGCCCTCGGCAATGAGCTGGCCACGGTTGAGCACCTGGACGCGCTCGCAAAGCCCCATCACCAGATGCATGTCATGTTCCACGACCAGGACGGCGATGCCAAATTCCTTGTTGATCTCGCGGATGAAGCTCACCAGCTCCGTCGTCTCGGACGGGTTCAGTCCAGCTGCTGGCTCGTCCAGCAGAAGAGCCTTCGGACCTCCTGCAAGAGCCCGACCAATTTCCACTCGTCGCTGATCACCATAAGAGAGGTCACCTGCTCTTGATGATGCGAATTTTCCAAGGCCAATCCGCTCGAGAATATCCTCGCTGACCTGCCTGAGCTGGTCTTCTGCGCGCCAGAACGAGGGCAACTGCAGAAGGGTCGAGAATGTGGACGCGCTATAGCGCTCATGACCGCCACACATCACGTTCTCAAGCACACTCAAATCATCGAACAGACGGATGTTCTGGAAGGTTCGGGCAATCCCCTTGCGGGCCATCTCATGCGGAGCGGCACCCGTCATGTCACGGCCATTGATGGCGATGGTGCCGGAGCTGCAAGGCAAGACACCCGTCAGCAAATTGAACGCGGTTGTTTTCCCCGCACCATTGGGTCCAATCAGCCCGACAAGATCACCGCTGTTCAGCGTCAGGCTGTAGCCATCCACCGCCAGCAGCCCCCCAAATCTCTTCGAAAGCGACCGCGCTTCTATAACTGCTTTTTCATTCACGTTTTTGCGGCTCCCCTTTGCTGCCAAAGCTAACTGCGGGCGAATGTCCACGTCAACAAAAAGATACATATTGCATGAAGCGTACGATTTTGTATCATTTGGTACAAACGTTGGGAGGGATCGCCTTGACTGATTGGAACCAGACATCTCAGGAGACGAAACGCGTGCTGGCACCCCACGAGCCGCCGCCTCTTGAGGTCGTCAATGCTCAAGGTAATTCCGAGTTTTTCCTCATCTGCGAGCACGCAGGAAACAGGATCCCCGAATCGCTTGGCGACATGGGTCTGTCAGAGGAAGACCGTCACCGCCACATCGCGTGGGACATTGGCGCACGAGCCGTAGCGCTCGAATTGTCAAAGATGCTGGACGCACCGCTCTACATGCAGCGCTATTCGCGGCTGGTTTGCGACTGCAACCGCCGTCCGGATGTGCCGAGTTTCACGCCAGAAAAAAGCGAAGCGACCATCGTCCCGGCCAATCAGAATTTGAGCGCGACTGACCGCGAGGCGCGCGCAAAGGAGATCTTCTGGCCGTTCCACAATGCGGTGACAGAAGCACTTGATGCCCGCGATGCAGCAGGTCGAGCAACCAGGCTGGTAACGGTCCATTCCTTCACGCCTGTCTTCCATGGCGAGAAGCGCCCTTGGGAGATCGGTGTCCTCTTCAATCGTGACCGCGACTTCGCACCGCGCATCTATGAATGGCTCACCACCAACACCGACCGCGTTATCGGCTCAAACGAGCCTTATGCCGTTGGCGATGATTCCGACTACGCGATCCCGGTCCATGGCGAAAAGCGCGGCATCCCGTGTGTGGAGTTCGAAATCCGCAACGATCTGATTGCCGATCCTGCCAATGCCGGACGCTGGGCAGGATATCTGAGGGATGCGGTGACGGGGGTTTAGCCCCACGGCAACAAGCGAAAAATTGCGCCCGGATCCACCTCACGTCGGGCGCGGCAGGTGTGCTGCCCGTCATGAGCATGAGCCTCTCCCTTCGGCTCCTGCTCCGCATGGCAGAGAACTGCCCTGCTGCTCGGCTCATTGTCCTTCGCGAAAACTGGTGTGGAAGCAGCGTCTCTTCGTCACTGGTCATCTGGGGGAGCATTGCCTCCTGCGGATCTCAAAATGATCCGCTCTGGGCCCCTTGACTGCATCACAAATGTGATCCACAAAACTGCTACACAGAGTGCCGATCGGCGCTGCCAACCCCTTGGTCTTCCAAGAGGGCAGTGGGTCACGTGCGTATACTGGCTTAGAATCCAGGTTCTCGACCCAGTGAGCTTTGGTCAATGGGCGGGCCACCTTTATCGGCTCGGGTACAAGTTCTGTAGGGCACCCGCAGTTTTGCCCATCCCACTCCCCTAGTGCATCTGCCTTTCTTCTCCCTTATAAGCGTGCCTCTGATCGACATTCAGCGGGAGGTCGCCGGGTGGGGCGTGAGCGGGTTGAGGGGAATGAGCAGGGTCGCCGCAAGGCGACGCGGGATCCTGAGCGGACGCAAGGGTTGATCCTGGAGGCGGCTACGGCGGAGTTTGCCGAGAAAGGCATTGCGGGTGCGCGGGTCGACACGATTGCCGAACGTGCGGGCACCAACAAGCGCATGCTCTACCATTATTTCGGCGACAAGACAGGGCTTTATGTTGCGGTTCTCGAGGCGGCCTATGCGTCCATCCGCTCGGCCGAACGGGAACTGGATATCGCGCACAAGCCGCCAGTTGCCGCACTCTCAGAACTTACCCGTTTCACCTGGCATTATTTTCTCGAGCATCCGGAATTCATCAGCCTTCTGAACACGGAAAATCTATGCAAGGCCGAGCACCTCAAAGGCTCGCAGCGCATTACGGACATGCATTCGCATTTCGTCAGCGAGCTGGAGGATGTCTTGAAGCGTGGCCGGGAGGAAGGCATTTTCCGACCCGGCATCGACCCGGTTCATGTCTATCTGACCATTGCGGGCCTTGGATATTTCTACCTCTCCAACCGGCATACCTTGTCGGCCATATTCGGTCGGGAACTCTCACGGGAAGGTGAACTGGCCCAGTGGGAAACGCGCATGGTCGAAACGGTGCTTGCCAGTGTCAGGCTCTGATCCGCAGATGGTCCAGTACCATCTCCACCGCATGGTCTTCGCGAAGCTTCACTTCCCGGTCATGAGCCAGATCCTTCTCGAAGATGACGGACAGGGTCGCATTGTTCGAAAAATAGAAATAGCCAAGCGCGGCGATCGAGATATAGAGCTGAACCGGGTCGACATCATCGCGAAACACGCGCGTGCGCGCTCCGCGTTGAACCAGTTTGCGAAGCTGGTCCACCAGGGGTGAATGCAGTCCGTGCATTTCCGGCAGGGTGCGCAGATAACGCGCCTGCAGCAGGTTTTCGTTGGTCAGGATAGCGATGAACCAGGGGCATTGGCGAAAATGGCGTAGGGTGAAACGGACCAGACGTTCCACCGCCTCAACGGGTTCATATTGGTCGAGCTCCAATGCCCGCTCGCCCTCACGGATCTCGCGATAGGCCTCCGAGAGCACCGCGCAGTAGAGCGCGTCCTTGTTGCCGAAGTAATGATAGAGCATGCGCTTGTTGGTCTCGGCACGATCGGCGATCGCGTCAATGCGCGCGCCTTCCAGGCCCTTCTCGGCAAATTCTGCCCGCGCAGCGGCCAGAATGCTGCTTTGGGTGCGCGCGGCGTCGCGTACCCTCGCCCGGGGCTTGCGCCGCCTTTCAGTTAGCGCCGTTCGGGCTGAAGCGCTTGAAGACATTTGCCACTCCCCGGTTGATCGCCGGCATGCTCATCAGAACGGTGATCAGGATCACGGCAAAAAGCACGGCGCTGATGGGGCGGGTGAAGAAGGGCGTGACATCGCCATCGGAAATCAGCAGTCCCCGGCGCAGATTGACGTCCAGCAGATCGCCCAGAATGATGCCCAGAACCAGCGGCGCCATGGGATAGCGCATCTGGCGCAATACAAAGCCGATCAGGCCGAATGCCACCATCACATAGACGTCGAACATGCGTTGGGTGATGGCGAAGGAACCTACGACACACAGCACATAGACCACCGGCATCAGCTTCTCACGAGGCACCAGAAGCACGCGAACGAGCAGCTTCGTCAGCGACAGGCCATAGATGGTGATGGCAATCGTGGACAGAAGCAGAATGCCGACGATCTGGTAGAGAAATTGCGGGTTTTCCTGCATCAGCATCGGGCCCGGCCTGATGCCGTGGATGAACATGGCGGCAATCAGAACCGCAGCGGATGCCGAACCGGGAAGCGCCAATGTGAGGGTCGGGATCATCGCGCCGGGAATGACCGCGGAATTGCCCGTTTCGGCTGCGACAAGTCCCTCCACGGAGCCCTTGCCGAACTGGTCGGCTTCCTTGCTCTTGCGCCGTGCGGCGGCATAGGAAGCCCAGGAGCCAATGTCTTCGCCGACGCCTGGAATGATGCCGGCGATGGTGCCGATGATGCCGGAGCGGATCGTGGTGCGCCAATAGCGCGTAAGGTCGCTCAGGCGCGGAAGCACGCGATCATCGCTGGTGACCAGCTTCGGTGTGATGCGATCCTTCATCACGCCAAGTATCTCGGCAAATCCGAAGGCGCCGACCATGGCCGGGATCAGGTCAACACCGCTGCCAAGACTGGAGATGCCGAAGGTAAAGCGCTGATAGGCGTGCAGGCCCTCCATGCCGATCATGGCGACAAGCAGCCCCAGCAGGCCTGCAACATATCCTTTCAAGGGATCATCAATGGCGGTAAGGCGACCGGAGATCAGCACACCGAACAGGGCCAGCCAGAAGAACTCATAGGAACCGAAGCGCAGGGCAAACTCCGCCAGAAGCGGGGCGATGAGGGACAGGAACGCAATGCCCACCAGCGTGCCGAGTGCGGACGACGTTGTGGCAATACCCATCGCCATGCCGGCCTTGCCCGCACGGGCAAGCGGAAAGCCGTCCAGCGTGGTGGCGGCACTTGCGGGCGTGCCGGGAATGGCCAGGAGTATTGCGGATCGACTGCCGCCATAGATTGCGCCCACATAAAGTGCCATCAGGCACAGGATCGCCTGATCGGGCGGCATCTTGTAGGTAAGCGTGACGAGGAGCGCGACCCCCATGGTCGCTGTGAGGCCCGGAAGCGCGCCGATCACCACGCCAAGCAGACTTGCCCAGGCGAGATTGAACAGTCCCTCGGGCGTCATGAAATGCGCGATACCGGCGCCGAGCAGTGTGAAACCTTCAAACATGTACAATTGCTCCGGCTATGGCAGGCGAACAAGGAAGCCGTCTTCGAAAACGACCGTCACAAGACCGGCCACGATCACGGCCTGCACCAGCGCCCACAATGCAGCACGCGCCAGAGGCTTGGGCGTGGGTGATGCCCAGGTCTCAAAGATGAATATGAAGCTGAAGACGAAGAGTGCCGTTGCCAGCCAGAAGGGAATGAGACCGACAAGGACCAGCGCGTAGATCAGCGCAAGCGTCACCACAATGGCAAATCGCCCTGTCTCGGGCTGATTGAAAAGCGCAAAGAACTCCGTGAAGCGCGCATCCCGCCCTTGTGCCCCTGCGCGCCATGCCAGCACGATACCGCAGCCTGCCAGTGCAGCCCCCAGCAGCCCTGGCACAAGGCCCGGGACAGTCGCTGGATGGATGCCACGCACTTCCAGCCGGGGCATGACCCAAGACCAGTATGCGATGGCCAGACCAAGCACGGTAAACACAATGCCTGTCAGGAGATCGGCGCGGTTCATGCGACGCTCGACCAGTTCTTCTTCCGGTGTAACTTCGCTCATGACGTGTCCCTCCCCGGACACAGAAGCCGACATCTGCTGCGAGATGCCGGCTTCTTTTCGCATGCAGGCTGCAAGCCTTACATTTCGCTCTTGGTCTCGCAATCGATGCCGATGGTCGACGGGTCATTGACCATGGTGCCTCGCTCTTCTGCCGAGCAGGCCTCTTCTATGACCACTGGCATGGCCAGCTTGCGTGCTTCTTCGCCATAGGAGGGTGCAAAGACCGCGCCGTTCTTCTCGGCGTATTCACGCAAAGCGTCGGAATTCATCACCTTTTCTTCCCAGATGCGGTTCATGGTCGTGACCACCTCCTCGGGCACCTCGCGCGGAATGAAGATGCCGAAATAATCTGCCGCGATGGGGAAATCGGGCATGAACTCGGTAATGGGGGGAATGGGATCCGCACCCTCAATCGTCAGCGGCTTGTCGGAAAGTACCGCAAGTGCACGCAGGCGACCGCCGCGGATCAGCTCGGCCTGTTCGACCGCAAGCTGGGTGGTGACCATGGCCTCGCCGGAAGCAGTGGCGATTGCAGCAGGTCCGCCGCCATCATAGGCAACCATGCGATATTCGAAGTCGCCCTCGTGACCCAGGCCGGCAATCGCCATGCCGCCCGAAGATGTCACGCCTGCGGTGCCGACGGTGATCTCCGTGCCGCGCTCCTTGAAGGCCGCCAGCAGCTCGTTAAAGTCCTTGTACTCACTGTCGGCAGGAACGGACACGACGGGCACATTGGCTACCGACAGATAGATGTGCCAGTCGTCGATATTCGTGTCCGGGATGAGGCCGGTCACGGTGTAGGTGGCATTGTTGGCGATGGCATTGGCCGTCCAGGTGTAGCCATCCTTCGGTGCGTTCAGCACTTCCTGCGTGCCAACTGCGCCGGACGCGCCGGGCTGGTTGACGACCACGATCGGCTGGCCGAGCGCCTCGGAAATGATCGGTGCGGTGACGCGGGTCACCTGATCGGTCGAACCACCAGCGCCCCACGGTACTATGATGTTGATCGGACGGTCCGGCTGCCACTCCTGGGCAAGCGCCGGTGCAGCGGAAATTGCATAAGCAGATACAGCCGCAGCAAGCGCGGCTTTGGTCACGAGACCCATGTCTTCCTCCCTGAAGATAACTCTCCCCGAAGCCCCTCCTTCAGGCCCCGGTGATGCATCAACTGTGCGACCAGTCGGCGCGACTGTCAAGTAAGTAACTGGTTAGTTCTTTTTACTCCAATTGTGCCAGAGCATCCAGAACACCCCGCACATAACCGATGGAACGCGCAGCCGATGCGCGCCCGTCGGGGTGGTATTCAAAGGGTTCCATCGCCAACGCACCGCTATAGCCTCCGGCCTTCAAAACCTTCAGAAACGGGGGGATTGCGTCGCGCTTCATGGGATCATTCGACTGGCCCGGCCCCTGCCGGTTGATCGCGTTGAGCTGCACGTGAGCGAGCTTGTCTTGCGCCAGAAGCCGTTCGGCCACCGCGCACAGCCCTTCGGGCTCTTCCTGGGCAGCGTGGCTTACATCGAGCATCAGTTTCAGCGCCGTACTGCCGGCCTCGTCGATGATGGATTGCGCGTCCTCGATCCGATTGATGAAGTTGCATTCCCTGCTGTTAATCGCCTCGACGCAATAGGCGATCCCTGCTTTCTCGGCATGCTCGCCCGCAGCCTGAAAGTGCTGAACGGCCTGCGCGCGCTGCGCTGCGGAATCGCCATCAATGCGGCGCTGTTGGGGTGAGCCGTGGACCATCACTTTCGCCCCGAGTGCCTCAGCCAGATCGACAAGACGCAGCAGCGCGTCGCGCGTGAATGCCACCGTGGGCTGGTCCAGCGCGGTGATGTTGATGCCTGATGGGGCAAGGGTTATGTAGTGCAGACTTGTGACTTCCAGCCCCTCCCCTTCCACGGTTCTGCGGATTTCGCGCAGCTCGTTTGGCGTCAGTGTCAACGGGTTGGCGGCCAGGGTCATTGGCGCGATCTCAAGCCCGTCATATCCCAATGCGCTCGCAAAGGCGCATTGTTCAGCCAGCGGCATCGGCTGCAGCACTTCGTTGCACAGTGAAAGCTTCATCATTTCTCCTCATGTCCGATTTTGCTGCCGCCTCATTCGCGCAATCAAGAAAGATCACCGCTTGACAGGGAGCACAAGCATCAAATAAGTAACTGGTTAGTTACATACTGCCAAGGGAGGAAACATTGGCCACTCGTCGTATAGGCATCATCATGCACGGCATTACCGGGCGGATGGGCTACAACCAGCATCTGGTGCGTTCGGTGCTCGCGATTCGCGATCAGGGCGGTGTCCAGCTCTCCAATGGCGACATGCTTCAGGTCGACCCGATCCTTGTCGGGCGCAATCTGGAAAAGGTGAAGGCAGTAGCCGAAAAGCATGGTGTTGCCCGCTATTCCGACGATCTTGATGCGGCGCTGGCCAACCCCGACGACGAGATCTTCTTCGATGCGGGTGCCACGAAGATCCGCGCTGTCCTGCTTGAGAAGGCCTTGGCTGCGGGCAAGCATGTCTATTGCGAAAAGCCAACTTCCGATGATCTGGAAATCGCTATCGACATTGCCAAGAAAGCGCGCGCTTCCGGTCTCAAGCACGGTGTCGTGCAGGACAAGCTTTATCTGCCGGGCCTTATGAAGCTTAAGATGCTGCGCGACAGCGGGTTCTTCGGCGAAATCCTCTCGGTGCGCGGCGAATTCGGCTACTGGGTCTTCGAAGGAGACTGGCAGAAGGCGCAGCGTCCGTCCTGGAACTACCGCAAGGACGATGGCGGCGGCATCATCATCGATATGCTGTGCCACTGGCGTTATGTGCTCGACCACACTTTCGCACCGGTCAAATCCGTTTCCTGCCTTGGAGCGACGCATATCCCGACGCGCGTTGACGAAAACGGGAAGACCTACAAGGCCGATGCCGACGATGCGGCCTATGCAACCTTCGAGCTCGAAGGCGGCATCATCGCGCAGGTCAATTCAAGCTGGGCAGTGCGGGTGCGCCGTGACGATCTCGTCACCTTCCAGGTGGACGGCACCCATGGCTCCGCCGTTGCCGGTCTGCACAAATGCTGGACCCAGCACCGCGTGAACACGCCAAAGCCGGTCTGGAACCCCGACCAGCCACAGACCATGGACTTCTTCAACGATTGGGAGGAAGTGCCGGACAACTGGCCTGCCGACAACGGCTTCAAGGTTCAGTGGGAGGAGTTCCTGCGCCATGTTGCAGAGGACGCGCCCTGGGAGTTCGGTCTGGAAGCGGGCGCGCGTGGCGTCCAGCTTGCCGAACTCGGTCTCAAATCCTGGGAGGAGCGCCGCTGGCTCGATGTTCCCGAACTGAAATTCTGAGGGAGCGGCGATACATGCTGAACCTTCCCAATCCCGACGGCAGTGTTTCGGCCTACAGGCTGAAAAACACACCGGTTCAACTGGAAAAGCGTGATGCGGCTGGTTTCAGCCGCATCGCCTATGCCGCTGCCCACGTGGTGGCCGACCCACTTGCCGACAACGACCCCTGGGTGAACCCGGCAATCGACTGGGAGCGGACGCTGGCCTTCCGCCACCACCTCTGGGACCTTGGCCTGGGCGTTGCCGAGGCCATGGACACCGCCCAACGGGGCATGGGCCTTGGCTGGCCGGAAGCACGCGAGCTTATTGAGCGAGCACTCAAGGAAGCCAGGTCACGTCCCGGCGCAGTGATCGCCTGCGGTGCGGGCACTGACCATCTCGCACCCGGCCCCGATGTAGCAATCGACCAGATCATCGCCGCCTATGAGGAACAGATCGAGGCGGTGGAAGCCCATGGCGGGCGCATCATCCTCATGGCCAGCCGCGCGCTTGCTGCTGCTGCAAAGGGCCCGGACGATTATGCCCGCGTCTATGACCGCATTCTGTCCCAGGTGAAGGAGCCGGTCATCATCCACTGGCTGGGCGAAATGTTCGATCCGGCCTTGGAAGGTTATTGGGGCAAGGACGACCATATGGCGGCCATGGATGTGGCTCTTGGCGTGATCGCGGTCAATGAGGCGAAGGTGGACGGCATCAAGATTTCGCTTCTTTCCAAGGAGAAGGAAATCACCATGCGCCGCAAGCTGCCCAAATCGGTGCGCATGTATACCGGCGATGACTTCAACTATGCGGAACTGATCGCGGGCGACGCGGAAGGCCATTCCGATGCGCTTCTGGGCATTTTCGATGCGATCGCGCCCGTCGCATCCTCCGCTTTGGAAGCACTTGGAAAGGGCGAGGAGAAGAAATTCTTCGACTTGCTTGACCCGACGGTGCCGCTATCGCGTCACATCTTCAAGGCCCCTACCCGCTTCTACAAGACGGGCGTGGTGTTCCTTGCCTGGCTGAACGGCCTGCAGGACCACTTCACCATGATCGGCGGCCAGGAATCGACGCGGTCCACGCAGCATCTGGCAGAGTTGTTCCGCCTTGCCGATGATGCGCGTGTCCTGCTTCAACCCGACCTTGCGGTCGAACGCATGAAAAGCCTCATGGCTGTACGCGGCGTCGAACAGGCTTAACACCCTGATGCCAAGAAAGCCTCTCTGCAGCTTGCTGCGGAGGGGCAATGCGGGAGGAGATTTCAATGTCGGACGCACCACGGATAAAGCTCGTCGAGGCGCAGGCTTTCGAGCGGGACATTCCGTTTCGCTTCGCCTTCCGCTTTGGCGTGGCCGAGGTGCGCACTGCGCGTCAGGTCTTTTTGCGCGTCCAAATCGCGGATGAGAGCGGGCGCACGGCACGCGGCTGGTCCGCGGAAATGATGATGCCGAAATGGTTCGACAAGAACCCGGACCTCACGCCGCAAGATAACACGAACCAGCTGCGCAGATCGCTTCATCTTGCCATGGATGCGATGGCGAATGCGGGCAGCGGAACGGCATTCGGGCTTCACGCCGCGATCGAAGCGGATCACCACCGCGCCTGCGCCCAGGAGGGCTTGCCCGGCCTGATCGCCTCCTTCGGGCTGGCGCTGGTTGATCGCGCCATGCTCGATGCCTTGGCGCGGCTCTGCAAGCTGCCTGTCGAAAGACTGATCCAGCGCAATCTCGCGGGCATCACCGCGCAGACCGCGCCGGATTTGCAGGGCTTCAACCTCAATACATTTTTGGCGCGCAGGCGCATCGCATCCGACATAGCGGTGCGCCATACGGTAGGCCTGGGGGATGCATTGGTGGAGGAAGATGTCTCTGCGCCACTCGATGACGGTCTTCCGCAGACGCTCGAAGAGGTGATCGCCGCCTATGGGCATCGCTATTTCAAACTGAAGATCGGCGGCGATGTCAGCGCAGATATTGCACGTCTCGAACGCATCACGTCAGTCCTCGAACGCCTGCAGCCCGACTACCGCGCGACGGTGGATGGCAATGAGCAGTATCGGGACGAGGATCATGTTCTGCAGTTTCTGGAGGCGCTGGAGAGCAATCGGAAACTTGCGCCACTGCGAGACAAACTTCTCTTTCTGGAGCAACCAATCGCGCGTGCCGCTGCACTTGAGGCGCCGATGGGACGCATCAGCGAACGAGTGCGGCTTGAAGTGGACGAGTCGGATGCCTCGATGGACGCTTTCGTCCAAGCACGTGACCTTGGCTATTCCGGCATTTCATCCAAATCCTGCAAGGGCTTCTACCGTGCCTTGCTGAACCGCGCACGGATCGAAAACTGGAATACGCAAAATGGGCGCAAACGGTTTTTCATGTCGGCGGAGGATCTGACGACACAGGCGGGCGTGGGGCTGCAACAGGATCTCGTTCAGGCAGGACTGGTCGGTGCTGAACATGTAGAGCGTAACGGCCATCATTTCGTGCGCGGCATGGCTGGTGCTCCTGAAACGGAACTTCGCCAGTGGAGCCAGCTCCACGGTGATCTCTACCGCCCGCTCGACGGCAGTCTTCAGCTTGAAATCCGGGGTGGACGCATATCGCTCAAAAGCGTTGCTGCGGCGACGGGCCTCGGCGTGTCGGTCGAACCCTGCTGGGCGGCCATGGAACCAATGAAACGGGAGGAAACTGCATCATGAGCCTGAAAAGCCGCCTTTCCATCAATCTGGCCACGACGCGCGGAAGCTGGGGCTTCAAGGACGCCGTTGAAGGATGTCTGCGCCATGACATCACCGCGATCGCGCCCTGGCGCGATCAGATCGCGGAGATCGGTCTGTCAGAGGCCGCGCGGATCGTGAAGGAAAATGACCTGCAGGTAACCGGCCTTTGCCGCGGGGGCATGTTTCCCGCCGAGAACAAGGCCGGGCTGCAAGCCAATATCGACGACAACAAGCGCGCAATTGATGAAGCGGTGGCGCTCAATGCCGACTGCCTCGTTCTCGTCGTTGGCGGTCTGCCCGGCTTCTCGAAGGACATTGTCGAGGCGCGCAAGATGGTAACGGACGGCATTGCAGCCATTCTGCCCCATGCGCGCGAAAACAACATGCCGCTCGCCATCGAACCGCTGCACCCGATGTATGCTGCCGATCGCGCCTGCGTGAATACGCTGGGTCAGGCGCTGGACATCTGCGTTGAGCTGGGGTCAGGCGTAGGCGTGGCCATCGATGTCTATCACGTCTGGTGGGACCCGCAGCTTGAGGAGCAGATTGCGCGTGCAGGCCAGATGGACGCGATCCTCGCCCATCACATCTGCGACTGGCTGGTGCCGACGCAGGACATGCTTCTCGACCGTGGCATGATGGGGGACGGGGTCATCGACCTGCCGGCCATTCGCCAGATGATCGAAAGAGCTGGCTTCCAGGGCCCGCAGGAGGTGGAAATCTTTTCCCGCGACAATTGGTGGAAGAAGCCCGGCGACGAGGTTCTTCAGACCTGCGTGGAACGGTTCGAAACCGTTTGCTAGCCAAAGACGGTGTGTCGCTTCCTCAGGCGACGCGCCTTGTCCATGTGCGGTTGCCAAAGAGCCGCAACATTTCCATTTCCGGAACCGGCTTGCTGAAGAAGTAGCCTTGCGCCTCATCACAGCCGCTCTCTCCAACGAGCTTGAGCTGGTCGGCCGTCTCGACACCTTCCGTCACCGAAACAACTCCAAGCGCATCCGTCAGACTGATGATCGCGTCGATGATGGCGCGGTGGGCGGCGTTGGTTTCCATGTCTGCCAGGAAGGACCGGTCGATCTTGATCTTGTCGAAGGTGAACTTGCGCAGATAGGCGAGCGATGAATAGCCTGTGCCGAAATCGTCGAGCGAGATGCGGATGCCAAGCGCCCTCAGCTTGCGCAGGGCGCGGTGGACATCGGAATTCTCCTCAAGAAGCAGAGTCTCGGTGACTTCCAATTCGAGCCGACTTGGCTCAAGCCCCGTTTCATGGAGAACGGTTGTGACCGTCTCGACAATGTCGGATCGTTGAAACTGAACTGCCGAGACATTGACGGCAATGTTTACCGTGCTTGGCAGAAGCGTTGCAGTCGAACACGCCTTTCTCAGAAGCCACGCACCAAGCGGGACGATGACACCGCTTTGCTCGGCCAAAGGAATGAATTCGTCCGGCGGAACATTGCCCAGGGGCGTGTTGGGCCAGCGCAGCAGCACTTCCATGGTCGTTATCTTGCCGGAGCGCAGATTGACAATCGGCTGGTAGTGCAGCGCGAAATCTTCCTCGTAATCTGCCGTGCGCAGGGCGAGTTCGAGCAGGCGCTTGCGCTGCAGGCGCACATCCATCTCCGGCTCGAAGAAGCGGAAGCTTCCGCGTCCGGCGGCCTTTGCACTGTAGAGAGCGGAGTCCGCGCTGCTTAGAAGAGCATCCCAGTCGACCTCATTGCCATGGGTCTGGGCAATGCCGACGCTGACGCCGATGACGACATCATGCTCATCAATCTGGTAGGGCTGACTGATGGAATCGATCAGGTTCTGCGCCAGCTCGGAGGATTGATCGACATTCATATCCTTGATCACGACTATGAATTCGTCACCGCCAAGGCGTGCAATGATGCCTCTATCGGCGACCGCCGCCTTAATGCGCGCAGCCACTTCCTGCAGAAGCGCGTCGCCGACCGGATGGCCGAGCGTATCGTTGACATGTTTGAAGTCGTCGAGGTCGAGACAAAGAACCGTTGTGTCCTCTACAACGCGCTTGCCATTGATCACACCGTCTTCCAGAAATTCGCGCAGCAGCCTGCGGTTTGGCAGCCCGGTCAGAAGATCGTGGCGGGCCATATGGGCAAGGTCGGTCGCCGCGCGCTTCAGATCCCTGTTGGCGTTCTTCAGTCGCGACTGGGTGCGGGCAAGGGTTCGGTTTTGCACTGCAAGAAGCCCCGCCAGCGCCAGTCCGCACAGGATGAAGCCCAATGCGGTCGCCATGAAGGTGCGGTGAACACCCAGCAGATCCTGCTCGTATTCTGTTATTTTAACACTGGTGAAGTAGGCAGCCTCCGACGACATCCTAACAAGGTCTGCCTCCAACGGCTGCATGATGTCGAAAATGGCTTCTGCGCTTCCCGGCTCCTCGATATTCGCAACATAAGGCTCCATCTGCTTTACGGCTGCAGAAGCACGCGCGATCACCTGCTGGCGAAAACTCTCCTGTGCTGCAAATTCAGCAAAAAAGCCGCGGCCGAAGACTTGTGTACGTCCCTTGAGGATCTCGTAGCGAAGCTTCAATTCGTCACGCGCTTCAGGCGTGGGATTGCTTCTATAGGCAGTCACACGCTGGAACAGGCGGATGAACTCGTTGAACCCCTGACTAGCGCTCCATGCCACATCATAGCGAGAGACGTGGCTGAGCGGTTTCTGCTGCTCGAAGATGATCAGCGAGAGGTAGCCCGCAGCAATCGCAAAGGCCAGCGTGGTCGCGATGAGCACGGCCTTGAGATAGCGGAACACCGCGGAGATGCGGCTATGGGAGAGGCTGGGGCTCCTCATCAAAGGTGCCTTCAGCGAACGACCAGACGCGCGACTTGCCAGGCTGAACGGGCGTAATAAAGCTGACTGTGCAGGTTCTCGCCATCATAGGGATAGATGATGAACAGCGGTCCTTTGTCGCTGATCGGCATATATTCGCCGTCGCGCTTCAGCGCGAGGATGACGCCATGCTCATAGAAATCGGTGATGGGAATGACGGTGCTGTAGTCATTCAGAGCCATGGCCACGACTTCCTTACCTTCTGCACCCAGAAGCTCCAGAAGGTCTTCGACCGGGACGCCTTCAAATGCCACGGTGCCGTCATGCCAGGGCGTGGTGGTCTTGACCGTCTCCGTTCCCAACGCCTCGAGCATTGCGCGGTCGAACACCGCGGCATCCTCGGCATTGGTAACGTTGATTTTGCCCTCTACGCGCAGGATCACATCGCCTTCAGGGCTGTCCAACTGCGTATCCTGAGCAGAAGCTCCAAAGCTCAACACAGATGAAACGGCCAAGGCGGCCATGACTGGAGTAAATCGGCCCTTCAGCCAAGACATCTTCATCTTCAACGCTCCCGCAACGCGTTCTGTGCAGCGTGAAAATCGCTGCATCCCCGCTCAGCGTCGCACGGGAGGGTTCACATAATGTTACCGGCAGACGGTTGAGGCTTTTAATTCGGCTTTCATGGTCGATTGCCGTTCGAATATGCCCGCCAACAGGTCAGAAATGCTGTATTCTGTCGGAATCAGCAGCCTGAGATTGTACATTGCGTAGGGGGAAGTCGGGGGTGACGCTCACAGTTCATGGCGTAAAGGTTCCGATCGAAGCGACAGAAGTATCTCCGGTGGTCTGGGAGGCACTGGCTTCAGGAACATATGAGGCCAAGGAAGCCCGATGGATCACCAAATGCGTGCGCCCCGGAGACCGGGTGCTAGAGCTTGGCAGCGGGATTGGCGTCGTTACCACTCTGATTGCAGCTATTCCCGACGTGCGGGTTTGGGCCTATGAGGCCAATCCGCTCACCGTCGCGCTAGCGCGCCGCGTTCTGGAGGCGAATGCGATTGCCAATGTCACGCTCAGGCAAGGAGTCCTCACCGCAGGCGCTTCGAAAGATCTGCCCTTCTATATCCGTGCGGATCTGTGGATGTCCTCCATGGACGAGAAGCAGGGCCCGTATCTGAAGGTCGTGCAACTTGCCTCATCAGATATCGACGCCTTTGTCTCGCGCAACGAGATTGATGTACTGGTCATGGATATCGAAGGTGCCGAGCGTGACCTTCTGCAAAATGCGGAATTGCCGGGCGTGGACAGGATCTTTCTGGAGCTCCATGACCATCTCTACGGCCTTGCCGGCATTCGCGACATCACTCAGGCGCTGGCTGAAAAAGGCTTTGGTTACGACCCACGCGGGTCCAGCGGCCCCTGTGTCCTGTTTTCTCGCGATGATGCACCACGGGCATATCAGGAAGAAGCGGAGTGGGCCTGACGCTCCGCTTCTAACGCAGAATTTCAGCCGTCAGCATCAGGCTGCTGCTTCTCCTTCCAGCGCCTTCAGCACTGCATCACGCATTGGCATCGGTGCCACCGCACCGAAGCCCTGCGTGGAGAG
Organism: Nitratireductor sp. CH_MIT9313-5; assembly: GCF_037029545.1. Lineage (NCBI taxonomy): Bacteria > Pseudomonadati > Pseudomonadota > Alphaproteobacteria > Hyphomicrobiales > Phyllobacteriaceae > Nitratireductor > Nitratireductor sp. CH_MIT9313-5. The sequence continues at coordinate 560,483 of NZ_JAYMER010000011.1, read as the reverse complement.
GGCTGCAGCGGCATTGGCATATCGTGCGGCCTTGAACGGGTCCTGCGTGCGGAGATATTCGGCGAGGAAGTTGCCGTCGAACGTGTCGCCCGCCCCCGTTGCATCCACGGCATTGACGCGGATACCGGGCACCTTGCGGCGCTCATCCTGTGTCGCGATCAGGCAGCCTTCGGCTCCAAGCGTAAGCGCAACCACCTTTGCGCCGTCCTTCAGGTAGTGGTCGGCAATCGCGTCAGGATCGCTCAGCCCTGTCAGCTGTTCGGCATCTTCAAGGCCCGGCAATGCGATGTCGGTCATTGCCATGGCGGCACCGATCATCGCCCGCGCACGCTCCAGCGGCCATAGCTTCAGACGCAGATTGGTGTCGAACGAAACCAGCGTGTCGTTTTCGCGTGCAACGGAAATGGCTTCCAGAACCGCGTCTGCGGCGCTTGAACTGATAGCCATGGAGATGCCGGACATATGCAGGATGTCGGCCTTGGCGATGTAATCGCGCGGCAGGTCTGCGGGCGTAACCCGGCTCGCAGCCGATCCTTCGCGCAAATAGGAGAACACGTGTCCCTTCTCGCCGTGGCTCACGAAATAGACACCCGTATGGGCTTCGGCCTTGCGCAACACACGTGATGCATCGACGTTGTTCTCCGCCCAGAGCCTGGCAATGCTGTCGCCGAACTCATCTTCACCGAGCGCGGTGAAATAGCCGACCTCGGCACCTGCACGTGCAGCCGCAATCGCGCAGTTGGAGGTATCGCCGCCATGGCCGAAGAGATAGCGCCCGGAATCGTCAACCTGGTTGAACTCGATGAGCGGCTCGCCCATGCACACGATACGCGGACTTGTCATTCCCTTCTCCCTCACGGCCTGGCGGAACTTTACCGCCCATGAAATCCGGCCTCTTTGAAGTCGATTTCACGGTGAACGGCAAGCGCTTGCGGCCCTCAAACCGTCATTTGCGTACGAAAAGCTGTGGCTGCAGGGGTGTTCAGCCCGACTTCTAGATGAACATCGTGCCCATGCCGACACCTGTGCCCGGCGGCGGGCTTGCAAGATCGAAGAGTTCCGACAGCCTGCTGCCGGGATAGAATGCGGCGTGATAGGATGCGCGGCGGCGCACCCGACGGAACCAGTCGCGTGCGGCTTCAAGGCCGGTATCATCCAGCAAATCAAGCCCCAGATCTTCGGCCCGATCCAGAACGGGGGCGACGAAGAGGTCTGCCAGAGTGATCTGGCCACCCATGATCCAGTCGCGGCCATCTTCAAGCGCAAGATTGAGCTGGGCTGCCGCTTCGCGCAACTCTGCTATCGCCACATTCAGCTCTTCCTCCCGCACATGGCGGCCACGCATGCGCGCCATATAGGTGGCACGGGTGGGTTGCAGCCTGCCACGCAAGGTTGCCGATGCGTCCGGCGCGGCTGCCGGCGCGTTAAAGACGCGTTGTGCAGATGGATATTGAACCGCCGGCATGACCATGTTTTCTACAAAGCGCAACCAGCTGCGCATTTCCGCGCGCGCATCGGGGCGCCAAGGCACCAGCGGCGGCTCGGGAAAGACCTCATCCAGATATTCGGCGATGGAGGAAGAACCGATTATCTGGTTCGAGCCGTGCAGCAAAGTGGGGACCATGCGAGGAACCGGCGGCGTGGTATGCCGCGGCTGTGGAAGCGTCACGCGGTCGTTCCCGATCTGCACATCACGGAAGTCGAGGCCTTTTTCCGCCAGAACAAGACGCACCTTCTGGCTGCAGGTAGAGTGGGCACTGTTATAAAGAACGAGTTCCATTTTCTCTTCTCCTGGCACACCTGTTCCAAGGGTTGCCGATCTGGCTTCATCTTCAACAGGGACAGGCCCTGCCGAGATGATCTGGTTCCTATCCTTTCCTTGGCGCCGCGGCTTCGCGGAAACCGCCCAGCAGGAAGGCCTTCAATTGCTGCATCATGTGATCAACATTGTCGGGCGAAACATGCTCACGCGTCACATACTGGATGCGACCGACGCCGCCGGAATCCGACACCCCGAGCAGGACAGCACCGATCATGAAAAAGTAGCGCCAGGCCAGATCCGCCTCTGTGAGATGCGGGACCACGGTTTTCAGGACCTGGACAACACGTGCGGCGAAGGGGTTGAAGTGCTTCGACAGCAACTGGTTCGTCACTTCATTGGGTGCGGTGCGGCTGTTGAGGATCAGCTTGAGCAACAGGCGACCATAATTGCGCGTGCCGGGAAAGGCATAGGGCTCGATGAAGATGTCAATGACCTCTTCGAGTGTGATCTGAGCACCGCCGCCCGCAGCGCGCTCTTCGGCCTGGTCCAGCAATTTATGACGGCGGTCATTGATGCGCTCCGCCATCCGGTCGAGTACTGCAAAGACGAGTTGCTCCTTGGAGCCATAATAGTAGTTCACCGCAGCGACATTAACGCCAGCCAATGTCGTGATCTGACGCAGCGAGGCCTGCTCGATGCCCTGATCGGCGAATACGCGCTCTGCCGCGTCAAGAATGCGGTCGCGCGGGGTGGGTTGGTCGGCGCCTTCGGCGCTATCAGAAACAAAACTCATGATTGAAACAGTCGTTTCAAATTCCCGTATTGTCAAGGGCAGGAGAAGGGTCGATGTGTATGCATATAGTATTTTATGGGGGAGCGTACCGCAAACCCGATCAGTGATTTGCGCAATGACCTCGCTTCTGCAAAAAGCGCGTCACCAAGTCGTCATTTTCCAAAGCTGTAGCAATCATGAAGAACTTCGACATCACCCTTTCGTGCGAAGACCGCCCCGGCATCGTGGCCGCAGTAACGGCGCGGCTGGCGGGTCTGGGTGCGAATATCGCGGAGTCGAACCAGTTCTGGGACCGGCAGACCAACCGGTTCTTCATGCGCATCTCGTTCACGGCGCCTGCAGAAAGCACCAGTGGCGAAATCGAACAGGCTCTGGCGTCGGTGGTAGCCGAGTTCGGCATGGAAACAGCGCTGATCGACCGGAGCCGCAAGCCGAAAATCATCGCGATGGTTTCCCGCTTTGACCACGCGCTCTTGCATCTGCTCTACCAGATCCGGGTCGGCTGGCTTGATGCGGAGGTCGTGGCCATCGTTTCAAACCATGAAGATTCTCGGCGCACGGCCGAGATTGAAGGCATCCCCTATCACTACTGGCCGGTGACGAAGGCGAACAAGGCGGAGCAAGAAGCCAAGCTTCTTGATCTGGTGGAAGAAACCGGTGCCGATCTCGTCGTGCTCGCACGCTACATGCAGGTGCTCTCCGACAATCTCTCAAACAGGCTGTTCGGGCGCGTCATCAACATCCACCACTCCTTCCTGCCAAGCTTCAAGGGCGCGCGTCCCTATCAGCAGGCATTCGAACGTGGTGTGAAAGTGATTGGCGCAACCGCGCATTACGTGACGGCCGATCTCGACGAAGGCCCGATCATCGAGCAGGAGACCGAGCGCGTGACCCATGCGATGAGCGTGGAAGACCTCGTTCACACGGGCCGCGACATCGAATCACGCGTGCTGGCCCGTGCGGTGAAACTGCATCTGGAAAGCCGCGTCATGCTCAATGGCCGCAAGACGGTGGTCTTTGCCAAGGGCTGAGCGTGCTCCTCAAGCGATCTCGATCTCGCACCAGTGGCGATAGGGCGCGTCCGGGGTCACGATCGTGTTCGGGAAATGCGGATTGTTCACCGCATCAGGGAATTTCTGATCCTCGAGGCAAAGCCCGGCGTGACGCCCGTATCGCACGCCATTCAGGCCCGGCACCGGCACGTCGAGCTTCGATCCGTTATAAAGCTGCAGGCCCGGCTGATCGGTGAACAGCTTCAGGGTGAGGCTGTCGTCCGGAGCGACGAGGATGACCGCGGGATCTTCTGCCGTGCGGCCGGTATCAAGCACGAGATTGTGGTCGAATTCCTGCGGTATTCCAGCCGCGTCACGCATCACGCGCGAATTGCGGAAATCGAACTGGGTCCCGGATACGGGAATGATCTCGCCCGTAGGAATGAGCGTCTCATCCACCGGCGTATAGGCGTTCGCGCGCAGGAAGAGGCGATGGTCGAGCACGTCGCCCTCGCCCATCAGATTGAAATAGTTGTGCTGCACGAGATTGACCGGGGTCGCTTCGCTCGCCATCGCCTCGAATTCGATCCGCAACCGGTTCCCGTCGAGCCGATATTCCACGGCGATATCAAGACTGCCGGGATAGCCCATCTCGCCATCGAGGCTCGTATAGTTGAGGCGAACGCCGTTTTCGGCCAGCGGCTCCATAAGCCAGATCTGCTTGCCGATACCGGCACTCCCGCCATGCAGATGATTATCGCCCTGGTTCTGATCGAGCTGGTATTCGCGTCCATTGAGCGTGAAACGGCCACCGGCGATGCGGTTGGCGACACGCCCGGCGATGGCACCGAAATAGCGGCTATGGGCAGGGTAATGCTCGAATTCTTCAAAGCCGAGAACGACAGAGCGCAGTCCACCTGCAACGCGCACCTGCCAGTCGCGGATGAGTGCGCCATAGCTGAGGACGCAGATGCGCGTGCCACTTTCGCTCTCGATGACGGCCTGAAGCACGTCCTTGCCTTCATGTTCCGCGAAGCGTGAAATCTCGACTGCCACTGCCATCCCCTCTAAATGTGGAAAGGAGATGTGCGGCAGAGCGGCGGCGGCGTCAAGCGCCGCCGCCCGTCATACCAGACCTCAAAGACTGTTCAGTCGCGTCCAGGCGGCGTCAGCCTGTGAAGACTTCACGCATGCCTCAACGAAGCGCAGCCCGTCCACGCCGTCGGATACATCCGGCAGATGCAGCCCTTCCGGCCTGCTGCCGCCACCGCGCATCGCACGAATAGCGCCTGCGGCTTCCGTGTAGAGCGTGGCAAATGCTTCGAGATAACCTTCTGGATGGCCCGGCGGGATGCGGGTCACGCTTGCAGCAGCCTCTCCGGTTCCCGGTCCGCCGCGCGTGAGGATGCGCGTTGGCTCGCCAAATGGTGTGTAGCGGAGATAGTTCGGGTTCTCCTGCTCCCATTCGAGCCCGCCCTTCGTGCCATAGATGCGCAGCTTCAGCCCGTTTTCATTGCCTGGCGCGACCTGACTGACCCAGATCATGCCCTTGGCGCGACGGCCATTCCTTTCCCCGTAACGCAGCATGACATGGGCGTTATCGTCGAGCTTGCGACCGTCCACAAAGTGATCGAGGTCGGCGGCCACGCTTTCGGCCTTGAGGCCGGAGACAAAAGAGCCCAGCTGATAGGCATGGGTGCCGATATCACCAATGGCACCGCCTGCGCCCGACTGCTTGGGGTCGGTGCGCCAGGAGGCCTGCTTCTGTCCTTCCGCCTCAATCGGTTCGGTCAGCCAGTCCTGCGGATATTCCGCCTGTATCAGCGTGATCTCGCCGAGCACGCCATCCACCACCATCTGGCGCGCCTGCCGGATCAGCGGATAGCCGGAATAGTTGTGCGTGAGCACGAACAGGCGCCCGCTCTTTTCCGCGATCTCGGCCAGCTTCTTCGCATCATCCAGATTGGAAGTCATCGGCTTGTCGCAGATGACATGGATGCCTGCTTCAAGAAAGGTTTTGGCTGCGGGAAAATGCATGTGGTTTGGCGTGACGATGGAAACCGCCTCGATACCATCTTCCCGCGCGCTTTCCGCCTCAGCCATTTCCTCGAAACTGCCATAGGAGCGGTCGGGTGAAAGGCCGAGTTCAGCGGCGGAAGCCCTGGCCCTCTCCGGATTGGAAGAGAGCGCGCCGGCGACCAGTTGGTAATGCCCGTCCAGCCTTGAGGCCATGCGGTGCACGCCGCCGATGAAGGCACCCTGCCCGCCACCGACCATGCCAAGCCGGATGGGTGCGTTCCTGTCGTCCTGTTTTCCTGCAGAGACCATGTCAGCCCTCCCCGATGCCAAGCATGGCGCGCAGCTTTGCCCGGTCGGTGGACCCACCGGCGAAGTCGTCGAATGCCTTCTCAGTCACGCGGATGATGTGGTTTTCGATGAAGGGCGCGCCTTCTGCCGCACCATCTTCGGGGTGCTTCAGGCAGCACTCCCATTCGAGCACGGCCCAGCCGTCATAGTCATACTGCGCGAGCTTGGAGAAGATGCCGGTGAAATCCACCTGACCGTCGCCGAGAGAGCGGAAGCGGCCGGCCCGGTTCATCCAGCCCTGATAGCCGGAATAGACCCCCTGACGACCATCGGGATTGAACTCCGCATCCTTCACATGGAAGGCCTTGATGCGCTCGTGATAGATGTCGATGAACGCCAGATAATCGAGCTGTTGCAGCAGGAAATGCGAGGGGTCGTAGTTGATCGTGCAGCGCTTGTGGCCATCAAGCTTTTCGAGAAACATCTCGAATGTGGCGCCATCGAAAACGTCTTCACCCGGATGCAGCTCATAGGCGACATCAACGCCTTCATTCTCATAAGCGTCGAGAATGGGCTTCCAGCGTTTTGCAAGTTCGGTGAAGGCCTCGTCAATCAAGCCTTCGGGGCGCTGTGGCCATGGGTAGAGATAGGGGAAAGCAAGCGCGCCGGTGAAAGACACGGACACGTCCAGCCCCATGTTTCGTGAGGCCTTGGCGGCGTGCAGCATCTGCTGAACCGCCCATTCCTGCCGGGCCTTCGGATTGTTGTGCACCTTCTCCGGTGCAAAACCATCAAATGGCACATCATAGGCCGGGTGAACGGCAACAAGCTGGCCAAGCAGATGTGTCGAAAGCTCCGTCACTTCCACACCTGCCTCGGCGCAAATGCCCTTCACCTCGTCGCAGTAATCCTTGGAACTGGCCGCCTTTTCCAGATCAAACAACCGCCCGTCCCAGGCCGGGATCTGGATGCCGCCATAGCCGTGGCCTGCGGCCCATTTGGCAATGGATGGCAATGTATTGAACGGCGCTTCATCGCCCGCAAACTGGGCCAGGAAGATGCCTGCCCCCTTCATGGTGCTAGCCATGATCTCCTCCTTGTTTCAATCATGTCCGCGCGTAGCGGACATAGGCGATACTTCCCGAATCAGGTGACCAGCACGGCACATTGATCGTGCCCTGCCCGCCAAAAAGAGAGATGAGTGTGCGCGGCGCGCCTCCTTCAGCCGGCATCAGCCGCAGCTCGACCTCCCGGTCTGCGGGATGGCCTTCGGTGCCTTCCTCATAGGCAAGGTAGAGAACATGCTTCCCATCCGGCGAGGGATGGGGAAACCAGTTCACGCGCTCATCATCGGTCATTTTTTGCAGGTCCGAGCCATCGGGGCGCACGCGCCAAAGCTGCATGCCGCCCTCGCGGTCGGAGTTGAACCATATCCATTTGCCGTCGGGCGTATAATCAGGCCCGTCATAGTGCCCGCCCCCGCCGACCACCTGTATTTCGTCTCCGCCATCGACCGCACATGTGCAGATCATGAAGGTGCCGTCACGGACCGCCGTATAGGCATGGTTCATTCCATCCGGCGACCAGCCATGCCACCAGGATGGCACTTCTTCGGTTACCCGCTGCGGCGTTCCGCCCTCAATTGGCAGCGTGTAGATGCAGGATTTGCCCGTCTCGGTCTTGTCGGAGATGACGAGTAGCGATCCGTCCGGCGAGATGCCGTGATCATTGTTACAACCCGTGGCGAATCCGGTGTCGATACACTGCGGCTGCGCGCCCTCGGACAAATCGAGCCGGTAGATCAGGCCTGAGCCATTGAATACCAGAAAGCTGCCATCGGGCGCCCAGTTGGGCGCTTCCACATGATCCGGTGTCTGCCAGACCATGCGGCTTGCCTGCGTTCCGAAGTCGTAGATCTCGAGGAAACTCTTCATGCCCCCTCTCCGGGTGCATAGGAGAAATGGATGAAATCGGCGGGAATGGCGCTGCCGCTCGTATCGAAGGCAGCCATGCCGATGAAGGCGCCGGTGAAGGACGCATGCTCGCCCCGCCCGCCTTCGTCGGAAATCACGCTGGCATCAAGGGCGGGGCCAATTGCCTGCCAGTCCTCATCGCCGCTGCGGAAGTAAAACTGAAGCTCGGCCTCATTGACTTCAGCGGCCAGTTCAACCGGACCATCGGGCAGTTGCACCGGCTCTGCCAGCGGAAATGACAGGCGCCCGTCCGGCCATTCGCCGGGGCAGCTCAGGATCGTCAGAACACGGCCCTTTTTTGCATCGTGAGTCACGCCGAGAAAATGAAATTTGTGGCGGTTATAGTAGTGCGTGATGCCGGCCATCTGCTGGTAATTGACCGGCTCGAATTCCAGCCGCGTTTCGGCACGGAAGGAGAAATGCTCCTGCCTGCGCGCCACCAGTGCCTGTTCGAACCAGCTGCCGATGGATTCGCGTGCATGGAGGCGAAGCGCGCTGCCGGTCAGCGTGAAGATGCGGCCGGGTTCTGGCGTACGCAGCCACTGGAAATCGCGCGGTAGCGTGGTGTCGGTGAAGTCGTAGCGAATGGGCTCGGGCCGTTGAGGCTCCGCCGCACCTTCCGGTGCTGGCACTTCGACCGAGGGCACGACCCCGCCTTGCTCCAGGTAAAGCCAGCCATCATCCTTCCAGACGCATTTCTGGATCGCCGTCTCCCGCCCCAGAGGCGAGCGGCGGGTGCCCGGCAGCGGGCGCGAGCACAAATGCGTGTGATAGACCTCGCCCGAAGGCGTTTCCACGATCTGGCCGTGGCCTGCGCGCTGCAATGGTGCTCCGGGATCATCCTTCGAGGAGATCAGATGCGTGTCGGGATGAAGCTCATATGGCCCGTCGATCTGGCGCGAGCGCGCCATGGTAACCGCATGGTCGTAACCGGTGCCGCCTTCCGCAACGGTCAGATAATACCAGCCATCGCGCTTGAAGAGGTGCGGACCTTCGGTCAGACCGTGCGCGCTGCCTGCGAAGATGTTCTTCACCTCTCCCACCAGCTTTCCGGCCTTGGCATCATACTCTTGCAGCAGGATACCGCCAAAGGCCGGGTGTTTCGGATTGCCGCCAACGGAATCCGTCAGATGGTTCCAGACCAGATTGACGAACCATTTGCGCCCGTCATCATCATGAAAAAGCGACGGGTCAAAGCCGGAAGAATTCACATAGACCGGATCGGACCACGGGCCTTCGATCGTTGGCGAGGTAACGATGTAATTGTGCGCATCCTTGAAGTTGCCGTCGATGCGCTTCACATCCGTGTAGACTAACCAGAACAACCCGTCTGCATAAGACAGGCACGGCGCCCAGATGCCACCGGAATCGGGATTGCCGCGCATGTCGAGTTGCGACTTGCGCGCCAGCGGACGCTTGACCAGCCGCCAGTTTACAAGATCCTTCGAGTGGTGGATCTGGACGCCCGGATACCACTCGAAGGTTGATGTCGCGATATAGTAGTCGTCCCCCACCCTGCAGATGGACGGATCAGGATTGAAGCCGGGCAGGATGGGGTTGACGATCATTTGCGTTTTGGACCCTTTCGTTCGGCCGATGCGGCCCACAGATTGATGTCGGCATCGCGGGCAAAGGTGTCGATTTCCGCCAGCTCCGCATCTGTGAATTCGAGATTGCCGAGTGCACCGACGCAGTCTTCCACCTGTGAAGGCTTGGATGCACCGATAAGCGCCGTGGTCACGCGGCCACCGCGAAGAACCCAGGCCAGCGCCATCTGCGCCAGCGTCTGACCGCGCTTCTTCGCGATCTCGTTCAGGCCGCGGATATTGTTGATGTTGCGCTCGTTCAGGAACTCGTTGCGAAGCGACTTGCCCTGTGCTGCACGGCTCTCTTCGGGAATGCCATTCAGATATTTGTCGGTCAGCATGCCCTGCGCCAGCGGCGAAAAGACGATGGAGCCGATGCCAAGATCATCAAGCGCATCGAGAAGCCCGTCATCCTCGACCCAGCGATTGATCATGGAATAGCTCGGCTGATGGATCAGGCACGGCGTGCCAAGCTCCTTCAGGATGGCCGCTGCCTCGCGCGTGCGCTGGGCATTGTAGGACGAGATGCCGACATAGAGCGCGCGGCCGGAACGCACGATATGGTCGAGCGCCATCATCGTCTCTTCAAGCGGCGTTTCCGGATCGAAGCGGTGGGAGTAGAAGATGTCGACATAGTCGAGGCCCATGCGCTTCAGGCTCTGGTCGCAGCTTGCGATCAGATATTTGCGGCTGCCCCACTCGCCGTAAGGCCCCGGCCACATGTCGTAGCCGGCCTTTGACGAGATGATGAGCTGGTCGCGATAACCTGCAAAGTCAGTCCGCAGGATCTCGCCGAAAGCCACCTCCGCGGAACCGGGAGGCGGGCCGTAATTGTTCGCCAGATCGAAATGGGTGATGCCCAGATCGAATGCCTTGCGGCAGATGGCGCGCTTGTTGGCGTGGGTCGCGTCTTCTCCGAAATTGTGCCACAGGCCCAGCGAAATCGCCGGCAGCTTGAGGCCCGAACGGCCACAGCGGCGATAGACCATGTTGTCGTAGCGGTTTTCGGCGGGTTGCCAGGTCATGCAAGTTCCTTTTCTGCGAGCAGGTCTCCAGCCGCATCCACGCCGAGCGCCGCGGGGCGTTCGCATGTGGTCTGCAGCGTGACGAAGCTGCCCGTTTCACCTGATTTGAGGATGGACGTCATCACGTCGATGGCGTGAAGCGACATTTCCAGTGAACAGCGATGTGGCCGGCCTTCCATAATGGCTTGCGCCATGTCGGCCAAACCGGCAGCGCGATAATTGGCCAGCGGACGCCCTTCTTCAAGCCCTTGATTGGGCACTGCGAAGGGGTGCGGCCAATCCGGCAGTTCATCCAGAACATTTCCTTCCTCGGTCACGGCGAGATCGCCGCCGAAGAAATTCGGGTCGGGCACATGCAGCGAGCCCTTCTCGCCATAAAGCTCCATGTTGGAGTGCTTGTGGTGCCAGACATCCCAGCTCGCGCCGAGCGTGATGATCGCGCCGCTTTCGAACTCCATGACCGCATGAATGGTCGTGGGTGTCTCGACCGGGATCTTTTCGCCCTTGCGTGGCTCGGAAAGAATGGTGCGCTCCTTCGCCGGGATCGAAGACAGCGCTCCCACCCGCTTCACCGGACCGATGAGCTGGATGAGGTTGGTGACGTAATAGGGCCCGACATCCAGCACGGGACCGGCGCCGGGAAGGAAGAAGAAGTCCGGATTTGGATGCCAGTGCTCCATGCCGTGGCTCATCACATGGCAGGTGCCGCTGACGATCTTGCCAATCTGGCCGCTGTCGACGATGTGGCGGGCAAGCTGGTGCGCGCCGCCAAGGAACGTGTCGGGTGCCGAACCAACGCGAACGCCCTTCTCCTCGGCAGCCTTTGCAAGCGCCTGCCCCTCCTCCACCGAAAGCACGAAGGGCTTTTCGGAGTAGACATGCTTGCCCGCTTCGATAGCGCGGCGCGAAATCTCGTAATGTGCGGAGGGGATGGTGAGATTGACGATGATATCGATATCATCGGATGCCAAAAGCCCGTCCACCGTCTCCTGACGCAGCTTGAACTCTTCTGCGCGCACCTTGGCAGCTTCCGGGTTCACGTCTGCGCAGGCGCGCACTTCGATACCGCGAAAAAGCGGCGAGAGCTTCATATAGGCCGCCGAAATATTGCCGCATCCGATGATTCCGACGCCGAGTGTCTTCGTCATGATCGGCTCCTCAATATTGCTTGGCGTTTTCGATCGAGCGGCGCGCAAAGCGCTCGTGATCATTCGGCTTGTCATGCTCCATGACGAAGAAGCGGGTGTTGGTGCGCGTGCGCACGGCATCCATGATGGCTTTCCAGTCCATAGTGCCGGTGCCGACATCGGCCCAGCCGTCTTCATCCTCGCACTCACCTTCAGGCGCTATATCCTTCACGTGAATGGCGATGATGCGATCACCGTGCTTCTCGATCCACTCGAGCGGATCGCCACCGCCGCGCACGATCCAGGCAATATCGGCTTCCCAGGGCAGATCCGGCCCGCCGCGGAAAATCTCTTCCTGTGGGATGGAGCCATCGGGCAGCGCGCGAAACTCGAAATCGTGATTGTGCCAGCCAAAGGAGAGACCGCCTTCCTTCAGCCTTTCGCCTGCCTTTTGCAGCCGCTCACCAAAGCGGGCATAGCCTGCGGCGTCTTCCGGGCGCTGATCGGGCACCAGGAACGGGCAGAAGACGGCTTCCATGCCAACGGTATTGGCAATCTCCAGCACCTTTTCCGGCTCCCCCTCGATCATGTCGAGTCCGAAATGGCCGGTGGACATTTTCAGACCCGTCTCGTCAAGCGCGGCCTTGAGCGCGGGGAGATCGGAATAGACGCCGCCATAGCCCTCAACCTGACCATAGCCCAGCGATTTCAGCAGCTTCAGCGTGTCTGCAAGCGGCGGGAACTCACGGGAAGAGTAAAGCTGGTAGGAAAAATCAATCATTGTCCACTCCGCACAGAGGCGGCCTCTGAGGGCACGCCAGTTGGTTCAACAGGATTGTCTGGAAGGCGCTAGAGCCGCGCCTCCGTATTTGCGTCAAAGAGCGAGGCGCGTGCAGGATCGAAACCGATCGGCACCACCTCGCCCTTGGAGAGGGAGGTCTGGCCGTCCACCCGGAAGCGCAATTCGTGGCCGTGAAGCCGTGACCAGACGAGCGTATCCGCGCCCATGGGCTCAATCACCTCGACGGTGGTTTCCGCTTGATAGGGTAGACCTTCGGCTGCGCGGCCCATGAAGACATGTTCGGGGCGGATACCGAAGCTTGCCCTGCCGCCCTCGGGGCCATTTCCGGCAAACTCGTAGCGTTCCAGCGGCACTTCGAAGCCACCGGCCTTGAAATAGGGCACGCCGTTGGGATGCACTTCGCCCTCGACGAAATTGATGCTGGGCGAGCCGATGAAACCGGCGACATATTTGTTCACCGGCTTGTTGTAGATGGTCGCGGGATCACCCAGCTGCTGAATGGCGCCGCCACGCATGATGGCGATGCGATCGGCCAGCGTCATGGCTTCGATCTGGTCGTGGGTGACATAGATCATGGTCGTGTTCTCAAGCTGCTGATGGAGCCGCTTGATTTCCACGCGCAGTTCCGCACGCAGCTTGGCATCCAGATTGGACAGCGGTTCGTCGAAGAGGAAGACATCCACATCACGCACCAATGCCCGCCCGATGGCCACACGCTGGCGCTGGCCGCCGGAAAGCTGGGCGGGCTTGCGCTTCAACAGCGGCTCGATATGCAGGATTTCGGCCGCGCGTGCGATGCGCTTGGCAATCTCGTCCTTGGGCAGGCCCGCATTCTTCAGGCCGAAGGCGAGGTTTCCCTCCACCGTCATCTGCGGATAGAGCGCATAGGACTGGAACACCATGCCAATGCCGCGATCCTTGGGCTGCTCCCAGGTGACGTTGCGGCCATTGATGAAGATCTGCCCGTCGGTGATGTCGAGCAATCCGGCAATGCAATTGAGCAAGGTGGACTTGCCGCAGCCGGACGAACCGAGAAGCACCAGGAACTCGCCCTTGCCGATTTCCAGATCGAGGTTCTGGAGAACATTGACCTCGCCGAAGGAGAGAGACAGATCGTTGATGAGTACGCTGGACATGCCCTACCCTTTCACCGCGCCTGCGGCGATACCGCGGACGAAGAGTTTTCCGGATGCGAAATAGACGATCAGCGGCACGAGCCCCGTGATGATGGTGGCCGCCATGTTGACGTTGTATTCCTTCACGCCCTGGACCGAATTGACGATATTGTTGAGCTGAACCGTCATCGGATAGAGGTCGGGCTTGGTGTAGACGACACCGAAAAGGAAGTCGTTCCAGATGCCGGTGATCTGGATGATCATGGCGACCACGAAGATCGGCAGGCTCATGGGCAGCATGATCTTGAAATAGATGCCCCAGAAACCGGCGCCATCAACGCGGGCGGCCTTGAACAGCTCCTCCGGCACGGAAGTGAAATAGTTGCGGAAGAGCAGCGTCAGGATCGGCATGCCGAAGACCGAATGCACGAGGACGAGGCCGGTCAGGCTGCCATAAAGGCCCATTTCACGCAGGATGATCACCAGCGGGTAGAGCATTACCTGATAGGGGATGAAGGCGCCCACGATCAGGATCGTGAAGAACAGGTTCGCGCCCTTGAAGCGCCAATTGGCGAGTGCGTAGCCATTGATCGAGGCAATGGCTATGGACAGGAAGACCGAAGGCACGGTGATGCGCACCGAGTTCCAGAAGCCCCGCGACAGGCCTTCGCAGTTTAGCCCCGTGCAGGCGGTTGCCCAGGCTTTGACCCATGGTTCGAAGGTGATCTCCATGGGCGGGGCAAAGATGTTGCCCATACGGATTTCCGGCATGCCCTTAAGCGACGTCACCATCATCACGTAAAGCGGCAGCAGGTAGTAGAGCGAGACGACCGCCAGCGTGCCGTAGATCATGATGTTGCGACCTGAGAGCGCGCGTTTCGGGCGTGCTCCGCGGGGACCTGCCAGATCCTGTGCGGCAGCATCAGCGCCGGCGGCCGCGATGTTCAGTGCGCCGGTATTAGACATGACGCTTCCTCCCGCCGAATTCGAGATAGGCCCAGGGCACGATGACGATGATCACGGCCAGAAGCATCATGGTGGAGCCGGCGAAGCCCTGCCCGAGATTCTGCGACAGGAACATCGCGTCATAGACGTATTTCGCGGGAACTTCTGACGAGATGCCCGGTCCGCCTGAGGTCTGGGCGACCACCAGGTCATAGACCCGCACAATGCCCGAAGCGATGATGACAAGCGTGGTGATGAAGACAGGCCGCATCATCGGGATGACGATGAAGAGATAGGTCTTCCACATCGGGATGCCGTCGATGCGAGCGGCTTTCCAGATGTCTTCGTCGATGCCGCGAAGGCCAGCCAGCATCAGGCACATGATGAGACCCGTGGACTGCCAGAGGCCAGCGATGAGGATGCCGTAAATCACGATGTCGGGGTTGTAGAGCGGATCGAATGAAAAGCTTTCAAAGCCCAGCGAACGCACTACGGCCTGGATGCCGAATTGCGGGTTGAGGATCCACTGCCACACCAGTCCCGTCACGATGAAGGACAGCGCGAAGGGATAGAGCAGGATCGTGCGGAACGTGTTTTCGAAGCGGATTTTCTGGTCAAGCAGGGCGGCGAGCACGAACCCGATGACCAGCGAAAGGACCAGCGAGCAGATGCCGTAGATGAACAGGTTCTCGATAGAGATCAGCCATTTGTTGCTCGACCAAAGCCGCTCATACTGATCCAGCCCGACAAATTTCTCGCGCGGCAGCAGGCGCGAATTGGTGAAGGAATAGACCACCGTCCAGGCAGTCCCGCCCACGAAAACGACGAGGGCCGTCAGGATCATCGGTATCGCAGCGATCTTTGCGTTCAGGTTTCTGAACAGCGTCGGCGGCCTTCGCGTCGCAGCCATGCCCGCACCTCAAATGCTCGGATATTGAAGAAGAAGAAGCCGGCCGGCGCGTGAGTCACGCCGGCCAAACCCGACGATCAGTCCGCGTTGGCGATCAGATCGGCGAAACGCTTCTGTGCATCTTCTGCGCTCATGTCAGGTGAATTGAAGAACTCGACGAACAGGTCGTTGACCTGGGTGAGCGAGTCCGCGGACATGAGCTGGTCGGGCGCCTGGATGATGTTGCCCTTGGCGAGAATGTCGAGGCCCTTGCGCATGCAGTCATTGGCTGCCTCAAGGTCGACGTCGCCACGCACCGGCAGAGATCCCTTCTTGAGGTTGAACGCAACCTGCGTGTCGGGCGACAACATCACAGAAGCAAGTTCAAGCTGTGCTGCAGACACTTCCTCATCGTCTACGACGGGGAAGTAGAAAGCATCGCCGCCGGTCTGGATAACCTCATTCACACCAAGGCCCGGCAGACAGGTATAGTCCTCACCGGCGGTCTGGCCGGCCACCTGGAACTCGCCCTGCGCCCAGTCACCCATGATCTGGCCACCGGCTTCGCCATTGATGACCATGCTGGTTGCCTGGTTCCATTCCTGGATATTCGACTTGGCCGACATTTCACGCGCCTTTGCGGCGGCCTCGAAGACCTTGGCGAGTTCTTCTCCACCGGCGAATTCGGCGTCCTTGTCGCCAAAGACACGGGTATAGGCTTCAGGCCCGGCCAGCGCCGTCAGGAGAACCTGGAAGGCAAGCGTGGTCTGCCAGGGCTGCTGGCCCATGGCGAGAGGTATCTTTCCAGCCTTCTCAAGCGCGGGAGCGGCTGCGACGAATTCATCCCAGTTTGTTGGCACGTCCACACCCGCATCCTCGAACGCCTTGTGGGAGAGCCACAGCCATTGCTGGGAGTGGATGTTGACCGGAACGCAATAGATCTTGCCGTCGAGGGTGCAGCTATCGAGCAGGCTGGACGGTTTCACAACATCCTTCCAGCCTTCCTTTTCGGCAAGCTCGGTGAGATCGCGCATCAGTCCGGCTTCCACCAGTTCCTCGGCCTGGCGGCCGTGGTTGAACTGCGTGGCACCCATGGGGTCACCGCCGGTGATGCGGCTGATCATGATCGGGCGCGCCGTACCGCCGGAACCGGCGATGGCACCATCCACCCAGGTATGATCGGTCTTTTCCTCGAACGCCTTGGCGAATTCGGCCACGGCAGCAGCCTCGCCACCCGAAGTCCACCAATGGGTGACCTCAAGCTCGGCGGCATTGACGGCGGTTGCGGCTGCCAACATCGTGGATGCAGCCAGAAGCGACTTTACAGATTTCATTCCATCCTCCCAGAAGGGTTTAAAACCCGAAAACACCGGCCTCCTACCGATGTAATCGATTAAAACGCTCGTTTACGCGCTTTGCAATCGATTACATGGAAGCTTGATTTGTTGACAGGAAAGTGTCAAGCACTTTCGAGAAACAAGCGTCGAAGCCAATTGGGCGGCGCTGCAGAACAGGCAATCACTTGGACCGAAAAACCGTAACCATTCAGGATGTTGCGCTTGCCGCAGGGGTTTCCACAGCCACGGTCAGCCGGGCGATCAGCAGCCCCGAGAAAGTGTCCGAGGCGACGCGTAGCACGGTTATGGAAGCCATACGGACGACCGGTTACCAGGTGAATGTGACGGCAAGCAATCTGCGCCGCCAGCGCACAGGTGCCATAATGGTGCTGGTTCCTGATCTGGGAAATCCGTTCTTCTCGCGTATTCTCGCGGGCATCGAAAACGCCACGGCCACGCGCGGCTATTCCGTCCTTTTCGTGGACACGAAGCAGCCGGGTATGGAGCCGGAGCGCATCGTGATGCATCTGAACGGCACGCGTGCAGACGGGTTCATTTCGCTTGACGGGGCGCTTGCGGGCGATTTCCTGTCACGCCACCGCCCCGGCGGAGGGCAACCGCCCCTGGTTTTCGCCTGTGAGTGGGCCGAGGGAACCGATCTGCCCCATGTCGCCATCAACAACCAGTCAGGCGCTTCCCTCGCCGTGCAGCATCTGGTCGAGCTGGGGCACCGCAGAATCGGGCATGTGACGGGGCCGGATGGAAATGTGCTTACCACCACGCGGCTTGAAGGGACGCGTGAGAGCCTGAAAGCGCATGCGCTGCCCATTCGTGACGACTGGTTCTTCCATGGCGACTTTTCACTTCAGTCGGGCGCTGAAGCTGCGGAGAAATGGCTGAAGCTCAAGGATCGGCCAAGTGCCGTTTTCTGCGCCAGCGACCAGATGGCCTGCGGCTTCATCTCGAAGCTTAGCCTTCACGGCCTGAGCGTGCCGCAGGATGTATCCGTCGTCGGCTTCGACGATATCGACATTGCGCGCCACTATATTCCACCCCTCACGACCATTCACCAGCCGCGCCACAAGCTTGGCACAAAGGCTGCAGAATTGCTGCTTTCACAGATCGAGAGTGCAAGTCCAGCGGTAAGGGACGAAATTCTCGAGGTTGAACTCATCGTCAGAAAAAGCACGGCCGCGCCAGCAGGAAACTGACGCGGCCGCTTGATCGGAGTATGGCCGGTTCTGGCCTACCGCACGACCAGAACCGAGATCTGCGCGTGACGCACGACGCGGGCGGCGTTGGGTCCCAGAAGATAGTCTTCCGGGCCCGGCCTCTTTGCCGAAAGCACGATCAGGTCGGCATTGATCTTCTCGCTGTATTTCAGAATTTCGCGATAGATCGAGCCGTGTCCGACAATATGGCGATGCTTCACCTCGGCCGGTACGTGTTTCTTCGTGAACTCGTGCAGAGCCGCATTCGTGGAGTCGATCGCCTTCTGCTCATGCTCCTTGGGAAAGAATCCACCCACGATCGACATTCCGTAATCCGGCACCACCGTCATGATGTGCAGGCGGCTTCCGAAGCTGCGCGCATATTCGACCGCGGTCTCCAATGCGCGCATCTCGGTGTCGGCATTTCCAAGATCGATCGATACCAGGATGTCCTTGTACATCAGGGCTCTCCTCAAGCAGTGGCCGGACGGGGATTGCCGGCAAGGGTGCCCCCACGACGGCGTTGCAGGAAGACCACGAGGCCAAGCAGCAGAAGCGCCGGGATATAGAATATCTCGCGCGGCATGCGTTCCGCACTCACTTCCACCGCAGTGATCTGCACCGGCTCATCCATGTAGAAGTCCATGTTCGACAGGGTCTTGCCTGCAAGGCTGTTCATGTCCATGGGCTCATCCAGGATGACGAGGCCGTTTTCGATGCGCACCGGCAGACCAATCGCCTGTTCGAAGCGCGTCTGGCCGTCTGCACCTGCCTCACCAAGGCCGAATGCCATGGTGCGATTTATCATCTGGTCGGGATTTTCGAAACTTGGCCCCTGGATAACGAGACGGATCTCGCCATTGTCGGGCTCCGCTTCGACTGCCTCGAAGATCTGCTGCGGCTCGACCTGATTGTAAGGGTCCTGCACCAGGTCGAGGAAGAAGCCCGGACGCAGAAGCATGAAGGTGACGAGCAGCAGCGCCGCAGATTCCCAAAGACGGCTCTTCACCATGAAGAAACCTTGGGTTGCGGCTGCAAATATCAGCATGGCCACGGTCGCCAGGCAGAATATCCAGATCGCGCCCAGCCAGCTCACATCGATCAACAACAGGTCCGTGTTGAAGACGAAGATGAAGGGCAGAAGCACCGTACGTAGCGAGTAGAAGAAGGCGGTAAAGCCCGTCTTCAGCGGATCACCACCCGACACTGCTGCTGCCGCAAAGGAGGCAAGCCCCACGGGTGGCGTCACATCGGCCATGATGCCGAAGTAGAAGACGAACATGTGAGCCGCGATGAGCGGGATCAGCACGCCATTCGCCGCTCCGAGCTGCACGATGACAGGTGCCATCAGCGAGGAGACGACGATGTAGTTCGCCGTGGTCGGCAGGCCCATGCCCAGCACCAGCGAGATGAGTGCCGTGAAGACCAGGATCAGGAAGATGTTGCCGCCTGAGAGGAACTCCACGAACTCGGCCATGACCTGCCCGATGCCCGTCAGCGTGACGGTACCGACAATGATACCGGCAGCCGCCGTTGCACAGGCAATGCCGATCATGTTGCGCGCACCGGTGATGAGACCTGCAATGAGGTCTTCAAAGCCTTCGCGGAACGCGGCGACCTGTTGCGATGACTGCAAACCGCGGAACAGCGCTTTCAGCGGCTTCTGGGTCAGGATGATCACGATCAAGAGCAGCACGGCATAGAAGGCTGAAAGCCCCGGCGATGAACGCTCGATCATCAGGAACCAGACCAGCACGACCAGCGGCAGCAGGTAGTGCAGACCGGTCCGCAGGACCTCCGTGGCGACCGGCAGTTCGACCACCGGCGCATTCGGATCATCCAGTTCCAGATCCGGCGTCTGCGCCGCGTACCAAACCAGCGCAACATAGATCCCGAGCAGCGCGAGGATGAGGACCGGAGCGGAGATGCCCGGCATAACGTAGCGCACGGCCGCAATTGCATAGTAGATCGCGCCAGCAAGGATGACGATGGACGCGATGGTTATGCCCGCACGCAGCAACGCGACAGTTGCCGGATGCGTCTGGCGCTTTTCCAGCATCGGCATGTCGTTCTTCACGGCTTCCAGATGCACGAGATAGAGCAGCGCAATGTAGGAAATCACGGCTGGCAGGAAGGCGTGCTTGATGACCTGCAGATAGGAAATGCCCACATATTCCACCATCAGGAATGCCGCAGCACCCATGACTGGAGGCATGATCTGGCCATTGACCGAACTTGCCACCTCAACCGAACCCGCACGCTCGGGCTTGAAGCCGACGCGTTTCATGAGCGGGATGGTGAAGGTGCCGGTGGTCACCACATTTGCGATTGAGGAACCGGAGATCAGGCCGGTCATCATCGACGCCAGAACCGCAGCTTTCGCAGGTCCGCCACGCAAGTGGCCGAGAAGCGCGAAAGCCAGCTTGATGAAGAAGTTGCCCGCCCCTGCCCTGTCTAGCATCGATCCGAACAGGACGAAGAGGAAGACGAAGGCCGAGGACACGCCGAGCGCGACGCCGAATACACCGTTGGGCGACAGCCACATCTGGTCCATGGCGCGGCTGAAGGAGGCTCCACCCCAACGGATGATATCGGGCACAAGGGTCGAGGAGCCGAAGAAGACGTAGGCCAGGAAGACCACCGCAACGATCACCAAGGGGGGACCGAGTGCGCGGCGGGTGGCTTCGAGCAGAAGAAGCATGCCCATGCCGGCAACGATCAGGTCCTGCGTGATGGGCAGGCCCGGGCGCTGGGCAAGGTCGCGATAGAAGACGAAGACATAGAGGGCGCTGCAAGCTGCCAATATGGCAAGCACCCAGTCCTGCACGGGGATGCGATCGCGTGGGCTGGAGGAAAGCGCAGGAAATGCCATATAGGCCAGGAACAGGCCGAATGCGAGGTGGATCGCGCGCGTTTGCGCGTCGTTGAGGACGAGCGACATGCCCGTCAGGCTCGACAGCATGAAGGGCAGCGGCGAGGCGATATAGAGCTGGAAGAGCGACCAGCAAAGCGCAACGCCTGCGATGATGTAGCCGGCACTTCCCGCCGGGCTGCGCGCGCCTGTGTCGCTGGACGCGACAAGGTCCTGCAGCTCATCATTGGAGAGCGGTCCGCCTGTGCCTTCAACATTTTTCTGATTATCGGCCATCTGATGTCCCCGTCAGAAGTGTTGTTGTGGTTGCGCCCGCTTCACCCCCTGAAGCCGGAGCGAAAAAGGGCGCCCCGAAAGGGCGCCCTGATACCGGCTCTTAGAGCCAGCCTTTTTCCTTGTAGTACTTTTCTGCACCGGGGTGGACCGGAGCGGAGTTACCCTGGCCAACCATCTGTTCTGGCGTCAGATTTGCCAGCGCCGGATGCAGGCTCTTGAAGGAATCGAAGTTCTCGAAGACGGACTTCACGAAGGTGTAGACAACATCTTCGGGAACATCTGCGGAGGTCACGAGGGTCGCGCCGACACCGAAGGTGTTCACGTCGGAATCGGTACCCTTGTACATGCCGCCGGGAATGGTGGCCTTGAAGTAGTAGGGGTTGTCTTCGACGAGCTTGTCGACGACTTCACCTTCAACCGACACGATCACGCTGTCGCAGGTCGTCGTGGCTTCCTCGATGGCGCCGGCCGGGTGACCGACCGTGTAGGCAAAGGCGTCGATATTGTTGTCGCAGAGCGCGGAAGCCTGCTCGGCAGGAGCAAGTTCGGCTGCCAGCGAGAAGTCACCGCTCGTCCAACCCTTGGCTTCGATGAGAAGGTCCATGAGTGCGCGCTGGCCGGAACCCGGATTGCCGATATTGACGCGCTTGCCCTTGAGTTCGTCGAACTCGGAAACGCCTGCGTCCTTGCGTGCAACAACCGTCAGCGGCTCTGCGTGAAGCGAGAAGACCGAACGGAGGTTTTCGTGTGCGCCACCGTCAGCGAAGGCAGCTTCGCCGTTGAACGCGTTGTACTGCACGTCGGACTGCACGACACCGAACTCAAGATCACCGCCCTTGATGGCGTTGACGTTGAAGACCGAACCACCCGTGGATTCCACCGAGCAGCGGATGCCGTGCTCGCGGCGGTTCTGGTTCATCAGGCGGCAGATCGCGCCGCCGACCGGGTAGTAGACGCCGGTCACACCACCGGTGCCAACCGAAACGAAGCGCTGGTCCTGTGCCGATGCGACACCTGCGGAGAGCGTGCCGAACAGTGCCGCGGCTACGCCGAGACCAAGAAACCGGTTAGCTTTCATATTCTGTCTCCCTATCTGACTTGCACGTCGAAGTTGGGGTCGCTCCTTGAGGAGCATTTGCCGGCCGTGATCAGAAACCCGCGTGCAGGGATATCTGGCCGACAGCGGCACCCTGAACATGGAAGGGTGTCCCGCCGAACGATTTTAGTCAACGTTGCACCTTCCAGCAGTCAATTTGCCGCAATTACACGAACGCCATATGACCGATGTGGAGCCGATCTAAGCCGTTGATGATGCTGCACTTACCGCAGCGCACAATGCGCCGTCCAGTCGCTCGACGATCTGATCGGCGATTTCCCTGTTGATGATGAAGGGCGGTGCCAGGAGAATGTGATCTCCGTTCTTTCCATCAATCGTCCCGCCGCCGGGATAGATCATCAAGCCGCGCGCCATGGCCTCGCGCTTTACGGCAGAATGCAACTTCAAGGCCGGGTCGAAGGGCTGTTTTGTCTCCCGATCCGCCACCAGCTCGATACCGATAAAAAGGCCGCGGCCGCGGATATCGCCCACAGCCGGATTTTGCCCGAAGCGCTCATCAAGCGCCTGGCGCAGATAGGCGCCCATTTCCCGAACATTCTGCAAGAGTTCGTCGCGCTCGATCACTTTCTGCACGGCCAGCGCGGCAGCGCATGCGGTGGGGTGCCCGATATAGGTGTGTCCGTGCTGGAAGAGGCCGGAGCCCTGCGCGAAGGTGTCGAAGATTTTCTGCGACAGGAGCGCAGCACCTATCGGCTGGTAGCCGCCACCCAGTCCCTTGGCTATGGTCACGATGTCAGGCGCCACTCCGTCCTGCTCGCAGGCAAACAATGTGCCGGTGCGGCCCATCCCGCACATGACTTCGTCCAGGATCAGCAGAACGCCGTATTTGTCGCAAATCTCGCGGATACGCTTGAGATACCCTGTTGCCGCGGGTACCGCACCTGCGGTCGCACCGACGACGGGTTCCGCCATGAAAGCCATGACGCTGTCCGCGCCAAGCTCCAGTATTTTCGCCTCCAGTTCGTTGGCTGCGCGTAAACCGTATTCCTCTTCACTCTCGCCCTGCTCCTGGTGCCGATAGGCGTAGCAAGGGCTGATGTGGTGGGTTTCGATCAGAAGCGGAGAGAACTGCGCGCGCCGCCACTTGTTTCCGCCGGCGGCCAGCACTCCCAAAGTGTTGCCGTGATAGCTTTGACGGCGGGCAATGATGTTGCGCCGCTGTGGCTCGCCCTTCTCCACGAAATATTGCCGCGCCATCTTTAGCGCCGCTTCGTTTGCCTCCGAGCCGCCGGACACGAAATAGACGTGGGACAAGCCGTCAGGCGCATTTGCGATGAGGTTTTCGGCCAGTTCCTCGGCGGGTTCATTGGTGAAGAAGCCCGTATGCGCATAGGCCATGCGCTCGGCCTGCTCCTTTACGGCGGCGATGACGTCGGGATGACCATGGCCAAGACAGGATACCGCGGCACCCCCGCAGGCATCGATATAGCGGCGCCCCTCGTGATCGATGATTTCAACGCCTTGCCCATCCACGGCCGTGGGCAGGTTCGCGCCGATCTGGCGATGAAGTATGCGCGTCATGACCGTCTCCATGGCTCTCCTGAGCCTCTGCTTTGCGTCCCGCTTGCAATGCATTGCACTGTCGGGCAAGCGCGAATAGACGAGTGTATCAGATGATGCAACGCGGCATCTGCGTGTTTTCCTGATACGGGAGGAGACAAGTCCTTGAGCCTGAACGAAACACGACAGGTCGCCATCGCTGTCGCGCCCAATGGGGGACGCCTTACCACCGCCGACCATGCCTGCGTGCCGGTGACGCCTGACGCACTTGCGACCTGCGCTTCCGCCTGCCTTGAGGCGGGTGCGGCAATGTTCCACATTCATGTGCGTGATCGGGACCAGAACCATCTGCTGGATGCGCAGGCCTATGTCGAAGCCATCAGCGCGATACGCGCAGCTGTGGGTGACAGGCTCGTCCTGCAGATCACGACCGAGGCATTGGGCCGATACCAGCCGGATTTCCAGGCCGAGATCGTGCGAAAGGTCCGGCCCGAGGCTGCCTCCCTTGCGCTGCGCGAGCTCGTTCCGGATGCCGGGCACGAAAGGAGTTTTGCCGAGCTTCTCGCATTCATGGCGCGCGAGGGGATCATGCCTCAAATCATCCTGTACAGTCCGGATGAAGCGGTCCGCCTCAACGACCTCATCAAGCGCGGTCTGGTTCCATTCGAGGACCTGCCCGTGCTCTACGTTCTGGGGCGCTATACAGCCGGCCAGCGCTCCGCCCCCGCCGACCTCCTACCCTTTCTTGCGGCAAGTCAGCCGAAATTCTCGCACTTCATGGTTTGCGCCTTCGGACCACAGGAAGCCGCCTGCGTGACATCAGCTGCCTTGTTGGGTGGCCATGTGCGGGTGGGTTTTGAGAACAACACCGCCTTGCCAGATGGCAGCGTGGCTGAAAGCAATGCGCAGACTGTGAAGGTGGTAGCAGATACGCTCGCAAGCCTTGCTATCTCAACCCGTTCCGCAGAGGCCCTTCGCAGTGATTGGCAAAAGCTTCTGCAGCGTTGCTGAGCGACTGTGAACACAAACAGGACATGCGACCTCTAGCGAGACCGCATGTCCTTTCATCTTCTCTTCGGCCGAAGGCGGTCAGCTGATCAAGGTCTGCTGCTCCACCCACAGCGTTGCCGCTCCCGATGTGTAGACATCATAGGTGCTGTCTCCAACCACCTGATCCGCCCCCGTATCGGTGAAGCCTGCGGCATGAACCTGATCGCCGGTATTGCCGTCGATCCGCAACAGCCCGTTGTCGGACATGTCCAGCACATCCTGCTCGGTAATCGTCAGCTCATTGTTGCCCGATCCCGTGAGATCCACGACATCGATACCCTGAACGGCAAGCGCGTCGAGCGCAGTCATGTCGATGTGTATGCCACCGCCCGACACAACAAGTGTGTCTTCGCCTTCGCCACCGTCGATCCGCGTGAAATTCGTGTCCGTAATGGTCACGAAGTCATCTCCACCATAGGCCAGGATCGTGTCTGCACCGCCACCGCCATTGATCTTGTCTGATGACGAGCCGCCAGTGATCCAGTCGTCGGCATTCGTGCCGCTTAACACCATCCACTGGGAAGTGCGACTAGTTCCGTAAATGATGTGAGCGGTTCCGCTTGTGCCCGAAGGACCGGTGGCGCCGACGATGAGGTCATCAAACCCGTCGCCATTGATGTCTCCAGCGCCGGAAACGGAAGTGCCGGACCCAGCTCCGGTTGAAGCCGTTTCACTGCCAGCTATGCGACCTTCAATCTTGAACCCGTCCTGCGTGGTAAGGCTTGAGACGTTGATATTTCCCAGGCCTCCTGTTTTCCCATAAATGACATAAGCCGAGCCCGTGGTTGAACCTTTCTCGGCCGATCCGGGGACACCAACGATAATATCGTCGATACCGTCACCATCTACGTCGCCTGCAGATGAGACCGATTGGCCAAAGCGCCCGTTCGCGGTGACGCCGTTGATCTGAGAGCCTTGTGCCGCCGTCAGCGTGGCAAGATCGACATTGGCAATATCCGTTCCTCCGTAGATCACATAGGCGATACCTTCAGGGGCACCATTATGTGCACCTACGAGGAGATCATTGATGCCATCGCCGTTGAAGTCACCTACCTCGCTGGCTGAAAATCCAAGTGTATCACCTGCGGCAGCGCCGAGAAGAGCGAAGCCATCAGCAGCTGCAAGACTGGAGAGATCAATGTTTGCCCATCCCGACGTCTTGCCGAAAATGACATAGGCTGCCCCACTGTTTGTCCCGTTTCCGTCCTGAGCTTGAGCTGTAACGAGGAAGTCTTCAATACCGTCGCCACTGACGTCACCAAGTCCTGCGACAGCCCGCCCAAGGCTGTCCCCAGCCATGTCGCCAGTAAGTTTGATGCCTTGAGCAGGTGTAAGCGCAGCAAGGTTAACCGAGGCGGGAGTACCAGCCTGACCGAAAACCAGATAGGCCGCCCCAGCACCGCTGCCACCGGCAGAATCCGTGGTCGCGCCGACCAGCATGTCATCGATGCCGTCGTTGTTCACGTCGCCGGCGGAAGCAACGGAGAAACCCGTTGCATGCACACCGGAGTTGGTAATCTCATAACCGTCGGCCGTCGGCAAACTTGTTATGTCCATATTGGTATGTCCGGCCTTTCCGTAAATCACATATGCCCGGCCAGCCAGCCCCCCCTGCTCAAAGCGGGGCGCACCGATGATCACATCCATCAAACCATCGCCATTCACATCCCCCGCGCCCGAAACACTAAGACCAAACTGATCTCCTGCCTCCTGACCGATAATCCTGAAACCGCGCTCGGCCGTGAGTGAACTGACGTTCAGGTTGTCCAGTCGACCCTCCGAACTTCCGTACATAATGTATGCAGCACCGGCGTTACTGGTGCCGCCGAGATCATTCTGGTAGGCACCCACGATGAAATCATCGATGCCGTCGCCATTGAAGTCACCGATATTACTCACTGATTTGCCGAAATCATCGTCAGCCGCCTGACCAACTAAAGTCACGTCGTGGGCGAGCGCCAGATCGTCGATGCGATCGACAAGCGAGATCGTTCGGGCTTCTTCGGAAAAGAGGCCGTTGACGCCGGTGACCCGCGCTACAAGTTCAGCGGTTGCACCGCCTGCGAGGCCTGAAAGGTCAATAGAGCCGCTCTCCCAGATGCCGTTCGCATCTGCAACGACCGACGGAAGAGGCACGCCATCCATGGTCAGCTCCACAACAGCACCAGGGTCGGCACGACCTGAAAGCTGTGTGCTGTCCGTATGGGTGGTGTAATCGTCCGCCACCTCATAGTCGTTGGACATCGCTTCGAATGTCAGGAACGGTGTCGTTGTGTCGATCGTCACCTCAAAGGGTGCCGATTCTGCTGACACGTTCCCCGCTATGTCGGTTTGGCTGGCCGTGACCTCCCAGCGCCCATCAGACATGTTGATGAAGTTATCATACGCCCATGTCGCTCCGGTCGTCACCGCAAGATCGGAGAAGGACTCCACCGGGTTGTTGGCGTTGTCATAGCGCGTGAAGGTCAGCGTGACAGAGGCTCCGTCTTCGCATGTACCAGCGAAGCTTGGCGTATCGTCGCTCGTTATCCCGTCACCCTGAACGCCAGTATCATCGCTGAAGCTATCGATAGTGGGCGGAATGATGGTCGTGTCCACCGTCACCGGGAGACTGTTCGACGGACCGGATACATTGCCCGCAATGTCGGTCTGGATGGCCGTCGCTGTCCATGTGCCGTCAGCCAGATCGGCAGGC
>NZ_JAYMER010000011.1:516844-533099 GCF_037029545.1 Nitratireductor sp. CH_MIT9313-5 | reverse complement strand
GAAGGTCCAGGAACCGCCGGTCACCGTTGCGGTGCCCGTGATGGTTCCGCCTGCACCATCATCAAGCGTGATCTCGACCAGCGCCCCGTCTTCGCCCGTACCGGTGAAGGTCGGTGTCGCATCATTGGTGATGCCATCGGCCGGGTCAGCGCCCGTGTCATCGCTAAAGCTGTCGATGGTGGGCGGGGCCACGACCGTATCAACAGTGACGGGGAAGCTGTTCGACGGACCCGACACATTGCCTGCAATGTCGGTCTGGATGGCCGTCGCTGTCCATGTGCCGTCGGCCAGATCGGCAGGCGGGGTGAAGGTCCACGAGCCGCCTGTCACCGTTGCCGTCCCGGTTACAGTTCCGCCTGCACCATCATCAAGCGTGATCTCGACCAGTGCGCCGTCTTCGCCAGTACCGGTTAAGGTCGGTGTCGCATCATTGGTGATGCCATCGGCTGGATCTACGCCCGTATCGTCGCTGAAGCTGTCGATTGTGGGCGGGATGATGGTTGTATCAACGGTCAGCGGAAGGCTGTTCGATGGCCCCGACACATTGCCCGCGATGTCGGTCTGAATGGCCGTCGCCGTCCAGGTGCCATCAGCCAGATCGGCAGGCGGGGTGAAGGTCCAGGAACCGCCGGTCACCGTTGCGGTGCCCGTGATGGTGCCGCCAGCGCCATCATCAAGCGTGATCTCGACCAGCGCACCTTCCTCGCCCGTACCGGTGAAGGTCGGTGTCGCATCATTGGTGATGCCATCGGCCGGGTCGGCGCCCGTATCGTCGCTAAAGCTGTCGATAGTGGGCGGGATGATGGTTGTATCAACGGTCACCGGAAGGCTGTTTGACGGACCCGACACATTGCCTGCAATGTCGGTCTGGATGGCCGTCGCCGTCCATGTGCCGTCAGCCAGGTCAGCCGGCGGAGTGAAACTCCACGAGCCGCCTGTGACCGTTGCGGTGCCCGTGATGGTGCCGCCAGCGCCATCATCAAGCGTGATCTCGACCAATGCGTCCTCTTCGCCCGTACCGGTGAAGGTCGGTGTCGCATCATTGGTGATGCCATCGGCCGGGTCGGCGCCCGTATCGTCGCTGAAGCTGTCGATGGTGGGCGGAATGATGGTCGTGTCGACCGTCACCGGAAGGCTGTTCGATGGCCCCGACACATTGCCCGCGATGTCGGTCTGAATGGCCGTCGCCGTCCAGGTGCCGTCAGCCAGATCAGCCGGCGGAGTGAAACTCCACGATCCGCCGGTCACCGTTGCGGTGCCCGTAATGGTGCCGCCAGCGCCATCATCAAGCGTGATGTCAACCAGCGCACCCTCTTCGCCGGTACCGGTGAAGGTCGGTGTCGCATCATTTGTGATGCCATCGGCGGGGTCAGCGCCCGTGTCATCGGTGAAGCTGTCGATGGTTGGTGGAATGATGGTCGTGTCCACCGTCACCGGGAGACTGTTGGAGACCGTTGAGACATTGCCTGCAATGTCGGTCTGGATGGCCGTCGCTGTCCATGTGCCATCGGCCAGATCGGCAGGCGGGGTGAAGGTCCATGAGCCGCCGGTGACCGTTGCCGTGCCGGTTACGGTTCCGCCTGCACCATCATCAAGCGTGATCTCGACCAGCGCTCCCTCTTCGCCAGTACCGGTGAAGGTCGGTGTCGCATCATTGGTGATGCCATCGGCTGGATCTACGCCCGTATCGTCGCTGAAGCTGTCGATTGTGGGCGGAATGATGGTCGTGTCTACCGTCACCGGGAGACTGTTGGAGACCGTTGAGACATTGCCTGCAATGTCGGTCTGGATGGCCGTCGCTGTCCATGTGCCGTCAGCCAGATCGGCAGGTGGAGTGAAGGTCCAGGAACCGCCGGTCACCGTTGCGGTGCCCGTGATGGTTCCGCCTGCACCATCATCAAGCGTGATCTCGACCAGCGCGCCATCTTCGCCAGTACCGGTGAAGGTCGGTGTCGCATCATTGGTGATGCCATCGGCCGGATCAGCGCCCGTGTCATCGCTAAAGCTGTCGATGGTGGGCGGGGCCACGACCGTATCAACAGTGACGGGGAAGCTGTTCGACGGACCCGACACATTGCCTGCAATGTCGGTCTGGATGGCCGTCGCTGTCCATGTTCCGTCAGCCAGATCGGCAGGCGGGGTGAAGGTCCACGAGCCGCCGGTTACCGTTGCCGTGCCTGTTACGGTTCCGCCTGCACCATCATCAAGCGTGATCTCGACCAGCGCTCCCTCTTCGCCGGTACCGGTGAAGGTCGGGGTCGCATCATTGGTAATCCCATCAGCCGGGTCAGACCCGGAATCCTGCGAAATGCTGTCGATGGTGGGAGGTATGATGGTCGTGTCCACCGTAACCGGGAGACTGTTCGACGGACCGGATACATTGCCCGCAATGTCGGTCTGAATGGCAGTCGCTGTCCATGTGCCGTCAGCCAGATCGACCGGCGGAGTGAAACTCCACGATCCGCCGGTCACCGTTGCGGTTCCGGTCACGGTGCCGCCAGCGCCATCATCAAGTGTGATCTCGACCAGCGCACCTTCCTCGCCCGTGCCGGTGAAGGTCGGTGTCGCATCATTGGTGATGCCATCGGCCGGGTCGGCGCCCGTGTCATCGCTGAAGCTGTCGATGACCGGTGGTACAATGGATGTATCGACCGTGACACTCATGGGAGCGGAGGGAGCCGACTCGGGATTGCCTGCGACGTCAATCTGAGTTGCAGATACGCTGTATGTCGCATCTGCAAGCACTGTACCGGTATGGTCAAACGTCCAGGCTCCTGTTCCATCCGCGGTTTCGGAGCCAACCTCGACGCCATCAATGAAGATCTTCACCAATGCATTCGGCTCGGCCGTGCCCGTGAAGACCAGCGTGTTGTCGCTCGTGATACCGTCACCGACGACGCCCGTGTCGTCCAGGAAGTTGTCGACGGTCGGCGGAGCCGAGGGCAGTGGTGTCTCGCCACCGCCATTCGTATCAACAGTAACCGGCAGCGGAGCAGAGGGAGCGGAAGGAGGATTGCCTGCCGCATCATGCTGTGTCGCCGTAACGACATGGTCACCATCGGGGAGAACCGTAGCCGTATGGTCAAAGGTCCAGCTGCCATCGGTGCCCACGGTGGTGGTGCCAACTTCGACACCGTCAACATAGACAGTAAGGGTCAACCCAGGTTCACCGGTGCCCGTGAATACAAGGGTGGGATCATTGGTGATGCCATCGCCGACCACACCGCTGTCATCGGCAAAGCTGTCGACGGTTGGCGGTTCTGAAGGTTGCGGGATCGCACCACCGCCATTGGTGTCTACGGTTACTGGAAGCGGGGCGGATGGCGCAGACGGCGGATTACCGGCAGGATCCTGCTGGGTGGCGGTGACCTCATAGTCACCATCATCCAGAACGGTCTGCGAGTGGTCCAGCGTCCAGCTCCCGTCGGAGCCCACGCTTGCCGTGCCAATTTCTGCGCCGTTCAGATACACCGTCACTGTGGAGCCAGCTTCACCCGTACCGGCAAAGATCAGGGTCGCATCATTGGTGATACCGTCACCCACAACCCCGCTGTCATCGGCGAAACTGTCGACCCTCGGTGGCTGTGAAGGCAGTGGCGTGGCACCTCCGCCATTGGTATCCACGGTGACGGGCAGCGGGGCTGAAGGGGCGGAAGGCGGGTTGCCTGCCGCGTCCTGTTGCGTTGCCGTTACCTCATAGTTTCCGTCATCCAGCACGGTACCCGTATGGTCCAGGCTCCAATCACCGTTCGGATCAGCGAGTGCGGTGCCGATTTCGGCTCCATCGAGCAACACGGTCACCGTAGCACCCGGCTCTGCCGTGCCGGAGAAGATCAGGGTTGCGTCATTGGTGACGCCATCACCGACCACACCGCTGTCGTCGGCGAAGCTGTCGACGGTTGGTGGCTGCGCAGGCAGCGGCGTTGTGCCGCCGCCATTCGTATCCACTGTCACCGGTAGCGCTGCAGACGGTGCCGAGGGTGGATTCCCGGCGGTATCCTGCTGGGTAGCGGTGACCTGATACTCCCCGTCAGGTAGAACCGTGTCGGTGTAATCGAAAGTCCAGTTGCCCTCGGGATCCACATTCGCAGTGCCGATTTCCGTACCGTCCACCAGGACAGTAACAACAGCCCCGGGCTCACCGGTTCCTGCGAATACCAGCGTTGGATCATTCGTGATGCCATCGCCGACAATACCTGAATCATCCGAGAAACTGTCCACCGTCGGAGAAGCGGAAGGCTGCGGGGTGGCGCCACCGCCATTTGTATCGATTGTGACGGGGAGCGGTTGCGACGACGCTGACGCCGGATTGCCCGCAGCATCCTGTTGGGACGCGGTAACAGCGTATGAACCGTCAGGAATCACGGTATCCGAATGGTCGAATGTCCAGCTTCCATCTTCACCCACCGTGGTGGTTCCGATGGCCTCGCCATCCAGATACACAGTCAGGGTGGAGCCGGGCTTGCCGGTGCCGGAGAAAATCAGCGTCGCATCATTCGTGATGCCATCGCCGATGATGCCGCTGTCCTCAGTGAAGGCATCAACGGTGGGCGGGGCGGAAGGACGCGGATTCTCGCCGCCGCCATTGGTGTCGATGATGATCGGGAATGGAGGCGACGCCTCCGACATCTCTCCATCGTCGCCCCGTTGCCTCGCTGTAAATTCGTGGCGGCCATCGGGCAGCGGCTCGGTCAGCTCGACGCTCCATTTGCCATTGGACACAACGGCGGAGCCTACCGGCTCGCCATTGACGAAAAGCGTCACGACCGTTCCGTCCGGTGCATCCGATGATCCGGAGATTGTGGGGCGTGCATCGTTCGTGACACCATCGCCTTTAGCACCGCTATCCTCACCAAAAGATTCAATGGTCGGAGCCGACAAGGCCCGCGGAGGCGGCGGGGGATCGCCGCCGCCACTGGCCAGAGCGATCGCAGCTCCTGCGGCACCCAGCGCCATGATAAGTGGAGTGATCGAGCCCCCGAAGTCACCGAAACCGACATTGGAACACAGCTCATCCAGCACGACATCGGCCAGCAGACCCGGCAGATCGTCGGCAAAGCCGACATGGACGAAGCAATCGCTGTCGTCGTCGAGAAGCTGCAGAGCAGGTCGGGAAGCCTCATCTTCCTCTTCGAAGAAGTCGTTGAGGATGATGGATTCACCGCTCTTCAGGTAGAGCACCAGGTCGTCGCCACTGCGCTGATACTCCAGAACCTCGTCACGTCGCAGATGAAGCCTGGCAATGGAAAGGCCGCTGACGTCGAAGCTTGGCTGACTGCCGGCAAGAACTACCTGCTGTGCCTGGCTATTGGATGGCGTGGTGAATTCGAGGAGTTTATCCATAGAAACGTTCCCTGCAGACCGCTGCCTGGTCTTGTCGAACGCCCCCACTTTGAAAACTGAGATGCCGGGCAAACCGACACCAACACGCCCAGTCTGGTTATAAAAGGTTGCTTTTTGGTTTACTTTTCGACCACAGATTGAATTATCAGCTGCGGCTTGCGCGATTTATCCGGATGCGCCACATCAGGGATCTGAGACAGTTTTGCGAATTGCCCGTGTGGCAGTGTGTTTGGGAGATGGGTGATGCAGGCGCGGTTTATCGACGAAAATTTTGCTGTGGCACCTCAGATTGCCGCCGCTCATGTCGAGGCGATTGCCGAGGCGGGTTTCAAGACGATCATCTGCAACCGACCCGATACGGAAGACGGTGCCGTTCCGCATGATGAAGTACAGAAGGCTGCCGAGGATGCCGGCCTCACCTTCCGCTTTCTGCCCGTGGTCAGCGGCCAGATCAGCGATGACGACGTGCAGCAGATGGGTGCGATCCTGCGCGAGGTTCCCAAGCCGGTGCTGGCTTACTGCCGCAGTGGCGGACGCTGCATGAACCTCTATGGAATGGTTCAGCAGGCGGGTGCCTGAAGCCACGGCACTGTCCCTTCAAAGCGGCAATGCGCCGGTCTCCTTGAGGGTCTGAAGCACGATCGCGGTTTTGACATGCTGCACTGACTGGTGCGGCAGTAGCACCTCGTTGACGAAATCGGACAGCGACTTCAAATCCGGCGTGACGACCTTCAGAAGATAATCCATCTCGCCTGTCAGCGCGTGCGCCTCGAGCACCTCCGGCAGGCCCGAAAGCAACTCGGCAAAGCGCCGTGCATTGTCCGGGCTGTGGGTGGCCAGCGTCACGGTGATGATGTTCACCAGTGACAATCCCAAGAGATCGCGGTCAAGAACAGCACGATAGGAGCGGATCAGTCCCGCCTCCTCCAGCCGCTGGCGTCGGCGCGAGCACTGGGACGGTGAGAGGTTGATCCGTTCCGACAGATCGTTGTTCGTCAAACGCGCATCCTGCTGCAGATGCGCCAATATCTTGCGGTCGAACTGATCAAGCTGCGCCTTGTCCACTGCATTCCTCCGCTACATGCACAATCCGTGCATCAATGAAGCATCTTCTCCTCCACTATGCAAAGCACTTGCACCGCACCGGCGGTAAAATGCGTGCAATCGAGATTTGCTTGAGGAGGAGTTGAGAATGGGTCCGTTTCCGCATGACGCGCCGCCGGCAGAAATCACGAAGGAGAACCCGGCTGGCACGGATGGTTTCGAATTTGTGGAATTCGCTCATCCCGAGCCGGAAAAGCTCGCCGAGCTTTTCACGAAGATGGGCTATAGCGAGGTCGCGCGCCACAAGACGAAGAAGATCTCGGTCTGGCGGCAGGGCGACATCAATTACATCGTGAATGCGGAGCCTGGCAGCCATGCCATGCGCTTTGTCGATGATCACGGCCCCTGCGCGCCTTCCATGGCGTGGCGCGTGGTTGATGCCAAACACGCCTTCGATCACGCTGTCTCCAAGGGTGCCGAACCCTATGAAGGCGACGACAAGACGCTGGACGTGCCTGCCATTGTCGGCATTGGCGGCTCTCTTCTCTATTTCGTGGAAACCTATGGCGAGAAGGGCTCGGCCTATGACGCCGAATTCGACTGGATCGGCGAGCGCGACCCGAAGCCGGAAGGTGTGGGCTTCTACTATCTCGATCACCTGACCCACAATGTCTATCGCGGCAATATGGACAAGTGGTGGGCCTTCTATCGCGAGCTTTTCGGCTTCACGCAGATCCACTATTTCGACATTGACGGGCGCATTACCGGCCTTGTCTCACGCGCGATCACCTCGCCTTGCGGCAAGATCCGCATTCCGCTGAACGAGTCGAAGGACGAGACCAGCCAGATCGTCGAATATCTGAAAAAGTACAAGGGCGAAGGCATCCAGCATATCGCCGTTGGCACCGAAGGCATCTATGACGCGACCGACCGTCTTGCGAACAATGGCCTGAAATTCATGCCCGGACCACCGGAGGTCTATTACGAGAAGAGCTTCGAGCGCGTGAAGGGCCATGATGAGCCGATCGAGCGCATGAAGAAGCACGGCATCCTTATCGATGGCGAAGGTGTGGTGAATGGCGGCATGACCAAGATCCTGCTGCAGATTTTCTCGAAGACCGTCATCGGGCCGATCTTCTTCGAGTTCATCCAGCGCAAGGGTGACGAAGGCTTCGGTGAAGGTAATTTCCGCGCGCTCTTCGAGAGCATCGAGGAAGATCAGATCAGGCGCGGTGTCATCAAGATTGATGCGGCGGAATAGCTACCAGAGCTGCAACAGGGTCTGGCCGAACCAGGCCAGGCCCACAATCACCACCAGTCCATAGCCCAGGCGCAACGACCAGCGCGCCAAGCGGTAGCGGCCGCCCTCCTCCATGCCGTGGGCAAAGGCGCGCAGATCGTCATTGATATAGCTGCGCATATGCCTTTCAGCACGCTTGTCCGCTGCTCTGCGCAGCGAGACGAAGCGGACAAGCGCCTCGTCCTCAGACCAGCCGAAGCGCTCCTTCTCCAGACGAAAAGAAAGGTTGAGAAGGATCGCCCAGCCCAGCGCGACGAGGGCAAGCCCGACGCCAAGCAGGGTCAAGATGAAGGTCATCGGATTCAGCTGCCTCCCGTGGATTCAGCTCTCAGCTTATCCTCATCATGCTCAGCAGCACCAGTGACTGCACTATTCCCCATGGCGTTATCGCACCAAGCCCCAGTGCAGCCACCGACGCAAAGCCGGTCCAGACGCCTATGGCCCTTGCGACCCATCTGACCGGCTCTGTCTTCCAGGCCCAGATTGCAAGCCCGATATTCGTCCCAAGCAGCAACAGGATGTAGACGATACCCAGTGCGATTCTGGCTGCTCCGGGTTCTCCCGATGAATACAACATGCCGAAGATTGGCCGCATCAACAAACCCAGGATTGGTATACCCGCCAGGTTGAAGATCAGAAACAACAGCCCCGCACTACCAATCCTGAATTTCTGCAAATCTAGTCCCTCGGTTCAACCACCTGCTCGATCGCGCCGAAAATGGAGTGACCTTCGTTGTCGCGCATTTCGATGCGGACAGTATCACCGAATTGCAGAAAAGGTGTCTGCGGCTTATCGGCCTCAATCGTCTCGATCATGCGGATCTCCGCAATGCAGGAATAGCCCACGCCGCCCTCTTCAATCCGCTTGCCCGGACCACCGTCGAGTTTGTTAGACACCGTGCCCGAACCGATGATCGAGCCAGCGCAGAGCGGCCGCGTTTTGGCGGCATGCGCGATCAGTGTCGGGAAATCAAAGGTCATATCGTCCCCTGCATTCGCTCGACCGAAGGGCTTGCCGTTGAGATCGACACAGAGCGGCAGATGCAGCTTGCCGCCATCCCATGCTTCACCCAGTTCGTCAGGCGTAACCGCGACCGGGGAGAAGGCTGAAGACGGCTTGGACTGGAAGAAGCCGAAGCCCTTGGCAAGCTCACCGGGGATGAGGCCGCGCAGGGAGACATCATTGACGAGCATGACAAGGCGGATTGCATTGCGTGCCTCTTCGGGCGTGGCACCAATGGGTACGTCATCGGTTATGACGGCGACCTCGCCTTCCATGTCGATGCCCCAGGTCTCATCAGCCATGCGGATCGGATCGCGAGGTGCGAGGAAGCTGTCGGAGCCCCCCTGATACATTAGGGGATCCTCCCAGAAGCTCTGCGGCATCTCGGCCCCGCGCGCCTTTCGCACCAGTTCGACATGATTCACATAGGCCGAACCATCCGCCCACTGATAGGCGCGTGGCAGTGGCGACATGGCGTCATGTTCATGAAAGCGTTCTGCCGGCACCGCGCCATGCTCCAGGCTTTCGGCCAGCGCCTCCAGATGCGGAGAGACGCGCGCCCAGTCATCCAACGCCGCCTGCATGGTGCGTGCAAGAAAGGAGGCGTCGGTATAGCGGGTCAAATCGCGCGAAACCACGACCAGCCGCCCGTCGCGGGTGCCGTCCTTCAAACTGGCTAGCTTCAAGATGTTCCTCCTCGAAATGATTTATCTGCCATGCAGTCTCTACCGCATGGCTCTCCCCCTGCCTGACATGGGTCAGCAGCAAGAGCAGCCTGTCAACTCCAATCACCTTCGGGCGTGCCGTTGAACCGCTTCTTCAGACCGCTCCAGCAATCGATATAGTCATCCTGGAGCGTGCTGCTCATGGCTGCAAAACGGGTCACATGCTGGGGAAAGCGGGTTTCGAACATGAAAGCCATCGTGTCTTCCAGCTTGACCGGCTTCAGCTCGGCGCGGGTCGCCTTCTCATAGCCGAAGGCGTCCGGCCCATGTGGCAGCATCATGTTGTGCAGCGATATGCCGCCGGGCACGAAGCCCTTCTCCTTGGCGTCGTACTGGCCTTTGATAAGGCCCATGAACTCGCTCATGATGTTGCGGTGGTACCAGGGGGGACGGAAGGTGTGCTCTGCCACCATCCAGCGCGGCGGGAAGATGACGAAATCGACATTCGCCGTCCCCTCCTCTCCGCTCGGTGCCGTCAGCACCGTAAAGATTGATGGGTCGGGATGGTCGAACAGGATCGCGCCCACCGGCGAGAAGGTGGAGAGATCATATTTGTAGGGCGCGTAATTGCCATGCCAGGCCACCACGTCCAGCGGTGAGTGGTCGATTTCCGTCTGGTAAAAGCGGCCGCACCATTTCACCTTCAGATGAGTGGGCTCGTCGCGCTCCTCGAACCATGCGACCGGCGTCTTGAAATCGCGCGGATTGGCCAGGCAATTCGCGCCTATGGGGCCGCGGTCGGGCAGCGTGAACTTTGCGCCGTAATTCTCGCAGATATAACCGCGCACGGGGCCATCCAGCAGCTCGACCCGGAAGATCATGCCGCGCGGCACAAGCGCGATCTCGCCGGGGTGAACATCCATGATGCCCATTTCGGTCAGGATACGGATACCGCCATGCTGGGGCACAATCAGCATCTCCCCATCGGCATTGAA
The DNA here is from genome assembly GCF_037029545.1 of Nitratireductor sp. CH_MIT9313-5. Classification (NCBI taxonomy): domain Bacteria; kingdom Pseudomonadati; phylum Pseudomonadota; class Alphaproteobacteria; order Hyphomicrobiales; family Phyllobacteriaceae; genus Nitratireductor; species Nitratireductor sp. CH_MIT9313-5. The sequence goes on along the minus strand of NZ_JAYMER010000011.1, from coordinate 522,749 downwards.
GAAATGCTCGTCCACCATGTCATTGCTGGCAACATAGACTTGGGATGCCATACCCGACTGCCCTTGCGCATCGCCGGCGGTGGTTATCGTGCGGATGCCGGAGATGAAGGTCGTGCCCTCTGCTGGAAGCGGCAGCGGGTCCCACCGCAACTGGCCAAGCGGCAGTTCATGCTCATCATGATCCGGGCCGGTCTTCCAGTAATTGTGGGTAACGGGCTTGAAGCGTCCAGTGTGCTTCACCGACGGGCGGATGCGATATAGCCACGAACGTTCATTCGTCCCGCGCGGGGCGGTGAAGGGCGAGCCTGAAAGCTGTTCGGCGTAAAGCCCGAAAGCCGGGCGCTGCGGGGAGTTCTGCCCCTGCGGCAATGCGCCCTGCAGGCTCTCTGTCTCGAAATCATTCCCGAAGCCGGGCATGTAGCGCAGCGACATGGCTTCCTCCCTTGCACCCTGTTTGTTACATTCGTAACCGTTGAAAATGTAACTATCAACGGATGCGCCAGCCATGGCTGATGATGTTCTGATACTCGAGGATTTCCTGCCCTATCGCCTCAACCGGCTGGCCGAGGCTGTCAGCCGCGACTTCTCCCGCATCTATCGCGAGCGCTATGGCCTGACCCGCCCCGAATGGCGCACACTCGCAGCGCTTGGCCAATACTGCACGATGACCGCCACGCAAATCGGCGCGAATTCGGCCATGCACAAAACGAAGGTCAGTCGGGCTGTGGCGGAGCTTGAAAGGCGCGGGTGGCTCTTGCGCGAAACGGACCCTTCGGACCGACGCGTGGAACATCTGCAACTATCCAGATCGGGCACTGCCGCCTATCGCGCCCTGGTGCCGCTGGCGAAAGACTATGAGAGGAAATTGCTTGCAGCGCTTGAAGCTGCCGAGCAGGCGAATGTCGTTGCGGGAATGAGCGCGCTGGAGCGCGTGGTGAACGAGAAATCGTCTTGACGGAGCGCGCAACAAACACCACATTGAAATGGTCATTTTGACCAGAGTTGAATCGATGAAGTCCGTACCCGCGACAGAGGCCAAGGCTCGTTTTTCCTCCCTGCTGGGCGATGTCCAGCGCGGCGAAACAGTACATATCACCCGGCATGGAAAAACAATTGCCACGCTGGGCCCCGCCGGCAATGTCGAATCCGGGGACGTTCGTGCAGCGATCAACCGCATGCACAAGCTGCGTCGCGCCATATCTTCCGGTGAGACGCTAGAAGATTTGCTGGCCTTTCGACATTCAGAACACCGCTATTGATGCCCTTCGTCCTGGATGCCTCAATCACCGCTGCCTGGCTCCTTCCGGACGAAACACACGCAATGGCCGATGCGGCTGAGGAGCGGATGCTTCATGACCATGCCGTCGTTCCGGCGGTCTGGGCGCTTGAAGTGCACAATCTGCTACTCGTCTGCGAACGTCGAGGGCGCCACAGCCGAGAGACAACGGATTCGATACTCGCCAACCTCTCAGATTATCCAATCTTCGAGGACACCGAGGGTTCAGGCGCCATAATGCTTGAACTCGCCCGGCAAAACCTACTCAGCATTTACGACGCCAGCTATCTGGAGCTGGCCATGCGGCTGAAAATTCCTCTTGCGACACTCGACAAGGCTTTGCAGAGAGCCGCGGCCAAGCATGATGTGCCATTGATCTGAGTGACTATTCCCAATCCATCACCACCTTGCTGGCGGTGCCGGAGCGCATGGCTTCGAAGCCGCCCTTGTAGTCGTCGATGCCGATGCGGTGGGTGATGATACCGGAGACGTCGAGCGGGCCCTGCACCAGCGCGATCATCTTGTACCAGGTCTCGAACATCTCGCGCCCATAGATGCCCTTCAGCGTCAGCATCTTGAAGATGACCTTGTTCCAGTCGATCTCGAAACCGGTCGGCGCGATGCCCAGAATGGCGATCTTGCCACCATTGTTCATGGCGTCGATCATGTCGCGGAAGGCAGGCGCGGCGCCGGACATTTCAAGCCCCACGTCAAAGCCTTCGGTCATGCCGATGCGGCTCATCACGTCGGGCAGCTTTTCTTCAGCTGCATTCACCGTGTGCTGAACGCCCACCTTCTTCGCAAGCTCCAGCCTGCCCGGATTGATGTCGGTGATGACGACCTTGCGCGCACCGACACTCTGCGCCACCAGTGCGCCCATGATGCCGATGGGCCCGGCGCCCGTCACCAGCACATCCTCGCCCACGAGATCGAAGGAAAGTGCGGTGTGAACGGCATTGCCCAGCGGATCGAAGATGGCTGCAATCTCGTCGGGCACATCATCGGGGATGGGCACCACATTATGCTGCGGCAGCGAGACATATTCGGCGAAGGTGCCGGCCCGCTGAACGCCGACGCCCAGCGTATTGCGGCACAAATGTCCGCGCCCCGCGCGACAGTTGCGGCAGTGGCCGCAGACAATGTGCCCCTCGCCCGAAACCCGCTGACCGGGCTTGTATTCGCTGACGGCAGAGCCAACCTCGACCACCTCGCCCATGAATTCGTGTCCCGTGACCAGCGGTACCGGCACGGTCTTCTGTGCCCACTGGTCCCAGTTCCAGATATGAACATCGGTGCCGCAGATGGCGGATTTCTTCACCTTGATGAGCACGTCGTTCGGGCCGATCTCCGGCACCGGCACACGTTCCATCCAAAGGCCTTCCTCCGCCTTCGACTTCACCAGGGCTTTCATCATGTTGGACATGCCGCGAAACCTTTCAATGCACTAGCGGGGATACCCCCTCTGGTCTGCCGACCATCTCCCCCTCAAGGGGGGAGATCAGAAGTGACGATGTTTTTGCCTATCGTCGGAAGCTGTGGAAGCGCGCTTGGCCTATCCCAGCCAATCTCCCCCCTTGAGGGGGAGATGTCCGGCAGGACAGAGGGGGGGTGCAGCGCCAACCTACGCAATCACCCCAAGCTCCCGCCCCACGATGCCAAACGCCTCCACCGCACGATCGATATCGGCTGAGGAATGCGCGGCCGACATCTGCGTGCGGATGCGCGCCTGGCCCTTCGGAACGACGGGGAAGGAAAAGCCGATCACATAGATGCCGTGATCCAGCAGCCGATCGGCCATTTTCGAGGCCAGCGCGGCGTCTCCCACCATCACCGGAATGATCGGATGATCGGCACCTGCCAGCGTAAAGCCCAGCTTTTCCATGCCCGTGCGAAAACGCGTCGCGTTGTCATAGAGGTGCCGGCGCAGGCTCGCGCCGTTCTGCACGATGTCGAAGACCTTCAGTGACGCCGCCGCAATCACCGGTGCAAGCGTATTGGAGAAAAGATAGGGCCGCGAGCGCTGGCGCAGCCATTCCACGACCTCCTTGCGCGCGCAGGTGTAGCCGCCGGACGCGCCACCAAGCGCCTTGCCAAGCGTACCGGTAATGATGTCCACGCGTCCTTCCACGCCGCAATATTCCGGCGTGCCGCGGCCATGCTCGCCGACGAAACCGACCGCGTGGCTGTCATCAACCATCACCATGGCGTCGTATTTCTCCGCCAGGTCGCAGATCGCGGGCAGATTGGCGATGATGCCATCCATGGAGAAGACGCCGTCGGTCGCGATCAGGCGGAAGCGCGCGTCGGACGCTTCCTTCAGGCGCTCCTCCAGTTCGGCCATGTCGTTGTTCGCATAGCGATAGCGCCGTGCCTTGCACAGGCGCACGCCATCAATGATCGAGGCATGATTGAGCGCATCCGAGATGATCGCATCATCGGGCCCAAGCAGCGTTTCAAAGAGGCCCGCATTGGCGTCGAAGCATGAGGAATAGAGGATCGTGTCTTCCATGCCGAGGAAGCTCGAAATCTTCGCTTCCAGCTCCTTGTGCTCCTCCTGCGTGCCGCAGATGAAACGCACCGAAGCCATGCCGTAGCCATAGCGGTCCAGCGCCTTCTTCGCGCTCTCGCGAAGCTCGCCATTGTCGGCGAGACCCAGATAGTTGTTGGCGCAGAAATTGAGCACATCCCTGCCGCCACTTTGAATGCGGGCGGACTGCGTGGATGTGATGACGCGCTCGGACTTGTAAAGCCCCGCCTCCTTCAGCCCTTCGATTTCACTCTTGATATGGGTCAGAAAGGCATCACTCATCAGGCACTCCGGAAGCAACGGAAATCACGGCGCACACATTTTCACGCGCGCAATAATCTTTCAAGCGAAGATGTGGGGTTGGGGTGTTTGGACGGCGGCGCGCGATACCCCGCTCTCAACACTCGCCTTCGTCATCCCATGGCTTGACCATGGGATCCATGCCTTTCCCGGTCCGCAACTGCATCGCGTCCGGCAGTGTGTACAATGTCACCGTACGGGCATGGATCCTCGGGTCAGGCCCGAGGATGACGAAGACGTGGCCGGGATGACACTCGCACGCGACTACTCCCCGCCTCAGTAAAACGCCTGCAGCCCCGTCTGCGCCCGACCCAGGATCAGCGCGTGGACGTCATGCGTGCCCTCATAGGTGTTGACGGTCTCCAGGTTCTGCGCGTGGCGCATGACGTGGTATTCGATCTGGATGCCGTTGCCGCCATGCATGTCGCGGGCCTGTCGTGCGATGTCGAGCGCCTTGCCGCAATTGTTGCGCTTGACGATGGAGATCATCTCCGGCGCCATCTTGCCCTCGTCGAAAAGACGACCCACGCGCAGCGAGCCCTGCAGGCCGAGCGCAATTTCCGTCTGCATGTCGGCAAGCTTCTTCTGGAAGAGCTGGGTCTGCGCCAGCGGCTTGTCGAACTGCTTGCGGTCGAGGCCATATTGGCGCGCGCGATGCCAGCAGTCTTCCGCAGCACCCATGGCACCCCAGGAAATGCCGTAGCGGGCGCGGTTGAGGCAGCCGAATGGACCCTTGAGGCCCGATACATTCGGCAGGAGCGCATCTTCGCTCACTTCCACGCCGTCCATGACGATCTCGCCGGTGATGGAAGCGCGCAGCGAAAGCTTGCCGCCGATCTTCGGAGCGGAAAGGCCCTTCATGCCTTTCTCAAGCACGAAACCGCGGATCTGGTTGTCATGGGCTTCCGACTTGGCCCAGACGACGAAAACATCGGCGATGGGTGAGTTGGAAATCCACATCTTGGAACCGGTCAGGTGATAGCCGCCATCGATCTTCTTTGCGCGCGTCTTCATGCCGCCGGGGTCGGAACCCGCATCCGGCTCAGTCAGGCCGAAACAGCCGATCCACTCGCCCGACGCCAGTTTCGGCAGATATTTCTTGCGCTGTTCTTCAGACCCATAGGCATGGATCGGATACATGACCAGCGAGGACTGCACGCTCATCATGGAGCGGTAGCCCGAATCCACGCGCTCGACTTCGCGCGCGACCAGACCATAGGCCACGTAGGACGCACCGACACCGCCATATTCTTCCGGGATCGTCACGCCAAGCAGACCCGCCTCGCCCATCTCGCGGAAGATGGAGGGATCGGTCTCCTCGTCGAGATAAGCCTTCTCCACGCGAGGCGCCAGCTTGTCGGCGGCGAAGGCGCGCGCGGCATCGCGGATCATCCGCTCCTCGTCGGTCAGCTGCTCCTCAAGCAGGAACGGATCGTCCCAGACGAAGTTCGAACCGGATGATTTCGCCGCGGATTTCTGTACTTCCATATTCATTCAAGCCTTCCTGATGCGGTTGCGCTCGCTCGAGCCGTCAGCAACCAGATGGTCTTAACCTGACCTCCGCCAATGCGGAAAAACCATACGCCAGAATGTGCCTTGCGCGGTACCAGCGCCAGCACTCCCGACGCCTGAGCGGTGCATACAGCTTCCTAGGCCAAACTGGCGCGGGCTTGAAATGATTTTTTGGGAGGGATGGGGGGGGGGGGTGGTTGTCGCGCTTCGCGCCCCTATTTCCGAAACCCGCCGACCTTCGACTTTTCCCAAAAGCGGCCACTCGTTGGGCGACGTGCAAAAGTTAATAA
>NZ_JAYMER010000011.1:0-516834 GCF_037029545.1 Nitratireductor sp. CH_MIT9313-5 | reverse complement strand
CCCCCCCCCCCCCCCCCCCCCCCCCCCCCCCCCCCCCCCCCCCCCCCCCCCCCCCCCCCCCCCCCCCCCCCCCCCCCCCCCCCCAAAGGCAACTGTGACCTGACAGAAAGCGGTCATTAGGGTTAAGCCAAGCCCAGCCTCAGACCCCCTCATACCATAGCACTTCAACCAACCGCCAAGTCTCACCTCACAGGACCACTTTGCAACGATTACGAAAAATCGAGCTCTACTGAGCCGTCACTACCCGCTAGTTTCGTCCTCTGACTTCGGTTGGTCGAATAGTGGGCCGATGTCTTCAACGACCGCACTTTCGATAGATTTTCCAACTTGCTTTGCCGCCACAGACGACACCCAACCCTCAGCAACGCTAGACCTATCAATCCCTGAGAAATCGAGGAGGACACCAAGAAATGATTTTTCCTCTGCTGGCAGATCATCGAAACCCAGAAGGTCAGCGCTAAACGCGCGGAGCTCTAGAGACCTTGCAAGCCGAAACAACCCGTCCGATTTAAGATTCTTCAAGATATGGTCAGCAATAATTTCTGCCGGAATTTTGGAAAAGTCCAATTTTATTGCTTGCGAAACAGACTGAGCGACCGCGCTACCGTTTGGTGCATATCGTTCAATAAGTGCCGTAGCGATTCTCACCTTTTCCAAGCCCCGACTCTCATCCTCTTCACCGTATCGAATGACGTTCAGCATCGTTCTCCGGCGTTCATCGGCTGACTTGAATGACACTTTGGTAAGCGAGAAATCGAGCGCGATCGCAGAAATAGAAGCAGCAACATAAAGCAGACGCAAATTGACTTCTGCACCGTTTGATTTTGGGTGACAGAATACCAGTGCATCCGCAAATCCGGCGACATGCTCTAACGCTCTGTTTACCGTGCCGCCTCCGAAACGATCAATAAGCGCAGCCTTTAAGTCACCGTACGCGTTCTGTGTTTCCTTGGTGCGTCGAGACTTGTCGAAGTCTCTAATCTTAGTCAGCATCTCTTCTTCAGAAATTCTATTAGGCAGCAATACTCTGTCGCTGTCGGCCATTCGTTTGATATCGGCCCCATCCAAGACCGAGAGGCCCAGGCGCCTTGACATTTCCTTAAGCAAAGGCCTTGTGTCGGTTGTGGCAATGTATGCACCCTCGACTTCTAGCAGTTCGTAGAGTCCCTTTGTCCAGAAAAGACGCTCAACGGCCTTGGGCTTTGTTTTGGACTTGGCGTCCACGATTTGTCGCCTCCGAGACGACCCGGTCGGTCGCTCATATAGCCAAATGTCAACATCGGTCAGATCATCTCCATCAATGCGCAAAGGCACACCGCGTACCGCGTATACGCCCGCACGGATAAAATATGCCCGAAGCAACTCCTCCAGTTCATATCCTTTTTTGCCGTTCTTAGCGGTCATCATAGCCCCCTTCCGCCACGAAGGGCGCTGAGGATGTCCTGCGTTTGACGCCTGCTTGGCTTGGACTGACGTTTTCGCAAGGATTCCCTTGCCTTCTCCGGCGCTAAGTATCCCGACATAGGCGCATTTGGGAGGCCTCTAATGGTTTCCGCGTTGGCATCACCGCGGCGGAGAACCTCAAGTGCCAATTGGCCGATTTCGATCTTTAGCAGTTTCATGCTGAACATCCCGCTACGGGCCGGAATCAGTTTGACAACTCTATTCTGTTCAAGCACGCGATAGTCAGCACCAATCGCGGTTGCCGGTCCAATTGTTCTGCCGCTGATGAGTGCGCCCAATATCCAGTCCACGCTTTGAATCCGACCCTGCGAAGATGGACGCAGGTTCATGCCATACGCCAAGGCAGAGACAAGCGACTTCGCCATATCAAAACTGTCATCGATTAGGGGGTTAACGAACTTATGGAATGCGCCGGGCAGAGTGATGAAGGCGTGTTCACCTTCTTCATTTGAGACAGTATTGACCTCCAAAACTCCGGCCGCTTTTAGTTTCTCAAATAGCGGCGTTCCAAGCCGCGTCTCAATGGTCGTCGCCATTAGGCATCCCGAAGTATTGAGCATCTCTGTTACTTCGGTCAATTTTGTTTGTTCTGCGCTGCTAAGCGAGCTTAATACGGTTGCCGACTTAGTCACGCTGTCGCGCTTGAAGAGGTTTCCGTTGAATAGAAGGGTATTGGATGGGTCATCCCCTTCAGCGTCAACAAAGCCAATTTCACTGGCGCGCCTCAGGAAGTCAGCCGCATCGGCGCTTTTCATCTTGTAGGTGTCGCCAACGAATTCTTGCGCCTCTGAGAACAGCACGGGTGATCTGGATGCAAGTTCACCAATTTCAACGGCGGCAATTTCTCTGGACGTGGGGGACGCATCGTCGAAAATGTCCGAAGCATGCCCAAGCACACCTCTGGTGTTGATGCCCAACACCTGCACTTCATCTGATGATGTATCGATCAGTCTCCTACCTTGCAGCAACTTAAGATAGTGAGGCAATTCGGTTCTGACGTTTAGATTTGCCGATTTCGCAATTGCCTCAACTTCAGCCTTTTTCAAATTGTCTTCTTCGGCTGCACCCAAGCGCATGAGCAATTCAGCGGCTTTGCCGGACTCATCCAAAATGGAATACTCAGCAGGAGCTGCCACATCCATAGAAATTTTTCTGGCATGGTGGACAATCCATGCGCCTTTAGTCTCTTTATCTGAACTCGAAGTCATTTTTCCGCTCGTTACAGTTACGCCATTGCATGGTGTAATAGGGAGCCCTGCAACCTACTATAGAAGCACTGATCACCGAAACCAACGTCCGCAAAGCCGGATGCGAGCGCAGCATAGCGACAATCTGTGAAGGGCTGTTGTGGGCCGGAATCGTCAGCGCATCCAGGGTCGACGAATGTCGGCAAAGGCCAGCCGGAGAAAGCAAGACGACGTCCTCTTACGGCCCCATCCCAATACGCTCCCGCCAAGCTTCCAGCCAACATCACAGCACCACCACAGAAAATATCCCCCCAATTTTATCCCCGCCCTGAAAGCCTCACCTATCATCCCCCCATCGCCCTTGTCGGGAACCGGGTCCGGAGCCGGGGATCAGGAAGGGCGGCGGCAGCCTCCCCCTTGGGCATCGGTGGCTCAAGGCTTGTGAGGGCCCGCGACAGGCCGGCGGCCGGTCTCATGACCGGTTGCGGAGAAACCGCTAGGGCGAGACCCGCCCGAGTGATCGGCCAATTGTCGGGACAGCGGCCGGACGGGCGGCTTGAGGGTCGCATTACTACTTAAGACGCGCGACGCTTTGGCCGCCCGTCTTCCCGAACCTGTTCACACCCCGGCGGCGAAACCGTGCGGGAGCGGAGGCATGCCCCATGGAAAGCCGATTGAGCCCGCATCTTGAGCCACGCTACTGCGGAAGCCGGAGGGTGTCCGGGACCCATTGGAAGAACATGCAGGGCGCGGCCCGGGTCTCGCTCCCGCGCCAGCGGCAGCCGGTCCCGCTTTTCCATGAGGAGTTCGCGCAGCACCCCCCTCTGGTCTGCCGACCATCTCCCCCTCAAGGGGGGGAGATCACGCGGAGATATGGATGCGCCAATCGCCAGGGGCTCAGGAAGAGCGCGAACATCGCCGCGAATGATCTCCCCCCTTGTGGGGGGTGAAGAGCGTTTGGCCAGCGGCCAAGGAAAAGCCAACCACTTGGCTTTTCCAGCGATGAACGCGCGAAGCCGTAGCGGAGCGCAGCCTGGCAAGGCAGAGGGGGGGCTGCGCCGTTACTGGAGGAAGAACACGCCGCCCGCCCTTCATCCGCGCGCGTGGAGAGGAGGTGAAGATGACGGACGGGCGGTAAGCGTGCCGAATGAAATGAAGCAATCCCCCCTCGCTCGTCATCCTCGGGCCCGACCTGAGGATCCATGCCGCTCGACCAAACCCCGTCCGCAAGGTCACGGAATGGATCCCCGGATCAGGTCCGGGGATGACGAAGGTGGAAGGGTCGGCGTGGAGAAAACGTCATCCCCAGATGCATACGCCAAACCACCCACCCCGCCCTTCTCCCCATCCCCGAATCCGCCTAAAATCGCTGCCATGACCACAGCCCCCCGCACCATTCGCCAGTTGACCGAGACCGTGATCAATCAGATCGCCGCTGGCGAGGTGATCGAGCGGCCGGCGAGCGTGGTCAAGGAGCTGGTGGAAAACGCGCTGGATGCCGGCGCGACGCGCGTGGAGATCGCCACCGCCGGCGGGGGTCTGTCGCTGTTGCGGGTCATTGATGATGGTCACGGCATCCCGCCCGACGAAATACCGCTGGCCGTTTCGCGCCACTGCACCTCCAAGCTGTCGGACGATATTCACGCGATCCACTCGCTGGGTTTTCGTGGCGAGGCGCTGCCCTCCATCGGGTCGGTGTCGCGGCTGACGCTGCGCTCGCGTACGGCTGAGGCGGATTCGGCCAATGAGATCACGGTGGATGGCGGCAAGGTCGGTCCCGTGCGCCCGGTTGCGGCCAATCGCGGCACGACGGTGGAAGTGCGCGACCTTTTTTACGCCACGCCTGCGCGGCTGAAATTCATGAAGAGCGAGCGGGCGGAATCGAGCGCGATCACGGATGTGATCAAGCGCATCGCACTTGCCTATCCCGATGTGCGTTTTTCGCTCACCGGCACGGACCGGTCCTCGACGGAGTTCGCGGCAGTCGCGCCTGATGGTGACGGGCTCCTGCAGCGCATCGCGCAGGTTCTGGGAAAGGAATTTCCCGAAAACGCAATTCCAATCGATGCGGAGCGCGAGGGCATCGCGCTGTCGGGCTATGTCTCGATCCCGTCCTTCTCGCGCGGCAATGCGCTCAACCAGTTCGCTTATGTGAATGGTCGCCCCGTGCGCGACAAGCTGATCGCGGGAGCCATACGCGGGGCCTATATGGATGCGCTGCCGCGCGACCGGCATGCGGTTACCGCCCTCTTCCTCACACTTGATCCGGAACTGGTTGACGTGAATGTGCATCCCGCCAAGGCCGATGTGCGCTTTCGCGATCCCGGCCTGGTGCGCGGGCTGATCGTGGGTGCGATCCGCCATGCGCTGGAAATGAGCGGCATGCGGGCGGCGACAACGGGTGCCTCGGCCATGATGGACAAGTTCCTGCGCGCGGAAGCACCTGCTTCCCACTCGCCGGCTGCCTACCGTCACGACTACACCGCTCGCCCGGGCGAGCCCTGGCGCGCGGAGACCTCGCCAAGCCGTCCGCTTGAAGCCGTAACACCCGTTGCTGCCGGTTTTGCGGAACCACGGCAGGCGACATTCGAAAGCGCGGTGACGCCAAGTGCCGATGCGCGCGCAGCGACAATCGAACCCGAACCGGAAGCGCTGAAGCATCCGCTGGGTGCGGCACGCGCGCAGGTGCATGAGAACTATATCATCGCACAGAGCGAGGACGCGCTTGTCATCGTTGACCAGCACGCGGCGCATGAGCGGCTCGTCTATGAGGCGCTGAAGCAGGCCATCCATTCGCGCCCCCTGCCCTCGCAGATGCTGCTTCTGCCGGAGATCGTCGATCTGCCGGAAGAAGATGCCGAGCGCCTTGATGCGCATTCGGCGTTCCTCTCCAAGCTCGGCCTGGGGCTCGAGCGCTTTGGTCCCGGTGCCGTGGCGGTGCGTGAGACGCCTGCCATGCTGGGCGAGGTTGATGTGCACAAGCTCGTGCGTGATCTTGCCGATGAGATCGCCGAAAGCGACACGGCCGAGACGCTGAAAGAGCGCATCGACCATATCGCCGCCACCATGGCCTGTCATGGCTCGGTGCGTTCCGGGCGGCGGTTGCGGGCGGAGGAAATGAACGCCCTTCTGCGCCAGATGGAAGCCACACCCGGCTCCGGCACGTGCAATCACGGGCGGCCGACCTATATCGAGTTGAAGCTTGCGGATATCGAGCGACTTTTCGCGCGCCGCTGAGCCGGGTTGATTTCCAGCCGATTTTGTGGCGCAAGAAGAGCGAAAAACGAGGCGTATCGACATGAACAGGTTTGAAGGTCCCGGCGCGCGCGAGGCGCGCATCCGCTACCTCGACGGCGATTTCCAGGTCCTGAGCCCAGGCGGCTTCGTGCGTTGCGCGGTGACCGGCGACCCGATCTCGATCGAGGAGCTGAAATATTGGAGCGTCGAGCGCCAGGAAGCCTATGTCAACGCGCAGACATCGCTTGCGCGCGAGATCGAGATGAACCCGGAGCTGCGCAAGCGCGGCTGATCCACGTTCAGCTTCCGCGCTGCTTCAATTTTCGCTGGCGTGCCGCATTCATTGTCTCGCGTATGATCGCGGCCGGTGTTTCATTGGTTTCGAACCGCGCTTCTACCGGCAGGACGCGGAGTTTCGCGGCAAATTCGCGAGCATCGGCAGTACCGCTGGTCAGGCGCACCATGTCCTTTTCGGTGGTCACAAGCTCGGCCCCGTGTTCCCCGGCCAGTTCTTCCAGATCCGCAAAATCTTCATGAGAGAAGGCGTGGTGATCGGGAAAGTCCCGGGTCGCGACGACTTCGGCTCCCAGCTCTTCCAGCGTGCGATAGAATTTCTGCGGATTGCCAATGCCCGCGAACGCGGCCACACGTCTGCCGACGAGGTCATGACCCTCAAGGGGGCGGATATGCGCGGCTGCGACCGGACGGCCAGCGCGAGAGGCGCGGCGCACGACACGGGCGGCACCATCGCCCTCGCCGATCGTCAGGATCGCTGTGGCAAAGCGGAGCTGTTCGACAAGCGGTGCACGCATCGGCCCACCGGGAATGACATGGCCGTTGCCAAGACCGCGGCGGGCATCGACCACGATCAATGCGTAATCCATGTGGATGCGCGCGCTCTGGAAGCCATCATCCATTATGATGAAGTTGCATCCTTCCTGCAGAAGACGCATCGCACCGGCAAGGCGATCGGGTGTGACAACCACGGGTGCATGCCGTGCCAGAAGCAGCGGCTCGTCGCCCACATGGCGCGCCGTGTCGTGTTCAAGGTCCACGAAATGCGGAGCCGAGAAACTTCCGCCAAAGCCCCTGGACAGGAAACCGGGTTTAAGATTCTGGCGCTTGGCTTCATGTGCAAGCGCGATACAGACCGGTGTCTTTCCCTCACCGCCCACCGTGAGATTGCCGACACACAACACCGGCGCCATGACCTCCTGACGCGGCGCCTTGCGCATTCGCCAAGAGGCGACGGCACCGTAGGCAAGGGAGAAAGGCGCAAGCGCCCAGGCGCGCCAATCGGGCTTTTCCCACCAGAACGGAGGGGCTTCGCTTCCCGTACTCACCGCATCTCGTCCCTGTGATTGCCTTCCAGGCGAGCTTGCAGAATCAGCGGGTGGATATAGGGCTCCAGCGCTGTCAGCGTACGGGTGAGCGCGCCGGACATCTCCGCCACAGTCGTGTGGCCCGCTGCCATCATGCCCTTGCGCTTTTCCTCATTGTTGAGAAGGAAGTTGACCGCCCCAGCCAGCATCTGTCCGTCGCGCACCAGACGCGCACCACCGCCATTGATGAGCTTGCGATAACTGTCGCGGAAATTCTGGACATTGCAGCCGGAAAGAACAGCCGTATCCAGCATGGCCGGTTCAAGCGGGTTCTGCCCGCCTTCTCCGGTCAGGGAGCGACCGACAAAGGCGATCTCCGTCAAACGGAGGTACAGACCCATTTCGCCAATAGTATCGCCAAGTAGAATATCCGTATCAGGCCCTATCCTCTCGCCGCCCGTGCGGGTGGCAATCTTGAGGCCCAGTTCCCGAAGCTCTTCCTTGACCGCTTCACCGCGTTCGGGATGGCGTGGCACAACGATGCTCAAGAGGCCGGGATGGCGACGCTTGAGTTTCAGATGCACCTCGCCTGCAATCTTCTCCTCGCCATCATGGGTCGAGACGGCGGCCCAGGTCGGACGGTGGCCGATCGCTGCGCGCATCTGGCTCAGAGCGACATCGTCAACCGGTGGCAGGGCCGTGTCCACCTTCAGGTTGCCGGATACCGTTACAGGTCGAGAGCCAAGCTTGCTGAAGCGCTCGCCGTCGACCTCCGACTGCGCGACGACGTGGGAAAGGTTCTCAAAAAGCGCCTCTGCCAGATAAGGTCGCTTGCGCCAGTTCTCGAACGATCGATCCGACATGCGCCCATTGACCAGCACCTGAGGAATGCGCCGTGCGCCGAGCTCCAGAATGGTCATCGGCCAAATCTCGGATTCGGCCATGATCGCCAGGTCCGGACGCCAATGGTTGAGAAACCGGCTTATGGCAGGCTTCAGGTCGAGCGGCACATACTGATGAATGACCCGATCACCCAATCGCTCGGAAGCGACCGAGGCCGAGGTTACTGTTCCGGTGGTAAGAACGATATTGATGCCGCCGGAAAGCAGGTGCTCGATCAGGCCAAGTACCGCAACAGTTTCGCCTACGCTGGCAGCGTGTACCCAGATCAACGGTCCATGCGGGCGCGGGCGGCTTGGCCGGCCATAGCGCTCATGTCTACGCGCACGATCTTCCTTGCCCTTGTTGACCCGCCAGCCGATATAACCGCCAATAAGCGGATAGGCGGCAGCCCCCGCCAGCCGGTAGGTGGCTAGTATCGCACGGGCCCAGACTTCACTCATCCGGCGTCTACAAGCTGGTAGGCCTTGGCGGTCGCTTCATTGAGCGATGCCGTAACCTCCTGCCGCTTGGCCTCCATGGCCTCGTCATCGGCGTCCGCAGACACAAAGATCGGCTCACCAAGCACAACCGCACGTCGGCCGAAAGGCAGATTGATGGTTGTCTTGTCCCAGGTTTTCTCCAGCACCTTGCGGCGGCTGGTGGCGATTGCGACGGGGACGATGGGGCGGCCCGACAGGCGTGCAAGGGTCACGATGCCAAGCCCGGCCTGACGGGGCGTGCCATGCGGGATATCCGCGATCATCGCAACATTGCAACCCTGATCGATGGTTCGCTTGAGCTGGATGAGCGCACGCGCTCCACCCTTCTTGGCGCTGTGGACGCCCGCGCGACCACCGGACCCACGCACGGTCTCGAAGCCAAGTTTCTCGGCCACCAGCGCATTCAGCTCCGCATCCGCACTCTTGGAAAAGAGGGCAACCAGCCGGTGCTTGCGTGGATTGATCGACGGCCCGAGTATGTGCTGCCCGTGCCAGAGCGCGGCAATGGCCGGCGAGAACTCGGCGATTGCCGGTTCGACATCAGCAGACCCCTTGACCGGCGGATTGGTCCAGGCGACGAAACGGATGGCCTGCGCCATGATGGAGGCAATAACCTGCTTGACCACCCGCGAACGCGCGAGTGGCTTGCGGATGCGTCGCCATAGCGTTTTCATGGGGCGCACGCGCGGCGTATCCTGCCCAACCTTCATGACCGGCGCAGCCGCCGGGGCCTCTTCTTGCATGCGTGTTCAGCCTTTGTCGATCGTTCCACTGTCGGGATCGAGCAGGCGATGCAGATGCACTATGAAATAGCGCATATGTGCGTTGTCCACTGTCTCCTGGGCCTTGGCACGCCAGGCTTTCTCGGCCGACTTGTAGTCGCCGTAGATGCCCACGATATCCAGCCCATCCAGGTCGCGGAAAGTCGCGCCCTTCAATGATTCAAGTTCGCCACCGAAAACCAGGTGGAGCAACTGCTTGTTTTCTTTTTCCTCAGCCATGGCACCCATCATACCTTTTTTCGGATAAGATTATGGCAATCCGCGAATATTCGTGGGGCTCATGTAGATGAATTCACTGGTTTTTGAAAGCGTGCGCGACGATTTCACGTCTTCGGGGCCTCATTGCGCGCAACATGTGCAAGTGCCTCGACCATGTCGTCCAGAAATGCCCCGCTGCCGGCGGCCAGTGCTTCCAGCTTGTGTGATGGCCCCGCATAGCGGGGCCTTCTGCCATTGCCATCCCGCACCTCGCCTCCTGCTTCGGAAAGCATGAGATCCGCTGCGGCAAGATCCCAGTCATGGGCGTTCGGCTTCACGAAGGTCGCGTCCATCGTGCCCCGCGCTACAAGTGCGATCCTGTAGGCCAGCGACGGCACATAGGGATGCGCGTCTATCAACTCGCGCGCTTCTTCCGGCAGGGCCCGGATCATCGGGTTTGGCCCACCCACGACCAGGCGGTCGCTGCGGCTGCGCACCGTCATGCGCCTGCCGTTCACAAAGGAGCCTTCGCCCAAAGCTGCCGTGAAGTGCTCCTTCTTCGCCGGACATTCAAGCACGCCCGCAATGGTGCGGCCATTCTCGACAATGCCGATGCTGACACACCATACATCACGCCCGTCGATATAGGCGCGTGTCCCGTCGATCGGGTCCACCACGAAGGTACGCGGTGCCTTCAGCCGTTCAAGATCATCGGCTGTTTCCTCCGACAGCCAACCATAGTCAGGCCGCGCGCGGCTAAGCACCTCGCGCAGAAACTTGTCCACGGCGAAGTCGGCCTCGCTGACGGGCGAGGTGCCACCCTTCATCCACACTTCCGGGTTCTGCCCGAAATAGCGCATGGCGATTTCACCGGCCTCACGCGCGGCCTGCGAGATCAGTTCCAGATCCTTTGTGGCGGGGATGTTGTCACTCACCTGCAAGGGTCATGCTTTCAATCATGATGGTTGGGGCGGCTACACCGTAATTACGATCAAGATCGCTTGCCGGCTGCATCGAAAGGAACATGTCCTTCAGGTTCGAGGCAATTGTCACCTCAGATACGGGATAAGCCAGCTCGCCATTCTCGATCCAGAAACCTGCGGCGCCGCGGCTATACTCTCCGGTGACCAGGTTGACGCCCTGACCGAACACCTCTGTCACGTAGAAACCGTTCTTTACATTGGCGATCATGTCTTCGGGCGCCATGGTGCCGGGCTCGAGGGCAAAATTGGTCGCGGACGGGTTGACCGAGGTGCCACCGCGCGAGCCGCGACCATTCGTCTGAAGACCCAGCTCGCGTGCGACGGAGGAGGAAAGAAGCCAGTGCGCAAGCACACCGTCTTCCACCATTACCAGTTTCTCGCCCAAAACACCCTCGCCGTCGAAGGGGCGCGAAGACTGGCCGCGCTTGCGCAGCGGGTCATCGGTGATGGTGATTGCGTCTGAGGCGATCTTCTTGCCCATCATGTCGCGCAGGAAGCTGGTCTTGCGGGCAACCGACGCACCATTGATCGCACCTGCCAGATGACCTGCCAAGCCGCGCGCCACGCGCGGGTCGTAGATCACCGGATAGCGACCGGTCGGCACCTTGCGCGCGCCAGTGCGGCGGGCGGCACGCTCGCCTGCGCGTCGGCCGATTTCTTCGGCAGAATCAAGATCGGCAAAGTGCAGGCGCGAGGAGAAGTCATAATCGCGCTCCATGCCCGTGCCTTCGCCAGCAATGACGCTGACAGAGCGGGAAAAGCGGCTGGCTGTATAGTGGCCGACAAAGCCTTCGGAGGTAGCCAGCACAAGACCGCCGGAGCCCGCACTTGCACCGGCACCAGACGAGTTGGTTACGCCGGGGACCGCCAGAGCTGCCTCTTCGGCTGCCAGGGCATCTTCCAGCAGGCGCTCGGGCGAAACCTGCGTGTCGTCGTAGAGATCAAGATCCGGAAAATCGGCAGCCAGCCGATCCTTCTCCACGAGCCCCTGATAGGGGTCGTCGGGAGATACACGTGCCATGGCGACCGCGCGCTCTGCCAGCATGGTCGGGTCCGAATGAACCGTTGCACCGACGCTGGCGACCTTCCGGCCCACGAATACACGAAGCGACATGTCGTCGCTTTCAGCCGATTCGGTTCCCTCGACCTTGCCAAGGCGCACCGATACGCCGTGGGAGCGGGAGCGCACGACAACGGCATCCGCCGCATCAGCGCCAGCCTTTCGCGCTGCTTCCACCAGTGCCTGAACACGGTCGAGAAGCTGTTTCTGGTTCGCGTCGTCAGCCATTTGCAACCCAATATCTTTCGCAGCCGAGGGATGGAGTGCGTCTGCGGTGCAGACCTGAAATGCGCGAGAAGCGCGGGACAGATTGAAACCTTCCATTTATGGTTCAATGCCGGCAAGCGCAATGCTCGCCTGATGAAGGAACCGTCGCAGCTCGTCGCGGTTCCGCTGATGCGACGATGAAAAAGCGAAGGGTTCAATGGAAGACGCAAGCCACAGCCTGACCTATTGGGAACCCCTTCTGCTGCTTGTCGGCGCGGTGATTGGTGCCACCTTGTTCAAGCGATTGGGCTTGGGAACGATCCTTGGTTATCTGTTGGCTGGCGTGGCCATTGGCCCCGTGGCGCGGCTGATTTCGGACGGAGAGGAGCTGCTGCATGTTGCCGAACTCGGTGTCGTGCTCCTGCTGTTCATCATCGGCCTTGAGCTCAACCCATCGCGTCTGTGGGCCATGCGTCGCCACATATTCGGTTTAGGCTTTGCTCAGGTTTTCCTCAGCGGCGCGGTCATCGCTCTTTTGGCGGCGATTGGCCTCGGCCTGTCCTTCCAGTCATCGATGATCATCGGCTTCGGCCTAGCCCTGTCATCAACGGCCGTGGCTGTTCAATCCATGGAAGAGCGTGGCGTGTTGAACCAGCGATACGGCCAGACCGCATTCTCGATACTTCTCTTCCAGGACATATCGATCGCGCCACTGCTTGCTCTGGTGCCTCTCCTTTCGCCGGGCGGCGAAGGGGTTGAGGCGATGAGCCTCGCAAGCTTCGGCATTGCCATTCTTGCTGTTGCCGCGCTTATCCTTTGCGGGCGCTACCTGCTCAACCCGATGTTCCGGCTGATCGCAAGCTCCGGCGCAAGAGAGGTGATGATCGCGGCTGCATTGCTTGTGGTGCTGGGCTCAGCCTCGCTGCTTCAGGTCGCGGGACTTTCCATGGCGCTGGGAGCGTTCATTGCAGGCGTGCTGCTTGCCGACAGTTCGTTCCGACACGAGCTTAGCGCGAATATCGAACCCTTCCGCGGCGTGCTGCTTGGCCTGTTCTTCATGGCAGTCGGGCTATCGCTCGACCTCAATGTCGTGATCGAAAACTGGCTGATCATTCTCATCGCAGTACCCACACTCATCGCCACGAAAGGTGCAATCCTCTATGGATTGTGCCGCGTATTCGGAAGCAGCCACGATGACGCCGCGCGGGTTGCAGGTCAGCTCCCGCAGGGCGGAGAGTTCGGCTTCGTGCTTTTCACTGCCGCATCTTCGGCACTGATATTCTCCAGAGAAACCGCGTCACTTCTCATCGCGATCGTCACGATCTCCATGGCTCTCACCCCCTTGAGTGTCGCGCTGGGCGAGCGCCTCGTCGGGGAGGAAGATCCAGACGAGATGGAAGAGGATTTCGCTGGAGCCGGTGCAGACGTGATGATGATCGGCTTCTCCCGCTTCGGGCAAATCGTATCCCAGATACTGCTTGCCGGCGGCAGTGACGTGACCATTATCGACCATTCGGCAGCGCGTGTGCGGCTGGCGGAGCGCTTTGGCTTTCACATCTATTATGGTGATGGACGCAGGCGCGAGGTTCTGGAAGCGGCAGGCATTCGAGATGCGAAACTGGTAGCGGTCTGCACCAATGGGCGCGCTTCGACGGATGCGATCGTGGACCTCATCAAGGCGGAATATCCGCATGTGAAGCTTTATGTGCGCTCCTACGACCGCGCGCACACATTGTGGCTTCGCCAGCGCGATGTGGATTACGAGATTCGCGAAACGCTGGAGTCTGCCCTGCGGTTTGGCCAGGAATCGCTCGAGGCGCTTGGAACGGACACGCAGACAGCCGAGGCCATTATGGAAGATGTGCGCAAGCGTGACGAGGATCGTCTTTCCATACAGGCCGTGGAAGGTCTGACTGCGGGCAATGAAAAAATGCACACGAAGCCGGTTCTGCCCGAGCCGCTGATCAAACCGCAACGCGAAAGCCGCATCCTGAACCCGCAGGAAGAGGAGACGGCAGAAAAGCAGGCGGACTGATCAGGCGCCGTGTTTTGCAGCCGCGGTGAAGGCCGCGTCTATCGCGCGCTTCAGTTCCTCTTTCAGTCCTGCCGTTTCCTCCATGATCGCGTTGATCTTGAGGAAATCCAGCACGCGGAAGCGGGAAACCGGCGGACGCAGCAGGATGTCGGGTCTGCGGCTTTCCAGCTTCATTGCGATGATCGACTGCATCATGAGCTGTGTGGCGCCGAACATCATCTCGACGGTGGTCGGCACCTTGGCGCTCGTCTTGCTTGGTGCGCCGACAACATCAATCGCAATGACCAGATCGGCCTTGCCTTCTAGAATATCGAAGGGCACGGGATTGTAGATGCCGCCATCGATCAACAGGCGGCCATTACGCTCCACGGGGCAGAATATCGCGGGCAGTGCCGCCGAGGCTGCGAGGCTGGAGACCAGATCGCCCTCGGAGAGAACCGCAAGGCAGTGGCCGTAATAGTCGGTTGCCGTGACGTGAAGCGGTATCTTCAGCTCCTGAAACGTCTCTGGGATCGCTTCGGGAAGAAAGGCGCCGACCACGCGGGGCGCGTTGAACTGGCCAAGACGCAGGCCGCTCTCCATCATCTCGGAGAAGGTCGCCGGGCGGGATCGCCAGACGCGGGCAAGCACTTCCGCGCGTCGTGACAGGATGGAGCGGGCATGCTCCTCAATATCCTTGCCCGACAGGCCGGATGCCATGCCAGCGCCCATAATCGCGCCGATGGAGGAACCTGAAATCGCGGTCGGGCGAAGGCCCAGTTCGTCCAATGCCTGGATCGCGTGAATATGCGCCAGCCCGCGCGCGCCACCGCCACCAAGAGCCAATGCGATGCTGGGTGTGCTTCCGACCTTGTCCGTCACGCGACCAATCCTGCTTCGTTTCCTGCCCGGATTATCTAGTGCAGGAAGATTAACACGTCCTGTTCGCCTCCGGTCGTCAGCTCAGCCAAGTCCGCAGAAGGCGAGCGTGGTACCGGAATAGTCACGCCGTTCATGCAGAACGAAGCCTTCCGGCGGCTGGAAAGGCGTATCCGCCCCTTCTTCCACCACGATGAGGCAACCTTGCGTCAGCCAGCCGCCGTCGCGGGCAGCCGCCAGCGCCTGTTCGCCATAGCCCTTGCCATAGGGCGGGTCGGCGAAGACGAGATCGAATGGCTGTATCGTTCCCGCAGGTCCGAGACGGGTGGCGTCGCGGCGAAAGATCTTGGCCACGCCCTGCAGGCCGAGGGCCTCGATATTTTCGCGGATGATGGCGCGCGAGGAGACGGCTTCCTCCACAAAAAGCGCATGGTTCGCGCCGCGTGAGATCGCTTCGATGCCCAGCGCGCCGGTTCCCGCGAAGAGATCGAGTACGCGCGTGCCCTCAAGGCTTTCCGGATAGCCGTGCTGGAGGATGTTGAACAACGCCTCGCGTGCGCGGTCGGTTGTCGGTCTGACAGCCCTGTCAGCCGGAGAGACGAGCCGCCGGCCCTTGAGCCTGCCCCCTACGATGCGCATCATCCGCTGCCCCTATTTTCGTTCAATCCCGGTCGCGCCTGCGGCCTGCACCTGCGGGCCTTCCCTTGAAGCCGGGATTGCCGTCCTGCTTCTTCGCGAAAGACGGCTTGTCCTTGCCGAAGCCTGGCTTGCCATCCGGCTTTCCGCGCTGGGAGCGTTCTGTCTGACGCTTTGGGCGGGCTTCCGCCGCTTCCATTTCTTCCTTTTTCTTCTTGCCTACGGGACGGGCACCCGGTGCCATCCAGACATTCGAAGAGCGGCTACGCGGCGTATAGGCCTCGGTCTTTTTGGGGCCGCGGGTTTTCTCGCCGCGTGGTTCTCCATCGCGCGGGTTGCGGCCGGGTTTGGTCTGCAGGCGGTCGCGCAATTCCTCGCGGCGCTCTTCGCGTGCCTTCTTGCGGTTGAACGGCTTGCGAGCGTCATCGCGATCAGATGCGGGCTGCTCCACGCGTGGCTTGCGCTCCGCCTTCACCGGCTTGTTCGAGAAAGGCGTGGCGATTGGCGCATCGAGATTGGCACCGGCTTCTTCCAGAAGCCGCTCGCCAAGCTGATCGCGCAGCATCTTGCCCTTGATTTCCTGAACCGCACCTTCGGGAAGAGCGCCCAACTGGAAGGGACCATAAGAAACGCGGATGAGGCGTGTCACCTCGAGGCCGATGGCGCCGAGTACGTTCTTCACTTCGCGGTTCTTGCCTTCGCGCAGACCAACGGTCAGCCAGGCATTGGAACCCTGCTCGCGGTCGAGCGTGGCCTCGATGGCCCCGTAGAAGACGCCATCCACCGCTATACCATCGGCAAGACCTGCAAGCGCGGTCGTGTCCACCTTGCCATGGACGCGCACACGGTAGCGGCGCAGCCAGCCGGTGGCAGGCAGTTCGAGAATGCGCTTCAACCCGCCATCATTGGTCAGAAGGATCAGACCCTCGGTGTTGATGTCGAGGCGACCGACAGTCATCAGACGCGGCAGGCCAGCGGGGAGGATGTCGAACAGGGTGCGCCGGCCCTCGGGGTCGTGGCTCGTCGTCACCACGCCGGAGGGTTTGTGGAACAGGAAGAGGCGTGTGCGCTCAATCGCCGGCAGCGGGTTCCCGTCAACCTCGATGCGATCGCGATCGGTTACGGTGAAGGCTGGCGTTTCGAGCACCTTGCCGTTGACGCTCACACGTCCGGCAGTGATCATATCCTCGGCCTCACGGCGCGAAGCCACACCGGCGCGCGCGAGACGCTTGGCGATACGTTCTGCCTCGCCGGCCTTGGCTGACACGCTGAGTGACGCTGCATCACCCGCAGCCTGTTCCGCGCGCTCGCGCTTGCCCGGACGCGGCGGGTTCTTTTTCCAATCGCGCTTCGGTTTGTCACTCCCGGCGCCGCGCGCGCCCTTGGGGCGGTCGCCATGAGGCCGGTCGCCAAAGGTCCGCTCACGCTTGGGTCCATCGCCTCCCGGACGGTCAGATCTCGGTCGCTCGTCCTGGCGCGCCTCGTCCCTGGCGCCCTTTGAGGCTGACTTGAAGCGGGGCTTGTCGCCATCTCGCTTCTTGAAGTCACCGCCCTTGAAGCCTTCGCGCTTGCCACCTGGTTTGCCTTCGGGCTTTCCGCTCTTGCGCGGACGGTCTTTGTCGTTTCTGTCGTTCTTCATTGTGGCCTTTGCCTTTCGAGGCGGCTAGGTATCAAGTCGTCTTGCGGCTTGCGAGTGAAAAATTGAGCATGTTACGCCCCGATCAACGCCAAAGCCCCATGGAAATCGCTCTTGCGGAAGCGCACGCTGCGGCTTCTCGCGGCGAAGTTCCGGTCGGTGCTGTCATCATGCGCGAGGGCCGGATCATCGCACGTGCAGGCAACCGTACGCGCGAACTCAACGACCCCACCGCTCATGCGGAGATACTCGCCATCCGCGCCGCCTGCAATGCACTTGATGCTGAGAGGCTGAATGATGCGGATCTTTATGTGACGCTGGAGCCTTGTGCCATGTGCGCAGGAGCGATTTCCTTTGCCCGCATCCGGCGGCTCTATTTCGCAGCCAGCGACCCCAAGGGCGGCGGTGTGCGCCATGGCGGCCGCTTCTTTTCGCAGCCGACCTGCCATCATGCACCTGAGATCTATGACGGCATAAACGAGAGCGAGGCGGCTGAACTGTTGACCTCGTTCTTCCGGCAGAGGCGCGACTGAACCGCCTCCGCCGTCATCATTACATCCAGGGGATGAGACGGCGCAGACCACCCGTGTTTTCGGCTGTTGCCTTGCGGCGCTTGCGCTCCTTCTTGGCTTCATCCTCGCCAAGATCGCCAACGGGAGCCGTGTCGGACGGCTGGCGATAATCAACCGGTGGCTCGCTCAGATAGCGGCGCGTGTTCGGGCTGCCCTGGCGAGCCATTGCCTTGCGGCGCTCGATTTCAGCCTTCTGCTCGGCGCGAGACAGCGGAGAGACGGCAGGGCCGACCTTGTCGTCGCTGTAATTCACA
The DNA here is from genome assembly GCF_037029545.1 of Nitratireductor sp. CH_MIT9313-5. Taxonomy (NCBI): domain Bacteria; kingdom Pseudomonadati; phylum Pseudomonadota; class Alphaproteobacteria; order Hyphomicrobiales; family Phyllobacteriaceae; genus Nitratireductor; species Nitratireductor sp. CH_MIT9313-5. Next base: position 499,021 of record NZ_JAYMER010000011.1, on the reverse strand, counting down.
TCGCGCACGATGTTCGGGCGGTAGAACTGATTGTTCTGATTTTCCGTTGCCTCGGCGCGAATGCGCGCCAGACGCTCTTCAGGCGATTCCGGCCAGGCCGGATTGGCTTCTGCAACATCGTCCTGCGGTGGCGGCAGCACTTCCGTTGAAGGCGGCTTCACGATGCCCGGGCGCGGTGCGTAGGAGATATTCTGCTTGTCCTTGGGCGCCAGCGACAGAGCACCTGTCACATCTTCCAGAAGCTGCTGCTCTGCAGGCGTGCCCGTGCCATAGGTGGTGCCACCACAGCCGGCCAGCGCCAGCAGTGAGACAAGGCCGAGACCAGCGCCGATACGGCCGATCTGCATTTCGCCGCGAAGTTTCATCAGGTCGAACTCCTGTCAGGGCGGATAGCGCAATGCTGACCCCTCGCCCGTTACTCAAGCGCCACGTGTATAGAGCATAGCTTATGGCAAAAAAACGTCCCGCCGCTCTTTTTACAGAAGCGGCGGGAGCGAAGCAACGGGCGCGTTAAGGCGATTGACTCGACTAAAGACGGCCCAACGCCTTCAGTTCACGCAGTGCTTCGGCGTCGCGGGCAGACACGTCCGGGAATTCCGGATCGGTACCCACGTCATCCGTGTAGCGCCAGGAACGGGCACATTTCTGACCGCTGGCGCGGCGGAACACGACCGCTACATCCTTTACATCTTCGGAGACGAACGCATCGGCAGGTGCAGCGTCATCCCGGATTTCAATGCCGGAGGTGATGCAGATTTCGGCCATGTCGCGGTCGGCGATGGCTTCGCGCAGGCTGGCATCCGTCACGTGGACAATGGGGGATGCTTCGAGCGAAGAGCCGATGACCTTGTCCTTGCGCTGGATTTCAAGCGCGCCGGTAACGGCGCGTCGAACCTGGCGGATCTTGCGCCATTTCGCGGCAAGCGCCTCATCCTTCCAATCCGAGGGCACGGTCGGGAACTGCTCCAGATGCACCGATTCACGCTCCGGATAACGCTCAAGCCATGCCTCTTCAGTGGTGAACGGCAGCACCGGGGCAAGCCATGTTACCAGACAGTCGAACAGCTTGCGCACCACCTGAAGCGAAGCCTTGCGGCGGGTGCTGGAGGGCGCGTCGCAGTAAAGTGCGTCCTTGCGGATATCGAAATAGAAGGCCGACAATTCGATGACCATGAAGTCGAGCAACTGACGCACGACGCGCTTGAAATCGAAATTGTCGTAGCCTGCGCGCACCACTTCATCGAGTTCGGCAAGGCGATGGAGCATCAGGCGCTCAAGCTCCGGCATCTCGGCCACCGGAACATCCTCGCCTTCGTCATGAGCCAACGTGCCGAGCATCCAGCGCACGGTGTTTCGGAGCTTGCGGTAGGCATCGACATTGGTCTGGATCACGTTCTTGCCGAGACGCTGATCTTCCCAGTAATCGGTGGTGGCCACCCACAGGCGCAGGATATCAGCACCCGACTGGTTGATGATCTCCTGCGGGACCACCGTATTGCCAAGCGACTTCGACATCTTGCGGCCGTCCTCGGCCATGGTGAAGCCGTGGGTGATGACCGTGTCGTAAGGCGCGCGGCCACGTGTGCCGCAGCTTTCCAGAAGCGAGGAGTGGAACCAGCCGCGATGCTGGTCGGAGCCTTCGAGATAGACGTCAGCCGGCCATTTCAGGTCCGGCCGGTCTTCCAGCGTGAAGGTGTGCGTGGAGCCGGAATCAAACCAGACATCAAGGATGTCCATGACCTGGGTCCACTTGTCCTTGTCGTCGCGGCCTTCAAGGAAGCGATCCTTGGCACCATCGGCGAACCACGCATCAGCGCCTTCGGCCTCGAAGGCTTCCAGAATGCGCTTGTTGACGGTCTCGTCCTGCAGGATGTTGCCGTCTTCATCGGCAAAGACACAGATCGGCACACCCCATGCGCGCTGGCGCGAAAGCACCCAGTCCGGACGATCCTCGATCATGGCGCGCAGACGCGACTGGCCGGCGGAGGGCACGAAGCGTGTCGTGTCGATGGCCTTCAGCGCGCGGTTCCGAAGCGTGTCCGGCTGATTTGCGCTCACGGCCGCACGCTCGCCCTGCTCGCTGGCCTCCGCGTGGGCGGGCGAGACTTCGCCCGGCGTCCGGTCGGACGCTCGGTCCTGCTGCGCAAGACCGTAACCGCCAAGCTCCTTGTCCATATAGACAAACCACTGCGGCGTATTGCGGAAGATGACCGGCTTCTTGGACCGCCAGGAATGCGGGTAGGAGTGCTTCAGCCGTCCGCGCGCAAAGAGCATGTTGCGCTCGATCAGGGCCTCGATCACGGCCTTGTTGGCGTCGCCCTTCTTGCCCTTGTCGTCGATCACCCGTGCCGGACCACCCTCACGGTCCGGACCGAAGCCCGGCGCGTCCTTGGTGTAGTAGCCCGCATCATCGACGGGGAAGGGAATGGTCGGGTCGATGCCGCGCGCTTCGAGTTCAGCACGACCGTCCATCCAGGCGTCAAAGTCTTCACGACCATGGCTGGGTGCGGTGTGCACGAAACCGGTACCGGCGTCGTCCGTCACGTGATCGCCTGCCAGAAGCGGCACGGTGAACTCATAGCCACCGCCGAGGCCTTTCAGCGGATGGTGAGCAGTCATATGCTTAAAGGTTCGCGCAGGCACATCGAACAAGCGTGACGCAGTTACCTTGGCTTTCGCAAAGCACTCCTCAGCAAGTGCGTCGGCAAAAATGAGCTTTTCACCGGCTTGAGGACCGAAGTCGTTTTCAGCCTCGGTGATCTCATACAGTCCGTAGGAAATACGGGTAGAATATGCGATTGCTCGATTGCCGGGGATCGTCCAAGGCGTTGTCGTCCATATAACGATAAACGCTTCACGCAGCGCTGTTTGTTTTTTAACAACCTCGTCCGTGAGCTCCGTAAGCTCAGGATCTTCAGGAGAAACCCAAGCTGCCTCTGAATAGATGGCGTTCGCCACCGGGAACTTCACCCAGATCATGTCGCTCTCGACATCCTGATACTCCACCTCGGCCTCAGCCAAAGCCGTGCGCTCGACGACCGACCACATGACCGGCTTCGAGCCGCGATAGAGCTGGCCGGACATGGCGAATTTCAGAAGCTCGCCGGCGATGCGGGCTTCCGCATGGTAGTCCATGGTGAGATAGGGCTTTTCGAAGTCGCCCACGACACCGAGGCGCTGGAACTCCTCCGACTGGATCTTAATCCAGTGGCTGGCAAATTCTCGGCATTCCTTGCGGAACTCGTTGACCGGCACTTCGTCCTTGTTCTTTCCCTTGGCGCGGTACTGTTCCTCGATCTTCCACTCGATCGGCAGGCCGTGGCAGTCCCAGCCCGGCACATAATTGGCATCATAACCGCGCATCTGGAAGGAGCGGGTGATGATGTCCTTCAGTGTCTTGTTGAGCGCGTGGCCGATATGGATATTGCCGTTTGCATAGGGTGGGCCGTCATGGAGGACGAATTTCTCACGTCCCTTCGCGTCTTCGCGAAGGCGCTTGTAGAGGTCCATCTCCCCCCAGCGCGCGACGATCTCCGGCTCCTTCTTGGGCAGGCCCGCGCGCATCGGGAAATCGGTCTGTGGCAGATTGAGGGTCTTTGAGTAATCGAGCTTTTCGGACGTGTCGGTCATGGTCTCGCCGTGAGAATGCGAAGGCAGATGAGCCTCGCCTGTGCCAGTCTCGCAGGCCGCCATCAGCCTGCGCGCGCAAATCCCGGACCTTCCGCAGCCCTCAGGCCGCCGGGAAGGCCGGGCCAATAATTCGTATGAAATTCGTCTTGTGGCCGGCGCGTATGGTCATGGCCCGCGCTTTTAGCCGAGGCTTGACCAAGAATAAAGCCTTGATTGCCACGCTTCAGCTCCGCTCGAACGCGATTTGCAGATCAAGAGGCGATAGCGGCTCAACCTTCTGCAGGATGGCGCGCGCAGTCTCCTCGTCCCGCTTCATCTGCTCGGTCAGTGCTTCGAGCCCGTCAAATTTCTCCTCGCCCCGCTGGAATGCGAAAAGCGAGACGGCGCAGGTTTCGCCGTAAAGGTCATCCTCGAAGTCGAAGAGATAGGTTTCCAGAAGCGGCGCGCCGTCTTCATCCACGGTCGGGCGGCGGCCGAAATTGGCGACACCGTCGTATAGGCTGCCATCTGCCCGGCGGAAGCGAACGGCGTAGATGCCGTGGGCAAGATCACTTGCCGGCGACAAGGCCATGTTGGCGGTCGGAAAACCGAGCGTGCGGCCAAGCTGCTTGCCACCAATGATCTCCGCCTCCACCGTAAAGCGATAGCCCAGGAGCCCGTTGGCTTCCGGCAATTCTCCCTGCCGCAACAGTTCGCGGATGCGGCTGGAAGAGATAGTGTTGCCGCCTTCATCGCCGAAAGCGTCGACGACAGTTACGCCAAAACCATTCGCCTCTCCGGCTCGGCCAAGCGTTTCAGGCGTGCCGCCGCGCGCCTTGCCGTAGTGGAAGTCGAAACCGGTGACGACATGCCCTGCTCCAAGGCCCTCCACCAGAACACGCTCGACAAATTGCTCCGCCGTCAGACCGGAAAAGCTCGCGTCGAACGCCTGCTCGACAACTGCATTAAAGCCAAGGGCTTGCAGGAGATGCGCCTTCGCCGGTGCCGGCGTCAGCCTGAACAGTGGCCGGTCCGGCTGGAAGAATGCGCGCGGATGCGGCTCGAAGGTGAGCACGATTGCAGGTCTTCCCTCGCGACGGGCGATCTCCAGAGCTCTTTCCAGCACCGCCTGATGGCCGCGATGCACGCCGTCGAAATTGCCGATGGCAATGACCCCGCCGCGCAAAGGTCGCGGCAGTTTGTCATAAGCGGTGATGCGTTCAATCCGCGCGCCCACGCCGCACCTATTTCAGCCGGTGAATGCTGGCGACGGGATGCAGCGCGTGCTTGTCGAAAAACGCCGCCAGCTTTGCCTTGTCGGGAGCGCCATCGACATTGTAGTCGGCGCCGTGGATACCGGCAGTGACGAAAAGAACGTCAATGCCCGCATTCACTCCGCCCTTCACGTCAGTCAGAACGCCATCACCGATGGCCAGAGCCTCCGAGCGGTCGAAGGTTGTGCCCGCCAGCTCGCCTGCCGCCTGCATGGCCGCTTCGTAGATCGGAGCGAAGGGCTTGCCCGCGATCAGCGTGCGGCCGCCCAACAGACCGTATTCGCGCGCCAGGGCGCCGGCGCAATAGACCAGCTTGTCACCACGCTCCACCACAATGTCCGGATTGGCGCAGATGAAGGGCAGATTGCGCGCGCGCAGGCGCTGCAGAATTTCCGCATAATCCTCCGGGCCTTCGCTCTCATCGTCTTCCAGACCGGTGCAGACGACGCCCGCAGCCTCGAATTCTTCCACGAGTTCCACATCCAGCCCGTCATAAAGCAGCGTGTCGCGCTCCGGCCCAAGGTGGAAGATGCGGCGCGGGCCTTCTTCGATCAGCTTGCGGGTCACGTCGCCGGAGGTGACGACCTTGTCCCAGGCATCATCGCGCACACCAAGGCGCTCAAGCTGCTCGATTACCAGCGGGTGGGGCCGCGGGGCATTGGTGATGAGGATCACCTTCTTACCGGCTGCGCGCATGCGCGCCAATGCATCCACGGCGTCAGGAAAGGCAGACACACCGTTGTGCACGACACCCCAGACATCGGAAAGAATGACCTTGTAGGGCTCGGCAATCTCTTCCAGACGGTCGATCATGTTCACGGGGTCGGCCATCGGTTCTCCATCAGGTGATCGGTCTTCGGTTCGGGCTGGACGGCAACAGGCATTAGCCCATGGGCCCTTTCATGTCACCCATCTTCACGGCTTGCCCGATATGAGCAATCGCAGCCTGCGCTTTAACCATTCATCCACCAGCAGGCGAACTTCTCCAGCGCGATTAACCACTTCCTATAAGAGAAGGTTGATCTTTCAGGGCAACGTTATTGGGGGTTAATGCCATGTTGCTCAAATTCCTGCGGGACGAGCGCGGAAACTACGCGATGCTGACAGCCATCGCCATGGTTCCCATCATGGGGTGTCTTGCGCTTGCCATCGACTATACCGAGGCCAGCCGCCAGAGGCAGGCAACGCTCAATGCGCTTGATGCGGCAGGTATTGCGACAGCGGTCGAGATTTCCAGAGGTGTAAGCGACGAGGAGGCGGAGCAGTTCGCGAAAGACTTCTTCGTCGCCAATCTTGGCCCGGTGAAGCCCGAAAACACTGAACTGGATGTCGACTTGCCGGACATGACCACCGGTGGCGGAACGCTGGTGCTGACGGCAGACCTCAAATACAAGCCTTATTTCTACCCGGCGTTTCAGGCGCTGCGCAAAGCTTCTGGCTCCGGTGAAACCGATATGGCTTTCAGCGCGCGCAGCGAAATTCAGCTCAAGAACACCATCGAAGTGGCCCTTGTCCTCGATAATTCGGGCTCCATGGACTACAAGGGTTCGGGTTCGGGCAAGAAGCGCATCGACCTCCTCAAAGATGCTGCAAAGGAGCTTGTCAGCACGCTTTCCCAGCAGGCCGGTTCGATGAAGCAGATCAATGCGCCTGTTCAATTCGGCGTGGTGCCGTTCGCCGCATCCGTGAATGTAGGGACTAAGTACAAGAACGCATCCTGGATGGATACCGAGGGCCGCTCTTCCATTCATCATGAGAATTTCGACTGGTCGGACATGTCCAGCGGCAACAAGCAGGTCGTGAAAGAAAGCGGTGTTTGGAAGAAGAAGGGCAAGGGTTGGCCGAAAAGCGAGCAGAACACCACAGTCAGCCGGTTCACTCTTTTTGATGCCACCACAATACACAGCTGGGCAGGCTGCGTTGAAATCCGCCCGGGCGACTATGGCCTGAATGATGCGGTTCCGACATCTGCAAATCCTGACACGCTCTTCGTGCCGATGTTTGCTCCCGACGAGACTGATGAGACCTGGTATTCGCGTCCGGCAAACAACAACTGGTGGAAAGACTACGACTACAGCAGCGAGATCGACGACCAGGCGCGGATGAAGAAGTATTTCGATCCGACCAAGGCGCGTCTTGATACAAGCGCCATCGGCCCGGGCAAGGGACCGAATCTTTCCTGCACAACGAAGCCCATCACGCCACTGACCGATGTCGCCACCAAAGAGGGGCTGAAGACCATCGAAGACGCGATTGACGACATGCAGGCAGGCGGTGCAACCAATGTTCCCGACGGTCTCGCGTGGGGTTGGCGCGTTGTTTCCGGACCGGAGCCTTTCAAGGCACGTCCAGAAACGGAGCGCGGAAATGACAAGGTGGTTATCGTGCTCACCGATGGCGCCAACACCTATTACCGTCCGGATTCGATAACTGCACAGCCCTATTCAGGGTCCTATTACCGCTATGGCGGCAATGACCTGGCCAACAATCGCTCGGTTTACTCAAGCTTCGGCTATGCACGCAACAAGGACGGCAAGAGCCGCATCTTCGAGAACACGTCGGTCAACAAGAGCGACTTTTCCAATTCCAACTACACCAAAGCCATGAATGACAAGATGGCGGAGGTGTGCCGGAATGCGAAGACGGATGGCAATATCATCATCATGGCTGTCGCGCTTGACCTTGATGAGAAGGACAAGACCGACAAGGCGCAGATCGACGGCCTGAAAGACTGCGTTTCCACATCGCGCTTCCGCACCGATGGCAATGGCAATGCCGCCAAGCTGTTCTGGAATGCGACGGGGGCGAACCTTTCGGAGAAGTTCAAGGAAATTGCCGACGAGCTCTCCAATCTGCGCATCGTCAGCTAGGAACCCATGCGCGGCAGGCAGAAGGCTTGCCGCCCTCACCCTTATCGGTTAGACCAGCCGCGCCCTTTCCCGGGCGCGGTTTTTCACATTTTCAGGCGGAATTTCGAGATCATGGCGAACAAGGCAAGCAAGGTTAAGGCACGGCTCCCGCGCGGCTTTGTCGACCGCCATCCAGCCGATATTCGCGCCGTCAACGAGATGGTCGAGAAGATCCGCGTCGTCTATGAGCGCTACGGCTTCGACCCGATCGAAACGCCGCTGATGGAATATACCGACACGCTCGGCAAGTTCCTGCCCGATCAGGACCGGCCAAATGAAGGCGTGTTCTCCATCCAGGACGACGACGAGCAGTGGATGAGCCTGCGCTACGACCTGACCGCGCCGCTGGCGCGCCATGTCGCGGAAAATTTCAACGAGATCCAGCTTCCCTACCGCACCTATCGCGCGGGCTGGGTGTTCCGCAACGAGAAGCCCGGCCCGGGCCGCTTCCGCCAGTTCATGCAATTCGATGCCGATACTGTCGGCGCGCCCTCTGTCGCGGCAGATGCCGAAATGTGCATGATGATGGCCGATGTCATGGAAGCGCTCGGCATTGCGCGCGGCGACTATGTCATCCGCGTCAACAACCGCAAGGTGCTTGACGGCGTGATGGAAGCCATCGGCGTTACGGATGAAGCGCAAAAGCTGACCGTGCTGCGCGCGATTGATAAATTGGACAAGTTTCCGGTTGAGGAGATCGTGTTGCTGCTCGGGCCCGGCCGATGGGACGGCGGCAAGGAAGGTGAAGGCGACTTCACGCCGGGTGCGGGACTGGATGCGGGCAAGGCACAGATCGTCCTCGACTATGTTGCGGGCAAGAACAGCTCCATCGAAAGTGATTTGTTCAAGGCTGGCCTAGCAGAACTGGGCGAGATCGAGAACCTTGTCCGCGCTGCCGGTTATGAAAAAGACCGCATCCTCATTGACCCCTCCGTCGTGCGCGGCCTCGAATACTACACCGGCCCGGTCTTCGAAGCCGAACTCACCGCAGAAATCCCCAATGAGAAGGGCGAGATCGTTCGCTTCGGCTCGGTGGGTGGTGGTGGCCGTTATGACGGGCTTGTCTCGCGCTTCCGCGGGCAACCTGTTCCGGCAACCGGCTTTTCCATCGGAGTTTCGCGCCTGATGACGGCGCTGAAGAACCTTGGAAAGCTTGGTCAGGACGAGGTTCTGGCCCCCGTGCTCGTTACCGTCATGGATGGCGACATGGAGGCCATGGCTAAATATCAGGCCTTCACGCAGAAGCTGCGCAATGCCGGCATCCGCGCCGAGATGTATCAGGGCAACTGGAAGAAATTCGGCAACCAGCTCAAATATGCAGACCGCCGCGGCAGCCCGCTGGCCATCATCCAGGGTGCTGATGAGCGCGCGGAAGGCGTGGTGCAGATCAAGGATCTGATCGAGGGCAAGAAGCTGTCCGCCGAGATCGAAAGCAACGAGGAATGGCGCGCGAGCCGTCCGGCGCAGTTTTCTGTCAAGGAAGACGAGTTGGTGGAGGCGGTTGCCCGCGTGCTTGAGGAGCAGCGGCAGGAACGGGATGGGGTTTGAGGTGAGCGGCTTGCAATACCCCCCTCTGCCCTGCCGGGCATCTCCCCCACAAGGGGGGAGATTGGCTGCGCTTGAGGTGAGAGCCAGGATCACCCCCCTCTGTCCTACCGGACATCTCCCCCTCAAGGGGGGAGATTGGCTGCGTTTGAGTGCAGCACCAATCCTGAAACCAGTCGCGCGACAGCGAAGCTGTGTGATCTCCCCCCTTGAGGGGGAGATGCCTGGCAAGGCAGAGGGGGGTGCTGTACGCACCGGCATCTCATGACCCACCGCTACCCCACCTTCGCCAATGACATTCTCGCACTGTTTGCCGAGCGCGAGGCGCAGCTTGCGGATATTGGCATTATCCAGCCGGCCGACCCCTTTCTCGACATGGCGGGGGAGGATCTGCGTCGGCGCATTTTCCTGACGGAAAGCGAGACGGGCGAAACGCTTTGCCTGCGGCCGGAATTCACCATTCCGGTTTGCCGTGACCACATTGCAGCGCGGGCGAAGACGCCGCAGCGCTATGCCTATCTGGGCGAAGTGTTCCGTCAGCGCCGACAAGGTGGTGCAGAGTTCTTTCAGGCGGGTATCGAGGATCTGGGCTCGGACAACCGTCCGCAAGCCGATGCGCGTTCGCTGGCCGACGCTCATGCGCTTCTGGAGCGGTTGCTTCCGGGCCGTGCTCTTGCCGTGACCATGGGCGACCAGGCGCTTTTCGAGGCGGTGCTTTCCGCGCTTGGACTTCCATCGGGCTGGCAGAAGCGGCTGGCGCGTGCCTTCGGGGCGCCGGGGCTCCTGAAGGCAACACTCGATGAACTTACCAATCCGCCCAATGGCGGCAGCCTGCCTGCCGATCTCGCCGAACTGGTTGCCAGGGGTGAGCGAAGTGCGCTTGTGGCCCAGGTAACAGAGCGCATGGAGGCTGCGGGTCTTTCGCCATCTGCCGGTCGCACGCCGCAGGAAATCGCCGAGCGTCTGATCGAGAAGGCAGCACTTGAGCGCGTACGGCTTTCCAACGATGCGGTCGCTGCATTGCGCAAATTCCTAGCGCTAAAAGTGCCGCTCTCAGAAGCCATCGCGAGGTTGGAAGCGTTTGCGGGTGAAGCCGGTCTTGTGCTTGATGAAGCGCTTGCCGGATTTTCCGCGCGTCAGAGGGAGATCGAGGCAGCCGGTCTCGGCGCTGCCCGTATTACCTATGATGCCTCCTTCGGTCGTCCGCTTGACTATTATACCGGCTTCATCTTCGAGATCACGGTTGAGGGTGAGAGACAGCCGCTTGTCGGTGGCGGGCGCTATGACCGGCTTCTGACGCTGCTTGGCGCGCCCTTCCCCATTCCCGGCATTGGCTTCTCGGCATGGCTGGACCGCATCGAGACCCTGCGGGAGCGCGCATCATGAGCATTACACTCGCCCTGCCCTCCAAGGGACGCCTCAAGGACAAGACGATCGAGCAGCTTGCCGCTGCGGGTTTTCATGTGAAGCTGCCTGAAAATGACCGGCGCTATCAGGCTTCGATGGAAGGTCGTCCGGAGATCGAGGTCGCGTTTCTGTCGGCTTCCGAAATCGCACGCGAGCTCGACAAGGGCAGCATTGATCTGGGCGTAACCGGCGAAGACCTCGTTCGCGAAACCATTCCCGACTGGGAAGCCAAGGCAGAGATTGCCGCCCGGCTCGGCTTCGGCCATGCCGATGTGGTGGTCGCCGTGCCCGATGTGTGGTTTGACGTCGAGACCATGGCCGATCTTGACGATGTGGCCGCCGATTTTCGCCATCGTCACGGTCGTCGTCTGCGCATTGCCACGAAATATTGGCGCCTGACGCAGCAGTTCTTTTCCCAGAAGCACGGCATCCAGGTCTATCGCATCGTGGAAAGCCTCGGTGCCACCGAAGGCGCGCCGGCGGCGGGGTCTGCCGATATCATTGTCGATATCACCTCGACCGGCTCGACGCTGACCGCCAACCATCTGAAAGTGCTGGAAGACGGCGTTATTCTGCGCTCTGAAGCGTGCCTGGTGAAAGCCAAGAGAGCACGCGACGAGCACGACGCGGCGCTGGTGGCCTCCATCTGCGACGCGATCAATTCTAAAGGCTGAGTGGCACGAAAAGTACGATTAGCCCGCCCGCCACCAGTCCGGTGCGTGTTGCCACGCTGAATCGCGCGATGAGCCCGTAGGAGATCATTCCCAGCGCCAGCGCCACCTTTGCGCCGGCAAACAGTGCGGCCAACGGTGCCGTGGCCGATGCCAGCAGCATCGGGTTGGCGATCATGGCCGGAGGTATCAGATAGAGCCCGACGCCCAGCGCCATTGCCGTGAAGGCGACCTTCAGCCAATCCTCGTCGACCATGCCCGCAGCAATGAAAACAGCACCACAGACGGGCGGCGTGATGGTGGACAGAAGCGCGAACCAGAAGACGAAGAGATGCGCCTCCAGCGGCTCCAGCCCAAGCTGTGTCAGCGCGGGGCCAGCCACGGACACGCAGATGACATAGGCGGCGGTTGTCGGCACTTCCATGCCAAGGATCAGGCATGCAATCGCCGTCAAAAGCAGAGATGGCCACAACATGCCCCCTGCGCCCGACAGGATGAGCGAGGTAATCTTGACGCCAAGGCCCGTGATCGAAAGCACGCCGATGACAATGGAAGCGCACAGAATGATGGAAGCGATAAGCGCGACCTGACGTGCGGCGGTGATCAGCGCGGTTTCGAAACGGAGCAGAGCCTCACGTGCAGAAAAACGCAGCGCACCATTGAAGAAAAGCAGCACTGCTCCTGCCAGGATGGCAAGGCTTGCGGCATATTGCGGCGTGACGCCCGCCACGAACATGCCCCAGAGCAGGACCGTGAACGGCACGAGGAAGAAGGCCGAAGTGATGATCACATCGCGCAGTGCGGGAGCCTGATCCGCTGGCAGGCCCTCAAGCTTGTAGCGGGTGTTGAATGCGTTCACCCCGATCCACACCGCGAAGAAATAGAGGATTGCCGGCAGGATGGCTGCGGCCATGACGGCGGTGTAAGGCGTGCTTGTAAGCTCCACCATCACGAAGGCGCCAGCCCCCATGAGCGGCGGCATGATCTGGCCACCGGAGGATGCTACGGCCTCGACGGCACCCGCCAGCCGCTTCGGGTAGCCAAGCTTGACCATGGCGGGAATGGTGATCGCACCAGTGGAGGCGACATTGGCAGAAGCGGAACCGGAGATCGATCCGAACAGCGCTGATGAAATGACGGAAACCTTGGCTGCCCCACCTTTCAGGCGGCCAGCCGCGGCTGCAGCGACATTCATGAAGCCCTGCCCCGCCTCCCCCGCATTAAGCACGGCTCCGAAGATCACGAAGATTGAGACGGTCGAAACCGAGATGCCTGTAAGGCTGCCCCAAATGCCGCCTTCGGCGATGGTAAGCGTGCCGAGAAAGGATGTGAGTGGGGTTCCCGAATGGCCGAATTCGCCGGGAATATGCTGCCCGAAAAGGCCATAGAGCAACATGATGGCGGCAACGATGGGCAAGGCCCAGCCGATAGCGCGACGCGCGGTTTCCAGAACCACGAGCAACAGGATTGCCGCAATGGCAATCTGAAAAGGACCTTCGAGAAAACCATATTGGTCACCGAGGCTGTTCTGGTTCAGCGCGACCCACAGACTTGCAGTGATGCCAGCAAGAGCAAGCGCAACGCCCGAGATGCGTTTCAGCCACCCCATTTCCTGCGGCACGAAAACGAGCACCCAGGGCAGGATCAGCGCCATATGCAGCGGCCGGCTTACAAGGTTCGGCACGAGCCCGGAAAAGACCAGCGCGAGATGATAGGCGACGAGCAGGCCTGCTAGGGCGGCCAGGGCGATGCGCTTGGTCATGGCAATGCTTTTGTCTGAAAGGCTGAAAACAAGGAGCAACCGCCGCACCCTGAAATCAGGTGCGGCGGCAGGTGGCGGTTTTACTTCTGGGCGTCGCTCAGTTCCACGCCTGCTTCTTCATAGTAGCGTACAGCACCGGGATGCAGCTTGCCGGTGATGTTGGCCATCAGCGCCGTGTCAACACCGTTCCACCAGGGTGCGTTGCCGCCCATGGCTTCCTTCTGCTCCCAGAAGGTCTTGGTGAGCTGATAGGCCGTGTCGTCATCCATGGCCGTTGTCGTGTAGGCCACCACCGGGAGCGAAGTGGTGACGATGTCCTCGTCCTGACCGCTATAGGTACCGGCGGGAATCGTGATCTTCGTGCGCTTGGTCTCTGCAATCTGCTCTTCAGTCAGTGAAAGCACGTCAACGCCAATGCTGGCTGCAGCCTCGATCACGTTCGGTGCAGGCCAGGAGCCGGCCGTGACGAAAGCATCGATCTGTCCGTTCTTGAGGGCGGCCACCGCATTGGAAAGCTCAGCGTCGGCAATCTCGACCTGATCCTTGATGCCAAAGAGTTCGAGATATTTCTCGCCTTCGCTCGCACCGAAGGAGCCCTTGCCGAGCAGAACCGTCTTGCCGGCCAGATCCTCGATTTTGCTGGCCCCAGCACTCTCGGCGACCACGAAGTGCATCGTGAGCGAGGGGATTGGGAAGAGCGCGCGGATTTCAGCAAACTTGTCGCTGCCCTTGCCCTCGAAAGGACCGGACGCGTTCTGTGCAGCACCCACCAATGCCGGTGGGGTCGTGAAGACATAGTCTGCGCCACGCGCGCGCACTTCCATGACATTCTGGACCGAACCCTGGCTTTCCTCGACGGTGACGCTGAACTCGCCATCGGTGCCCTTCTTTAGGGCTTCGGCGATCTCGACCGCCATCTGGTAATAGGAGGAACCGGCCTTTGCCGACTTGTAGGTGATGCGGGTTTCCGCGCTCGCACCTGAAAGCGCCACCGCAGTGAACGCCGCGACGGCACATGCCGTTTTCAGTGCAGACTTGAACATTTTGTTTCCTCCCAAAGAGCACTCACGAAATGAAGTGTCTCATTGGCAGGAAAACTGCCGGTGTTTCAACTCACTTTGCCGCGAAGCGGCTATTCTTCCACCACCCGCAGGCGCAGGGAGCCCTGGCCGGGCGGTGCAAGACGCTGTTCGCCACCATCCGCTGACGTTTTTGCGGCTTCCGCCGGTCCAAGCTCCAGCGCCTCGATCTTTTCGCCCCGCTTGGTGATCTTGTCGGTGGAGGTCAGGATCTGGTCGATGTCACGGCTGGCCTGGCCAAAATGGGTCTGCAGCTTGCGCACCCGGTCATCAAGCCGTGTCACATCCTGCATCAGCTTGACCACCTCGGCCTGGATCAGATGTGCCTGCTCGCGCATGCGCGCGTCTTTCAGCACGGCCTGGATCACCTGTATCGACAGCATCAGGAGCGATGGCGAAACAATGACTACACGGGCGCGGTGGGCCTTCTGCACCAGTGCCTCGAAATTCTCGTGGATCTCGGCGAAGATGGATTCAGAGGGCACGAACATGAAGGCCGTGTCCTGCGTCTCGCCCGGCAGCAGATATTTCTCCGAGATCGCCTTGACATGCACATCGAGATCCCGGCGGAAGCTTTGCTCGGCCACGCGCTTTGCATCGGGTCCGCTCTCTCCCTCGGATGCCGCGCGGATGGCGTTCCAGCTTTCCAGCGGGAACTTCGCGTCGATGACCAGTGACGGGGCATCGTTCGGCATCTTCACCAGACAGTCGGGCCGCGTATTGTTCGAGAGCGTCGCCTGAAACTCATAGGCGCCAGGGGGCAGACCATCGGCGATGATGGCTTCCATGCGCGACTGGCCGAACGCACCGCGTGTCTGCTTGTTGGACAGGATGTTTTGAAGCTGCACCACCTGACCGGCAAGCGACTGGATGTTGTTCTGGGCCGTGTCGATGACGGCGAGGCGCTCCTGCAACTTTGCCAGGTTCTCGTGCGTGGATTTCGTCTGCTCGGTGATCGAGTGACCCAGCCGCGTCGTCATGCCGTCCATGCGCTCGGACAGCGCCTTGGTCAGCTCGGCCTGTCTGGATCCGAAAACTTCCGCGATCGTGCCCATGCGCCCCTGCAGCTCGGTCTGCGCGCGGGTGAGTTCGGCCATGCGCTGTTCGGCCTCGCGCGCCCGCTGCGCGGCTTCGGCGGCGGCCACCGCACGCGCCCGTGCAGAGCGCCACAAAAGCACCATCAGGAAGACGAAAAGCACAAGCAGCATGAGCCCCGCCCCCGCCACCAGCTGGCCGAGCGTGAAGGTGGAGGAACCGAACTGCGCTACGGGCGCATTAAAGATCTGAGCAATGTCCATTCAGGCAGCTTATGCGATTCGTGATAACCACATAAGACCAAAAGGTGAACAAGCCCGCATCCTTGTTGACGGGCAAGCGCCGAGCCATTACCTGACGCGCATGACAATTCGACCGCTCGTAATTCTGCCCGACCCCATCCTGCGCGAGGTTTCCAAACCTGTTGAACGCGTGGATGACGAGGTGCGCAAATTCGCCGACGACATGCTTGCCACCATGTATGATGCGCCGGGTATCGGCCTTGCCGCCATCCAGGTGGGCGAGCCGCGCCGCATGCTTGTTCTTGACGTGGCCGAGAAGGACGAGGAGCCCGCGCCGCGCATCATCATCAATCCGGAGATCCTCGAGCGCTCGGACGCGATGAATGTGCATGAGGAAGGCTGCCTCTCCATTCCCGATTACTATGCGGAAGTGGAGCGCCCGGCCGAAGTGACCGTGCGCTACATCGACGAACAGGGTCGCGAGCAGATGTTGAAGGCTGACGGGCTGCTCGCTACCTGCCTGCAGCACGAGATCGACCATCTCAATGGCGTGCTCTTCATCGACTATCTGTCGAAGCTGAAGCGCGACATGGTGGTGCGCAAGTTCAAGAAACTCGCCAAGGACCGTCCGCCAAGCCGCATGGTGGGCTGACCAACCGTCTGACGGGAGCAGCCGCCAATGGGCCTTCGCCTCATATTCATGGGTACGCCGGACTTTTCGGTCGCCACGCTTGATGCGCTAGTGGAAGCCGGTCATGAGATTGCTGCGGTGTATACCCAGCCACCACGTCCTGCGGGCCGCCGTGGTCTGGAGCTTACCCCCTCGCCCGTGCACAAGCGTGCCGAAGCGCTTGGCATCGACGTGCGCACGCCGAAGAGCCTGAAAAGCGAGGAAGAACAGCAAGCCTTTCGTGATCTGAAGGCCGACGCCGCGGTCGTCGTCGCCTATGGACTTCTTCTGCCGAAAGCCATTCTCGAAGGCACGCGCCTTGGCGCCTATAACGGTCATGCCTCACTCCTGCCCCGCTGGCGCGGTGCCGCTCCAATCCAGCGCGCCATCATGGCGGGAGACGCCGAGACCGGAATGATGATCATGCGCATGGATGAAGGACTTGATACCGGCCCTGTCGCCATGACCGAGCGGGTCGAGATCAAGCCGAACATGACGGCCGGTGAACTTCATGACCGCCTTCGCGATGTGGGCGCAGCACTCATGGTGCGTGCGATGGCAGCACTTGAGCACGGTGCGCTGGAGCTTGTGCCCCAGGCCGAAGATGGCGTGACCTATGCAAAGAAGATCGACAAGCAGGAAACGCGCATCGACTGGTCGAAGCCTGCACAGGAAGTGCACGACCATATTCGCGGGCTTTCGCCCTTTCCCGGCGCCTGGTGCGAGATGCCGCTTGGCGGCAAGCTGGAGCGCGTCAAGGTACTGGAAAGCCGTGTGACAGATGCTTCGGCACCGGCTGGCACCTGGCTTGGCGGTGGCCTCGTGATCGCCTGCAGGACAGGTGCCGTGGAGCTGACGGAGGTTCAGCGGGCGGGCGCAAAGCGTGCTTCGGCGGAGGATTTCCTGCGCGGCGCAAAGCTTGAAGACGGAGCCATTCTGCCATGAGTGCTGTCATTCTTCGTGCAGTCGAGGCTACCGACCATGAGGCCGTGGATGCACTTCTGCGTCGTGCCTTTGAAGGCGGTGCGGAAGCGGAGCTGACGAACAAGCTGCGTCAGGACAGTGACGTCGTTCTTGAGCTCGTCGCGGAGCGCGATGGCATGGTACGCGGGCATGTCCTGTTTTCGCGCCTGAAGGTAGAGGCATCCGACGGGACATATGACGCAGTGGCTCTGGCTCCGGTCGCCGTAGACCCGGATCATCAGCGCGAGGGCATCGGTGCCGCGCTCATCGAGGAAGCTCATCTGCGGCTTGAACGAGAGGGCGAGTGCCTCAGCGTGGTGCTGGGCGATCCCGCCTATTACGGGCGTTTCGGTTATTCGCACGAGCGAGCAGCCGGTTTCGATAGCGATTATCAGTGCGAGGCTCTTCAGGCGCGAGCTTCGGGTGAAGCGCCGCTTGCCGGACGCCTGATCTATCCGCGCGCATTCCGGGGTCTTGGCTGAGCATGGCGCGCTATCGCATCGACGTGGAGTATGACGGCACGCCTTATTCCGGCTGGCAGCGGCAGGCGAACCAGCACACGGTGCAGGCGGCCATCGAGCAGGCCATCAGGAAATTTTGCGGCGAAGAAATCTCGCTGAAGGCTGCCGGACGTACCGATGCCGGCGTGCATGCAACGGGCCAGGTCTCGCATTTCGATCTGTCTAAAGACTGGGCGGCGAACACGGTCGGCAATGCCATCAATGCACATCTGGCACTGGCTGATGAGCGTGTCGCGATTCTTAATTGCACGCAGGTAGGTGAGGATTTCGACTCGCGCTTTTCGGCCAAGGCGCGGCACTATCTCTACCGCATCATCAACAGGCGCGCGCCCATTGCCATCGAGCGCGGTCGGGCCTGGCACATATCGCGCAAGCTTGATGTGGATGCCATGCATGAGGCCGCACAGCGGCTTCTCGGCACCCATGACTTCACCACCTTCCGCGCGGCCCAGTGCCAGGCTAAAAGCCCCATCAAGACGCTCGACCGGCTCGACGTTTCGCGTGACGGTGTCGTCATTGAAGTTCGCGCTTCCGCGCGCTCCTTCCTGCACAATCAGGTGCGCTCGCTCGTGGGTTCGCTTGTAAAAGTGGGGGACGGAAGCTGGAACGCGGATGATCTGGTGGCCGCGCTCGAAGCGAAGAAGCGTTCGGCCTGCGGTCCCGTGGCACCGGCCGACGGGCTCTATCTCATCCAGGTCGACTACTAGGTCAGTAGTCGGGCACAAGCCCCAACATCTCCTGCAGCCAGATCAACAGCGTGATGGCGCCCATCAGCATGGCGAAAAAGAACGCGGTGCCAATTGCGGCACCCCGGTCGATGACCACCACCGTCATGCGCCAGGAGAAGAACAGGCTCAGGAAGAAAACGAAAATGGAAACCATCTCGGCAAGCCCGGCCTCGGGCATCATCAGCCGCATGAGGACGGCTGGCAGCATGGCCCAGGCAAAGATCACCGAGGCCCAGTTGGACGCGACGACATAGGGCACGAAACGCTGCGCCAGCCCGATATGGCGGGCAAGCAGCGCCAGAATTACCAGCGGCAGGAGCCAGGCACCCATCTCGGCCAGAAACAGGCGAAAGACCAGCGCAGGGCGTTCGCCGTAACCGGTGGCGGCCAGTTCGCCTGCATAGGAGACCCAGCCAAGCGCCAGCGGCGGCAGGGCAAGGAGGATGGCGCGGAAGGAGTTCCAGAAGCCATCTGCGGTAAGGTCCAGCAGCTTCAGCCCGTCTGCGCGGCCCAACATCAAACGCCAGACACCGGCAAGCGAGTGCTGAACATCACCAGCCGGCATATCAGCCGAACCAGTCCTGAATGAAACGCTCATAGATCCGCGTGAGCGTCTCCAGATCCGATACCGGCACGCGCTCATCCACCATATGCATGGTCTGGCCAACAAGGCCGAACTCGACCACCGGACAATAGTCCTTGATGAAGCGGGCATCGGACGTGCCGCCGGAGGTGGAAAGCTTCGGGCGTTCCCCAGTGACCGCCTCGACGGATGCCGAAAGAGTTTCGATCAGCTTTTCGTCGCGTGTGAGGAAAACCGGGCTGACCCGGCCAATCCACTCGACCTCATAATCCACCGGAGCTTCCAGCCCGCGTTCGGCACAATCATGCTCGGCAGCTTCATCGAGCCGGTTGTGGATTTCTTCCTGCAGGCTTTCTGCAGTCCAGGTGTCGTTGAAGCGGATATTGAAGGCGAGGCTTGCCTTGGCCGGTATGACATTTACCGCAGGATTGCCGACATCCACGGTCGTGATTTCGAGATTGGAGGGCTGAAACTCGTCGGTGCCTTCGTCGAAGATGTGCGCGATCAGCCCCTGCCCCAGCGCCAGGATGCCAGGCACGGGATTGTCTGCCAGATGCGGATAGGCAACATGGCCCTGTCGGCCTGTCACCGTGACCCGTCCCGACATGGAGCCGCGGCGACCGATCTTGATCATGTCGCCGAGCTTTTCGGGATTGGTGGGTTCACCCACAATGGCCGCGTCCCAGCTTTCGCCGCGTTCGCGTGCCCATTCCAGAAGCTTCACCGTACCGTTGATCGCCGGGCCTTCCTCGTCGCCGGTAATCAGCAGCGACGCGCGGCCCTTGAGCGGACCGTTCTTCTCAACATGCCGGGCAAGGGCTGCCACGAAGCAGGCGATGCCGCCCTTCATGTCCACCGCGCCCCGGCCATACATCACGCCATCTGCAATTTCTGCGGCAAAGGGCGGGAATTTCCACTGGTCCGGATCGCCGACTGGCACAACGTCCGTATGTCCGGCAAACATGAGGTGCGGGCCGTCCTCTCCGATTGTAGCGTAGAGATTGGCGATATCCGGCGTGTTCTCATCGCTGAAGACGGGCTTTTCGCTTTTGGCGCCGAGGGGCTCCAACATTTGGGCAAGCGTGTCCAGCGCCCCGGCATCTTCGGGCGTAACCGAAGGGCAGCGGATGAGGTCGGCGAGGTTCTTTGCGGGATCTGTGGGAAGTGTCATGGAACAAGCCATATTCCAAAGCCTTCGCGCTGTCACCACGCGCGATCCACCTGCAGCAATGCGTGAAGGTCAGCTGGCTCAGGCCGGAGCGTTGGTGCGCGTACCGTAGCGGTTCGCCCCTTCATCGCCCGGCCAGAGGCACAAGGCGATGAAGGTGATGATGGATACCATCGGAATAAACAGCGCGACCGTGAAGATCCCGGGCTTGCCGAAGTCGTGAAGCCGCTTCACGCCCAATGCCACGGACGACCAGACCGAAAGGAAGAACAGCGCCCAGAAGAGCATGGCCCAAATGTCGGTCGCCCCCCCTGCCTGCTCTGCCACGGTGAACCGGTAGAGGGCGAAAGCCTGGAAGACCGCCCAAAGCAGGCCGGCGAGGAAGAATGCCATACGGCTGATCCGGCCGGAAAAACCGAAAAATAGCCATGTCAGGTCATTTCTGCCCATGCGTTCTTCCTCTTGTGGTCGTGCAGCCGATCAGTCGCGCAGCAGTTCGTTGATCGAAGTCTTGGAGCGTGTCTTTTCATCAACGCGCTTAACGATCACGGCGCAGTAAAGGTTCGGGCCAGGCTCACCATTGCCCATCGGCTTGCCGGGCATGGTGCCGGCAACGACGACCGAGTAGGGTGGCACTTCGCCATAGAAGATTTCGCCCGTGGTGCGATCGACGATCTTGGTGGACTTGCCGATATAGACGCCCATGCCAAGAACTGCACCTTCGCGGATGATGCAGCCTTCAACCACTTCCGAACGAGCGCCGATGAAGCAGTGGTCCTCGATGATGGTCGGACCGGCCTGCATCGGCTCCAGAACACCGCCAATGCCGACACCACCGGAAAGATGCACATTCTCGCCGATCTGCGCACAGGAGCCGACGGTGGCCCAGGTATCGACCATGGTGCCCTTGCCGACATAGGCGCCGAGATTGACGAAGGAGGGCATCAGAACGACGCCGGGTGCAATATAGGCCGAGCGGCGAACCACGCAATTGGGAACGGCGCGGAAACCGGCATCCTGAAACGCATTGGCATCCCAGCCGTCGAACTTGGAGGGCACCTTGTCCCACCAGGTGCTGTCGCCGGGGCCGCCCTTGATGACTTCCATCGGGTTGAGGCGGAAGGACAAGAGGACGGCCTTTTTCAGCCACTGATTGACCTTCCAGTCGCCATTGTCCTGACGTTCGGCAACGCGTGCCTTGCCAGAGTCGAGAAGCAGGAGCGACTCTTCAACCGCGTCGCGGATCTCGCCGCGCGTATCCGTGCTGATACCGTCGCGCGCCTCGAAGGCGTCTTCTATGATCTTCTCGAGTGCGGCGACATCTGTGCTCGGCATACTTGCGGCTCCATTTAACAAGCTGATAAGGGCTCGGGCCATAGTCTTTTCATCGACACCCGAAGGCCGCGCGGAAACTATGCGAAGCAAGGATGGGGGTCAATCACAGGATGCGCGACGGGGCCGCGCCAAATGCCGGAGATCGACGATTTGACCGACCGCGAAGACAATAATGGCTGGACGCCGCTTCCTCATTCCGATGAAGACCTGAAGCGTGCGCGCAGCGTGCCCGACACCCCGCAGACGCGCTCCGACACCTATCGCCTTGCCTGGGATGACGAAGACTTCATGACCCAGCGCGAGCTGCGCCCGGTGCGTCTGCAGCTCGAATTGCTCAAACCGGAGATGGTTTTGGCCGAGCGTGGCATCCGTTCCACGGTGATCCTGTTCGGCGGCGCACGCCTGCCCGAACCGGGCGGCGATGCGTGGGCTGCGAAGAACGAGGTTCAGAAGGAAAACCTCACAAAGCTCAGCCGCTATTATGATGAGGCACGCAATTTTGCCCGCCTCTGCTCGGAACAGTCGGCGAAGTCCTATTACCGCGAATATGTGGTGGTCACCGGTGGTGGTCCCGGCGTGATGGAAGCCGGCAATCGCGGCGCAGCGGATTGCGGCGCGCCCTCCATCGGCCTCAACATCGTGCTGCCGCATGAGCAGGCCCCGAACCTTTATGTCACGCCGGAGCTTTGCTTCAACTTCCACTACTTCGCCATCCGCAAGATGCATTTCATGATGCGGGCGAAGGCCGTTGCGGTGTTTCCCGGTGGTTTCGGCACGATGGACGAGCTTTTCGAGACGCTGACACTCATCCAGACCGGTCGCATGGAGCGTGTTCCCGTGCTGCTCTTCGGAAAGGCCTTCTGGGAAGGTGCCATCGATATCGGCTTCCTGGCCGAACAAGGCACAATCTCGCCTGAAGACGACAAGCTGATAACCTTTGTGGACACGGCCGAAGAGGCCTGGAACGCGATTGCTACGTTCTATGAACTTTGAGTTGAGCGGTGCGTCATTCTAACCGTCGCGCCGCATAACGGTTCAGGCTAGAAGCAGTCCCATGAAGACCCGGGCAAAAGCGCAAAGCTGGTTCAACCAGCTTCGACGTGACCGCGCATTGTTCGCGGTAGCGGGGTTTTTTGCGCTTTTTCTCTCGGCGCTTCAGCCGGCCGTCGCGGCGGCCAACGAGCCTTACCGCGACCTCATGGTCATCTGCCACCCGCTGGGTGATGTCGGTCCACTTTTGCAGGGACAGGAGCCAGACTGTCCGCTTTGCCCCACCGGTCATTTGTGCGGAAAGTCGCTGGTCGCCATTGATCGGCAGACGCTGCCGGGAGCTACTTTCAGACAGTCGGCGACGAGATCTCTCTTCGCCGAGGTAACAGCGCCGCAGTCGCGCTTTGATGCAACACCTCCGCCTATAAGAGGGCCCCCTTTCCCTTCGTGATGCTCATGCAGCCTGCGGGCTGTCATTCCATTTGACATCATCTGAAAGGGCATTTCGATGCACCGTAATCTCATCGCCGCAGCCGCGGCCTGCACCACCGCGTTCATCGCCACCACCTCTGCCTTCGCTCACGTTTCGCTCGTCGAGCGGGAAGCTGCTCCCGGCAGTTTCAAAGCCGTTCTTGCCATTCCGCACGGTTGCGAGGGCGAAGCGACCAATGTGGTGGAAGTCCGCATTCCCGAAGGCTTTGTCAGCGTCAAACCGATGCCGAAGGCAGGCTGGACCATCACCATGGAGAATGGTGACTACGAGAAGACCTACACCGTCCACGGCCATGAAATTTCCTCGGGTGTGAAGGTCGTCAAATGGGAAGGTGGCACGCTTGAAGATGCGCATTATGACGAGTTTGTCCTGAGAGGTAGCGTTGCCGGTGAACCCGGCACGGTCCTGTATTTCGACACGGTCCAGCATTGCGCTTCCGGCACGGAAGAATGGGTGCAGCATCCGGCAGAAGGTCAGGACCCGCATGAGCTGGAAGGTCCAGCACCATCACTGACCATCGTCGCGGGCAATGACAGCCATGCTCATCACGGTCACGGTGCGCCTGGTGCCGAAGCCGGGCTTTCGGCGGGCTCCATCAGCATCGAGGAGCCGTGGGCGCGCGCAATGCTGCCGGGCCAGCCCGCCGGTGGCGCATGGATCAACCTGACAAATATCGGCGAGGAGGATGATCGCCTGATCTCCCTGTCTTCGCCTGTAGCCGAGAAGGTCGAGGTGCATATGATGGAAGTTGTGAATGACGTGATGACCATGCGTCCGCTTGAAGATGCACTCGTCGTAACTGCGGGCGAGACCGTGAAGATGGATCCAGGCGGTTTGCATCTGATGTTCATGAAGGTCACGGAGCCCTTCAAGGAAGGCGAGAGCGTTCCGCTCACGCTCGAATTCGAGAAGGCGGGCAAGGTCGAACTGGAACTGCCGGTGAAGCCTGCCAATTACGGTCGCGGATCTGGTGGCCACGACCACAAGCACTGACGATCAAGTCCGGTCGGGCGCCCTGCCCGGCCGGAACGCTTGTGCCTTGGGTGCGTTCTTACTCCATCCCCCCGGACAATGGAGTTGCACCATGGCCAACAGCACACCAGACGACGAAATGATGGACAGCCAGCAGTCAAAGGATCTCGGACACGCCACCAAGTCTCAGCCCGAGCAGGCAAAGGACGCGGAGAAGGAAACCGATCTGAACCAGATTGAAGATGATGCGCGCGCAAACGGCGGCATCGGCTCCGAGACTATCGGCGAGCGCGATAGTGAAACGCGCAGAAATCTGGAGGAAGCGGCTGCGAAAAACGATCGCAACCACTGATCCTCAGAACCACACCCCGTTGAAGCGGGATCTTGTCAGGACGCGGTCTTTGCCGCGTCCTTTTTCATGATGGTCTGGAGGAAGTCCGTCAGATTGTCGGTGACGAAATCGACATCGTCCTTCTCATCCGGATCGGATTCCCAGATCTCGGAAAAATCCGGCTCGAAATTGCGCGGCACGATCAGCACGGTGGTCATGCCGAGCTTCTTGGGCACGCGCAGATTGCGCGCCAGATCCTCGAACATCACGGCGTTGGGCCCGGCGATCTCGTGCAGTTCCACGAAGCGGTCATAGGTCTTTTGCGCAGGCTTCGGCGTCAGGTCTGCTGCGACAATATCGAAGATGTCTTCGAAATGGTCGAGAATGCCGAGCTGTGCTGCCGTTCTTTCCGCGTGTCCGCGATCACCATTGGTGAAAATGAACTTGCGGCCGGGCAGCGCCTTGATTGCCTCGCCCAGCTCGGGATCCGGCTTGAGCCATGAATAGTCGATGTCGTGGACGACGCGCAGGAAATCATCCGGATCGACATTGAAGCGTTCGATCAGGCCGTTCAGCGTGGTGCCGTGGTCGCGGTAAAGATCCTTCTGCAGCTTGCGCGCCTCGTCAGGCGGCATTTTCAAAAGCTCCGCCACATAGGCGGTCATCTTCTTGTCGATCTGCGAAAAGAGATTGCTGTGGTGTGGATAAAGTGTGTTGTCGAGGTCGAACACCCAGTCTGTGACATGGGCGAAACGCTGGGGATCGGGGTGATTTGTCATGATCGACCTTATGGCAGTTCAGGCCGAGCGTTTCAAATTTTACCGAAACCGTAAAGGATAGAGCAAAAACAATATGCCAAGCTGCCTGTTCATTTCGGGGAGCGGCAATGAAGCAGGTTTGGCTACAGTCAATAGCTGTGACGCTGATGGCGATCATAGGATCACTGCTGGTGTGCTGGAGCGTGTTGGCTTTCGAGGGCAAACCGCTGGAGGGCGAGGTCCTGCTTCTCAGTGTCCTGAGCCCGGTGCTTCTGGGCTTTCCGATTGTCTTTTTCCTCCTTTACCAGAAGCGCAAGGTGCGCCTTGCGCATCAGCAGCTCAGCGCTGCGCATGACGAGCTGGCCGCCGTCCATCGCAGACTGGCAGAAAAGGCAAGGCGGGACGATCTGACCGGACTGCTCAACCGGGGTGCATTCGTCTCAGCCATCGAGGCGACGCGCGGGCACAAGGCGCGTGGTTGCCTGCTTGTCGTGGATGCAGACAATTTCAAGCAGATCAATGACCGCTTCGGGCATCTGGCAGGCGACGAAACCCTGCGGCGCATCTCGGGCGCGATACGCGAGAATGTGCGCCGGTCGGATTTTCAAGGCCGGCTGGGTGGTGAGGAATTCGGCATATTTCTGTGCGGGGCCGATCTGGCAAATGCCTATATCATTGCCGAACGGCTGCGTATGGCTGTTGAAAAGATCGCCTTCGCCCCACAGGGCAAGGATGTGCTGCGCATAACGGTCAGCATCGGCATCGCGGAAGCTCCAACGCTTGCCAACTTCCCCGAGATCATGGCGAAGGCAGACAAGCGCCTTTACGAGGCCAAGGAACGCGGCCGTAATCTTGTCGTCATGCCTGCCGAGCGCGACGCAGCCTGACAACCGATCAACGGTACCGGTTTTCGCCTGAAGGGCTTGCGCCAAACGCTGCCTACATGATCTAGCCTGTGGTCGATCTCACCAACCGGTCGGCATTTCCATGGAACTCTGGATCCCCATCACGATAGGCGCTGCCTTTCTGCAGAATCTGCGATCTGTCGGACAGAAGCATCTGAAAGGCGTGATGGGATCGACAGGCGCTACTTTCGTGCGCTTCGGCTTCGGTCTGCCCTTCGCCGCCCTGTTCGTGCTGGTTTTGAACCAGGTTTACGCATTGCCGCTGCCTCGGCTAAGCGCCGATTTCGCGCTCTGGGTGATCGTTGGCGGACTCTCCCAGATCGGCGCGCAGTTCCTGCTCGTGTATCTGTTCTCGTTCAGAAACTTCGCCGTGGGAACAGCCTATTCCCGCACCGAACCGGCGCAGGCGGCCTTGTTCGGGCTGATCTTTCTGGGCGAGCTTGCAAGTCCTGGCGCTTTCGCCGCCATCGCGATAACGGTGATCGGCGTGATGCTCATTTCTATTGCGCATGTGCCGATGAGCTGGCGAAATCTGGGAGCGTCGGTCGTCAGCCGCACCGCTCTCATTGGCCTCGCCTCAGGTACGCTATTCGGCATTGCAGCCGTCGCCTATCGCGCAGCTTCCCTGTCGCTCGGCGGGCCGACTTTCATGATGCAGGCGGCAACCACCCTGCTCTCTACCATCACCTTCCAGACTGTCATCATGCTTGTCTGGATGCTGTGGAAGGATCGGAGTGAGCTCGCCCGCATCCGTCAGGCCTGGAGGCCGTCGCTGTTTGTCGGCTTTGTAGGAGCCACCGCCTCGCTTGGCTGGTTCGCAGCGATGACGCTTCAGCAGGCAGCCGTGGTGAAGGCGCTGGCGCAGGTGGAGATGATCTTCACCTTTGCCTCAACCGTCTTCTTCTTCCGCGAAAAGATCAATGCGACGGAGATCGCCGGCTGCGCACTCATCGTCGCCGGCATTCTCCTGCTTGTCCTGATTTAAGCTTACGGCACGATCAGCGTGCCGGCACCATGCTCGGTGAAAAGCTCAAGCAGCACCGCATGAGCCGTCTTGCCATTGAGGATGACAACACCCTCAACACCGCGCTCGATGGCTTCGATGCAGGTTTCGACCTTGGGAATCATGCCGCCGGAGATCGTGCCGTCCTTGATGAGCGCGCGCGCTTCGGCAACGGTCAGTTCGTCGATCAGGTTCTTGTCCTTGTCGAGAACGCCCGGAACGTCGGTCAGGAAAAGCAGGCGCGAGGCCTGAACCGCGCCGGCAATGGCACCGGCAAAAGTATCGGCATTGATGTTATAGGTGTGGCCGTCTCGCCCTGGTGCGACGGGTGCAATCACCGGGATCATCTCCGAGCGAGCAAGCAGATCAAGCAGTGTGCGGTCGACTTCCACCGGCTCGCCGACAAAGCCGAGATCGAGAACACGCTCGATATTGGAATCGGGATCGGTGACTGTCTTGCGCGCCTTTTCGGCGAAGACCATGTTGCCGTCCTTGCCACAAAGGCCGATGGCCCACTCACCTTCGGAATTGATGAGCGCCACGATCTCCTTGTTGATCGATCCGGCGAGAACCATCTCCACGATTTCAACAGTGGAGCGGTCGGTAACGCGCAGGCCGTTCTCGAATTTGGACTCAATGCCCATCTTCTGGAGCATCTTGCCGATCTGCGGGCCGCCGCCATGAACGACGATCGGGTTGACGCCGGATTGCTTCAGTAGCGCTATGTCGCGGGCAAAGGCACGGCCGAGCTCGGCATCGCCCATGGCGTGGCCGCCATATTTGAGCACCACGGTCTTGTTCTCGTAGCGCTGCATGAAGGGAAGGGCTGCTGAAAGGATGCGGGCCTGTGCCTCTGCTGTGCCCGTTGTTTCCGACATGCTGCGCTCCCTTTTGGCCTCTGGCTGAAAATCGCCACGTCTCTTAGCCTATTCCCGCGCAGTGGCAAATGGCGCATTCGCACTCATATTGAGTGCCAGCATTGTCAAAAGCAGGAAAGCTTCTATCTTTGCCGCTCATGGGGCCAGATGAGATCACCAAATTGCTTGCCAGAACCGCGCTGCGAGACCGCAATGCGTTTGATCGGCTCTATCGTCTCACGAGTGCGAAACTTTTCGGAGTGTGTCTGCGTGTCTTGAAAGACAGGGCAGAAGCTGAAGAGGCATTGCAGGAAATCTATATCAAGATCTGGCACAAGGCAGACCGTTTCACCGCTAACGACTTGAGCCCCATCACCTGGCTTGTCGCTGTGGCGCGCAACCACTGTATTGACCGGTTGCGGGCACGCAAGAAGGGCAACCGCCCGCTGGACGAGGCTGCCGAAATTGCCGATGCCGCTCCAGGGCCGGAGGCGCAGGCGGCGGCACGGGGGGAGCGTCGACGTATTGACGGTTGCCTCGATGAGCTTGAAGCTGATCGCGCGCTTGCGGTCCGTGGTGCCTATCTCGACGGCGACAGCTATGTCGAGCTTGCTGAGCGCTTCTCGGTACCGCTCAACACGATGCGCACATGGCTGCGGCGCAGCCTGATGAAACTGAAGGATTGTTTGGAAGCATGAGCGAGCAGGACAACATGCCAGGCCACGAAGGGGGGGACGACATGGTCGCCGCCGAATTCGTGCTGGGCGCGTTGGACGAGCGCGAGCGTGCTGCCATCGCCCGACGCATCGAGCAGGAGCCGGAATTCGCGCGGCTGGTGGACGAATGGGAAGAGCGGCTGGAAGGCCTCGGGCGCGAGTTCGCGCCTGTCGAACCGCCGCCGCAGATCGCTGCCTCGATCAACCGCCGGCTCTTCGATGCTGCCCCCCAGGACGCAAAAGGCTCCTCCGCAGGAGGCTGGTTCGGGCGCTTGTGGAACAATGCAGCAGCCTGGCGTGCCGTGGCGCTGGCTTCCGTCTTCGCCTTTGCCGCAGTCTCCTTCTACAGCCTGGCACCGCGGGAGAATGCCGGTGAAGAGGCACGTTATGTCTCCTCGCTCGCACCCACCCAAAGTGACGTGCATTACTTCGTCGTCTATGACGCACGCGACGGCAATGTCCGCCTTTCACACGTCACCGGCGCGCGCCCCGAAGGTCGAGATTTCGAATTATGGGTAATCGAAGACGGCGCTCCGCGCTCGCTGGGCGTGATCCCGGAGGGTCAACGCGTGCGAATGGCAGTGGCCGAGCGCTTCAGTGGAGAAATCGCGGGTGATGCGGTTTTCGCCATCACGACAGAACCGCAGGGCGGTTCTCCCAGCGGCGCACCGACCGGGCCAGTTGTTGCCCAAGGTGATATCAACGCGATCTGATTTTTATTCTCCATTAATTTCAGTCACTTGAATACTTTCTGCCTCTTTCTACGATTTTTTCTGAAACTCTTGTCTGCAGGCTTTCGTGGCTACCCCTGCCTTCCCGAGAGGAAGGAACAGATCAATCCAGGGAGTACACGACATGAACAAGTTCACCTCTTCCATGCTCGCCGGCGCTGTTGCCGTTGCCGCACTCACCGGTGCCAGCTTTGCTGCTGACAACCCGATGGTTGGCGGGGCGGAAATGTATGCCGACAAGAACATTGTTGAAAACGCAGTCAATTCGCAGGATCACACGACGCTTGTTGCTGCAGTGAAAGCTGCCGGTCTTGTCGAGACGCTTTCCGGTGAAGGTCCGTTCACCGTCTTTGCTCCGACCAATGCCGCTTTCGAAGCCCTGCCGGAAGGCACGGTCGAGACGCTGCTGAAGCCGGAAAACAAGGATCAGCTCACCAAGATTCTTACCTGTCATGTTGTGGGCACCGAAGCCATGTCCGATGCCATCGGCAAGATGATCGCCGATGACAATGGCAACCATCCGGTCAAAACGCTCGGTGGTTGTGAGCTGTCTGCCAAGATGGATGGCGACAAGATTACGCTGACCGACGAGAACGGCAATGTTGCTACCGTGACCATCGCCGATGTCGACCAGTCAAATGGCGTGATCCACGTCATCGACGCCGTGCTTCTGCCCAAGCAGTAATCTTCGAGCGCGCCGTGATGGGCCGCCCCTTTCGTTTCCTCACGAGTTCCATCACGGCGCCTTGATTTGCGCTTGTAATCGCACCGCCACTAGTCTGCAGCCAAAGCAAAAAGGAGCCGCGTGATGACACGCCGGAAATTTCTTCTCGGATCGACCGGAACACTGGCAGCCCTTGCAGCCGGAGGCAGCTTCATGCGCGACCTCTTGGCAGGACCTGCGCTGGCGGCGGAAGGCGAGTTCGAGATCACCAAGACACCGGAAGAATGGCGCGCGATCCTGACCAAGGAGCAATTTGCCGTTCTTCGCGAAGAAGCGACAGAGCGCGCCTTCACCAGCCCGCTCAATGATGAGAAGCGTGCCGGACTGTTTCACTGTGCAGGCTGCGATCTGCCGCTTTATTCATCTGAAGCCAAATATGATTCAGGCACCGGCTGGCCGAGCTTCTACGAAGCGCTGCCGAATGCCATTGGCACGAAGGAAGACAAATCCTTCTTCATGACCCGCACCGAATGCCACTGCCGCCGCTGCGGCGGGCATCAGGGCCATATCTTCGATGATGGTCCACCACCTACAGGCAAGCGCCACTGCATCAATGGCGTGGCTTTGAAATTCGTACCCGAAGCCGCCTGACTTTCTCTCCAGTGCAATTGACCCGGGCAGAAATGTCCGGGTCTTTTTTGCATGAAGCTCCCTTCGCCTTCAGACGGCCTGCTCCAGCTTCGCGATGTCTCTCCCGCGGATGGCGTCCAGATTCCGCGTGATCTTTTCCTGCGGCCAGTTCCACCAGGCGATGTCCTGCAGCCGCGCCACCGTTTCCTTATCGAAGCGCTGGCGGATGACGCGGGCGGGATTCCCAACGGCGATGGAAAAGGGCGGGATGTCGCTTGCGACAACGGCATATGCGCCAATTATGGCACCATCGCCTATTGTCACGCCGGGCATGATGCGCGCCTGCGTGCCGATCCACACGTCGTGCCCTACCACCGTGTCGCCCCGCGAAGCGGCGTTGTAGGCGGCAGGGTCGAAACCTTCTTCCCAGCCATTGCCGAAGATGTTGAAGGGATAGGTCGAGAAGCCATCCATCAGATGGTTGGCGCTGCTCATGATGAACCGGACACCATGCGCGATTGCCACGAAGCGGCCGATGATCAGGCGGTCGCCCAGAAACTCATAGTGATAGAGAACATTGCGCTCCTCGAAACGCTCCGCACCGTTGGGGTCGTCATAGTAGGAGAAATCGCCCACTTGGATATTCGGGCGCGTGATGAAATTTTTCAGAAAAACGGCTCGGGGAAAACCGGCCATCGGATAGAGGCAGGAAGGATCGGGTCCGTGCATCGGACACCTCCATGATCTTGTCGAAGGGATGGTTTCGAAGCGACTGCATCCGTCCTGCCTTTAAATGGCATGACCGCCGGACCTTTGCGGGCCTTCGGGTGCGTCTATCCGGTCCCTTCTAGTGGATCACGTGCCTTCTCTCCTCTGTCGATAGCCTTCTATCAGGTTTCAGCCTGCAGGAACACCAGTCAGCTCTGGATCGCCTGGATGATATGTTCGCGCAACTCTTCCAGCCCTTCGCCCTTCTCGGAAGAAGTGGCGGTCAGTGCCGGAAAGGAAGCGGGGCGCTTGGCTATCTTCTTGGCGGTCTCTTCCTGCAGCTTGACCACCGCCGGCGGCTTGATCTTGTCAGCCTTGGTCAACACTACCTGATAGGACACCGCTGCCTTGTCGAGCAGGTCCATCACCTCCTCGTCATTCTTCTTGATGCCGTGGCGGGAGTCGATCAGAAGATAGACGCGCTTGAGCGTCACGCGACCGCGCAGATAGTCGAAGACGAGCTTCGTCCATGCATCCACCTGCGCCTTTGGTGCCTTGGCGAAGCCGTAGCCCGGCATGTCGACAATGGCCATCGGAGGAAGATCGCCGGGCTCACCGCTATAACCATCGGGCACGAAGTAGTTCAGCTCCTGCGTACGACCGGGCGTGTTGGATGTGCGCGCAAGCCCCTTCTTCGACACAAGCGCATTGATCAGCGAGGACTTGCCGACATTGGAGCGGCCCGCGAAGGCAATCTCCGGCGGCCCTTCCGGCGGCAGGAACTTCATGGATGGTACGCCGCGAATGAAGATCCACGGACGCGTGAACAAGCGCGCGTGAATTCCCTCCGACTTCATCGCCTCGGGGCGGCCTTCTGCCTTGTCGCTTGCCACTTTCATCTCCGCTTCATCACTTCACTAACAGCCCATCGGGTTTGACGGTCGGATTGTCAACTCCATGAGTGCAGAATGAGGATGCATGGGAGGTCTGCTCAGGCCAATCCCTTGCCCACCAGGCATGCAGAGGGAACGCCTCGCCTTGTTTGTCGGCCATCTGCTCGCCCGAAAGCGTCAAGCCCCCGTGCATGCGGTTCATAATCTTTATGGATTATTTGTATTCGTTAGTTAGAATACCCACGCGAAACAGGAGATCACTACACCAGAACAATCTGGTTGGCGTGATATTTGGCAAATGCTTCAGCAGAACTGTGAAGAATTTGCGTGGAATCTTTCCAGACTTTCCTCAGCCGACGAGATCTGGGCGGCCAGTTGCGACTATTTTGCCGAACAGGGTTTCGACGGGGTTTTTTACGCAGACATTGCCGGTCCGGCCCAGAATATCCGCACGAATATCGATGCCTCCTGGATGGAGGCGGAGAATGATCCCGATTATGCGAAGCGCGATCCCTTCTTTCGCCACGCCTGCAATGACGCCAGCGTCAAGCCGACGGGCGCATTGTTCCTGAGCGAACATCCCTATCTGGATGATGACGAGCGACGCTTTATCATGAATGCCGGCGAGAGCGGGCTTCGTGCGGGGCTGGCGCTTCCCGTGCGCCTGCGCGATCAGAACGGCTTGTGCGGCTGGCACGTGCTTTCAAGCCACGGACGTGCGCTCGTGGATCAACACCGCCGCCATGGCCTGGCGCAGCTGCGCTTTGCCGCACTTTTCAGCCATACGCAGATGCAGCAGCTGCGCGTGCATCCCAAAAGGGACTGCCCCCTCTCCGGTCGCGAAGTCGAATGTCTGCAATGGCTGGCAAGCGGCCTGCGCACCAAGGAAATCGCCCGCAAGACCGATCTCAGTCCGGCCACCGTAGAGTTTCACCTGCGCAATGCCCGCTTCAAGCTTGGCGCCACCACGCGCGAACATGCCTTGGCCATCGCGCTGCGCGACCGCCACATCTCGCTCTGATCATCCAGAGTAACGAAGCCCCGAGCATTGCGCGGGGCTTCATTGGATTGGTATGGAAGCAGCCTTACTCGGCTGGTTTCGGCTTTTTCTTGAACATGCCTGTCAGATTGTCCCAGAGCTCGATCTTGGCGCCCTGGCGCTTCATGATCACGCCCTGCTGGATGATCGAGAGCAGGTTGTTCCATGCCCAGTAGATCACGAGACCCGCCGGGAAGGTTGCCAGCATGAAGGTGAAGATCACCGGCATCCAGTTGAAGATCATGGCCTGCGTCGGGTCCGGCGGCGTCGGGTTCATGCGCATCTGCAGGAACATGGTGATGCCCATGATGATCGGCCAGACGCCGATAAGCAGGAATGCCGGGACGTCATAGGGCAGCAGACCGAACAGGTTGAAGATCGAGGTCGGGTCCGGTGCGGACAGGTCCTGGATCCAGCCAAAGAACGGCGCATGGCGCATCTCGATGGTGACGTAGAGCACCTTGTAGAGCGCGAAGAAGACCGGGATCTGGATCAGGATCGGCCAGCAGCCGGCAACCGGATTGATCTTCTCCTTCTTGTACAGCTCCATCATCGCCTGCTGCTGCTTCATCTTGTCATCCGCATATTTCTCGCGGATTTCCATCATGGCAGGCTGGACCTTCTTCATGTTCGCCATGGACTTGTAGGACTTGTTGGCGAGCGGGAAGAAGATGAGCTTTACGACAACCGTCGTGGCGAGGATGGCCACACCGAAATTGCCCAGCAGCTTGAAGAGGAAGTCGATGAGATAGAACATCGGCTTGGTGATGAAGTAGAACCAGCCCCAGTCGATCATCAGTTCGAACTGGCGGATAT
This sequence comes from Nitratireductor sp. CH_MIT9313-5, assembly GCF_037029545.1. Lineage (NCBI taxonomy): Bacteria > Pseudomonadati > Pseudomonadota > Alphaproteobacteria > Hyphomicrobiales > Phyllobacteriaceae > Nitratireductor > Nitratireductor sp. CH_MIT9313-5. The sequence continues at coordinate 465,014 of NZ_JAYMER010000011.1, read as the reverse complement.
TCTTGTTCGCTTCATACCCTTCAATGACATTCACTTCCTTCGCGCCAGCGAAGATCATCGTCTCCACGGTGGAGCTGGCGCCGGGCGCCACGGAGATCGGATCGGACAGGAAGTCTGCCTGATAGCGGGCGCGGCCATCACCGAAATAGGAGTAGCGCGGCTGGAAGCTGCGGCCAGCCTCAGGGACCATCGCAACCGCCCAGTATTTGTCGGTGATGCCAAGCCAACCGTCCTCGGACTTGCCGGGGGTGATCTGGCGTTCTTCCTCGGCTTCCGAGTAGTCAATCTCGCGAAGACCATCCTCACCGGTCACACCGACAAGGCCCTCATGCAGGATGTAGATGCCCGAGGTTTCCGGCTCGCCGAAGCGGGTGGTACGGCCATAAGAGCGCAGCTCTACCGGTGCGCTGCCGGCATTCTCGATGCTGTCGGAGACGGTGAAGAGGTAGTTGTTGTCAACCGAGATCGTGCGGCGGAAGGTGACATTGCTGTCGTTGGTGTAGCTCAGGACAACAGGATTGCCGGGCGACAAAACAGCACCGTTCTCAACCTGCCACTGCGTGTCGGGGCCTGGTCCCTCACCTGCCGACGAACCGACATAGCCGGTCTCGACATAGTAGCCATTGGCGAGGCGGCCGGGATTGAGCAGGGTGACGATCGGAGAATCCTTCTCCACCGTCACACGATAATCCTTCAGGCGCAGATCGTCGATGCGGGCGCCAGTCAGGTTGATCGAACCAACCAGGCGGGGCGTGTCGATCTTGACGCGCTGACCCTGCGCCAGGGCATCATCACGAGAGGCAGGTGCGGCTGCCGCGCTGTCTGCACCTGGAATGGAAGCGGCATCGCTGCCAGTCTGGGCAGTGGGAATGTCGCTGCCTGCTGCGGTTCCCTCACCTGCCTGTCCGGCACTCTGATTTGCCGTTCCGGCATTCTGCTGCGCTTCGATCTGTGCAGCTTCACGCTGCGCCTCGATGCGGGGGTTCATGTAGAACACCTGCCAGACCACGAGGATGAGGATCGACAGGGCGATCGTGATGAGGAAATTGCGATTATTGTCCATGAGGGGTCCTTGAAGGCTGCCGCTTCGCCCGCATGCGACGGGACAGCTCATCTTTCAGCACGTCGAAAGCTACGCTCAAAATCTCGGGTCGCCCGACAACCACGTAATCGGTACCTGGTGCCATGTCCCGAACGGCGTGAAGCCGGGCGGCTTCGCGGATACGCCTGCGGATGCGATTGCGCTCAACCGCGTTGCCGCTCTTCTTCGTCACCGTAATGCCCAATCGCGGCGGGTCTTGGTCGCCACGATCCAGCACTTCAAGAAGAAAAAGGCGGCCACGCCGCTTTTCGCCACGGCGTACCGCCAGAAACTCGGCGCGCTTCTTCAAGCGCGCGGGATGACCTGCGGGCGCCCGGCCAGTCAATGTCCCGGCCCCCGCGCGTCAGATCAGGCGGAAAGACGCTTGCGACCGCGTGCGCGGCGAGCGGCAATTACGCGACGGCCGCCAGAGGTGGCCATACGTGCACGGAAACCGTGGCGACGCTTGCGAACAAGCTTGGAGGGCTGATAAGTGCGCTTCATTTATTTTAATACCGCGGAGTGCGGCCCTTCTTCATTCTGTCATGTATTGAACAGGAGCGTTACAGCCATCGACACGTCGTTGCGCGCCGGTTCACAAGGCCGAACGTGGCGCGCTTATAGGGTCAGATCGGTTTTGAGTCAATGAAACTGCGCGTGTGAGCAATTAGCTTCCCAAACAGCTCAGGCCTCTTCCACCTTTATCATTTCAGACATCGCTCGTTCAGACGGCAAATCACTCTTGGCCAAGCCCAACGCCACCCCGGCGCGATCCTCGGCGCTGCGGTTCTGGCTCATCTTGTGTTTGCCTTCGATGATACGGATCGGCATTCGCAGTCCGACAATGCCACGAAGCTGCCCCTTGAGAAATTTTTCAGGTGCATCTGAAACACCCCACTCGTCTGCCCGCCCGGCCTCATGGTGTCGCGTCAGGCGATCGACGACATCGTGAAGCCGCGCCTCATCATCGAAGAACTCGACCGACCCACGCGCCTGAACAGTGGTGTAGTTCCAGGTTGGCACGACCTTTCCGTGGGCCTTCTTGGATGCATACCAGGAAGGTGTCACATAGGCGTCGGGACCCATGAAGATGGCCAAGGCTTCAACTGAGGCCACATCCTGCCATTGCGGATTAGCACGCGCCACATGACCGTAGAGCGTACCATACGCTCCCTCTTGCGGATCAAGAAAGAGTGGAAGCGGGCTGGCATGAGTTCCTGCTTCCCCCACCGTCACCAGATTGGCCAATCGTGCTGCACGCATCCAGTCATGGAGGACACCCAGTTCTTCTTCACGAAAGGCCGGAGGACAGTACATCATGGCGCGGCTCCTAAAGGTGCGGTTTCGCAACGGCTTAGCCAATGCAGCGCGAAGCCGCCATGCGCCAGCGACCGGAAGCGCCTGCACCAAAGCATTGCGCCAGAAGAGTCAGCGCCGGTTCATGCCCTGTTTGAACTGGTCGAAAATGTTCTCCATGCTACGCTCATATTCGCCCGAGCTGTCGCCCTTGGGCTTGCGCCCGGGCTCGAACATCTCGCCAAAGAGGTCGCCCCACGGATTGCCCGATGATCGGGGCTGAGTTGGCTGGGGCGCGGACGGCTGCGCATCGGGTGCGGCCGAGGGCGATGCAGTGCCCCGCCCCTGGCGCACGAAATCGTTGAAGATGTCGCCCAGGGGATTGTTGCCGCGCGGGGCCTGCTCTCGCGTGGCTGTTTCCTCGCCCTTGCGACCGCCGCCGAGGAAATCCTCGAACATCTGGCCGAGCGGGTTGTCCGTGCCGCCACGCGCGCTGCCCGAGGGCGCTGCACGTCCCGCCGCACCGCCGATCAGGTCCTCCAGCATCTTGCCGAAGGGGTTGTTCGATGCGCTGCTGCCAGAGGGAGCGCTGCCGGACTGCTGATGGCGCATCACTTCCTTCATGATCTCGCCCAGCATTCCTCCACTTCCCGAGGCGCGCGCCTGCGGTACCTGGCCTGCAGACTGCTTGAAGAGCCCGCCCATGATCATGGAAGCAAGGGCCGGCAACATCTGCTTGAGCGTCGACTGGTCAATGCCCGTGAACTGCGAGGCCTGCGCGGTGACCGCGCGGCTGACATCCTTGGAGCCGAAGAGATGCCCTAGTATGCCATTGCCTTCGCTGCGCCCTTCGGGAGAAGCGGCATAGCCTGCATCCTCAAAATACCGGGCGTGTTTTCCACTTGAGAGTGCAGCGAGAAATCCGCTCATCCCGCCGGGATCGGACGCGTTGCGCTTGAGACCCTGGCTGAAGGCAGGAAGCAATGCTTCCATGGCTTCTTCGGTCTTATCGCGCGGCAGATTGAACTGGCGCGAAAGCTCATCAAGCGCGTGACCGTTCTGCGCGTTCTTCAGCAAGTCAAACAATGGCAACATCACGTATTTCTCCTTCACGCGCCCCTAGAGCGCCGAACCTAAAGAGAAATTGTGACGGTTCCCAGAAGTTGCAGCTTCTTCCACAAGGCAAGCCTTAACGGGAGGTTAACCGCTGCGGCTCTCGACCATCAATAGGCCTGCTCGAGGAAGATCGGCTCGATCGAACCACCCCAGCGGGTGTGGAAGGCCTTGACCATTTCCTCCGCACTGGTGGTGCCGCGTGCGACGACTTCGTCCAGCGGATCGAGAAAACCTGCTTCGTCATAGCCTTCCGAGTTGAGCAAGGCGCGCGCATTAAGCCCGCCACGCGCGATCTTCAGCACCTCGCGAGCGATATCGCGCATTTCGTGATTGCCGACCTGAGTAGCCAAAGCCTTTTCTGGAACGGCATCGCGCTGCGCGGCCACATCCTCGAAGGTCCAGTCAGCCGTCAGGTCATCTGCCGCCGACAATGCCGCGTCGTCATAGAGTAACCCCACCCAGAATGCGGGCAGTGCGCAAATGCGCCGCCACGGGCCGCCATCGGCTCCACGCATCTCGATAAAACGCTTCAGACGAACATCGGGGAAGAGCGTGGACAGATGGTTTGCCCAATCGCCCATGGTGGGCATGCCGTTTATCACCTCGTTGCGAAGCGCGCCTTCCATGAACTGGCGGAAGGTGACATGCGTGCAGTCGTGATAGCGTCCATTGCGGATGACGAAATACATCGGCACATCGAGCGCCCAGTCGACATAATCGGCAAAGCCGAAATCTTCCGAAAACACGAAAGGCAACAGGCCTGAACGCTGATTGTCGGTGTCGCGCCAGATATCGCCGCGCCAGCTTTTCAGGCCATTGACCTTGCCATCGGTGAAGGGCGAATTGGCGAAGAGTGCAGTGGAGAGCGGCTGAAGTTTCTGCGCCACGCGCATCTTGCGGCGCATGTCGGCCTCGGACGAAAAGTCGAGATTCACCTGGATCGTGCAGGTGCGATACATCATGTCCAGCCCCTTGGTGCCGACCTTCGGCATATAGGCGGTCATGATGTCGTAGCGCGATTTGGGCATCTTTGGTGTTTCAGACAGGCGCCATTTCGGGCTGCCGCCAAGGCCAAGGAAGCGGATGCCAAGCGGTTCGGCGATCTCGCGCAGCTGCGAGAGATGCACATTGCCTTCACGACATGTCTGGTGGATCGTTTCCAATGGCGCACCGGACAGTTCGAACTGCCCGCCTGGCTCAAGCGAAATCGCGCCCTGTCCTGTCGGTTCGACCAACCCGATGATGCGGCCGTCATCCATGATGGGGTTCCAGCCGAGCGTCTTCTGCATGCCTTCCAGCAGGGCACGAATACCGCGTGAACCCTCGTAAGGGACCGGGCGGTTGCCGTCGATATAGAAGGGGAACTTCTCGTGTTCGGTGCCGATGCGCCACTTGTCACGGGGCTTCGAGCCCTCAGCGAGATAGGCGACCAGCTGGTCCATGCTTTCGATCTGCCGGTCGTCGGTCGTATCGCGCGCCATTCAATTTACCTCCAGCCCGCTGGCTTCGCGCCTGCATGTCGAATGCCTGCTCTGCAATCAAGCAAAAAGTTTTGAGCCTTGGTTCAAGAATTCCAGTCGCCGATAACGGCCTGCACCAATGCGAGTGCGGCGACGGCGGCCGTGTCTGCACGCAGGATGCGGGGGCCCAGAGGGATCGCCGTGACGTAATCGGCGGCATACAGCATCTTGCGTTCGCTCTCGGAGAAACCGCCCTCCGGCCCGACCAGAAGTGCAGTTTTTCCGCCTTTCAGGCGTTCCAGCGCCGTGATCGGATTATTGTCGGGCGCGGCCTCGTCGCAGAAGATGAGCTGGCGGTTCTCGTCCCAGTTCTCCAGCATCTTCTCCAGCTTCACGGGTTCTTCAACATGCGGAACAGAGAGGATGCCGCACTGCTCTGCGGCCTCGATCACATTTGCCTGAAGACGGTCGATCCCCAGCTTCGGGACCTGCGTGTGCTGGGTGATGACAGGCAGCAACCTGCCTGCCCCCATCTCCACGGCCTTTTGCACCAGATAGTCCAAACGCCCCTTCTTGAGGGGCGCAAAGCAATAGAGAAGATCGCTCGGCGGCGTTTGCGGGCGGGTCTGTTCGACCAGCGCAAGCTCGACCTTCTTCTTCGCAACCGCTTCGATGCGACCGCGCCACTCGCCGTCCCGACCATTGAACAACAGGATCTCGCCGCCTTCGCGCATGCGCAGGACATTGGCGACATAATGCGCCTGGTCGGTCGCAAGCAGTATCCGAGCCCCCTCGCCCAGATCCGCTTCCACAAAAAGGCGCTGCATCTTGTAATTCGCTCGCATGGTGCCTGCTTATACCGCCTTGGCAGGGCGTCAAGTCTGCGCTGTGGGGTGCCAGATTGGCTGAAACCCGCTCCTCAAGGCGGATACCGTCGCTGCAGGGGTGATCACGCGTTGCGCTTCCCCAACTTTCGACACCGGCACGCCCTCCCGATAACCTTCGAAAGTCCATTCAAGGAGCGAAGGACCCCGCTTGGCGTAGGGCACCCCTGAAAATTCGATTATCACGCCATCGGGGAGATCGTGAACCATATTCCGGTTAACTAGTCCGTTTGTAGCTGATCGGGCTCTGGTTGCGTGAAGGATGTGATCCATTTGCGGCGCCGAAACGTGGCTTTCGCCTTGGCCACTCGCGAAAGCTCGGGCGAATGACGAGGCTGCTTCCCGCCTGCAGTAGAAGCAAGGGCGATGGCCTGCGGACAACGCAGTTACTTCATCCAGAAAGAATATCTCGGTCCACCCGGCCCCGCCGCTGCGCCCGTTGAAGCCCATCACGTCACGCCTGCGCCCCTGAAAATCACAGGTGCAGATGATCCAGGCCCTGGTCGTCCAGCGCCGGTTAAGCAAGCGGCGCGTTTGCGGATCATGGATCACGCCCCGATTTCCGGTGAACATGCCGCGGGCCTGAACCGCATGTAGCACACCGTATGGATCTGCACGGTTCTGCAGCACCATTGTTTCGTTCCCCGAAGGAATCCGTTGCGGCGATGCCACAGGCGGAAATTTCATTGTTAATGAAGTCTAAAGCCACTTGCGCGATTGAAGAAACTCGCCTTATTGGCGCCTCACCACAAGATTCACTAAACCATAACGTGAATTGAGTCGGCTGTTGGAACAATTTCGTAACAAACGAATATTAGCTTTCAGAATGAAACAGTGAAACCGAGATGAGCTTCATGCGTGCCACGATTATTTCCGCCATGTTCCTGACTGCCATGTTCGCAAGCGGCGCTGGCATCTATGCAGCCACCGCTTCGGACGTTTACGAGACGACAGACGGCTACGGCATCTCCAGCTTCCGCCGCTAACTAGTGGCGGGAGGCCTGGAACGGCCTTCCCGTATCGGCAGCCCGCAGAGGCTGCTCAGGAAAGCGCCACCTCGAGGAGGCGCTTTCTTTTTCCCTCGAACATCATCGCACTCAGAAGCCCGCCCTTCCACGCTCCCGTGTCGAGATTGACGCGGTTTGCATGGATGTCAGCGCGCCGCACCGGCGTGTGCCCATGGATGATCACCTTGGGGAACAACCCCAGATGGTTCTGGAACTCCTGCCTGATCCACATCAGATCATGCGGCACTTGCCGGTCCAGCGGCAGTTCCGGCCGGATGCCTGCGTGGCAGAAGAAGTAATCCCCATAGGTGAAGCTAAGCGGCAGATCGCGCATGAATGCGATGTGAGCCTGTGGAATCGCTTTGAGCAGTGAATCACGCGTCTGACGCATTTCATCCGGCGGCGCATCCGCCTGCAGGCTCACACCATATGAGGCGGCCGTCGTCTCCCCGCCATTGTTGACGAACAGGTTGTCGAGCGTCTTCCCGGCCAGAAAATCCAACAAGCCCTGGTCGTGATTGCCGGCCAAGGCTTGCACGCGCGATTCTTCGGCTGTGGTGCGTGCCAGGAAATCGAGCACCTGCGCTTCCTGTCCGCCGCGGTCGATATAGTCACCGAGATAAATGATACGCCAGTCGTTCGGGCGATCACGCTCGATCTCGTCCATGATGCGCGCATGCATTTCGGCCATCAGGTCGAAACGCCCGTGAATGTCGCCAATGGCGTAGAGGCGCAGGCCTTCCGGCGCTGCAGCCTCATCGAATGATATGCCTTCAGATGTCATCCACCACGATGATGTGCAGCGCACGCGGGCCATGGGCACCCAGCAACAGCTTCTGCTCGATATCGCCCGAGCGTGAAGGGCCGGTGATCATGTTTACCGTGCGCGGCATCACCCCTGCTCCGAATTTCTGACGCAGGCTTGCGAAAGCGCTCTCCAGATCGGGAGCAATCTCGCTCGCCTTCACGATGACGATATGGTGCTCGGGCAGGAAATTGACAGTGGTGGGGTTGTCGGAGCCGGAATGCAGGATCAGCGTTCCGGTCTCTGCAATGCCTGCGAAAGCATGGCTGACGCCGACCTCATCTTCCGGATCGGCGGGCCCGCGCTTCACATCCAGTGAGCGTACCTTGTCCCATGGCAACCTCTCAAGGCGGTTGTCCGCACCCATGCGGATGCTTGGAGCGAGGTTCTTGGAGCGCAGATAGTCGGCCACGGCCCGCGGAATGCTTTCCTGTCTACGCACACGCTGCACGGAGGCCGAAACCTTCTCCGCCATCTGACAGAAAAGCGCGGTGCGCTTGCGCCCTTCAAGATGCCCGCGCGCGGGAATGACGCCGTCGGGATGCTGGCTCAATCTTGCAGCCACCGCCGCGCGGCGCGCGCCACTGTCTCCGCCGCCAATCTGCGTGCGGAGCTTGTTCAAAATTGCATTGCGCCCGCTCATGCGGCACCTCCCTGCTTTGCCGCTTCGCGGTCGCGCCATTGCTGCATGAAAGTTCTGCTTTCAGGCGCCGGCATCTCGCGGTGGCGCGTCCAGCCGCCGGCGAAGGGCAGCCAGGAGAAACGCCGCTTCGTGCCTCCCATCAGTGAAAGCACCGGAATGGCAAGGGATGCTCCCAGCCGGTAGAGCTTGGGATGGCGAGCGAAAAAGGCCCAGCCTTTCAGGCCGTAGCGCTGGGTTGCAGGATTGAGCCGCCGCGAGAACTCACGCTCGCGCCAATGGCGCATCATGCGCGGCAGCGGAATGCGCATGGGGCAGACTTCCTCACAACGCCCGCAGAAGGTCGAGGCATTTGGCAGGTGCCCGCTCTTGTCGACACCGACCAGCGAGGGTGTCAGCACCGCGCCCATGGGGCCGGGATAGACCCAACCATAAGCATGGCCGCCAACGGAGTGATAGACAGGGCAATGGTTCATGCAGGCGCCACAGCGGATGCAGCGCAACATGTCCTGAAACTCCGTGCCCAGCATGGAGGAGCGGCCATTGTCCAGCAGGATGACGTGATATTCCTCCGGCCCATCCGGATCCCCCTCGCGGCGCGGGCCGGTGGAGAGCGTGGTGTAGACGCTCATGTCCTGACCCGTGGCGGAACGTGCAAGCACGCGCAGGATCTGGCTCACATCGTCCAGCGTCGGAACCACCTTCTCGATGGAGGCAACGACGATATGCACCTTTGGCAGGGTCTGGGTCAGATCGCCATTGCCCTCATTGGTAACAATGATGGAGGTGCCGGTCTCCGCGACCAGAAAATTTGCGCCGGTGATGCCCACATCGGCAGCGAAATATTCCGACCGCAGCACGCGACGTGCTTCTGCCAATAGCGATTCAGGCTCGGAAAGATCACGTGCCACCGGCAGGTGATCGTGCACGCGGCGGAAGTCGCTTTCCACCTGCTCCTTGTTCAGATGCACGGCGGGCGCAATAATATGGCTTGGCCGCTCCCCACGAAGCTGGATGATGTATTCGCCGAGGTCGGTCTCGACCGGGCGAATGCCCTGCTCCTCGAAGAAATCGTTGAGGCCGATTTCCTCGGTGATCATCGACTTGCCCTTGGTAACCGTGCGGGCATTCACGCTGCGGCAGATGTTCAGAATCGCCTGACGCGCATCCTCAGCGGTTTCGGCCCAGTGGACCTTGCCGCCAACCTCCTCCACCTTCTTTTCATAGGCTTCGAGATAGAGGTCGAGATGGGCCAGCGTGTGGTCCTTGATCTCGCGTGCAGAATCGCGAAGCGCGTCAAACTCCGGCAAGGCATCGATGGCTTTGAGGCGCTTGTCGATGAAGCCTGCGCGCACATTGCCGAGCGCCTTTTGCAGCTGCGCGTCGGCCAGTGCGCCCCTGGCATTTTCCTTGAACTCAGGTGACTTGATTTCCATCAGTTCCTGCCCCCGCCAATGGCCGGCTTGTCGTCCATGCCGGCCAGCACTTCGGCCACGTGCCGCACCTTGATGTCGCTGCCCTCGCGCTGCAGCTTGCCGGCCATGTTCATCAGACAACCCAGATCACCCGCCAACAGCGTCTCGGCACCGGAAGCCTTGATGTTGGCGCTCTTCTCCGAAACGATCTTGTTGGAGATGTCGGGATATTTGACGCAGAAGGTGCCGCCGAAACCGCAGCACACATCGCTGTCGCGCATTTCCCTAAGCTTCAACCCTTTCACCGAATCCAGAAGCTTGCGCGGCTGTTCGCGGATCTTCAGCTCACGCAGGCCCGAACAGGAATCGTGATAGGTCACGCTGCCCGCATGGGAAGCATCCACCGTATCGACGCCCAGAACATCGACGAGGAAGCTCATCAGTTCGTGCACCTTGGCCGAAAAGGCCTCGGCGCGTTCGGCCATGGGCGAATCCTTCAACAGCTCCGGGTAATGCTTCTTGAGCATGCCCGCGCAGGAGCCCGAAGGCGCGACCACATAATCGTAATCCTCGAACGCCTTGATCGTGTTTTCGGCAATCGCCGCCGCATCCGCGCGATCTCCGGAATTGAAGGCCGGCTGCCCGCAGCAGGTCTGCGCCATGGGTACGTCCACGTCACACCCGGCATCTTCCAGAAGCTTTACCGAAGCAAAGCCGACGGTCGGGCGAAACAGATCCACCAGACAGGTGACGAAAAGGCCGATGCGGGGTTTTTCATTGGTCATGTCGGTCAAGAAATTTCCTGCTTGCTATTCGGCCACGCCGGGCCGCCTTGGCTTGGAATTGCGTGAACTTGTTTCGGTGCGCTGGCGCAAACGCAGGGCGGATACCCGCTCCCATTCGCCGGTGCGCTCGGCTTCGGCGCTTGCACGCTCGACGAACGCAATATGATCGATCGCCGCCTTGCGTGCCTCTTCCGGCTTGCCGTCCCGGATTGCCTCGAAGATCGCGACATGCTGGGCAAGGAGCCGGTCACGCGCGCCCGGCAGATCGAACACTTTCGAGCGATTGTAGAAAACGCCTTCGGCCAGAAGGCGGTAGCAGGAGCGCATCGTGTGCAGCAGCACGAAGTTATGCGCGGCTTCGACCACTGCATTGTGGAACTCGGCGTCGATTTCCACCTGCTCTGCGAAATCCCCATGCTCATGGGCGTGGTGCATGCGCTGGATGACATCCTCCAGCAGCGCCTTGTCAGCCGGTGTTGCCCTGCGGGCAGCAAGCTCTGCCGCCACCGCCTCAACCTCGCGTCGATATTCCAAATAGTCGGCGGTAGCCTTCGGGTGCGTCGCAATAAGCTGGCGCATGGGATCGGCAAACACTTCGCCAACGATATTGGCAACGAATGTGCCACCGCCGGGGCGCGTGGCAAGAAGTCCGCGCGCTTCCAGCGCCTTTAGCGCATCACGCAGAATGGGGCGCGACACTTCCATATCCGCGGCCAGTTCCCGCTCGGCCGGCAACCGGTCACCATCGCGCAGTACCCCCTCCAGGATGAGCGCCTCGATCTGGCGCGCAACCTCGTCGGCTGTTCGCGAATGCTCTATGGCTGTGAATATGGTGGTCACGGCTGCTTCGTCTGATTGTTCGCGCAGAACTTATGGCTGCTCGCCCCTTGCGGTCAAGTTAACTTGCCGCGATTGCCGGAGATCGATGCGAAATTCGCTTGTACGCATACTTGGCTTGAAAGGCACTCATATCTCCGGTAACATTATTTTACCAATCGGAGCTCTTGGATGACCAGCCTGACCATGCCGGCGGCAGATGCCGCGACATTGAAGCGCCGCGAGGAGATCGTGCACGACATGCGCGTGATCTGCCCGGGCGAAGGCGTTGTCGACACGGTCAACGAGATGCGTGCCTTCGAAAGCGACGGGCTGACGGCTTACCGCCAACTCCCGCTGGTGGTGGTGCTGCCGGAAAACACGCGGCAGGTCTCCCGCATCCTGAAATATTGTCACGAGCGCAATATCCGCGTGGTCCCGCGCGGCTCGGGCACATCCTTGTCTGGCGGCGCGTTGCCGCTTGAAGATGCTGTGCTTCTGGTAATGAGCCGCTTCAACCGCATTCTCGATATCGATCTTGCCAACCGCGCTGTGGTCGCACAGCCCGGCGTTACCAATCTGGGCATTACCCATGCGGTCGAGGAGGAGGGCTTCTATTACGCGCCCGACCCGTCATCGCAGATCGCGTGCTCCATCGGCGGCAATGTGGCGGAGAATTCCGGTGGCGTTCACTGCCTCAAATACGGGCTCACGGCCAACAATGTGCTGGGCGTCGAAATGGTCCTGATGAATGGCGACATCATCCGGCTTGGCGGCAAGCATCTGGATGCCGAAGGTTATGACATGCTGGGGCTGATGACAGGCTCCGAAGGCCTGCTCGGCGTCGTCACGGAGGTCACCGTGCGCGTCCTGAAAAAGCCGGAGACGGCACGTGCAATGCTGATCGGATTTCCATCGAGCGAAGAAGCCGGGCAATGCGTGGCCGACATCATCGGTGCGGGCATCATTCCCGGCGGCATGGAGATGATGGATCGCCCTGCCATTCACGCGGCGGAAGACTTCGTGCAGGCCGGTTATCCGCTGGATGTCGAGGCGCTTCTGATCGTCGAGCTGGACGGTCCGATGGCCGAGGTCGATCATCTCATCGAGCGGGTCGAGGCTATCGCCCGCAACAATGGTGCCACCACCAGCCGCGTTTCACACTCTGAAGAGGAACGCGCGAATTTCTGGGCTGGACGCAAGGCCGCCTTCCCGGCCGTCGGGCGCATCTCGCCGGACTATTACTGCATGGACGGCACGATCCCCCGCAAGGAGCTGCCGCGCGTTCTGGCAGGCATGCGCGAACTTTCCGAAAAATACGGGTTGCGGGTCGCCAATGTCTTCCATGCGGGCGACGGCAATCTTCACCCGCTCATTCTCTATGACGCCAACAAGCCGGGTGAACTGGAGCGCGCGGAGGATTTTGGCGCGGACATTCTGCGCCTTTGTGTTGAAGTGGGCGGCGTGCTTACCGGCGAGCATGGCGTGGGCGTGGAGAAGCGCGATCTCATGCCCGAAATGTTCAACGAGATCGACCTCAAGCAGCAGATCCGCGTGAAATGCGCCTTCGACCCCAACCACCTTTTGAATCCCGGCAAGGTCTTCCCACAACTCCACCGCTGCGCCGAACTCGGACGCATGCATATCCATCGCGGCCAGGTGCCGTTTCCGGAACTTGAGAGGTTTTGATTTGGAGGTAAGGCATAACTGCCTTACATTTGGATCAGAACATCGGAAAGGCGCAGAGCGATGACGACATTAACGGTGACAGCCAAGGGCCAGGTGACGCTGAAGAAGGACCTTCTGCAGCATCTGGGCGTAAAGCCCGGCCAGAAGATCGAGGTAAGCGCCCTGCCCGACGGGCGGCTGACGATACAGGCGGCTGCGAGGAAAGGAAGCTGGGAAGACGCTTTCGGCTGCCTCGCGGGCAAGACGGATAAGGTCGCCACGATCGAGGAAATGAATGAAGCCATCGCCAAAGGCTGGGCGGGGCTTCTGTGAGGGTTACCGCTGATACAAACCTGCTGGTTCGCCTTGTGACCAGGGATGATGAAGCTCAGGCGCAAACGGCCTATCGCCTTCTTTCCACCGCAGAGCGGGTGGTTATCACATTGCCAAGTCTGTGCGAGATGGTCTGGGTGCTGCGCAGCATCTACCGCTTCAGCAACCAGGAATGCGCCACAGCGGTCCGCACCGTCACTGACCCGCCAAATGTGGTGCACGATGTCTCTGCCGTCGAAGCCGGAATACACTTGCTCGACGCCGGTGGTGACTTCGCGGATGCCGCCATTGCACGAAGCGGCATTGATCAGGGCGGCGATATCTTCATCAGCTTCGACCGCGAAGCGGTCGCACAGCTCAACAGCTTCGGCCTTCCCGCCCGCGACGCAAGCGAGATTGCATGACCCGATTTACTCCCACCACTGCTGACGACGTACTCTCCACCGTTCAGTGGGCGCTTGCCGAGGAGGCGCGGCTTGAGGTCGTGGGTCATGGCTCGAAGCGGGCCATTGGCCATATGGTTGATGCCGAACATCAGATTGATCTGTCCAGCCTCACCGGCATCACGCTCTACGAGCCGGAAGAGCTGGTTCTTTCCGCGCGCGCCGGCACACCCGTGGCGGAGATCGAGGCGCTTTTGGCCGAGCATAGTCAGCGGCTGGATTTCGAACCCATGGACTATGGCCCGCTTCTGGGCGGTGAGGCTGGGCGCGGGACGATAGGTGGCTTGTTGGCGACGAACCTCGCCGGTCCACGCCGCCTGAAAGCCGGCTCCGCGCGTGACCACGTGCTTGGCATTCAAGCCGTCTCCGGACGTGGCGAAGCGTTCAAGTCGGGTGGACGCGTGGTGAAAAACGTTACCGGCTATGATCTGTCGAAGGGGCTTGCCGGCTCCTGGGGCACGCTGGCCGTCGTGACTGATGTCACCTTCAAGGTTCTGCCGGCGACGGAAACAGAAAAGACACTGCTGCTGACCGGTCTTGACGATGCCGCGGCCACGACAGCCATGGCAGAGGCCATGGGTTCAAGCGGCGAGGTCTCCGGCGCCGCACATTTGCCGGAAGGGGTGAAGGGCAGTTTCATCGGCGGGGCGCTGCCGGGCGCGGCAACAGTTCTGCGCGTGGAAGGGTTCGGCCCATCGGTCGATTACCGCATAGATCTACTTGCGCGCCTGTTGAAGCCCTTGGGCGCAGCTGAGGTTCTCGACGCGGAACAAAGTCGGACGCTATGGCGTGAAATCCGCGATGTGAAACCGTTCAGCGACGGCTCTGAAGCCCCTGTCTGGCGTGTATCAGTCGCACCCACCGTCGGGCATCAGCTGGTGGATGCTTTCCGCCGGGCTGCGGGTGCCAATGCGTATTACGATTGGCAGGGCGGGCTCGTCTGGATGCGCATGGAAGCCGACCCGGAGGCCGAGATCCTGCGCAAGCTGATCGACCATATGGGCGGCGGCCATGCAACGCTGATACGCGCCTCGGAAAAGCTGCGGGCAGCCACGCCGGTCTTCCTTCCCCAACCGGCGGCGCTCGCCGCCCTTTCGGCCCGACTGAAAGAGCAATTCGACCCGAAGAACATCCTCAATTTTGGCAGGATGGTCTCAACCGCCGAGGGTGCTAAAGTCGCCGATGTATCTCTCACCGGAGGACCATCATGAGCGACATCAACAATCCCAATCCGTCACCTGAGCGGGCACCAGAACGCAAGACCGACCGCTGGCTTGAGCCGGGACCCACCAATATCCAGGTCATCTATATCCTTTATCTCGTCAGCTTCGTCATCGGCATTACCGCGCTAATCGGCATCGTGCTGGCCTATATGAACCGCGGCAAGGCGGAAGGCTGGGTGGAAAGCCATTATATCTGGGCCATCCGCACCTTCTGGATCGGCCTCCTCTTCGGCTTCATCTCGATGATCCTCATGATGGTGGGCATCGGTTTCCTGTTGATGTTCGCCGTCGCTGTCTGGGCCGTCATTCGCATCGTCATCGGCCTCAAAGCCGTCTCCAACAACGAGCCCATCGCCAATCCGCAAAGCTGGATGTTGTAACCTTCATGCAGACCAACTTCACGGCCGAGCAGCTGGCCGATCCCGCCACAGCCGAGTCCGAGCAGATCCTGCGCAAATGCGTGCATTGCGGGTTCTGCACCGCCACCTGCCCCACCTATGTGGAGCTTGGCAACGAGCTGGATAGCCCGCGCGGGCGCATCTATCTCATCAAGGACATGCTGGAGAATGGCCGACCAGCCGACCGTGAAGTTGTCACACATATCGACCGGTGCCTTTCATGCCTGTCCTGCATGACCACCTGCCCTTCAGGCGTGAACTACATGCACCTGGTCGATCATGCGCGGGTCCATATTGAGAAGACCTATCGCCGCCCGTTGCATGAGCGGATGATCCGCACGCTTCTGGCGAAGACATTGCCCTATCCGGGCCGTTTCCGCGCCTCGCTCAAACTGGCAAGACTGGGCAAGCCCTTCGCACCCCTTTTCCGTGCCATACCCGGCCTCAAGTCGCTTGCGGCCATGTTGACGCTTGCGCCCGACAGCGTGCCACCGGCATCACAAGTCCCAGCACATGGTGCTCATGAGCCAATGAGCGGGACACGCGGACGCGTTGCACTTCTGTCCGGTTGCGCGCAGTCCGTACTCGATCCGGAAATCAATGCGGCAACCATTCGCCTTCTGACGCGGCTTGGGTACGAAACCGTCGTGCCTGCTGGCGAAGGCTGCTGCGGAGCGCTGGTGCATCACATGGGTCGGGAGGACGAGGCGCTCGCTTTCGCCCGCAACAATGTCGATGTGTGGCTGCGCGAAATCGAACGCGGTGGCCTCGACGCCATCATCATCACGACTTCGGGCTGCGGCACGACAATCAAGGACTACGGTCACATGCTGCGACTTGATCCCGATTATGCGGCGAAGGCTGCGCGCGTCTCGGCCCTTGCAAAGGATGTCAGCGAGTTTCTCGATACTGTGGAGCTTCCCGAGCCGGAGCATGTGAGCGATCTGAAGGTGACCTATCACTCGGCATGCTCCATGCAACATGGTCAGCGCATCCGTCGCCAGCCAAAGGCACTCCTCGCCAAGGCGGGCTTTATCGTACGCGAACCGCGCGAGGGCCATTTGTGCTGCGGGTCGGCGGGCACATACAATATCATGCAGCCGGAGATTTCCGCGCGCCTGCGCCGTCGCAAGGTGAAAAATATCGAGGCGACGAAGCCCAATGTCATCGCCACCGGCAATATCGGCTGCATCACGCAGATCGCCGGCGGAACCGACACACCCATCCTGCACACGGTGCAGCTGCTCGACTGGGCCTTTGGGGGACCAAAGCCGGAAGCGCTTGGCTGAGACAGCAAAAAGGCAGCGTCTCCCTCAAGACGCTGCCTTTCAACAAGCCTGCTGCGCTTTTACAGCGCGCAAGGCCTGCCCCCGCCTGCGGTTGCTACAGTACCACGACCTTGGTACCGACCGATACACGATTGTACAGGTCCATCACATCTTCGTTGCGCATGCGGATGCAGCCTGAAGAAACAGCCTGCCCGATCGACCAGGGCGCATTGGTGCCGTGGATTCGATAGAGCGTCGAACCAAGATAGAGGGCACGTGCGCCAAGCGGGTTGGCGGGACCGCCCTTCATGTGGACCGGAAGGATGCGGCCCTTCTTCTTCTCACGCGCAATCATCTCTGCTGGCGGACGCCAGTCGGGCCATTCGCGCTTGCGCGTGATCTTCTCGGTGCCGCGCCACTCGAAGCCTTCCTTGCCAACACCAACGCCATAGCGACGCGCCTTGCCTCCGGCCTCGACGAGGTAAAGGAACCGGTTTGCCGTATCGACCACCACCGTTCCGGGTCCGTGCGGTCCGCTGTATTCCACCACCTGTGGCAGATAGATCGGATCGATCTGCGGCTTCTGTTTTGCCGGAGGACGGGCAGCGAGTGCCGCCTGTTGCTGCGGGCGAACCTGCTGCGGCTGCACGACTTGGCGCTGCTGTCGGTAAACGGGTTGTGCCTGGCGATATTGCGGCTGTGCCTGGCGCACAACGCGCTGGCGCTGATATTGGCGCGGCTGGACACGCTGAGCCTGGCGAAGCTGCAGCACCCAGGGAGCCGACAGATCTGGGCTCACCATCACCGGCGGCGGCTCGACATAGCGTGTCTGCGCACCCGCACCACCCGCGCCCAGCAGCGCGGCAGCTGTTACTGCAGCAGCAAGAAATCGTTTCATGCTCGTGTCATCCCTGTTCGCTCCGGCACCGGCCAGAGACATTGCGGATCCGGCCCGGAACCTGCGAAAGGTGCCAGCCTTGTCAGGATGCTGCATCAGTGACAGCGAGCGAATGGTGAATCCATTTTCATAAAATGCCACCATCGCGCGACTCGCTGCAGATGTGGTTACTGCCGGGTTTTTGCAGAAGGTGAATCCGCGGTTAATTCGCGGCCGGATGGGGACATGTGTGATGAAAGACGAGAAAACCGGGCTGCTCGAAGGCCCCGATGGAAAGATACGCTGTTTCTGGCACGGCAATCTCCCCGACTATCTGGCCTATCACGATCACGAATGGGGTCGGCCGGTCACCGATGATCACCGCCTGTTTGAAAAGATCTGCCTTGAAGGATTTCAGTCAGGCCTGTCCTGGCTCACCATCCTGCGCAAGCGCGAGAATTTCCGCGAGGCATTCGAGGGTTTCGAGTTCGAGCGCGTGGCGAGGTTCACGGAAGATGATGTGGAGCGTCTTCTCACCAATGCCGGCATCGTGCGTCACGGCGGCAAGATCCGCTCCACCATCAACAATGCAAAGCGCGCGGTGGAGTTGGCAGAAATGGAAGGCTCGCTCGCGGCCTATTTCTGGCGGCACGAACCACCTGCCGATGAGCGCCCTGCCGTCATGGATTTCGCGACACTGCGCACGAACCCTACGACCAAACACTCGACCGCGCTTTCCAAGGACCTGAAGAAGCGCGGCTGGAGCTTTGTCGGTCCCACCACCGTCTACGCCTTCATGCAGGCCATGGGCCTCGTAAACGACCACCTCGCTGGCTGCTGCATGCGCGAGGACGTGGAGCAGGAACGGCAGGCATTGGTGCGGCCGGGGTGAAGGGAGTGGGTGGGTGACGGTGAATGGGGAATGGTGAATGGTGGCGCCCCTTCACGCCCCCCTCTGTCCTGCCGGACATCTCCCCCACGGGTGGGGAGATTGGCTGGCATGGATGGTCTCGCTTATCCATCCGGATGTGGCGCCGACATGGCCGCGAGTGATCTCCCCCCATGTGGGGGAGATGTCCGGCAGGACAGAGGGGGGCGCGCAGGGGCGGGAACCTTCAAGCCGAGTGCCCACACCCCATCATCACCACGCCCGCGGAACCGCGTCTGGTCATTGTCAAAGAACCGGGAAGACGGGCGGCCACAGTGACGCCAGTCTGAGTTTTATATTTGCGACCCTGAGGCCGCCCGTCCGGCCGCTGTCCCGCTGTTGGTCGGTCACTCCGGCCCCGCTTGTTGGCCCCGGCTGCACCTTCTTCAGGTGGTCTTTGCCGGGCAAGCGCTGCCCTCGCGGCTTCTCCGCAGCTTTCGCATCGTCTGTCACCCGATGCTACCGGCCGCCGACCTGTCGCGGGCCCTCACATGCTCCGGGTACCGAACCCGAAGGGGAGGCTGCCGCCGCCCTCCCCGCCTGCCCGGTGCGCATCCGGGTTCCCGTGAGGGCGATAGCTGGAGTGTAGTGCGGGTGGCGATGGCGGGGATGGAATGGGTGAATGGTGAGTAATGAATAGCGAATTGGGAGGGCCATCATCAGCGTCGTCATTCCATGGCTTGACCGTGGGATTCAGGGCTTTGCGGGGGATGAAGGGTTCTGGAGGCGGAGATGGAGTGCGTGCTGGGGCGGTCGGGTTTTATCCTCGCCGTTCCGGCATGGATCCTCGGCACAAGGCCGAGAATGACGGCGGTCTGGTAGGTGCTCGTTCGTGATGTGGATAGGATTGCGCCCTTGCGCCCCCCCTCTGTCCTGCCGGACATCTCCCCCTCAAGGGGGGAGATTGGCTGGCATGAATGTCTCGCTTATCCTCCGAGATGGGGGTGCTGACATGGCCGCGAGTGATCTCCACCCTTGTGGGGGGTGAGTAGCGGTTGACCGCAGGTCAAGACAAAGCCAACGATTTGGCTTTGTCAACGCCCGAACGTGCGGAGCGCAGCCTGGCAAGGCAGAGGGGGGGGCGATCTTGGGATAAACCGCAAAGTAAAAGCGCCCCCGTCATCCCGGCCGAGCGCAGCGAGAGCCGGGACCTATTGAGGGACGCGGCCGGTTTCCGCAGAAGGGGCAGGTGGTTCTGGTAGGTGCATCAGCGAGGACCGGGCCGCGGTCTGCGATCATCTGCCAATGGGTCCCGGATAGCCTTCGGCTTCCGGGATGACGGGGTGGAAAATGGGCGCTGCTCCAGGTTCGTGATCCTATGGCTTGTCCATAGGATCTGCGGTCTGCTCAACTTGCTCAGCACAGGCGTGCTTCTTTGCGGCAGATCCTCGGCACAAGGCCGAGGATGACGGCAGTTGGTATGTGCCTGAATGACCCAAGTAGAAAAATCGCGCTCACGAATTCTTGACTCGGAGCCGGGGCGATATTATCTCCGTCGCCGTTAGCACTCTCCACAGGTGAGTGCTAACACACCTCGGGCGACCGGGTGGAGTTCAAACCTGTTTCATCATCGAAATCAAGGGTTCAGGATAATGGCCAAGACGAATTTTCGCCCGCTTCATGACCGTGTAGTCGTCCGCCGGGTCGAATCCGAAGAGAAGACGGCTGGTGGCATCATCATCCCAGACACCGCGAAGGAAAAGCCGCAGGAAGGCGAAGTCATCGCTGTTGGCAATGGCGCACGTGACGAGACCGGCAAGGTTGTTCCGCTGGACGTCAAGGAAGGCGACCGCGTTCTCTTCGGCAAGTGGTCCGGCACTGAAGTCAAGCTCAATGGTGAGGACCTCCTCATCATGAAAGAGTCCGACATCATGGGCGTCGTCGGCTAATCAGCCGCCCCATCGAACCAAACGGAAACGGCTTCACGAAGCCCTTAGGAGCTAGAGAAACATGGCTGCAAAAGAAGTAAAATTCTCCCGCGACGCGCGTGAGCGCATGCTGCGCGGCGTCAACATCCTCGCAGACGCAGTAAAGGTTACGCTCGGCCCGAAAGGCCGCAACGTTGTCCTCGACAAGTCCTTCGGCGCACCGCGCATCACCAAGGACGGCGTCTCCGTCGCCAAGGAAATCGAGCTTGAAGACAAGTTCGAGAACATGGGCGCACAGATGGTGCGCGAGGTCGCTTCCAAGACCAACGACATCGCTGGTGACGGCACGACCACCGCAACCGTTCTGGCCCAGGCCATCGTTCAGGAAGGTGCCAAGGCTGTTGCTGCCGGCATGAACCCGATGGACCTCAAGCGCGGCATCGACAAGGCTGTTGACGATGTTGTTGCCTACCTGACCAAGGCTGCCAAGGACATCAACACCTCTGACGAAGTTGCCCAGGTCGGCACGATTTCCGCCAATGGCGAGAAATCCATCGGCCAGATGATTGCCGACGCGATGCAGAAAGTCGGCAATGAGGGCGTTATCACCGTCGAGGAAGCCAAGACCGCCGAGACCGAGCTCGAGGTCGTCGAAGGCATGCAGTTCGACCGTGGCTACCTGTCGCCTTACTTCGTGACCAATCCGGAAAAGATGGTTGCAGAGCTCGAGGATGCATACATCCTTCTCCACGAGAAGAAGCTCTCCAACCTGCAGGCCATGCTGCCGGTTCTGGAATCGGTTGTTCAGTCTTCCAAGCCGCTCGTCATCATTGCTGAAGACGTCGAAGGCGAAGCTCTTGCAACGCTCGTCGTCAACAAGCTGCGCGGCGGCCTGAAGATTGCTGCTGTCAAGGCTCCGGGCTTCGGCGACCGCCGCAAGGCCATGCTGGAAGACATCGCGATCCTCACCGGTGGCCAGGTCATCTCCGAAGATCTCGGCATCAAGCTCGAGAATGTCACGCTCGACATGCTCGGCCGCGCCAAGAAGGTCTCCATCACCAAGGAGAACACCACCATCGTTGATGGTGCTGGCCAGAAGGCAGAGATCGAAGGTCGCGTTGCACAGATCAAGCAGCAGATCGAAGAGACCTCTTCCGACTATGACCGCGAGAAGCTGCAGGAGCGCCTTGCAAAGCTGGCAGGCGGCGTTGCCGTGATCCGCGTCGGTGGTTCCACCGAAGTGGAAGTGAAGGAGCGCAAGGACCGCGTCGACGACGCTCTGAACGCAACCCGCGCTGCTGTCGAGGAAGGCATCGTTCCTGGCGGTGGCACGGCTCTGCTGCGCGCTTCCGTCCAGATCAGCGCAACGGGCGAAAACCCGGATCAGGAAGCTGGCATCAACATCGTTCGCCGCGCCGTTCAGGCTCCGGCTCGCCAGATCGTCACCAATGCCGGTGAAGAAGCTTCCATCGTGGTTGGCAAGATCCTCGAGAACTCCGAGGTTACCTTCGGCTACAACGCTCAGACCGGCGAATATGGCGACATGATCAAGATGGGCATCGTCGATCCGATGAAGGTCGTACGCACCGCCCTGCAGGATGCAGCTTCGGTCGCAGGCCTGCTGATCACCACCGAAGCCATGGTCGCAGAACTTCCGAAGAAGGAAGGCGGCGCAGCTGCTCCCGACATGGGCGGCATGGGTGGCATGGGCGGCATGGGCTTCTAAGCCAGCCTCCATTCCGACTTATCAGAAGGGCGTCCCTCGGGGCGCCCTTTTCTTTTGTGCGTATCTGACCGCTTACCTCCCGCACCGTCTCTGGCGAGGCATCGAATCCAGCTGTCGGATGTGCAGGATCCGCGCAAAAGAGCTGCATTAAAAATTCTTCATGCTCCTCCGGGCACTTGCAACTTTACGTGAGAGTGCCAAATCAAGCGTCTACCATGAAATTTTTGAAAGAATGGGGCTTGTCACACGCCCTTCACTGAGATGTTATAGTCAATAAACACAAGGGTTTAGCCTTCCCATAGGTCAAGCTCCTGACAACGATGTGTCAGGGATCAATTTAAAGGCCTGCTTTAGACGACATATCGTTCACCATCCGCGGCATTTAAGGTGCCGGCTCAACTTCGTACATCCCGGTTGTTCAACGAGCGACGTTCCTCCCAAGACGCCGCCACAACAATCGGAGTATGAAAATGCGTAATATCCTTATCCTCACCGCAGTCGCTTCCACCCTGGCCGTTTCCGGCGCTTCCGCTGCTTCCCTGGACTTCTACAGCAGCGAGCAGAACGAAGCTCCTGTCTACAACACCGAAGCTGCTTACGGCGTTTCCAATGAGACCACCGCATCGGTCGGCACTCGCAATGTCACTGCCGGCTTCTCCGCCGCTCAGGGCTTTGCCGTCAGCGACTCCAACGACCGCACCGCACCGTCCTTCGTGATCGAGCGCTAATCGCTCAATCACCAGGCACTACTCCGAAGAGGGCGGCACCTAGAGGCCGCCCTTCTTCCCCCTCCCCTCCAGTTCCCCATTCAAAGAAGAGAGAGTGCAGAACATGCGTAAGCTCATCATTGCGACCGCCATTGCCTCCACCTTCGCCGTCGGCAGCGCATCTGCCTTCGACATTCGCATGACCGTTCAGGACAATTTCCCAGGAACCCAGTACAATCAGACCGGCGTTTCCCAGGAGACGACAGGCTCGATCAAGGCGCGAAAGAAGGCCGGTTTCTCGGCTGCCCAGGGCTTCTCGGTCAGCGATTCCGACGACCGTCAGGTGCCGAGCTTCGTCCAGACGCGCTGAAGCGGTTGAAGAAAAATATGTTTCGAGAAAAGGGTGGTCCCGCGGGGCCGCCCTTTCTTGTTGTTGAAGCATGCAAGCCTGCGGTTTCAATCGGTTGGAAGATGCTGGAGCCATTGCAAAAGGAATGAGCACAGGCCATTAAACCCGCGCGGAATATCTGACCCGCGCAGCCGCTTTCCCGAGGGGACAATCCCGACCCGAAACTTCGAAGTGGCGCGCTCAACGCAGTGGAGCTTGTTCGCATGGCGAAAACACGTACCGAGACCGACACATTTGGCCCGCTCGAAGTGGATGCAACCCGCTATTGGGGTGCGCAGACGCAGCGCTCGCTCAGCAATTTCAAGATCGGCACCGAGAAGATGCCCGTTCCGCTGGTGCGCGCGCTCGGCATCGTCAAGCAGGCGGCTGCGGAAGTGAATATCGCGCTCGGCAAGCTTGATCCGAAGATCGGCGAGGCCATGGTTGCGGCTGCAAAGGAAGTGGTCGAAGGCAAGCATGACGAGCACTTCCCGCTTTCAGTCTGGCAGACGGGCTCGGGCACGCAGTCCAACATGAACACAAACGAGGTGATCTCGAACCGCGCCATCGAGATCCTTGGCGGCGAGATGGGCTCCAAGAAGCCGGTTCACCCCAATGACCATGTGAATATGGGCCAGTCGTCCAACGACACCTTCCCCACCGCCATGCATATCGCGGCGGCGCGCGAGGCTTCTGCCGAGCTTCTGCCTGCCCTTGAATATCTGACCGATGCGCTGGACGAGAAGGCGAAGGCCTTCGACAAGATCGTGAAGATCGGTCGCACGCATACGCAGGATGCGACACCACTGACGCTCGGCCAGGAGTTTTCCGGTTATGTTGCGGCGCTGAAGCTTTCGGCCAAGCGCATCGAGCATGCGATGGGCGATGTCTATGCGCTGGCCCAGGGCGGCACTGCTGTCGGCACCGGCCTCAATGCGCCGATCGGCTTTGACAAGAAGTTTGCCGACAAGGTTGCAGAGATCACGGGCCTGCCCTTCCGCACGGCGGAAAACAAGTTTGAGGCTCTTGCCAGCCACGGCGCGCTGAACGCATTCCATGGGGCGCTGAATGCACTTGCTGCCGATCTCTTCAAGATCGCCAACGATATCCGCTTTCTGGGTTCGGGTCCGCGATCGGGCCTCGGTGAACTGAAGCTGCCGGAGAACGAGCCGGGCTCCTCCATCATGCCAGGCAAGGTGAACCCGACCCAGGCGGAGGCGCTGACCATGGTGGCAACGCAGGTGATGGGCAACCAGACCACGGTTTCCGTTGCTTCAAGCCAAGGCCATTTCGAGTTGAACGTCTTCAAGCCGGTCGTCGCCAATGCCGTTCTGCAGTCGATCCGCATTCTGACCGACGCCATGCGTTCCTTCGCGGACAATTGCGTAAAGGGCATCGAGGCGGATGAGGAGCGCATCGCCGACCTGATGAAGCGCTCGCTCATGCTGGTGACCGCACTCGCCCCGGCCATCGGCTATGACAATGCGGCTGCGATTGCCAAGGCAGCACACAAGAACGGCACGACGCTGCGCGAGGAAGCGCTGAAGAGCGGTCATGTCTCGGAAGAGGATTATGATCGTCTGGTGCGGCCGGAGCTGATGATCGCGCCGAAGTAAAAACGGAAGCGCCCACTCCGAAACTCAAGGAGTGGGCGCGCACCGGGGGAGGAAGGGAACACGCGCCGGACGGGACAAGGGTGGGTGCCATTCCCATGGCCAGGCGGGAAACCGGAAAA
This sequence comes from Nitratireductor sp. CH_MIT9313-5, assembly GCF_037029545.1. Classification (NCBI taxonomy): domain Bacteria; kingdom Pseudomonadati; phylum Pseudomonadota; class Alphaproteobacteria; order Hyphomicrobiales; family Phyllobacteriaceae; genus Nitratireductor; species Nitratireductor sp. CH_MIT9313-5. The sequence continues at coordinate 440,147 of NZ_JAYMER010000011.1, read as the reverse complement.
ACCTAACCTGTGCCCTGTACCGCCACGTCCGGTTGACACGGCGCGTGCTCTTGCCTTCCAAATGCCGGCACCCTTTTGATGGTTCCCAGCTTTTTGGAACATCATCATTTTTTAGACGACAGTTCGTTCACTGCAGCGCGTATTTTCACCATCAGTGCGGACCTGTATTTCACTGCACCACTTTCCAATTTCAAAGGATTACCAGACATGCAGACCAATCTCCTTGCCCTTGTCGGGCGGATTCTTCTCGCGCTCATCTTTGTGGTTTCAGGTTTCGGCAAGATCACCAATATCGGTGGCACTGCCGGGTATTTCGGCAGCATCGGTCTGCCGTTGCCGATCGTTACGGCGTGGCTTGTGGCATTGCTGGAGCTGCTTGGCGGCCTTGCTATCGTCTTCGGCTTCAAGACCCGCATCGCGGCACTTGCCCTTGCAGCCTTTTCCATCGCTTCAGGGATGATCGCGCATTTCGACCTGGCCGACCAGATGCAGACGATCATGCTCATGAAGAACACCGCCATGGCCGGGGGATTGCTTCTGCTGGCAGCCTATGGCCCCGGCTCCTGGTCGCTCGACCGGCGCTGATCCCCGCGACCAGCAGAACGTGCAAGAGGCCTGCCTTCAAGCGGGCCTTTTTCATTTCTGACATGGGCTTCACGGCCAGTTGAAGGACTGCAAGCACAAGCTCAATTGGGAGTGAGAGCAGGCGTCAACTCATTGCCCCGCATGCCGATAGGGTCCATGTAGACAACCAGGAGCACGCACTGCTCGCGATCCAGAGGCAAGGCATGACGATGACAGTCAAGAACACACAAGGCGGGCAGATACGTAGCCTCACGCGCTTTCTGCCGCTTGCCCTTGTGGTGGCACTGCTGATTGCCGCCTATGCGCTCGGTCTTCACGAATATCTCAGCCTCTCGGCCTTGAGCGAAAGCCGTGACGGCCTGAAAGAGCTGGTGGCAAACCATCCGCTGCTGACAGCCTTCGTGTTCTTTCTGCTTTATGCCGCAGCCGTGGCTCTTTCCTTCCCCGCAGCCTCGGCGATGACGGTCGCGGCGGGATTTCTGTTTGGGTGGGTCTATGGCGGCCTGATCGTCCTCATGGCTGCAACACTTGGGGCCACCCTGATCTTCCTTGCTGCGCGCTCCGCCTTTCGCGACAGTTTGCGCGCGAAGCTTGGCGGGGTGGCGAACAAGCTTGCTTCCGGTTTTGAGGAAGGCGCGTTCGAGTATCTGCTGATCCTGCGCCTGGCACCGGTCGTGCCCTTTTGGGTCGTGAATATCGCGCCCGCATTCTTCGATGTGCGGCTGAAGACCTATGTCACGGCCACCGCCCTGGGCATCCTGCCCGGCACCTTTGCCTTCGCCTATCTTGGCCGGGGGCTGGACAGCGTGCTGATCTCGGCTTCGGCCAGCGGCGAGACGCTTTCGGTTGGAGACCTCGTGACCCCGCAAATTACCATCGCCTTTGCAGCGCTTGCCGCGGTCGCAGCGCTGTCCGTGGTGGTCAAGAAAATGCGCAAGCCCCAGGAAGGCACCCGATGAATGATAAAGTTCTGACGCCCGATATCTGCGTTATCGGCGCCGGCTCCGGCGGACTGACGGTCGCTGCCGCGGCAGCCCAGTTCGGCGTCTCCGTGGTGCTGATCGAGCGTCACAAGATGGGCGGCGACTGCCTGAACTATGGCTGCGTGCCTTCCAAGGCGCTGCTGGCTGCAGGCAAGCACGCCCATGCGATGCGCCATGGTTCGATCTACGGCATCGGCAATGCCGCGCCCGACGTGGATTTTGCGGCTGTGATGGAACATGTGCATGGCGTGATCGGCGCCATTGCGCCCAATGACTCCGTCGAGCGTTTCACCGCGCTTGGCGTGCAGGTGATCCAGGAAGAAGCGCGATTTGTCGATGAGCGCACGGTGCAGGCGGGCAACCACACGATCCGCGCGCGCCGCTTTGTCATCGCCACCGGTTCCTCGCCCATGGTGCCGCCCATCGAGGGGCTGGATGAGGTCGAGTATTTTACCAATGAAACCATCTTCTCCCGCACCACCCTTCCCGAGCATCTGATCATCGCCGGCGGCGGGCCGATCGGGCTTGAGATGGCACAGGCCCACCGCAGGCTTGGCGCGCAGGTGACGGTGGTGGAAGCCGACAAGGCACTTGGCAAGGACGACCCGGAAATGGCGCGCCTGCTGATCGACCGGCTGAAGGGTGAAGGCATCGATATCCGCGAGCAGACCAAAGTCGCGCGGCTTGAGAAGCTGGATGAAGGCCAGATTCGCGTCTATGTTTCAGGCAGGCAAGGCGAAACGGCGATCGACGGCAGCACGCTTCTTGTCGCGACCGGCAGACGCCCTAATCTGCAGGCGCTCGATCTCGAAAAAGCCGGTGTTGAGCATGACCGCTCCGGCGTGAAGGTCAACGACAAGCTGCGCTCCACCAACTCACGCATCTATGCCATTGGCGATGCCGCGGGCGGCCTGCAGTTCACCCATGTCGCGAACTACCATGCGGGCCTTGTCATCCGCGCGATCCTCTTCCGCCTGCCCGCGCGTGAAAAGCGCCACATATTGCCATGGGTCACCTATACGGACCCGGAGCTGGCCCATATCGGCCTGACCGAGGACCAGGCGCGCAATGAGGGCAAGCTCAACAAGGTGCTGCGCTGGCCTTTCGCGGAGAATGACCGCGCGCAGGCTGAACGCAAGACCACCGGCCTCATCAAGATCGTGACGGGCAAGGGCGGGCGCATCATCGGCGTGACCATTCTGGGTGCGGGTGCAGGCGAGATGATGAATATGTGGGCGCTTGCCGTCGCCAAGGGGCTGAAGGTTTCGGACATCACCGGCTATGTCGCGCCCTATCCCACATTGTCGGAAGTCGGCAAACGCGCCGCGGTATCCTATTATGCCGACAAGACCGAAAGCCCTGTGGTGCGTGGACTGATCCGGTTTCTGCGGCTATTTGGGTGAAGGAACGGCAGTGATGATCGCGCTGCCGGATATGGCAGGGTGAAGCTCATGGCTTTTCAATCCACGCATGAAGACGATGCGACAGGCGCACCCGACACGCCTGCCGTGCCGCTGACGCGTGGTCTTTCGCTCAAGCTGCTGGTGCTGACCGTCATCTTCGTGATGGTCGCGGAAGTGCTGATCTTCATTCCCTCGGTTGCCAATTTCGGCCAGCAATGGATGGGACAGCGCCTGCGCACGGTGGCCGCCGTGGGTGTCGTTCTGCTGCGCGGCGAAGCCGACAGTCTGACGCGCGAGGCCAGCAACGACATTCTGATGGCGACGGGCGCCAAGGCCATTGCCGTGCGCGAGGAAGGTGTCGCCCGGCTGCTTGTCGTCAGCCAGATGCCGCCGGAAGTCGACATGCATGTGGATCTCGATGCCGTTGGCCCTGTGGATGCAATCGGCCAGGCTTTTTCCACGCTGTTTTTCGGCGGCAACCGCATGATCCGCGTTTTCGGCGATGTGGGCGAAGGCGGGCGGGAGTTCGAGGTCATCATGCCCGATGCGCCCCTGCGTAGCGCCATGTTGACCTATGCGCGCAATGTGGGCCTGCTTTCGCTTCTCATCTCCATCTTCACCGCCACACTTGTATTTGCCGCCATCAACCGCGTGATGATCCGCCCCATACGCGCCATGACGCGCTCGATGCTTGCCTTCGGACAGGCGCCCGACGACCCTTCGCGCGTGATCCGCCCGGAGAACCGCGACGACGAGATCGGCATTGCAGAGCGGGAGCTTGCGCAGATGCAGCGCACGCTTCTCAACACGCTTGGCGAGCGCAAGCGGCTGGCTGATCTGGGCCTTGCCGTCTCCAAGATCAATCACGACATGCGCAACATGCTGGCTTCGGCCCACCTGATTTCCGACAGGCTTGCGACCATCGAGGACCCGACCGTGCAGTCGCTGACGCCGCGGCTTTTACGCACGCTTGACCGCGCGGTCTCCTATTCGGAAGGCGTGCTGGCCTATGGGCGCACCCAGGAAGAGCCGCCGCGCCTGCGCCGGGTGCGCCTGCGCGCGCTTGTCGATGACGTGCTGGCCACCCTGCCCGTGGAAGCCGATGGCGAAATCGCGCTTGAGAATCAGGTCGAGCCGGACTTGGAAATCCGCGCCGACCCCGACCAGCTTTTCCGGGTGCTTGCCAATCTCAGCCGCAATGCCGTGCAGGCCATGGGTGCGGACAGCGACAGCGCCACCGTGCGTGCGCTTTCAATTGCCAGCCAGTATCGGCCGGGAATGGTGACAATCCTTGTCAGCGACACGGGCCCTGGCCTGCCGACCCGCGCACGCAAGAACCTCTTCGCTGCCTTCAAGGGTGCTGCGAAAAGCGGTGGGACCGGGCTAGGTCTGGCCATCGCGCACGAACTCGTGCGCGCCCATGGCGGTACGCTTGAGCTTGTGGAAAGCATTCCCGGCAGCACCGTCTTCGCCATCGAACTGCCGACAGGCGATGCGGAAATCTTAGCCACAGGCGCGCTTGCGGCCAAGTGAGACGGCGCTAAATTCCGCACTGCAAAAAACCATGTGAGCGAATTCAGAAAATTGTCACATCAGTGCTTGCTTTTGCCGTTTTCCCTCGTTAGGAAAGCGCCATTGATCGCTGGCGAGACCAGCCGATCCGCTGCCCAGGCAGTAAGCGCGCCCGTAGCTCAGCTGGATAGAGCACCAGACTACGAATCTGGGGGTCAGAGGTTCGAATCCTTTCGGGCGCGCCATTTTGTTTCATAGGCACAACTCCCTGACATGCTGGTCGTTCTCCGCAGTTGCGCGGGGCCTACGCATCTTGTCACGCTGAAATCTTGTTGTTGTGGACAGGCATTCAATACAACTAGCACCCGCCTATAAGCAATGATACAATCCTTGATTGTATTTTGATCTATGATGGCTTTGATGACCCCACAGATCGTGTTGATCTCATGCGTGAAGCAGAAGCGCGATCTACCCTGCAAGGCGGGGGAGATGTATACCAGCGCCTTGTTTTCGAAGATGATGCGATACGCACAGTCACTCAACCCGAAAGCGCTCTACATCCTTTCCGCGAAGTACGGGCTTCTCGATGTCGACGAGGTGATCGAGCCCTATGAGAAGACGCTCAACAACATGAAAATAGAAGAGCGGCGTAGTTGGGCAGACATCGTGCTGACGTCCCTCGCCGATCGTTGCGACATCGTATCGGACCACTTCGTTGTCTTGGCAGGACAACGGTATCGGGAGTTCCTGGTGCCGAGGCTCAGCCATACCTCGATACCTTTGAAGGGTTTACCCTTGGGGATGCAGCTCAAGTGGCTCGAGGAGAAAGCCCGTGTCTGAAGTCTGTGCAACGCTTCACCGACTGGCGAACGGATTGCCACGGATAATGGCTTCAAACGGTGCCAACAGCATACCTGCGAACGGGATTTACCTGGTTTTCGAGGCGGGTGAAACAAGCCACGGCGCCAGCAGGATCGTGCGTGTCGGAACCCATACAGGCAACAACAATCTCAGGAAACGGATTTTTGAGCACGTCGAGAAACCGAACAAGGACCGCAGCATCTTTCGCAAACATATTGGCCGCTGCATCTTGGCAGGCGATCCTTTCCTGCAACAGTGGAATCTCGATCTCACATCGCGAAAGAACAAAGAGAATTACGCACACGAGATCGATGCGGTCAGACAGAAGGCCGTGGAAGCCCAAGTCACGGAGTACATCAGCGGAAAACTCGAATTCGTCGTTATTCCGGTTGAAGACAAAGCTGAACGCCTCACCCATGAAAAGGCGATACTGTCGACCATCGCCTCGTGCGAAAAATGCAGACCTTCTCCAAATTGGCTTGGCCTGAAGCACCCTTCAGAGGCAGTGCGCAGCGGCCTTTGGAATATACAAGGCTATGGTAGTAGCATTTTAACGCTGCCGGACGTCGAGCGCATCGCAAGCCTGCTTTCGCCCCGCCCCATAATTTCCCCATAACGCCCCCGCCAGGCAAATCTCCACGCTCGTGTTCTTGCGTGTTTCAGCCGCGTTGGAATTTTCTTGCGCGAGATATTGCTTTGCCTATTAAACCTTTGACTGACAAAACCATCATGCTGAGAATCCTCGATGATTTTGCGGGGCTTGGCATTTGTGAAGAACAGCTTGATGAAGCGCTTGTGCGGCATGGGCCGGTGGACCTTGATCTGCTGGCGGAGTGCAAGCGGGAGCATCCCTATTTTGCGCCGCGTCGGGAGCAGCCGGGCTGGTTCTTTCTGGAAGCGGCGGAATAGCTTTTTTCGACTGCAGCCTCATCAAGATGAAAAACCGCCGGGCGACCGGCGGTTTTTTTTGCGGCTTGAACTGGCGGTTTGTGGCGGTGGTTTTAGCGCTCGCTCAAGGCGAGCTGGCCCTGCATCAGCGGCTTGACCAGATATTCCAGCACCGTCTTTTCGCCGGTCTGGATGTTCACTTCCGCGATCATGCCGGGCTTGATCGGCAGCGGGCCGTCGGGGCCTTCAAGGGCGGCTTTCTCGGTCAGCACCCGCACGCGGTAATAAGGTTCGGCGTCGCGCCGGGTTTCGTCAATGATGGTATCGGCGCTGATGAAGACGAGTTCGCCTTCGAGCGCGCCGTATTTGGTGTAGTCATAGGCGGTGATGTGCACCGATGCCGGGAGGCCGGGATAGAGGAAGGCGACGTCCGAGGGGCGGATTTCGGCTTCCACATAGAGCTGGTCGTCAAGCGGCACGATTTCCATGATGGTCTCGCCCGCCTTCACCACGCCGCCTTTCGTGGTAACTGCCAAATCCTTCACGATGCCGCGGACAGGCGAACGCAGGACGGTGCGGGTGAGCGCGTCTTCCTTTTGTGCAAGCTGCTGGTTTAGCGAGGCGAGTTCGGCGGATTTGCGTGCAATCTCGTCATTGATCTCCTGGAAATAGGCGTTCTCCACCTCGTCAAGCTGGCCGCGCAGATCAGCAACCTCGCGCTCCAGCCTGATAGCCTCGACCCGGCTTGCAGCACCCCGCGCCACCAGCGGCTTTACCAGAGCAAGCTGGCTTTGTGACAGGGCAAGGCGCTCGGTCAGGGACTGAACCGCCTCGTTGAACTTGCGGCGCCGCGAGATGAATAGATCCCGCTCGATACCGACCAGCACCTCCTGCGCCAACACATCCTCGTCGAAGGTGACGGTGTTTGCCTGGGCAAGTTCGGCCTGCAGGCGCGACAGGCTGGCACGAAGGGCAAGCGTCTGGCCCTGCAGGTCCTGAAAGGCTGAGCGGAAGCTGGTGTCTTCCAGCACGGCCAGCACCTGACCTGCATTCACCTCCTCGCCTTCCATCACCTCGATGGAGCGCAAAATGCCGCCTTCAAGGGACTGGATGATCTGTCCGCGGCTCAAGGGTGCGACCTTGCCGGGGCCGCGGGTGACTTCCTCCAGCGGCGCAAAAGCCGCCCAGGCGAAGAAGACGGCAAGCGAGAGCGCAATGAGGCGCAGTGCCGTGCGGTGGGTGCCGGCCTCTTCAAGGAAGCTCGATTCAGCCTTCATCCAGACCGGAGCCGTTTCGACCGCGGAAGTATCACTCATCGCTCTTGCCCTTGTTTCCCGAAAGTGCAGCCAGCACGCCTTCAAGCGGTCCTGCGGCTGCGGGTTTGCCGTGATTCATCACCACCGCGCGCTCCACCAGCGCCAGAACCGGCTGGCGGTGGGTGGCAACGACCAGCGTGCGGCCTTCAAGCCAACCGCGCATGCGGTGAATGACGCGTGTTTCAAGCGCGTGGTCCATCGCGGCCGTGGGCTCGTCCAGAAGCACGATGCGTGGATCGCGCAGCCACAGCCGGGCAAGGCCGATGGACTGGCGCTGCCCGCCCGAGACGCCCGAGCCGCCCTCGCCTATCGGACGGTCAAGGCCAAGCGGATGCTCGCGCACGAGACTTTCAGCGCCGACAAATTCGAGCGCTTCAATCAGCTCTTCGTCTTCGCGGTCTTCCAGCCCGAGATTGAGGTTCTCGCGCAAAGTGCCGAAGAAGAGGCGCACATCCTGTTGGAGATAGGCGATGGCGCGGCGCAGATCGACCGGATCGATCTGGCGGATATCGGTGCCGTCCACCAGCATACGCCCGCCTGCGGGGTGATAGAGACCGGCGAGCATCTTCAACAATGTCGATTTGCCGGAACCATTGGTGCCCAGAATGGCCGTGGCCGAACCCGGCTCGAAGGAGAGCGCGGGCACCTGCAAGGCTGCCTCGCTGTGCTCGTCATAGCGGAAGGCGACATCTTCAAGCTGAAAGCCACCTTTAAGCCTTGGGCGGTGGACGAATTTGCGCTCACGTGGCCGATCCACCGGCGCTGCCATGATTGCGCCGATGCCCGACAGTGCGACTCGCATCTGCTGCCAGCGACCCAGAATGCCGGATAGCTGGGTCAGCGGGGCGATGGCGCGCGACGACAGGATCGTGCAGGCGAGCAGTCCACCGACCGTCATCTCACCGGAATGGATCTGGTAGACGGCCACGACCGTGACCATCACATAGGCCGCCTGCTGCACGCCCACTGCGCTGAATTGCAGGGTGTTGGTGAGGCGGCGCATCTTGGCGGAATTAACGGCAAGGAGTGCTGTATATTCCTCCCAAAGGCGCTGAAAGCGACCTTCGGCACTGATGGATTTGACTGTTTCGGCACCCGTCATGGCCTCGACCAGAAGGCCGTTGCGGATGGAGCCTTCCTTCATGTTGAGGCGGGAATATTTCTCCAGCGGCCACTGGGCGATGACGCCCGGCAGCACGATCAGGGGGATCGCAGCGAGAAGCACATAAGCGACCGGCCCCCCGATCAACCAGATGATGCCGACAAACAGGATGACGAAGGGAATGTCGCTGATCGCGCCGATCGTGGTGGAGGTGAAGAACTCACGCACGGAATCGAATTCGCGCACCTGATTGACGAAGGAGCCGGTGGATTTGGGCCTGACCTCCAGCCGCATGCCGAGTGCGCGCTCGAAGATGTGGGAGGACAGGCGCACGTCGAGCCGCTTGCCTGCCACATCCATCAGCTGTGCCCGGGCGATGCGGGTTATCGCCTCCAGCACGATGGCGATGCCCACGCCGATGGTCAGCACCCACAGGGTTGCGAAAGCCTGATTGGGGATGACCCGGTCGAAGACCTGGCGCGAAAAGAGCGCTGCGCCAAGTGCGAGGAAATTGGCAAGCGCTGCAGCGGCGGCAACTTCAAAAAAGCTCATCTTCAGACGAGCGACCTGGCTCCAGAACCAGTGCCTGCCGGCCGAAATGTTGAAATCGTCGGCGCGGCTGTCGCTGCGCGTGACAGGTGCTGCGAAGATGACCGGACCGGCCATGATCTTCTGCAGTTCGTCAAGCTTCACCTCGTGCTGGCGCGCCTCCATTTCGGGCATGATGATCTTGCCCTTCTCGCCCTCAATGGAGGTGAGAAGACAGGTGGTGCCATCCACGCGCACGATGAGAACCGGCAACAGGGCCTTGTCGATGGTGGAAAGTGTCACGCCGCTGCGCACACGCACCGAAAGGTCGGCCCGCGCGGCTGCGCGCGGAAGAACGCCCAGCGTCAACTTGCCATCGGTCAGCGGCAGGCCGGCAGTCAGCTCGCCGGACGTCGCCGGGCGATTGTAGAGACGGCACAGGACATGCAGTCCATCAAGCAAGGTGTCGCGTGATTTCGGTGCCCCGTCCTTGCGGGTGGCAGCAGACAGAAGGGTCGTGATTTCCGGTGCAAAACTCATCGCGTCTGCTCCCCTGGGTTAAGTCCGAGTGTCGGAAGAAGCTGACCGAGGGCGCCGGCAGCGGTATATTCGAGGTCGAGGATGTCGTAGCGGGCAATCACGCGGCTGCGCTCAAGGCGCACGATGTCGGCCTGTACCGTCACCAGATCCACCAGCGTACGCTCACCGATCTTGAACTGCTCCTCGTAAAGCGCGCGAAGCTCCTGCGCCTCTTCAAGCTGGATGCCGTAAATGCGCTGCTGATTCGCAAGCGTGGGGGCACGGTCACGAAGGGCACGCAACTGCGCGGTCGCCTCACGCTTCTCCGCCTCTGCAGTCCAGCGGGCGGTTTCGGCGGCCATGCCTGCTGCATCAACGCGTTTGAGATTGCTCAGACCCGTAATGCTTGGCCCGGTAACGCGCAGACCCACGCCTGCCTTGTCCGAGCTTGCCCCTTCGGTCGCGCCGTAGACGGCTTCGGCGCTCAGCCGTGGAAGCAGCTCCGCCTTGGCAAGCTTCACGCTTTGCCTGGCTTCCGCCTCGCGCTCCAGCGCGGCCTGCACTGCCGGAGCATGTGCAACGAGTGCCTCGATATCCGTATCGTTGGTGACCGTGAGGCCAAGGCGGGGAACGCGGACCGAAGAGCGGCTCTCCATTCCGATTTGCGTGCGATAGATGCTGCGAGCATCGCGCAATGCGCCATGTGCCTCCTCCAGCTCGGAGCGGGCTCCACCAAGACGAACCGCCGCCAGACGCGCCTCGGTTTCGTCCACGACACCTCCTTCGGATCGCACGGTCGCCAGATCCAGAAAGCGCTCATGCACGGTGACGTTTCTTTGCGCCACCTCCACGAGCTCCGCGTGGCGCTGCACATTGATCTGCGCGCGTGCGGCATCGAGCGCCGCCTGCTCTTCTGCGGCACGCAGCGCGGCAATCGCTGCCCTTTTTGCGGCATCCGCACCGGTAATTCCGGCGCGGGTGTGCCCCCAGTCGAACAATGGCTGGGAGAGGGTCACCTCATAATCATAGTCGCTGCGCGTGCCCATGCCGGCAGAACTGTTGAGGGTGGGGAAATAGGCTTGCCGTGCGATCTCGGCATTGATGCCGGCGCCCGCGAGCTCGGAGATGCGTGCGCGCACCTGCGGGTTTATCGAAAGTGCCTGCCTAATGGCCTGCGTGAACTCTTGAGATGTGGCGGAGAAAGTTGGGCGGCGGGTCGTGCCAACTGTGACCGGGTCTGTCGCTGGCCCGGCGTTGGCACTCTGGTTCGCCTTCTCCAGCGGCTCCGGCACGTATAGATCCGGGGAAAGCGTCTCGACCTTCGGCTTGCCCACAGGCCGGCTTGCATCGAGCTCGTCAAGAATTCCGGGCTTGTCTCCAAGCGCGGGGAACGATGCCCCGCAGGATGAAAGCAATAGCGCCGAAGCGCTCAAGAGCAAGGTGCGCAAAGGAATTGAAAGGTCAATCCGCGCGAAGGTCTGCCCTCTTGAAATCACATGTGACACAGATCGCTCTCCGGTTCAGGATGCCCCCCGGATGCGCAGTTCAACGCCTGATGGTCCCCGCTCAGGCGGAAACCGGGCCAGGTCGTGAGGAATGAGTGCGCTTGCGGATGAAACGAGCCGGTCGACAGGTCATTTGAGCGGGCAAGGGCGAAATAATACCGTTCAGCACGGCAGCTCTCCAAATTCATTCATCAAAATGAGACTGTTACGCGCCGTCGAAAAAATCGGCGCGGTACGTGTACGGCTACTGCCCGAAAAGGGCCAACAGGTACCAGCCACCCGATGGCGATGTGGCTCAAGGAAATCACCTGCACTTCAAGATCTAGAATACACGTTAAAGTTTATCAACCGTCTCTTTACGAAAACTTTCACACGCTTAGCAGCAGAGTATGATCCTCCCGAAAAATTTTCGATAAAATGCGCCTTTATCACTGTATTGCTATTCGCCCATAAAGCATGAGCCTGCGTAAAACAGCCTTACAACGAACGCAGAGAACACAACTCAGCGTTACAAGCATCACCGGCTCCAGCTGCCACCACACAAGCTGAAGCCGATCCACCAGGGGCATTCACCAACATGCCTCAACAAGTTTCGCAGAAGGCAGATGCATAACTGCCTGACGCGTCCGCCAAGTCGACCCTCCCGCCCCCCGGGTCGACTTAGCCCAAAGCCTCGTTTGCTACGTGTTTCGACGCTAGCAGGCGAGGCTTTGGGACCCTTTCGGGCCCACCTCACAATCTGCAATTCCCACGGGCAATTTCTACGCGGCCCGGCAACCGGGATGCGACATACCAGAAATGCACATCCCATTGGCAGGAAATTGTTAGGCACAACAATCGTTTACGCACTCGACAATGAGCCGGTCGCGCGGTAGCGGTCATTGTCATCACGATTGGGCGGGGCCTATGGAGCATCTGGGAAGTCTCTTAGAACGCGCGCTTGATGCAGTCGTCGGCATGGATGCCGAAGGCAGGGTGACGGCATGGAATGCTGCGGCTGAAGAGATGTTTGGCTGGAGCCGGGTTGATGCCATCGGGCGCATGATGGGCGAACTGATCGTGCCGCCGCAACATCGCCAGGCGCATGCCCATGGGCTGCAGCACTATCTGGACACCGGCGAAGGGCCGGTTCTGGAAAAGCGCATCCGCATTACCGCCATGCATCGCGCGGGCAAGGAGTTTCCCGTCGAACTGTCCATCTTCGCCATGGGCGAGCGGGGGCCCGATCAGGTTTTCTACGGTTTTCTGCGAAGCCGGGAGGCCGAGGAAGAGCATGCTCGCGAGCAGGAACTTCGAGCCAGGGAAGCCGAAACGCTCATGAAGATCGGCCAGAAGCTGATCCAGGATGTGCCGCTGGCGGAATTTGCGCGCTACTGCCTCTTAGAAGTCTGCTCCATCGCCGGACTTGATGCGGGTCATCTTTACCTGGTTCGGGGGCGGGGCTCAGCGCAAACACTGGTTTCCTCGGGCATCTGGCATCTGCAGGACGAACGTTTCCGACCTGTTATCGACATTACCGCCAAGACAAGGCTGAAGATCGGTGAGGGCCTTCCCGGGAAAGCATGGGAACAGCGCGACCTTGTCGCACTGGAAAACCTGGTCGGAGAAGCGGCGTTTGTCCGCCGCAAGGTATTCGGCGATGTCGGGCTTACACGCGCGGTCGCCATTCCAGTGGAGCACGGCTCGGAGGTTCACGCGGTCATCGAATTTTTTGGTACTGCCGATTCCCGTATCGACGACGCCTTTCTGCGCATGCTCAAGACCGTTGGCAGCCAGATCGGAGCCGCTATCCAGGCAAAGGAAAGCGCGGAGCACCGCGAAACCTTGCGCCGGGAGATGGTGCACCGGATGGGCAACAGCCTCATGGTGCTCTCATCCATTTATCGCAGCTGCTCGCGTCGTGCGGCAACGAAGGAAGAACTGGACCAGGCATTTCTTGGCCGGGTGGATGCCATGGGCAGGGCTAACCGGCGAGCGATCATGGAAGCGCAGCAAGGCGCCTCATTGCAGGAACTGGTCAATGATACGATGGGCATTTTCCCCGACCGGGACTTCATTGAGGTCGATGTCCCAGACGTCCAGTTCTATGGCGAACAGGTGATGCCGATTTCGCTGGTCCTGAACGAGCTTGCCACCAATGCGTTGAAGTATGGACAACTGGGCAGCGGCAGCACGCTTGCCATTTCGGGCTCGTTTGATGAGCGGACAGGCGAACTGGACCTGAAGTGGGAGGAGCGGCTGGACGATGAAGCCCCACCGATCAGTGTTCCCAAGGAGCTCAACGAGGGATTCGGCAGCCAACTTATCCGAATAATGGTTGAAAGCCGAATGGGTGGCACATTCGAGCGCAACCTCGACCAACGCGGGTTCCGGTTCCGAATGCGTGTACCAGCGGTGGCGTTGGACCAGACACGACAGTAGGCCGTTGGACCGGACCTGAACAGAGCGCGCGACGCATCACCCTTCCGGGTCTGTGCGTGGGGCCAGCCAGTGCTTCCATTCGGTCTGGAATGCGTAGCTGCCATCAAGCAGTGAAGAGGCAAGACCGCCCCATCCGCATAGGAAATAGCGCCGCAGCAGGTATGACCGGAGAAAATACTCAAGAGGTGAAGTCGCCATCTTGATTGGCATGGCCTTTTTTCCGCGGGCCAGGCGCTGACGGACTTTAAGGGACGAATAGACGATCTGCTTTTCGGCGTGGCGCTCAGGCGTCATCCAGGCATTGTGGAGGATATAGCCGGACTTCAGCAGGCCGGGGGTCTCTTTAAGAATGACGCTCTCATGGATGGTCTGGGACAGGTCGAACACGCCTTTCCGCCGATCGAACAGGCGCAAAATGCGTGTGTGGGCGACCCATGGATGAGCGTGGCCATAGCCGGCCACCCATTCCCGCCGAAGAAGGTTATAACCCGAACATTCCGGAGTACCCTTCAACAGCCCTACAATAGCTTCGCCCAGCGCCTCGTCGATTTCCTCGTCGGCATCCAGACTCAGGCACCAGTCATTGCGACACTGATCCAGGGCATACTGCTTTTGTGCGGCGTAGCCCGGCCAGTCACGCCTTAAAAGACGAACTGGCAGCCCCTCCGCTTCGAGCCTCGCTATTATCTCACAGGTCTCATCTGTCGAACCGGAATCGACCACCACGATTTCGTCAAATGCGGCTACCGAGCGAATGCACCGTTCAATGGTGGCTTCCGCATCGCGGCAGATGACGAAGGCTGAGGCAGGAATTCGATTGCTGGAAGGCATGTAGGACGCGCTTTGAACCATGATGCGCGCAAACTATGCAAAAAAGAACCCAATGTCAGCGGCAGCCAAACGTGCGGCGGATGAATTTGAGCAACCACAGAGCAAAAAGAGGTAGATTTTTTTCGGAGAGTTCTGGTGCTGCCGGAGAGATTTGAACTCTCGACCTCTCCCTTACCAAGGGAGTGCTCTACCCCTGAGCTACGGCAGCGCCTCGAAGTCGGCGGGGTTCTGCCATATCGTTTCGCGAAGCGCAAGCGGTTCATTGCAATGAATTGCGAAGTTGGGAAATCTTCTTTTTAACGCATTGCTGGGATCATCCTGAAGAAGGGAGACATGAAGGCTGTCATGAGCGGAAACAAGAGCGCAAACCAGGCGGAACAGGACCCGCGCAAGAGACGGTTGGCGGAGGAGTTGCGTGCCAATCTCGCACGACGCAAGGCGCAGGCGCGTTCCCGGCGTGCAGGTGCAGCCGACGAGCGCGACGAGGGAATCAGTGCTGCACGCGCGAAACCATCTTCAACAGCCGATGAAAAGGGCTGATGGGGAGAAGTGACGCATTTTCTTGAACGCGGGCCGCGCTTGCTCTAGACCGGTCTGCCACACCAGAACCCCAGAAGCCGGGACATGATAGACCCGGGAAAGAGAACTCAATGGATCGCATTCGCATAAGGGGGGGCAACACCCTTAATGGCACCATTCCGGTGTCCGGCGCGAAGAACGCGGCGCTGCCGCTGATGATCGCATCGCTTTTGACCGATGACACGCTGACGCTTGAGAATGTGCCACATCTGGCCGATGTCGAGCAGCTTATCCGCATTCTCGGCAATCACGGTACGGACTATATGGTCAATGGCCGCCGCGAGAACCAGGACAAGGGCTACTCGCGCACGATCCACTTTACCGCGCGCAGCATTGTCGACACGACCGCCCCTTACGAGCTTGTCTCGAAAATGCGTGCGAGCTTCTGGGTGATCGGGCCGCTTCTGGCACGCATGGGTGAAGCGAAGGTTTCGCTGCCAGGCGGTTGCGCCATCGGTACGCGTCCGGTCGATCTCTTCATCGAGGGCCTGAGAGCGCTCGGCGCGAATATCGAGATCGAGGGCGGCTATGCGCACGCAACTGCGCCGAAGGGGCTGATCGGGGCACGATACGAATTCCCGAAGGTTTCTGTCGGTGCGACGCATGTGCTGATGATGGCCGCCGCGCTTGCCAAGGGTGACACCACTCTCGAGAACGCGGCACGCGAGCCGGAAGTGGTGAACCTGGCGGAGTGCCTGAATGCCATGGGCGCGAAGATCTCCGGTGCCGGCACCTCCACCATCACGATCGAAGGCGTGACCTCGCTTTCGGGCGCGCGCCACCGCATCATTCCTGACCGCATCGAGACGGGCACCTATGCCATGGCTGTTGCCATGACAGGTGGTGACGTTCTTCTGGAAGGTGCACGGCCGGATTTGCTGGAATCCGCTCTTGAAACACTTGAGCGCACCGGCACGGAGATCACCCGGACCAATACCGGCATTCGCGTGCGTCGCAATGGTGCGGGCATCCAGGCCGTTGATGTGGAGACAGACCCCTTCCCCGGCTTTCCGACCGATCTTCAGGCCCAGTTCATGGCGCTGATGACCAAAGCCAAGGGCCAGTCGCGCATTACCGAGACGATCTTCGAAAACCGCTTCATGCATGTGCAGGAGCTGGCACGCCTCGGTGCGCGCATCTCGCTCTCCGGCCAGACGGCCATTGTGGAAGGTGTGGAGCGGCTGAAGGGTGCACCCGTTATGGCGACGGATCTGCGCGCGTCGGTCTCGCTGGTGATTGCGGGCCTCGTTGCCGAAGGCGAAACCGAGGTCAATCGCGTTTATCACCTGGATCGCGGCTTCGAGCGCCTGGAGGAAAAGCTTTCGGGCTGCGGTGCCGAGATCGAGCGTATCACAGGCTAGACCGTCTGATATTTTACCTTATCTTCCGGGCGGAATACTGCCCGGAACCTGCCGAACATGAAAGTTGAGGGTCATGGAATCATTGAAACTGATCGCGCTTGATGAAGAGGATCTTTCGGTGATTTCAGCCCATGTGCAGGATGCGGTCCTGAAGGTGAGCGATATCCGCTATCTGAAAAAGGAAAAGCGGTTCGCGCTGCAGATGAACCGCTTCGCCTGGGAGAAGGACAAGCCCGGGCTCTTTCGTCGTACACCGCATGAAAGACGCCTCTCCTTCCTGCATTTCGACCGGGTTCTGGCCGTGCGTGCCTTTGGTATATCGCAGGCGAAATCCGAGGATGTTCTGTCGCTTCTGACGATCGGCTTTGCCGAAGACGAAGCGCCGGCCGGCACGATCGAGCTGATCTTCTCCGGTGATGCGGCCATACAGCTTGATGTGGAATGCATCGAGGCACGGCTTGCCGACAGTGCTGCGGCATGGTCCACCCAATCGCGCCCCAACCACGGAGCGTGAGCCGATGCCGATCAAGCTGAAGACATCAGACGCGGATTTCGAAACGCGTTTTGCAGAGTTTCTCACCACCAAGCGCGAAGTCTCGCAGGAGGTGGATGACAAGGTGCGCGAGATCATCGCCGATGTGCGCCGCCGTGGCGACGAGGCGGTCATTGAGCTGACGCGCAAATTCGACCGTTTTGACCTTGATGCGTCGGAGTTGCGGATCACCTCGGAAGAGATCGCGCAGGCCTATGACAAGGCGGACCCTGAAACCGTCGAGGCCTTGAGGCTAGCGCGCGAGCGCATCGAGGCGCATCACCGCCGCCAGGTACCCGAAGACAAGCGCTATACGGACAAGATTGGTGCTGAACTCGGCTGGCGCTGGACCGCAATTTCGGCAGTCGGGCTTTATGTGCCGGGCGGAATGGCAAGCTATCCCTCTTCAGTGCTCATGAATGCGGTGCCTGCCCGCGTTGCCGGTGTCGAGCGGATTGCGATGGTTGTTCCCACGCCCGATGGTGCGCTCAATCCGCTGGTGCTTGTGGCAGCCGACATTGCCGGCGTGGATGAAATCTACCGCATCGGCGGGGCGCAGGCCGTGGCCGCTCTTGCCTATGGCACGGGCACGATCGCGCCGGTGGACAAGATAGTGGGCCCGGGCAACGCCTTTGTGGCTGCCGCGAAGCGACAGGTCTTCGGCAAGGTGGGCATCGACATGATTGCGGGGCCGTCCGAGGTGCTTGTCGTGGCTGACGCGAACAACGATCCTGACTGGATTGCCGCCGATCTTCTGGCGCAGGCCGAACATGATCAGGCCGCGCAGTCGATCCTCATCGCCGATGACGAAAACTTTGCGGCAAGCGTTGAAGAGGCGGTGGAACGCCAGCTCAGCCAACTGTCGCGCGAAGAGATCGCACGGCCAAGCTGGAAGGATTTCGGCGCCACGATCCTCGTGAACACGATCGAGGAAGCGCTGCCACTGATCGACCGCATAGCGCCGGAGCATCTTGAACTGGCGCTTGATGATGATGCGGGCGAAGCGCTGCTGCAGCGCATTCAGCATGCGGGCGCAGTCTTTCTTGGTCGGCACACGCCGGAAGTCATCGGCGACTATGTGGGCGGTTCAAACCATGTATTGCCGACCGCGCGTTCGGCGCGTTTCTCCTCCGGGCTTTCGGTGCATGATTTCGTCAAGCGCATGTCGATCCTGAAGCTTGGACCAGAGCAGCTTCGCGAACTCGGGCCGGCGGCGATTTCCATCGCACAGTCCGAAGGGCTGGACGGCCATGCCCGTTCGGTTTCGATCCGCCTCAATCTGTGAGAAGGACGCATCATGGGCGAGAATGCATCCGATACCGCGCGTCTGGTCGATGTCGAGCTGGACGAGACGGTCGGACGCGCTGCCCCTGATATCGAGCATGAGCGCGCGGTCGCAATTTTCGACCTTGTGGAAGAGAACTCCTTCAGGCCGGTGGGTGATGAGGGCGAAGGCCCCTACAAGCTGCGCATCTCGCTGGTGGATGCGCGACTGGTATTCGCCATCAGCCGCGAGAGTGGCGAAGACGTCGTCACCCATATTCTCTCGCTGACGCCGTTCAAGAAGATCGTGAAGGACTATTTCATGATCTGTGAGAGCTATTACGAGGCCATCCGCTCCGCTACGCCGCGGCAGATCGAGGCTATCGATATGGGCAGGCGCGGGTTGCACAATGAAGGTTCGCAGCTTCTGAAAGACCGTCTCGACGGGAAGATAGAGGTGGATTTCGACACCGCCCGCCGTCTCTTCACGCTCGTCTGCGTGCTTCACTGGCGAGGATAGCAGCGATGACCGTGGAGGAGGACGCGGGCGAAAAGAAGGAATCCGGAGGGAACGAAGCGCGCAAACCGGCACCCTCATCGCCGCCACGCCTGCCCGGCTCCATCCTGTTTCTGTGCAGCATGAACAGTATCCGCTCGCCCATGGCGGAAGTGATCGCGCGCAAGCTGCTTCCGCCCAGCGTCTATATCGCCTCTGCTGGCGTGCGGCCCGGCGCGCGCGATCCGTTCGTGGATGCCGTGCTTGAGGAAGTCGGCTTGGGCTTGGGTGATCACCAACCCCATTCCATGGACGAGCTGGAAGACGATTACTTCGACCTCATCGTCACACTGGCACCGGAAGCCCATCATCAGGCGCTTGAATTGACACGCTCCCATTCTGTGGAGGTGGAATATTGGCCCACGCTTGATCCATCCGTGGTGGATGGCCGCCGCGAACAGATACTGGCCGCCTACCGGGATGTGCGCGAAAGCCTAGCACAGCGCATTGGAAACCGCTTTGGAACCGCCTTGCCGCCAGCATCTTAACAAGCGTGTTCACAAATGGGGGGAGATGGAGTAGGTTCCGCGCGACTTTGCGGGGTCGCGGGGCTGATCGGCTGGTCAAACAGCTTTATTCTCCTGTCTTGAGACCTCCACTCATCCATCAAAGAAGGTATCGGATGCCGAAAGAAGACATTCTCGAATTTCCTGGTGTTGTCACCGAATTGCTGCCGAACGCCATGTTCCGCGTGAAGCTGGAAAACGAGCACGAGATCATCGCCCACACCGCTGGCCGCATGCGCAAGAACCGCATTCGCGTTCTGACCGGTGACAAGGTGCTGGTCGAGATGACGCCCTATGACCTGACCAAGGGTCGTATCACCTACCGCTTCAAGTAGTTCCGGCGCGAGTGCCGCTGCAATGAGTGCCAGGAAGAAACTTGTTCTTGCTTCGGCTTCGCCGCGGCGCGTGGAACTGCTCCAGCAGGCCGGCATCGAACCCGACCGGCTTTTGCCTGCCAATATCGACGAAACACCCATCAAGGCCGAGCATCCGCGCTCGCTTGCCAAAAGGCTGTCGCGTGCCAAGGCCGAAAAAGCCATGGAGCGGCTGCGCAAGGATGGTGAGGCGGCGGTCTCGTTCCTGCTGGCAGCCGATACGGTCGTTTCGGTGGGGCGGCGCATTCTGCCGAAGGCGGAAACGCTGGACGATGCATCAAACTGCCTGCGGCTCTTGTCGGGACGATCGCACCGGGTGTTCACCGGCATCTGCGTGTTCACGCCCGAGGGCAAACTGCGCCAGCGGCTGGTGGAAAGCCGCGTGCGCTTCAAGCGTCTTTCAAAGCAGGAGCTTGAGCACTATCTTGCAAGCGGCGAGTGGCGCGGCAAGGCGGGTGGCTATGCCATTCAAGGCATTGCAGGCAGCTTTGTCGTTAAGCTGGTCGGCTCCTATACGAATGTTGTCGGACTGCCGCTTTACGAGACAACCGCTCTGTTGGGCGGCGAAGGTTTCGACGTTTCGCCACGCTGGTTGCAGCAGGCGGATGAAGACGCGCTGCCGGAAAGCTAGAGCTTCCGGCTGACTTGCTTAAGCGGTGACCTTTTACAGTTTTCAATCACGAGGGCCTGTCATGGCAGATACGCAAAAGGTGACCCCACTGCGTCCACGTCGCGCATGCCCGGAATGTGGCCAGCCTTCGGCGCGTGAGACCTACCCCTTCTGCTCCAAGCGCTGCAAGGATGTCGACCTCAATCGATGGCTGAATGGCGCCTATACAATCCCCGGCCCTACTGTCGATGATGCGGACGAGCAGGAGTGAGTTACAAAGCGTCTGATCTGTTGATTAGAATGCAATCTAAGCTCCTCATTATATTCTAATTTCTCTCTCATAGATTGCATTCTGCCCACGATATTTCGGGCAGAGAGTAAGTAAACGGGCGGGCAGGCTTACGCGAGCAAGGCTTGTGGCTGCACCTGTGACCGCCCCTCCCCTCGCCCGCATGACCCGCCCCGCTCATATCGCTTGTGATTTGAGAGGATTGCGTCATGCGTAGAGTTTTCATTCTAACGGCCTCTGTTGCGGCCATTATATTGATCAGCGGCTGCGAGAAATCCCAAGTTACCGGGCAGAACATCGCCTCGGGAAAGCAGGATCGGCTGGTTGCCAGGGCAAATGAGAATGCACCCGGCCTCGCCGAACTGCTTGGCGATGCCAAGCTTCTGGCAAGCGATTATGCCGAGAAGGCCGGAGCGACAGCCACGCAGATCTACGATATCTTGAAGAACAAGACCGCAGAGGCCATGGTGCCGCTGGACGACATTCTCGACAATGCTGCCGTGACATGGACGGAAGCGAAAGAAGCTTTCACGCGTAGCTGGAGCAACCTTTCGGAGGCCACGGAAGCGCCGGGCTATGGCATTGCCGGTGCGAGCCTGGACCAGACTTCAGAAAAACTGAAAAAATACACTGACAGGCTCACAAACCCGAAGCCTCTGGTCTCCGACACCGCGATGAAAAAGCTGTACGAGGCGGGCGACTATACGCCCGGTCGCTTTCACGGCGAGGCAACGGATGCTGCAAGCAAGGCCATCACAGAAGCTCTACGGCCGGGTCTTGATGCAGCGGGAGATGGCACCAACCTGGCAAAAAAGGCACTGGAAGCGGTACATGATCCTGAAGCGGCTGTGGGGGAAGCCCTGGAAGCCATGAAGGAAAAGGGGGCGGACATGGCCGTCGATGCAGCAGAGACAGTGGCGAAGGAAGCAGCCCGCAAGATCATTCCGCTGCCAAGTGCCATGACCGACAAGGCGGTTGAAGCCGGTGCCGGCGCGCTGCGTGACATGATCGGCGTCGGCAAATGAGGCTGGCTCAACATGAAAAAGGCCCGGCTCGCGGACGAGCCGGGCAAAAGGCAGGCAAACCGGGGGGAGACCGGTGTGATGGGAGTGATGCCTGCTTGGAAAAGCCAGGTGTTCAGACGCGCCGGCGGATCGTTCTTGAAGCCGCAGAGGCGCGCCTAGCCTGAAGCTCGATTGTCGGGTCTCGCATGGGCGTGTATCCGCGAAGCCGGTCAATGTCGCAGCGCTGAAGCCCGATATCAGCGAGTTGCCAATCTTCCAGTTCATCCAGGCTTGCGACGGCGCGACGGCCAAGCCAGGCGCGATAAGCAGCGCCCAGCGCCTGCGTGACGCGCTTGAGGCTCACACCCCTTGGCTGTCTTGCGCGTATTGCTCCCGACATGTTCATCGCTCTGCTCCACAACATGAAGGCGCCAGCGCGTCCTCATGGGCGCCTCTGCCTTCGTTTCGATGGGTTGAAGATGTCACCGGGCGATTGATTAGTCGAACGAATGTTTCTAATGTTTTGCATCAACATTCCTGATGGACTGATCCATGGCCGCCCCTCTTGATCTCGACCAACTCGCCACATTTCTCGCCATTGCCGACACTGGCAGCTTCACGCGGGCTGCAGAACAGGTGCACCGCACACAGTCTGCGGTTTCCATGCAGATGCGCAGGCTTGAGGAGCGGGTCGGCAAGACGCTTTTCGAGAAGAGCGGCCGCAGCAATCGGCTGACCGAAGATGGCGAACGGCTACTGCTCTATGCACGCCGGATGATGCGGCTGAACCGCGAAACGCTTGCAGCCTTCGACGAGGAAAGTCTTGAGGGCAGTGTGCGGATCGGCATGCCTGATGATTATGCCGAACCTTTCCTGCCGGAGATCATGGCGCGCTTTACCCGGTCCAATCCGCGGGTGGAGCTGTCGGTCCTGTGCGAACCCACGTCCAACCTGATGCAACATGTGCGGCAGGGGACCGTCGATCTCGCGCTGCTGACCGATGACGTTTCGGCAGAGGTGATCCGGCGCGAGCCGCTTCTTTGGGTGACATCAGCCAACCACGCCACCCATGAGCGCGATCCGCTGCCGCTTGCCGTTGGCCGCCCCACCTGCACCTGGCGACGGCATGCCTATGAGGCGCTGGATGCGATGGGGCGGGAGTACCGCACCCTTTTCACGAGCTATTCGGTCACCGTCATCACGGCTGCCGTTCTCTCCGGCACAGCAGTTGCCGTATTGCCCGAATGCGCGCTTCGGCCTGGTATGCGTGTGCTGAACGAGCGAGACGGTTTTCAGCCATTGCCGGATTGCTGCATCGGCCTCGTGCGCGGGCACAACGGAGACACCGACATTGTCGAAGCGCTCCTGCGGCATGTGGTCGAGTGCCTGGACAATATTTCAGCGCCTGCGGCCCTGAATGGCGACGGTACGCCATTCGACTTCGAAACGCTCAGCCACAGGCATCGCAATGGAAAGCGGCTGCGCCCGGCGCATCTGTTGCCGGGCTGGTGACATTGCGCACTTGACCTTGAGGGGTGGGATCGACCAAATCACCTCATGAGCAGCCTTACCCCTTCGGACACCCGCAGCAATGTTGCCGAATATTCGGTCAGCGAAGTCTCCATCGCGCTCAAGCGCACCGTGGAAGACCAGTTCGGCCATGTGCGTGTGCGCGGTGAAGTCTCCGGCTATCGCGGCCCACACGCTTCCGGCCATTGCTATTTCTCGCTGAAGGACGAGCGGTCACGGCTTGAGGCCGTGATCTGGAAAGGTGTCTTCGGGAAGCTGAAATTCAAGCCGCAGGAAGGGCTGGAGATCGTCGCAACAGGCAAGCTGACGACCTATCCCGGCTCATCCAAATACCAGATCGTGATCGAGAGCGTGGAGCCTGCGGGTGCCGGCGCATTGATGGCGCTTCTGGAGGAACGCAAGCGCAAGCTGGCAGCGGAAGGCCTGTTTGCCGATGAGCGCAAACGCCCGCTGCCCTTCATGCCAAAGGTCATCGGCGTCGTCACCTCGCCGACCGGTGCTGTCATCCGCGATATCATTCACCGGATCACGGACCGTTTTCCCGTTCATGTGGTGGTCTGGCCGGTGCGCGTGCAGGGCGAGACCACGGGTGCGGAAGTCTCTGCTGCCGTTGCGGGGTTTAACCGGGTTGATTTCACATCCGGATTTCCGCGACCCGATGTCATCATCGTGGCGCGCGGTGGTGGCAGTCTCGAAGACCTCTGGGGCTTCAATGACGAGGAGGTCGTGCGCGCGGTTGCGGCTTCAGAAATTCCCGTCATCTCTGCGGTGGGCCACGAAACCGACTGGACGCTGATCGATCTCGTCGCTGACCGGCGAGCACCAACGCCCACGGGTGCTGCCGAAATGGCCGTGCCGGTGAAGGCCGAGCTCGAAGCCGGGCTGGCGCGACTTTCCGCGCGTTTGAAGGCTGCGGTCACACGCGACCTTGATCGTCGGCGACAGGCCAGCCGTGCGCTGGCGCGTGCCCTGCCCTCGCCGGACCAGCTTTTCGCGCTTTCGCGCCGCCGTTTCGATGAGGCTGCGGGTCGGCTTGAACGCGGCCTGAGTGCGTCTACACGCGCAAAGCGGCTGCGCCATGACAGCCTGCGCCTTTCGCTTTCCATGCTGGAGCGACGGCTTGGTGATGCGCGTCGGCGCAACGGCGATTGCGCGTCACGCCTCGACAGCGCGTTTCAGAACAGCTTGCGCGCCAAGCGCACCCGCAGATCGGCGGTGCGTCTGTCGCTGGCTCCGCTGAACCAGAGAATCGCCGATGCTCGCCGGCGTCATGTCGAATGCTCCAATCGCCTGCCCGTACTCTTCCTCAACGATTTGAAGGCGAAACGCACCCGCCTTGACCGGGATGCTGCACGGGTCACGCCACGGCACTCTCTCCTGCGCCTGCAGAATGCCGGAGAACGGCTTGAGCGGGCGACGGAGCGGCTTGACCGCGCCATGGGACAGCGGCTTGAAACTGCACGTAACCGTTCACAACAGGTCATGCGCCTGGCCGACACGCTTTCCTACAAGAGCGTTCTTGAGCGCGGTTTTGCGCTGGTGCGCGATGGATCGGGCACTCCCATCAAGCGGGCAGCACAACTCAAGCCCGGACAGGAAGTGGCCCTGGAGTTTGCCGATGGCCGCGCTGGCGCGGTCGCGACCGGTGGATCGGCACCCGCACCGCAGAAAAAAGCTGCACCGAAGCCGCCGGGAAGCCAGGGCAGCCTCTTCTAGCGGGTCTTTATGCTGCAGGCGCATCAGGTGATGACTGGCGCGGGCCGCCATTCTGCTGCGGCAGATTTTGCGGGGCGGCCCCCGTCAGGACGCTGATCGTCCCGTCGCTTTCCAGCACCACGCCTTCAACTTCCGAAATGCTGGATGCACCGCCTGCACGGATGGCGCTGTCGACCTCTTCCTGCGTGATGCGCTGATGCTTCATGGTGGTGAGGCAATATTCACCCTTGCGGACAAGTAGTGCCGGCTCAGACCGGACCATGCGCGCAAAGCCGTGGGAGCGCACGGAGAAAAAGGTCACGAGATACTGCATCGTGATGAGAAGGAGCAGCGCGACAGCGCCTTCGGCCAGTGCCACGCTTTCCTGAAGCAGAATGGCAGACAGTGTCGAGCCGAGAGCGACGGTAACGACGAGATCGAAGGCATTGAGTTTTGCCAGCGTGCGCTTGCCCGAAATGCGCAGAAACATGACGAGCGACGCATAGGCCAGAATGCCGACAATGATCGTTCGCACGATCCCCTGCCAATCCTGAAAGATCATGTTTTCGAGGTTCATGGGCATCTCCGCGGGCGCAATTGGGCTTCCTCAACGCAACCAATGCGGGGCGAAGCGGTTCCCTTGTCAGCAGTATCCGGAGCGCCTTCCTGTCTCCGCTTCCAACAAGAACGCCCTCCTGCCGCCCTGGGAAGTTGGCCGCAATTGCTGGCATTGTCTTCATCGAAGATTAGGCTCTTCATGCGACTGTGCGGCATTCCACAGCCGTCCGGCGGGAACGGTCTTCGAAATGCTGCCGCAATGACCGGTAGAAACGCAGATCGACAATGACCACCGGAGCTTCCATGGCTGAATCTGTCAGTGACACCCAACCCCAGCGCCTCGAATTCGATGCCGATCGCGGATCGTCGCGCTCGCGCTGGATCGCATTGGGGCTGATCGCGGCTCTCGTCATGTGGATGGGGAGCGGCTTTGTGTTTCCCGCTCCGGAGGCTCCACCCGAAACCCGCGCCGAGCCCAAACCCGTTTCCGTGGCAACCCGCAAATCGGTGGCCGAGCCGGTGCCGCAGATATTCGTGGCGGAAGGTCAGGCACTGCCGGACCGCGACACGGCCATCCGCGCCGAGACCGGTGGCGAGATCGCGGAGGTTCTGGTCGACAAGGGTACAATGCTGGAGGCCGGGGAGGTTATCGGGCGCTTTGTCCTGGCCGAACGCGAGGCACAGCTTGAGACGGCGCGCGAGGAACTCAGCCGTACGCAGCGTGAACTCAACAACGCCAACACGCTTCTTGAAAAGGGTGTGGCAACGGTGGACCGTGTGCGCCAGGCACAGGCAGCTGTTGCCGCTGCAAGAGCCCAGGTTGCAAGCGCCGAAGAGGCTGTCGAGAACACGGTCATCCGCGCTCCCTTCGCGGGCCGGCTGGAAGAATTGCAGATCGACACCGGCGAATATGTGGCGGCGGGAAGTGATGTCGCGCGCATCGTGGACAATACGCCGCTTACGGTGGCGATACAGGTGCCCCAGCAGGCGGTGCGCGATATCAAGCCCGGTCTGAAAGCCGAAGTGCAGTTCATCACGGGCGAAACGGCGGAAGGCGAAGTGGTGTTTGTCGGCAGCAGCGCCAATGCCGAAACGCGCACTTTCCGGACCGAGATCAGCGTGCCCAACAGCGACGGCAGCATCGCCGCAGGCATCAGCGCCGAAATCCGCATCCCCACCGGCGAAGTTGTCGCTCACTTCATCTCGCCCGCCATCCTGTCGCTAGGTACCGACGGCACGCTCGGCCTGAAGACCGTGACCGAGGACAACCGCGTGGAATTTCACGAGGTGGAGATCGTACGGGCCGAGACGGACGGTCTTTGGGTGCGCGGACTGCCCGAGGAGGTGGAACTGATCACCGTTGGCCAGGGCTTCGTCAACGAAGGCGAGGAAGTGGCTCCAAGAGCAGCCGATGCGCTTGATATCGAGAGTGTTCAGACAGCGCAGCCGCAGGATGCGGAGACTGCCGAATGAACGGCCTGATCGATGCCGCCTTTTCGCGTGCCCGGGTTGTCGCGCTGACGCTGGTGCTTATCCTGGCAACGGGTGCCTTCGCCTATATGGCGATCCCGAAGGAAAGCTCGCCGGAAGTGCCCATTCCGACCATCTATGTGGTGACGACACTCTCGGGCATTTCGCCGGAAGACTCGGAGAGGCTGCTGGTTGAGCCGCTGGAGACGGAACTTGCATCCATTTCCGGCCTGAAGGAGATGCAGGGCAGTGCCGGCGAAGGCTATGCGTCCGTGACGCTTGAATTCGAGCCGGGCTTTGATTCCGAGGAAGCGCTCGACAAGGTGCGTGAGGCGGTGGACCGTGCGCGCACCGAACTCCCCGAAGACGCGACCGAGCCAAGCGTGAACGAGGTCAATACTGCGCTCTTTCCGATCCTGACGGCCATCCTTTCCGGTCCGGTGCCGGAACGTACGCTTAATGCGCTGGCAGATGATCTGGAAAAGCGGATAGAGGGTGTGGACGGTGTTCTGGAAGTGGATGTGGGTGGTGCGCGCACCGAGCTTCTGGAAGTGCTGATCGATCCGACCGTTTTCCAGACCTATAACATCTCCTTCGACGAGCTCATCAACCAGATCAACCGTAACAACCGCCTGATTGCAGCGGGTGCCATCGAGACCGGTGCCGGACGGCTTGTGCTCAAGGTGCCGGGGCTGATCGAGGATCTGCAGGATGTCATGGAGCTGCCGGTCAAGGTACGCGGCGATACGGTGGTTACCTTCGCAGATGTCGCCACAGTGCGGCGCAGCTTCGAGGACCCGTCGAGCTTTGCCCGCATCAATGGACAGCCCGCACTTGCGCTTGAGGTGAAGAAGCGCTCGGGCGCCAATATCATCGATACTGTTGCACGGGTTCGTGCAGCAATCGAGGAGGAGGCTTCCAACTGGCCCGATACGGTGCGCATCGACTACATGCAGGATGAAAGCGAGCAGGTGAAAACCATGCTCGGCGATCTGGAGTCCAATGTGATCGCCGCAATCGTTCTGGTGATGATCGTCATCGTGTGGGCTCTCGGGCTTCGCTCCTCCATTCTGGTGGGGCTGGCCATTCCCGGCTCGTTTTTGAGCGGTGTGGCTGCATTGTGGGCGATGGGCTACACGATGAATATCGTCGTGCTTTTCTCGCTCATCCTCGTGGTCGGCATGCTTGTCGACGGTGCGATCGTGACGACCGAGCTTGCCGACCGCAAGCTGCAGGAAGGGCAGAGCCCGAAAGCGGCTTATGCCTTCGCAGCCAAGCGAATGGCCTGGCCGATCATCGCCTCTACTGCCACGACGCTGAGCGTGTTCTTCCCGCTTCTGTTCTGGTCGGGTGTCGTGGGCGAGTTCATGAAATTCCTGCCGATTACTGTCATCCTGACGCTTGGTGCATCGCTTGCCATGGCGCTTGTGTTCATCCCCGTGATGGGCGGCATCATTGGCAGGCGCCAGCCGCAATCTGCGGCGCAGAAGGCGCAACTCTATCATGCCGAAATCGGTGATCCGCGCCACATGAAAGGCGCTGCTGGACTTTACGTGCGGGTGCTGGAGTGGGCCATTCTGCGCCCCGGCACCACGCTGCTTCTGGCTATTGCCATGCTTCTGGCGGCATTCAGCACCTATTCCAGCTTTGGCCGTGGCCTGACTTTCTTTCCCGAAGTCGAGCCGGACTTCGCGCAGGTGCAAATCCGGGCTCGCGACAATTTCTCCATCTATGAGCGCGACGCGCTGGTCTCCCAGGTGGAAGAGCGGCTGATGAATTACGACGAGGTGCGCAGCGTCTATGCCCGCTCCATGTCCTCCAACCGCTCCGACGAGGAAGTGATCGGCACGATCCAGCTTGAGCTTGTCGAATGGGACGAACGACGCACGGCAGCCGAAATCTCCGAGCAGATACGCGAGGAGATGGCTGCCATTCCCGGCATTGATGTTCAGGTGCAGACACAGTCGGGCGGCCCCACCGCGGGCAAGCCCGTGAAGCTTGAACTGCGCTCGCGCGACCGCGATGCGCAAGAGCTTGCGTTCGAGGCAGTGCGCGAAGCCATGGCGCGGATCGGGGGTTTCACCGACATCACCGACAGCCGCCCCCTGCCCGGCGTCGAATGGCGGCTGAATGTCGATCGCTCGGAGGCGGCTCGTTTCGGAGCCGATGTCAGCCTGCTGGGTCAGGCGGTTCAATTGCTGACGCAAGGCATTACCGTTGCCGATTACCGGCCTGACGACGCGGAAGGTGCTGTGGATATTCGCGTCCGCTTCCCGCCGGGCGAGCGAACGCTGGAAGAACTCTCCAATCTCCGCGTTCCCACGCAGGTCGGGCTGATCCCGGTCGGCAATTTCGTACAGTCTGAACCGGCTCCGCGCACCGGCACCATCAAGCGCATCGACCAGCAGCGGGTGATCACCATCGAATCGGATGTCGCTCCGGACGTTCTGGTGAATGACCAGGTCCTGAAACTGCGCGCTGCCCTGCAGCAGATGGATCTTCCCGACAATGTGACCTGGTCATTCGCCGGTGAGGCGGAGGACCAGCAGGACGCGATGATCTTCCTGATCGGCGCCTTCATCACGGCCATCGGCCTGATGTTCGCGATCCTGGTGACGCAGTTCAACAGCTTCTACCAGGCGCTTGTCGTCATGTCGGCGATCATCTTCTCGGTCGCCGGTGTGCTGCTTGGCCTTCTTGTGACTGGCCGCCCCTTTGGCGTGGTCATGGGAGGCATCGGCGTTATCGCACTGGCCGGCATTGTCGTGAACAACAACATCGTGCTCATCGACACCTTCAACGATCTGAAAAAGACCGGCATGGCACCGCTTGAGGCTGCCCTTCGCACAGGTGCCCAACGTCTGCGCCCGGTGGTGCTTACATCGCTGACGACCGCCCTTGGCCTGATGCCGATGGTAATCGGGCTCAATATCGACTTCGCCAATCGCAGCATCGTCCACGGCGCGCCCAGCACCCAGTGGTGGACGGAACTTTCGAGTGCGATTGCCGGTGGCCTTGCGGTTGCGACCGTTCTGACGCTGGTGGTGACGCCTGCAATGCTGATGCTGCGGGAGCGCCGGAAGCCGAGCACGCGCAAGAACCAGCTCGCTGAAGCAGCTGCGGAATAAAGCGTCCCCCGATGGGGCGCGTCACCATATGATGTGGAAATGGCTGGAATGGTACGGTTGGGTGGATTCGAACCACCGACCTCAGGAGCCACAATCCTGCGCTCTAACCAACTGAGCTACAACCGCATGCGTCTCGTGTGACTGCGCTGGGGTCAATACGAGCAATCGGCGTCTTTTTCAAGAGCCATAGGCGACTAATTCTCATCTGCCGCACGATAGTCCTGAAAAAAGAAAAGACCGGGGGGAGGAGCCCGGTCTTTTCAGGTTTGGGACCGGCGGGAGGAGGAGGAGGAGGGCCGGCCCGAAACTCTGGCGCGTATATAGTTATGCCGATTTCCATTGTCGCCGCGACGGAGTGTCTCAGGGGGCAAAAATCTCCAAGCGGCGACCTTGACCTGCATCGGGAAGATATCCGCACCTTGCGCGTGACAACATCGGGATGGAGAGGCAACGAAAATGCGGAAAATCGAGTTTCAGGCACAAACGGCTCGAATATCAGCGCGGAATGATTAAAGTTTTACAGATTAACCACGGGAGGGGAATGCCGTGTATGCAAGCTTGAGGCTTGTGGACGCTGCCCGGCCTTCGCCTTATTAACGACCGGTTAATTCTGTTATACTCAAGCGGATGTAACGGTTCGGTATTTATGGCTTCGGCGACCTATTCCTTTCTGGATATTGCAGTACTCGACGAGGTGCGACAGCGACTTGTGGCCGGGCAGTCGCTGGCGATACTGCTGCCGGATCTTTCCGAAATACTGTGGGCCAATGCCGGGGGCGCGAAGCTTTTCGGCCATGCTGACATAGAGGCCGCAATTGGTGGACAGCCGAAGCTGGCCGCCACTGCACTTCGTCAAATGCGAGCTGCCGCCGGTCATCCCGGAGCCGGCCAGACGCGCCCTGTCGCCATGCGCGTGACGCGCGGCCTGAAGAGCGCAATCCTCCAGCTTGAAGTCACGGGAATCGCCCTGCCTGACGGCGAACTGGCGCTGCTTTTCTCGCAGGAACATGAAGGGGTGAGCGAAAGCGCGATTGCACGCGATCTCGTTTCGGGCTTCAGCGAACCGGGCCACTTCGCAGCAGTTCTCGATGATAGTGGAGCGGTGATAGAAGCCTCGGCTGATTTCGATGCGCTCGGTCTTCCGCGGGAAATGCTTGGCAAGATCATGGACGAGGTTCGTGATGAAGACGACCGCCTGGTCAAGCGTCGACTTGCCGGCAGTTCGGGCCTTTATCCCGCAGGCTTGGCACGCATCAGCGATACACCGCTACGCGGGCTTCTGCTGGTCGTGGATGATGGCACACCACTCCCCGCGCCTCAGCCCATTGTTGAGGCAGAAGCGCCCACAGAGGGCAGCGAGGCGGAAGCACCGGCCACGATTGTGGAAGCCGCATCCGGCTCTGGCACTTCCAACACTGATGCTCCCGTCGCCGAGGACAGCACCGAGCACAACGCAGTCCCGGACGAAGCGGAAACACGGGGTGAAGGTTCAGCCGCGCATTCTGGTGGTGACAAGGAAAATGAGCTTGAAGCTCCTGCGGCCACCTCACCTGCCTCGCGACAACCCTCGGAAGAACAGCGGGTGCGCCGTTCCGTCCGATTTGCCTGGCGCACGGATGAGGAAGGACGCTTCTCCGCCATATCCGATGAGTTCAGGCAGGCCGTTGGCGAGGCTGCCGGCGATGTGATCGGCCGGCGGTTCCGCGATGTGTCCAATGCGTTCGGACTTGATAACGACGGCTCCATCGCCCGCCTTCTGGAGCGCCGCGACACGTGGTCGGGGCGTACGGTGCTTTGGCCCATGGCCGGAACCGCACTGAAAATTCCGGTCGATCTTGCTGCCCTGCCGGTCTATGGCCGCGGGCGCGTGTTCGAGGGGTTCCGCGGATTTGGCATCGCGCGTCTTGCCGAAGCGGTTGAAGACCCCGAAGCCATAGGGCTGGTGCTGGTTCCCGGCGAGAGACCGGAGGCAGCACCCCTACCGACTCCAACGCAGGATGAGCCGGCTTCCCGTGAAGAGCAGCCTTCACCAATAACGGGAGACAGTCAGCTCGGAACTGAAACCGAGATCATTGACAGCGATGCGCCGGGCGATGATCCGTTTCAGGGTGAGAAACCTGTCCTGGAAAGTGCGACACAGCCCGTGCAAACCACGGATGAC
This sequence comes from Nitratireductor sp. CH_MIT9313-5, assembly GCF_037029545.1. Classification (NCBI taxonomy): domain Bacteria; kingdom Pseudomonadati; phylum Pseudomonadota; class Alphaproteobacteria; order Hyphomicrobiales; family Phyllobacteriaceae; genus Nitratireductor; species Nitratireductor sp. CH_MIT9313-5. The sequence continues at coordinate 408,077 of NZ_JAYMER010000011.1, read as the reverse complement.
AAGGTTGTTCGCATCGCCGATGCCAATCTGACGCCACGCGAGGGCGGCCTTTCGCCCAGCGAACGCACCGCTTTTCGCGAGATTGGCGAACGGTTGCGCAAGGCCAATGCCGCACTGATCGAGCGTGAGAAAAAACGCGCCGAGGAGAAGGCTGCTCAGGAGAGCGTCGACGCCGGGAGTATCGCGCCAGTGGAGCGCGGCGAGGACGGCTCAGGCGCAGAGGCGGAAACCGGCTCGGATACGGCTTTCGCGGATGATACCGCTGATCCACGTGCAAGCGACGCTTCTGTCGCGGAAGAGACAGAGCAGACCGCGCCAGCAGGTGAAGAGCCTGTGGAAACCGCAGGCAATATCGAAACGCCTGCCGCAGAAATCTCCGCCGATGAAGCAGCCGAGCCGGTAAGGCGGCGGGTGGTCTTCCTCAACCCCATTGATGAGGAAGAGCCGGAGGAAGCGCCGGAGACAGTTCAGGCCGAAGAGGTAACGTCTGCCGAGGCTGCAGATGAAGCGCCAGCGAGCCCCGGCGAAGAGATCGAGGACTGGTATTTCGAAGCGGATACGCCGGATGCCGAAGAGCATGTGGCTGCCGCGGACGAACCGGTGGCAGTTGAGCCTGTAGAGGATGACGCGGAGCAGGATGAGGCCTCATCGGACAATGTACTGCCCTTCATCAGTGAGCCGCAAACCGCTGAAACTGACGCTGAAACCCCGCCTTCCGAGGCCCTGAGCGACAGCAGCGATCTTGCAGCCGAAGAGGATGAGGCGGAAGGGCAAAGCGAGGAATTCGCAGCGCCTCCAGCGACCGAAGAAGATGACGCCGGGCCTGAACATGACGAAGACGCTGCCGATGTCGCGGCTGCTTCAGCCGAGGGTGAACTCCACGAACCCGACCTCGAGCACGACGGCGAAGCTGTGCCGCACTTGTTGCAGGACGATGACGCCGAGGAGGCCGTCGGCGCGGTCGGGAGCGACGAGGAAGCCGCCACGCCGCCGGAGGTTACGGTATCCGGTGAGAATGACGCTTCTTCCGGCGAGCATGCAGAGGATGAAGCCGCCACTTCGCCTCGCTCGAACGGTGTTGAAGACGCCGAAGTGACACCGCTTGTGCCGCAGCCGCCAAAGTCCGAGCCTGCGGCCATCGTAACCTATCTGCCGTCTGCCTATGCGCATGTGGCGCGATCCGTCGAGCCTGCACGCGGCAGTGACATTGCCTTGCTGCAGGGACTGCCTCTGGCCATTCTGGTGCATTCGGGCGAGCGTCTGCACTTTGCCAATCGTGAGTTCCTGAAGCTTACCGGTTATGCTGATCTGGCCGAACTTGAGGCGAAAGGCGGGCTGGAAGCGCTGTTCGGCGACACGCATGAAAGTGCGGTGCCCGGTGAAGAACATCACGCAATGGCGCTGCGCCATGCGGATGGCTCGGAAGAGCCCGTCGAAGCGCATTTGCAATCCATCACATGGCAGGGTCGCAAGGCACTGGCACTGGCCATCTGGCCGATCCGGCCGGCGCGTAACGCCCCCTCGCCTGAGCGGATTGCGGAGCTGGAAGCCCGGCTGGAAGAAATGCGGGCCATTGTCGATACCGCGACCGATGGCATCTGTGTCATCGCCAATGACGGCACGATCCGCTCCATCAACCGCCCGGCCGAGGCGCTGTTCGGTTTTGATGCAGAGAATGTCACGGGCAAGCCATTTACCTCGCTGTTTGCCATCGAAAGCCAGCGGCAGGTGAAGGATTATCTCACCGCGATTTCGGGAAATGGCGTTGCAAGCGTTCTCAATGACGGGCGGCAGGTGATCGGGCGCGAGGCGCAGGGTCGCTTCATCCCGCTTTTCATCAATATCGGACGTCTGCCCAATCAGAGCGGTTATTGCGCGGTGCTGCGCGACATAACGCATTGGAAGCGTACCGAGGACGAGTTGAACCGCGCCAAGGCGCAGGCTGAACAGGCCTCTTCCCAGAAGAGCGAGTTTCTTGCGCGCGTCAGCCACGAGATCCGCACGCCGCTCAACGCAATCATCGGCTTTTCGGAACTGATGATCGACGAGAAGTTCGGTACGATCGGCAATGATCGCTATCGGGATTATCTGCGCGACATCAATCGCTCCGGCAATCACGTGCTTGATCTGGTCAATGACCTGCTCGACATTTCCAAGATCGAGGCCGGTCAGCAGGACATGCATTACGAGCCGGTGTCACTGAACGAGACACTGGGCCAGATCGTGGCCATGATGCAGCCGCAGGCGAACAGCGACCGCGTTATCATCCGTTCCAGCTTCTCCTCGCGCCTGCCCGATGTGATCGCGGATTCGCGCAGCGTGCGTCAGATTGCGATCAATCTGCTTTCCAACGCCGTGCGCTATACACCGGCGGGTGGTCAGGTGATCGTGTCCACCGCCTATAGCCACGACGGCTCCGTGGCGCTGCGGGTGCGTGACACGGGCGTTGGCATGACGGGTGCGGAGATCGAGGAGGCACTGAAGCCCTTCAAGCAAATCAACTCGCTGAAGCGCAAACGTGGAGAGGGTACCGGCCTTGGGCTGCCGCTGACACGCGCCATGACCGAAGCCAACCGGGCAAAGTTCTCCATCACTTCTACTCCCGGTGAGGGAACCTTGGTGGAGATCATCTTCCCACCCGCACGCGTATTGGCCGATTGACGGGCAGGCGCGCCGTGTGGGCGCGCCACTTTAGAATCTTTCTAATTTAACAATTTCAATCACTTAAAACTTGACCCACAAAGTCATATAAGCGATAGCAGGCGCGTCGCCGCCGATGTGGCGAAACAGTCATCACCCCGGGAACTTGAACCCGCCGGAGAGGAGTAATTTTCATGCGCAAGCTTCCACAGACATTTGTTGCGGGCATGATCGCCATGGGCGTTGCAAGCAGCGCCGGCCTGAATGCCGCACAGGCAGAAGGCACGGTCAATGTCTATTCGTACCGTCAGCCTTTCCTGATCCAGCCGCTGCTGGATGCCTTTACTGAGAAAACCGGCATCGACACCGAGGTGCTGTTCCTGGACAAGGGCCTGGAAGACCGCATCGCTGCCGAAGGCGAGAATTCGCCCGCCGACGTGATCCTGACGGTCGATATCGGTCGCCTCATCAATGTCGAGGAGAAGGGCATTACCCAGACCGTCGATAGCGAGACCATCAACGAGAACATTCCGGCCGAATTCCGTGATCCGGAAGGTCAGTGGTTCGGCCTGACGACCCGCGGCCGCGTTGTCTACGCTTCCAAGGATCGCGTCGAGCAGGACACGATCACCTATGAAGAGCTTGCTGACCCGAAGTGGAAGGGCAAGATCTGCCTGCGCAGTGGCCAGCACATGTACAATATCGCGCTTTTCGCCTCCATGATCGCCCATCACGGCGAGGAGAAGGCTGAAGAGTGGATGAAGGGCCTGAAGGCCAATCTCGCCCGCAAGCCGAACGGCAATGACCGCGCACAGGCACAGGGCATCTATTCGGGCGAGTGCGATCTTGGCATCGGCAACACCTACTATGTCGGCAAGATGCTGACGAATGAGGAAGAGCCGGAGCAGAAGGAATGGGCGAACGCCATCAAGGTTCTGTTCCCGAATTCAGAAGAGCGCGGCACCCATGTGAACATCTCCGGCATGGCCATGGCCAAGCATGCGCCGAACCGTGAAAACGCGCTCAAGCTGATGGAATTCCTGGCAAGTGCCGAGGCACAGTCCATTTATGCGGAAGAGAACTTCGAGTATCCGGTACTGCCGGGTGCGGAAGTTTCCGAGATGGTCAAGTCCTTCGGCGAGATCAAGCCGGACAGCCTTCCGCTCGAGGAAATCGCCAAGCACCGCAAGGCGGCTTCCGAAATGGTTGATCGCGTCGGCCTTGATGAAGGTCCGGAAAGCTGATCGACTGACACAAGAAGTTCTTGCGCCGGGCCCTTTGGGCCCGGTTTGCATGTCAGCAGGTGTTTCCATGAGATGAACAGCCTGATCGTGAACAATCCGCGCCTGCCGCGGCTCTCCACCCTGCCCCGACGGCGCCAAGGCCGTGCGGGGCTTGTTGCTGCGGGACTGATCGCGCTCGTGGTCATGCTGCCGATTGCCACGGTCATTGCTGTGGCACTCGCATCAAGCGGCGATGACTGGCCGCATCTGCTGCAATATGTACTGCCCAAGGCGCTCTCGACGACCTTCATCCTTCTGCTGATGGTCGGTATCGGCACCAGCATTGTCGGCGTCGCGACAGCCTGGTTCGTTGTTGCCTATGACTTTCCGCTGCGCCGCTTCATGTCCTGGGCCCTGGTCCTGCCGCTTGCGGTTCCGCCCTATCTGGCGGCTTACGCCCATGCGGAATTCTTCCACTTCGTGGGCCCCGTTCAAGGGGCTATCCGCGATCTCTTCGGCTTTACCCGGCCATCGGATTACTGGTTTCCGGATATTCGCTCCACTTGGGGCGCAGCACTCGTGCTCACCTCGGTTACCTATCCTTATGTCTACCTGACGACCCGTGTGGTGTTCCTGATGCAGGGACGCAATATCGCTGATGTGGCGCGCACGCTTGGCGCGGGCTCTTCCCGCGTCTTCTGGCGGGTGCTTCTGCCTGTTGCCCGTCCTGCCATTGCGGCAGGTGTTGCGCTGGTCCTGATGGAAACGCTCAATGATTTCGGCGCGGTTCAGCATCTGGGCGTCAACACGCTCACTTTCGCGGTCTATTCGACATGGCTCAATCGCGGCAGTCTGGAGGGTGCTGCACAGATAGCTCTGGTGATGCTCGTCTTCGTGATTTTCATGATCGTCATGGAGCAAGGCGCGCGCCACCGGCAGCGCTTCCACAGCGCACGCGCTACACAGATCAAGTCCCGCCCGCCCCGGCACAGGCTTGGCGGATGGGGCAGCGCGGGGGCGATCCTCGCCACAGGCCTTCCCCTCGCCTTCGGCTTCGGCGTTCCGCTCTACATATTCATCGACTACGCCTCGAAGCGTCTTCACCAGTTTGCGGAGCCAAGACTTGCCGAGGCGTTCCTGACGACGGTGGTAACCTCCTCGGCAACGGCATTCCTCGCGGTGGGGGCTGCGATGGCGCTCATCTTCTCGCTACGGATGCGCCGTTCGCGCTGGACGCTTGCCATCACCCGCGTGGCCACTGCGGGCTATGCAATGCCGGGGACGATCCTGGCGCTGGGCCTGCTCCTGTCCCTGGCGCGCTTTGACAATGCGCTTGACGGGTTCCTGCGCGCGCAGGTGGGCATTTCCAGCGGGCTGCTTCTGTCGGGTACGGCTTTTGCCGTGGTTCTTGGTTGCGCAATACGCTTTCTTGCACTTGCGGAAGGTGCCGTGCAGTCGGGGCTGGCGAAGCTCCCGCCCAATATTGACGAAGCCGCGCGCAGCCTCGGCAAGACCGCAACGGGCAGCGCCCTCACGGTATTGTTGCCACTGGCGCGTCCGGCCATCGCGACCGCCGCCATTCTCGTTTTCGTGGATACGGCGAAGGAGCTTTCGGCGACCATCCTGCTGCGGCCTTTCGGCTTCAACACGCTTGCCACGCATGTCTATGAAAACGCCTCGCGGGGCGCGGTGGAAGAAGGTGCAGTGGCTGCGCTCATGATTGTGCTTACTGCGATGGTTCCCGTCATCCTGCTTTCAGGAAGATTGATGCAGGACAAGGACGCCTGAACCCCGGATAAAGAAAACGCCCCTGACCTGCAGGGGCGCGAAAATAACGGGGTAATGCTGTCAAAACTCAAAACCTGTGGCCGACCGGATCAGGGGTCGGGAGCTCCATCAAGTTGTCCACGATCATTGACTTGATACCCTAACTCCACCTTGCCGGAACAGTGAATATTTTACCTTTTGGTCAGATGTCTGAAGTCTCGGTAAATATTCGGCGCAAGGTTTTGTTAACCCCGTCACTGCTGCAACTGAGGCAGATCGCGGTAAAGCTCAAGCGCTTCCGGGTTGGCCAGTGCTTCCTTGTTCTTCACCTCGCGCCCGTGAACCACATCGCGCACCGCAAGTTCGGTGATCTTGCCTGACTTGGTGCGCGGGATATCGTCAATGGCGATGATGCGCGCGGGCACGTGCCGTGGGCTGGCGCCAGTACGGATGCGGGTACGGATCGCCTTTTCCAGCGCCTCGTCAAGCACGACGCCTTCTGCAAGGCGCACGAACAGCACGACACGCACGTCATCCTCCCAATCCTGCCCGATGCAGATCGCCTCGAGCACTTCGGGCATCTGTTCGACCTGGTTGTAGATCTCGGCCGTGCCGATCCGCACACCACCCGGATTGAGCGTGGCATCGGAGCGGCCGTGGATGATGAGCCCACCATGCTCGGTCCATTCGGCAAAGTCGCCATGGCACCAGACATTGGGGAACCGGTCAAAATAGGCCGCGTGGTATTTTGCACCATCGGAATCGTTCCAGAAGCCGATTGGCATGGAGGGGAATGGCCTGGTGCAGACAAGCTCGCCCTTGCCCGCGCGCAGCGGCTTGCCGTCGTCATCCCAGACATCAACGGCCATGCCCAGACCGGCGGCCTGTATTTCGCCCGTCCAGACCGGCAGCACCGGCACGCCCAGCACGAAACAGGAGACGATATCCGTACCCCCGGAAATGGAAGCGAGATGGATGTCTTCCTTGATGCCCTCATAGACAAAGCGGAAATTTTCCGGTGCAAGAGGCGAGCCGGTGGAGGACATGGTTCTGAGCTTGTTCAAATCGTGGCTATGCTTCGGTGTCAGCTCAGCCTTGCGCACGGCATCGATGAACTTTGCCGAAGTACCGAAATAGGTCATGCCCTCAGCCTCGGCGAAATCGAAGAGCACATTGCCGTCGGGCGCGAAGGGCGAGCCGTCATAGAGGAGCAGCGTTGCTCCGGAGGCGAGCCCGGTCACCAGCCAGTTCCACATCATCCAGCCGCAGGTGGTGAAGTAGAAGAAGCGGTCCCCATCGCGGATATCCGCATGGAGGCGATGCTCCTTCACATGCTGCAGAAGTGTCCCGCCCGCCGAATGCACGATGCATTTGGGAATGCCGGTCGTGCCGGACGAAAAGAGGATATAGAGCGGGTGATCGAAGGGCAGGCGCTCGAATGCGACCGGCTTTTCCTCATACTCGTCCAGCGCCGCAGTGAACGGGCTTGCACGCTCAATGCCTTGCGCACTCTCTTCCGCGCTGCCCAGATAGTCGACAATGAGCGCACGACGCACGGATGGCAGTTCAGCCAGAATCTGGCTCGTCTTGTCGGCCGTCTCGAAGGCCTTGCCGTTATACCAGTAGCCATCCGGCGCGATGAAGATCACCGGCTCGATCTGGCCGAACCGGTCGAGGACGCCGCGCACACCGAAATCGGGTGAGCATGATGACCAGATCGCCCCGATAGAAGCCGCCGCCAGCATTGCGGCCACCGTTTCGGGCATGTTGGGCATCATCGCGGCAATGCGATCACCCTTTTTCACGCCCTCGGCCAAGAACAGTTGCTGCAGGCGTGAGACGAGCGCGTGCAGATCGTCCCAGCTCAGGCGGCGCTCCACCTTGTCCTCACCGCGAAAGACCAGCGCATCATCGCTGCCCTTCTTGCGCAACAGGTTCTCGGCGAAGTTCAACCGCGCTTCGGGAAAGAAGCGTGCGCCGGGCATGCGGTCCCTGTCGGCCAGAACCACAGCACCCTTATCGCCCAGAAGGCCGCAATAATCCCAGATGAGTGACCAGAAGGCTTCAGGCTGTTCCACCGACCAGCCGTGAAGTTGCTCATAGGTGGTGATGTCCTGCCTGGCGGTTGATGCTGCCCTGGCCATGAATTCGGTCATGGCGGATGAAGCGACACGGTCCTGAGAGGGGGCCCAAAGAGGCTTTGACGACTGCATAAAACTCCTCCGCACAATCTGCCTGTCCCGCTTATGCCGTGCAGTGCATATGGATGCAATCAGCAGCGATGTGCGCTCCAAGCAACGCGGATGTGCCTGTAAGCGGTGCAAAAGCGGGCGCGTGCGCAAGCGGTTCCTTCACATCTGTGACATGTTGCAATAAACCGTTTACCGAACCGCAAGATGCGAAGCGGCATTATCGCGCATCTACGGCCAAATCGGGCGACGTCCCTCGCGCCGGAAACTTTCAGGGCTGCAGGGCTTACGAACAGGGAAACGCGCGTGTCACTGGCAAGAAAAGCTGCGTGGTCATCCGGCATTGTCGCCGTCATTGCGCTTTTGCTGATGATCGGGCTGCCGCTGATCGCCTCCACCCAGATCGTGCGCGACGGTATCGCCAATCAGATGAGTGCGTGGAGCGGCTATCGCGTGCGCCTTGATGACAGCCCGGACATTGAGGTCTGGCCTACCTTCCGTGCCGTGCTCAACGATGTGACCCTTCTGGACTGGAACACGCGCGATCCGCAGCCCGTGATCGAGGCGAGCCGTGTCGAGGTGGAACTTTCAGCCCTTGCCGCCCTACGCGGCGAGGTCGTCTTTACCCGTATGCGCTTCATCCGCCCGCTTGTGCGTCTGCATGGCGATGCGCGCGGCTTCCACCTGCCCTCCCCGCGGGATTGGGGACGGCTGGCCCGCTCGGTCGAACAGGCCGAAGAAGCCATCGCGCAGACCGGCGAAAGCCCCACAGCAAGCCAGCTGCCCGACGATCCGCTGGGCGCAATCGAATTTGTCGAGGGCCGGGTGATCGGGTCGCAGGATGGTCAGACCCACGAGCTGGTCAGCTCGCTTTCCGGCACCCTTGATTGGCCTGCACTGAACAGACAGGCCTCGCTTAACGCCAAGGGCATCTGGCGTGGTGAGGCCGTGCAGGCGCAGGTTTCAACCGCGCAGCCCCTTCTGCTTCTGGCAGGCAGCAGCGCACCGCTTGATCTGACGGTGAAATCCTCACCGCTGAACCTCTCCTTCAAGGGCTCGGCCAATCTGGCGGGCATCGACTTTTTCGACGGTGACCTATCCGCCTCGACGCCGTCTCTCGGGCGATTGATGGAATGGATGCAAGGGGTGCCTGCAGGCGCGAACCGTGTCGGACCCGTCTCGATTGCCGCACGCATGACGGGCCATAATGACCGGCTGAAATTCGAGAATGCCGCACTGACAGTGGATGAAAGCACCGCAAAGGGTCTGCTCGAAATCGCTTTCGAGGACGGGGACCCGAGCATCAGCGGGACGCTTGCATTCGACCGGTTGAACCTGCGCAGCACGCTCAGCACATTTGGTGCGAGCCATGTCGCCGCCGCCGCGAAGGATCGGCAGGGGACCGTGGATCAGCGGATCAATGTGGATATGCGCTTTTCCGTCGCCAATGCCACCTATGGCTCGGTTGCGCTTTCCAATGTTGCCGCGGCAGCCAAATCTCGCGATGGGCTGGCCACATTCGACATTTCGGATGCGAGCGCTTTCGGAGGGTCGCTCCAAATGGGGCTGCGGGTCGACCGCACGGGCGCTTTCGACACACTGGAGGTCAGTTTTGCCGGCGATCAGGTGGATATGGCGGAGCTGGCACGGACGCTGGAGCTGAAAACCCTTCTGCCACGGGCTCGTGGCACGTTTTCGGTTTCCCTTAAAGGTACGGGGAAAACACTGGACGACATATTGGCATCAGCGGATGGCACGATCTCGGCTGATTTCGGCAAGGGAGAGCTTCCGGGCATCCATCTGCCAAGCTTCATGCGCCTGTCCGAGCGGGGCGATTTCTTCGCTCTTTCCGAGATAGCGGAAGGGTCACTTCCCGTGGACACCGCACGCCTCAAGGCGACGGTGCGCCGTGGCGTGGCCGAAATCGAGACCGCCGAAGCGCGTTCTCCGTCACATGTGCTTCAACTGGACGGCCTTGTGCCTTTTGCCGGACGAGGCCTTGCGCTCTACGGAACACTGGCGAGCGAAGGGACACCCGAGGCAGCGCCGCTGATGTTCTTTGTCGGCGGCTCCTGGGGCTCCCCCTTCATAGCGGCATTCAACCCCGACGCACCGCGCCAATAGGCTGAACATCATCAGGCATAGGCTGCTTCGTCACGACGGCGCAGCACCTCGCGGCGCTTGTTGACGAGGGAGGCTGCAATCACGCCCACGGTCACTATACCGATGAGAATGGTACAGATGGCGTTGATTTCCGGCGTCACGCCCAGCCGCACCTGGCTGTAAATCTTCATCGGCAGGGTTGTCGCGCCAGGGCCGGAGGTGAAGCTGGCGATGACCAGGTCATCCAGCGACAGAGTGAATGCCAGCATCCAGCCTGAGACGACGGCCGGCATGATGACGGGCAGCGTTACCTGGAAGAAGGCGCGTGTGGGTGTTGCGCCAAGATCGAGGGCAGCCTCTTCCAGAGACCGGTCAAAGGAGACGAGACGCGACTGCACCACCACCGCGACAAAGCACATGGAAAAGGTGATGTGCGCGATGGTCACGGTGGCAAATCCGCGGTCGAAATTGATCGCCACGAAGAGCAGCAGAAGCGAGAGGCCGGTGATGACTTCAGGCATGACCAGCGGCGCGAACACCATGCCGGAAAACAGGATGCGTCCGCGAAACCGGGTGTAGCGGGTGAGCGCAAGGGCGGCCATGGTGCCGAGAACGGTGGCGACGCTGGCCGAAAGCAGCGCCACGCGCGCCGTCACCCAGGCGGCATCCATCAGACCCTGATTGGAGAAAAGCTGCACATACCATTTGGTCGAGAAACCGGCCCAGACAGTGACCAGTCGCGACTCGTTGAACGAGAAAATTATCAACAGCACGATGGGCAAGTAGAGAAAGGCGAAGCCAAGCACCAAAGCGGCAATGTTGAAGCGTCCCCAGGTACCGGCCATTGTCAGGCTCCTCTTTCCTGCGATCGCGCCTGTGCACGCTGGAAGAACATGATGGGCACGACAAGGATCATGAGAAGCACGATTGCCACGGCAGAGGAGACAGGCCAGTCGCGATTGGCGAAGAACTCGTTCCACAAGGTCTTGCCGATCATGAGCGTGCGTGAACCACCAAGCAGATCCGGGATCACGAATTCACCCACTGCCGGAATGAAGACGAGCATGCAGCCCGCAACCACACCCGGCAGAGACAGCGGGAACGTGATCTTCCAGAAGGAACTCAAGGGCGGGCAACCGAGATCCTGCGCGGCCTCGATCAGCGAGTGATCCATCTTCTCAAGCGTCGCATAGAGCGGCAGCACCATGAATGGCAGGTAGGAATAGACAATGCCGATATAGATCGCGGTGGAGGTGTTCAGGATCACAAGCGGCTGGTCGATGATGCCGATGAACAGAAGGAACTGGTTGAGCAGACCTTCGGTCTTCAGGATGCCGATCCAGGCATAGACCCGGATCAGAAAGCTGGTCCAGAAGGGCAGGATGACAAGCATCAGCAAAACGGGCCGTATGTTTTCCGGCGCGCGCGCCATGGCATAGGCCATCGGATAGCCGACCAGAAGCGTCAGCACCGTCGAAACGCCCGCGATCCAGAGGCTCGACAGATAGGAATTGATGTAGAGCGCGTCCTCGGTCAGCCAGAGATAGTTCGAGAACGACATCTCGCTCAAGCCCGCCCAAAGCCCGCTCAGCCCCTCCGAGAGATCGAAAGTGGGCGTATAGGGCGGCATGGCAATCGCCGGCTGCGACAGCGATATCTTGAAGACGATGAAGAAGGGAACAAGGAAGAATATCAGCAGCCACAGATAGGGAACTGCGATCACGATGCGGTTGAGGACGGCGTTAGCAAGTCCCTTCATGAGCTAGCGCACCAGCACGACGCCGGCATCGGCGGGGAAGGACACGAAGGCACGGTCATGCCATGTCAGCGGATCTTCCAGCCGTCGCAGGCTGTTGACACTTGAGGCTTTCACGATACGCCCGTCGTCGAGCTTGACGTTGTAAATGGTCATGTCACCCAGATAGGCGATGTCCCAGACCTCCCCTTCGAGCACATTGTCTGCATCCGGTCGCTTGCTGGAGATGCGGATCTTTTCCGGGCGCACCGCCAGCCAGGCCGTGTTGCCCTCGAGGTCGGCAGGCGCATGACTGGAAACGAAGCGCGCGCCAGCCTCATCCGTCAGCGTTACCCCCTCGCCTCCATTCGAGGCGACCTTGCCTTCGAACATGTTGATGGAGCCGACGAAATCGGCCACGAAACGCGAGGCTGGAGCTTCGTAGATTTCCGGCGGGGTGGCGACCTGCAACACCTGCCCCTTGTCCATGATGGCGATGCGATCGGCCATGGTCATGGCCTCTTCCTGATCATGTGTGACCACGATGAAGGTGAGACCGAGATCCTGTTGGAGATCGACCAGCTCGAACTGGGTTTCCTCACGCAGCTTCTTGTCCAGCGCGCCCAGCGGCTCGTCGAGCAGAAGCACTTTCGGACGTTTGGCAAGCGAACGGGCGAGCGCCACGCGCTGACGCTGGCCGCCGGAAAGCTGATACGGCTTGCGCTTGGCGAACTGCTCAAGCTTCACCAGTTTGAGCATCTGCGCCACGCGCTCGGCGATCTGCGGCTTTGGCATCCCGTCCTGCTTAAGGCCAAAGGCAATATTGGCCTCCACGCTCATATGCGGGAAGAGCGCGTAAGACTGGAACATCATGTTGACCGGACGCTTGTAGGGCGGAATGCCGGCCATATCCTGCCCATCAAGCAGAATGCGGCCTTCCGAGGGCTGCTCGAAGCCGCCCAGCATGCGCAACAGGGTGGACTTGCCGCAGCCCGAGGCGCCCAGTAGCGCAAAGAATTCGCGCTCGTAGATGTCGAGGGAAAGATTGTCGACCGCAGTGAAATCGCCAAACCGCTTGGTCACATTCTCGAAGCGGATATAGGGTTTCGCATTCTCATCCGCCCATGGCGCAAAGGTTCTGCGCGTGCTTCCAAGTGATGTCATTCACTGCCCCGTCACAAGCCGAAATGTGAGGGCGGGACTGATAGCCCCGCCCGTTCTGTCCATTACTGACCGGTTGTCACCTTCGTCCAGGTGCGCGTGATCAGTCGCTGCTCACGCGGGTCCGGCGGGGTGGTGGTGAAGAGCTTGGCCATGACATCTTCCGGCGGATAGACAGCCGGATCGCCGATCACTTCCTCATCCAGAAGCTCCTGCGAGGCCTTGTTGCCATTGGCGTAGTAGACATAATTGGTCGCCTTGGCGATCACGTCCGGGCGCATGATATAATTGATGAATTCATGCGCTTCTTCCACATGCTGGGCGTCTGCGGGAATGGCCATCTGGTCAAACCACATCTGCGCACCTTCCTGTGGGATCGAATATTTGACCACGACGCCCTGATCCGCCTCCGCGGCACGGTCACGCGCCTGGAAGACGTCGCCCGACCAGCCGACGGCAAGGCAGATGTCTCCATTGGCCAGCGCGTTGATATATTCGGAGGAGTGGAACTTGCGGATATGCGGGCGGATGGCCAGAAGCGCCTCTTCCGCCTTTGCAATCGACTCCGGATCGCGCGCATCGGGATCTTCCCCCAGATAGTTCAGGGCGGCGGGGATCATTTCCGCTGGTGCGTTGAGCATGTGCACACCGCAATCGGCAAGCTTCTCGAGCTTCTCTGGGTCAAAGACGACGTCCCAGCTGTCGATCGTGTCGGTGCCGAGACGTTCCTCCACCATCTTGGCATTGTAGCCGATGCCAGTGGTGCCCCACATATAGTTCACCGAATACTCGTTGCCCGGATCGTACTTCTCCGTACGCTCCGCGATCATATCCCACATATTGTCGATATTGGTCAGCTTGGACTTGTCCAGCTTCTGGAACACCCCGGCCTGGATCTGACGCGCGAGGAAGGTGCCGGTCGGTACGACGACATCATAGCCGGTACCGCCTGCAAGCAGCTTGGTTTCGAGAATCTCGTTGGAATCGAAGACGTCGTACTGGACCTTGATGCCGGTCTCTTCGGTGAAGGCTTCAAGGATCGACTCGTCGATATAGTCCGACCAGTTGTAGACATTCACGACACGGTCCTGCGCCTGAGCGGACAGGGCAAATGTCGCTGCGATTGCAGATACGGCGGACAGCAGAGCAGCTTTTCTCATGGTCTCGTCTTTACTCCCAGTGGCGGTGTTCCAGTTGACGCTTCTTGTTCCAATTAGCGCGCTTTTTTCAAAAGCCTATTGCCGTTTTTGCAGTGCGACAAGCGGGAAATTCCCGCCCATCGAAGCCTAAAGATAGGTTGTCCGCTCCAGCGGCGTTATCTCGCCCCAAAAGGCGATGATCTCCGCGCGCTTGAGGTCGCGATAGACCTTGGCGAGAAGAGGCCCAAGCGCTCGATCGACGAATTTCGAACGCATGGTGAGTTGCAGGGCATCATCCATGTCGTCGGGCAGTTCCGGCCCCGCCTCCGGATCATCATAGGCATTGCCCTCGACCATGGGCGGCGGACGCAGATTGCCTTCGATCCCCTCGATCATGCCCTGGATGACAGCGCACATGACCAGGTAGGGGTTGGCGTCCGCCCCGGCGATGCGATGTTCCACGCGGCGGTTCTCCTCGGTGGATACCGGGATGCGCAGGGCGACCGATCGGTTGTTCTCCGCCCAGACGGCCCGGGTCGGTGCGTAGGAGCCAGGCGTGATACGGCGAAAGCCGTTCCATGTGTTGATGAAGAGCAGTAGTGATTCCGGCATGGTGTTGAGGAGACCGGCGACGGCCGCCTCCAGTTTCCGCCGACCGTCGTCGCCTGCAAAGATGTTGTTGCCATCCGCATCGCACATGGACGCATGCACATGCATGCCGTTGCCGGCATATTCCAGGAATGGCTTGGCCATGAAGGTGGCCATCAGCCCCTTGGCGCGCGCGCAGCCCATGACAATGCGGCGGAGGATGATGACGTCATCGCAGGCGCGCAGCGGGTCCGCGCGGTGCTTGAGATTGACTTCGAACTGGCCGGGAGCCGCTTCCTTGATGATCGTGTCGATCGGCAGATTGTGCGCGTCAGCCGCATCGCGGATCATGTCGAACAGTTCCTGGTGCTCGGCAAGGTCGTCCAGACCATACATGCGCAGCCGGTCCGGCCCCGCCATCGCACCGACGGGTGCGGGCATGCCATCGTCCCAATCCGTATCGGGCTCGAGCAGGTAGAATTCAAGTTCAAAGGCGACAGTCGGATAGAAGCCCTTGGCGTTGACCTCTGCCACCTTCTGCTTCAGCACCTGCCGAGCATCGGCCATGAAGGGCTCGCCCTCAGGCGTAAAGGTCTGCAGCAGCACCTGTGCGGTCTTGCGCTTGGCCCATGGCACGATGGCCAGGGAGCCGCGCGTGGCGCGGCAATAGCCGTCCTGATCACCGGTTTCGATATGCAGGCCGGTCTCCTCAACCTCTCTGCCCCAGACATCAAGCCCATGGAGTGACATGGGGAAGTTGATGCCTTCCATGTACGCCTTTTTCAGGCTGTCGGCGGGGGACCACTTGCCACGAATGATACCGTTGGGGTCCACCAAAAGAAATTCGACGGCCTCAAGATCGGGATGTTCGGCCACGAAGGCGGTGTATTCCGCTTCGTGCTCCGGAGTCATGAAGTCGTATTCCTGTTCGGCTGGAGGAGTGGCGGGGGCGGAGCTTCCGCTGCCCGAACCACCATTTGCTGCACCCGATAGGGGCCGCCCGGTCTCGCTGTGGCGCAATTTGTCCCTGCTTGTTGGTTGATCGTGAAGCAAGCCTGCTCTGCTTCGCATTCACCTGTCAATGGCGAAGGCATGGCTTAAATACGAACTTGTTGAGTAACGTGATGGCAAATGTCCCTGCACCATGATCCGGCGGGGAATGACGAAGGGGACTGAAATGAAAGCAGCATGGTACGAGCGAAACGGCCCTGCAGCACGCGTGCTGGAAGTTGGCGACATGCCGGCCCCGAAACCCGGCCCTGGCGAGGTGCGTGTGCGGATGCATGCTTCGGGCGTCAATCCTTCAGATGTCAAAGGCCGTAAAGGCCGTGAGCCCATCGCGCCGCGCATCATTCCGCACAGTGATGGCGCAGGCGAGATCGATCTGGTTGGTGATGGGGTTAATCACGCACGTGTCGGTGAACGCGTCTGGATCTGGAACGGGCAATGGCGCAGGCCCTTTGGCACGGCCGCCGAGTATATCGTCGTGCCGCAGGAGCAGGCGGTGGCGCTACCCAAACAGGTCGACTATGCGGCCGGTGCGTGCTTCGGCATTCCGGCCCTGACTGCCAGCCATGCGGTGAATCTTCACGGCGAGATCGGCGGAAAGACCATCCTGGTCACTGGCGCAGGCTCGTCTGTCGGCCACTACGCCGTCCAATTCGCCAAGGCCAAGGGCGCACGCGTCATCGGAACGGCCTCCGCCGGGAGGGCTGATCTCGCGCGGCAGGCGGGTGCGGACTTCGTCATCGATTACAAGACGAAGGACGTGACCAAGGTTGTGAAAGACCTGACCAATGGCAAGGGCGCGCATGGCATTATCGACATGGATTTTTCTTCCACTGCCAAGCTCATAGCCAATGGCGCCATCGCCCCCCATGGCAAGACGGTCTGCTATGGCTCTAATGTGCATGGCGATGTGCAGATTTCGTTTCCGACCATGCTTTGGAACAGCCTCTCGCTGCAGGTCTTCCTCGTCTACGAATTGCTGTCGCAGGAACGTGAGGCTGCCATTGCGCAACTCAATCGCGAGATTGCGGCGGGGCATCTGAAACATGCGATCGGCAAGCGCTTTCGGCTGGACGAGATCGTTGCCGCGCATGAAGCGGTGGAGAGCGGTGAAGTTGATGGGAATGTGGTGATCGACATCAGCTGATGTCTCACTGGAAATCATAGGCGGAGAAACCGGTCACGGCTTCATCAAGCCCGATCGGTCTTGTCAGCGGCGGCTCGGCGCGGGAGAGACAACCGGTGCGTTCGCACAGGCGACAGGCCGGACCGATTGGGAGCGCGGCCACATCCTTTGACACCAGCAGGGATGGGCGATAGGCGAGCTTATCACCATGCTCCAGATCGCATCCAAGCAGGATTGCGGTGCGGCGCGGACGCTCGTGATAGGCTGTTGCCGGACCATCCACAGTTCGCGCAATTGTGGCAAACAGTCCGCCATCGGGCATCTCCGCCGCTTCGACGAGCACACGCCCTGGTTCCGCGAAGCAGGCGTGATGGCCAAGCTTGGGGCAGGCGCCGCCAAAACGGTCATGCGGGAAACCTTCCGCCCCGATCCGGCGCAGGCGATTGCCCGCGTGATCGATCTCCATCAGGAAGAACGGGATGGCGGAGTTACCGGGACGCGCCAGCGTCACGAGGCGTGTTGCCGCCTGCTCGAAGGAAACCGAGAACCGCGAGGCCAGCACCGCCACATCATATCTTGCACGCCCGGCCTGGGTGAGAAATGGCTGATAGGGCATCATCAGGGCCAGCGCCGCATAGCGCGCCATCTCGAAGCGGGCGAGCCTGCGTGCCTCATCGGTGCCAAGCTTCAACTCCTCGACGCTGCGATCAATAGCGACCTGCATGCGAATGAGCGCAGCTTCCATGGCAATCTCGCGCAACTGGTCTGCCGCTGACAGACGCTCCGAAATGAATAGGCGCTGGGAGTGACGGTCGTAGCGCCTACGCCAGTTCGGCATTGTTGCCGCAGGGAGTACGCGCACCGAAATCCCCTGCTCGCTGCGCAACCAGGTCTTGAGAGCGGAGGCGAGCCCTTCCTTCATGTCGAGCAGTTTCAGAAAGGCTTCCGCCTCTTCCTCGATCTGGGGGAAATGATACGGCCTGCGCTCGATCGCCTCGCGGATCTCGTCCACCGGCAACCGCTTTGCCGTAAGTGCCGTTGCGCGCCCTTCGCTGGCAAGCATCTGCGACAGGTCGCTCAACCGATCCGCCTGCTCCCGATAGGCGCGATAGAGCTTCACGAGCGCCAGCGCCGCATTGGGTGCGGTCTCAACCGTTTCCGCCAGTTCGTGCATGCCCGGCATCTCGCCTGACAAGAGAGGATCGGCAAAAACCTCCTTCAATTCGGCAAGCGATGTCGCGTTCTCGCCCTGCAGCTCTTCCGGATTGATGCGATAGACCGAGGCAAGCTTGAGCAGGAGCTGGACCGTGAGCGGACGCTGATTGCGCTCGATCAGGTTCAGATAAGACGGGGAAATGCCAAGTCCCTCGGCCATTGCGGTCTGGCTCAGCCCCTTGGCCGTGCGGATGCGCCTGATACGCGCTCCGGCAAAAATCTTCTGGCTGGCCGCCATTTTACATCCCTTTACAGCGCCGTTCGGCTTGATCCTTACATTTTACAACTTTTACATTTTTACTTCGGCAATCTGTCGAAAGCAATACAAATCAACGGTATTTATTGCCTATAAATCCGGTTTATGCTCACCAACACGCTCTGGTTCAGCATAAGAATTGTGAAAACCCGCAAAGAGCGGCAGGGAAATTTACGCTTTTTACAACGGAGGTTCCAATGAGCGAATTCGACAGTCTGATCCAGAACGCACCCGCTGGCCGCTATGAGGGCATTTCGCGCCCCTATACGGCTGAGGACGTGAAGCGGCTGCGTGGCTCGGTCGAGATTCGCTACACGCTGGCGGAGAAGGGTGCCGAGCGGCTCTGGAAGCTCATCCACGAGGAAGATTTCGTTAACGCTCTTGGTGCGCTTTCGGGCAACCAGGCCATGCAGATGGTTCGTGCTGGCCTTAAGGCCATCTATCTGTCGGGCTGGCAGGTTGCTGCCGACGCCAATACCGCATCTGCCATGTATCCGGACCAGTCGCTCTATCCTGCAAATGCCGGACCGGAGCTTGCCAAGCGCATCAACAAGACGCTGCAGCGCGCCGACCAGATCGAGACTGCCGAGGGCAACCGCTCGGTCGAGACGTGGTTCGCGCCGATTGTTGCCGATGCCGAAGCCGGTTTCGGCGGACCGCTCAACGCCTTCGAGATCATGAAGGCCTATATCGAGGCGGGTGCGGCTGGCGTTCACTTCGAGGACCAGCTTGCCTCGGAAAAGAAATGCGGCCACCTGGGCGGCAAGGTTCTGATCCCGACGTCGGCCCATATCCGCAACCTGACCGCAGCACGCCTGGCTGCAGACGTCATGGGCACATCGACCCTGGTCATTGCGCGCACGGATGCGGAAGCCGCGAAGCTGCTCACTTCTGACATTGACGAGCGTGATCGCCCGTTCGTCGACTATGAGCGCGAGCGCACCGCCGAGGGCTTCTATCATGTGCGCAACGGTCTTGATGCCTGTATCGCGCGCGCCAATGCCTATGCGCCCTATTGCGACCTCATCTGGTGCGAGACGTCCAAGCCGGATCTCGAACAGGCGCGTCGCTTCGCCGAGGGCGTGCATAAGGAGCATCCGGGCAAGCTGCTTGCCTACAATTGCTCGCCTTCCTTCAACTGGAAGAAGAACCTGGACGACGCGACCATTGCCAGGTTCCAGCGCGAGCTTGGCGCCATGGGCTACAAGTTCCAGTTCATCACGCTGGCGGGCTTCCACCAGCTCAATTACGGCATGTTCGAGCTGGCGCGTGGCTACAAGGACAGGCAGATGGCAGCCTATTCCGAGTTGCAGGAAGCGGAATTTGCCTCCGAGGCCAATGGCTACACCGCGACCAAACACCAGCGCGAAGTCGGCACCGGTTACTTCGACGCCGTCTCCATGGCCATTACCGGCGGCCAGTCTTCGACCACCGCAATGGGCGAATCAACTGAAACTGCACAATTTCGCCCCGCAGCGGAATAACGGCACAGCCTGACGAAAGGAGCCAGTCATGAAGCCGAATACCCGAGTTAAGGAACGCGCGGAAGAACAGGCAACAACCATGAATGCCGATCAGCAGGCAATGGTGCGCATGGTCGCCAACGACCTGCACCGGCTGAACCAGTCGGTCATGAAGGCGGTTGAGGCGGGTGTGTCGGTGGAACTGGTGCGCTCGGCACGTCACCATGGCCAAGGCAATTGGGGCGACCTGCTTGTTCCGGTGATCGTCACGAACGGGCTAGCCGCAGCAGCGGAATAGTCGGCGCGTAAACTCCCCTGCCCCACTGGCCCCGCATCGCGAGATGCGGGGCCTTTTTATCACTGTCACAGTTACGCATTACAACTGTTTACCCGCATAGTTATGCGGGTTGACAACTTTCGATATCGGTACACTATGCAGACCTTGATTCAACCGGGCATTGAACGACCGGCGAACTGGTTTCAGACATGCAGAAGCGATCTTGGGATACGGCAGTTTCACGGGAAGCTGCCGATATGGGTGGGAAATCGAAAAATGAAGCCGGCAAAAATGTACTGATCGTATCCTCCTCCCCGGTAAACAGGATCGTAATCGCCCGATCACTGGAGCGCTTGCTTCTTCGTTCTGATGCGAGTGCGCCGGACCAGGCTATCTCCCTGCTTGACCGAACCAATCCGTGGCTTGTCATCGTTGACGAGCAAGGGAGTGAGAGCATCCTTGAGGATATTCTTCACCGTATCGCGCATCGCAAGCGGGCTTCGCAGGATCGCACGACGCCCCTGGCGCTGATGATCGCGCGCAGCAATGAGGCGAAGGCCCAGGCCTCGCAGCTTTTTGATGCGGTTCTGGTTCGTCCGGTAACGCCGGACGTGCTTCTTCCTGCAGTGGAGCGCCTGACTCGCACGGCGTGAGTGCCCCCTTTCTTCGCGAATGGCCGGTGCTATACTGCTGCCATTCGAAGCACTCATTGGTGATTGATGCTGGACAAGAAAAAAGACGGCCGCTCCGCCGGCAAAGGCGGGCGGGTTCGCACGCCGGCATTCGTGAAAAATCTGCGCGGGGTTCGCGACTGGAAGGAAGCCAGTGGATGGCTGGACTGGCGCGGCATCGAGGATATCGAATGCATCACGCCTGACCAGGCCGGCGTTGCGCGCGGCAAGATGATGCCGTCGAAGAAATTCACCTCCAACACGTCGCTGGCGCTGCCTTCAGCAGTCTTCATGACCACGATCTCCGGCGCCTATCCGGAAGATGGCGGCGGTTTTGTCTATCCGCAGGATGACGGTGACCTGAAGCTGGTGCCGGACCTCTCGACGCTTTGCGTCGTGCCTTGGGAGAGCGACCCGACCGCGCAGGTGATCTGTGACCTCGTACGCCAGGACGGTCAGCTGGTCGAGTTCACCCCGCGCAACGTGCTGCGCCGCGTGCTTGATGTTTATGAAGAGCATGGGCTCAAGCCGATCGTGGCGCCCGAGATCGAATTCTACCTCGTTCACAAGAACCCCGATCCCGACTATCCGCTGACACCGCCGGTCGGCCGCACCGGTCGACCCATTGGCGGCGGACAGGGTTACTCCATCGCCGGCGTCAACGAGTTCGACGAACTGATCGACGACATCTATCACTTCTCCGAAAGCCAGGGGCTGGAGATCGACACGCTGATCCATGAGGAAGGTGCTGGCCAGCTTGAGATCAATCTGCGTCACGGCGACCCGATCGTGCTGGCCGACCAGGTTTTCATGTTCAAGCGCACGATCCGCGAGGCAGCGCTGAAGCATGACATCTATGCCACCTTCATGGCCAAGCCGATTGCCGACCAGCCGGGCTCAGCCATGCATATCCACCAATCCATCGTGGATGCCAAGACCGGCGCCAACGTCTTCTCCGACGAGAAAGGCGAGGAGACGGACACGTTCCGCCATTTCATCGGCGGTTTGCAGCGACACATTCCGAATGCGCTCATCATGTTGGCGCCTTACGTGAATTCCTATCGGCGACTGACGCAGGGCACCTCTGTGCCGGTCAACACGCGCTGGGGCTATGACAACCGCACCACGGCGTTCCGTGTGCCCCGCTCCGATCCGGCTGCACGGCGCGTGGAGAACCGCATCCCGTCATCAGATGCCAATCCGTATCTAGCGCTGGCCTGCTCGCTTGCCTGCGGCCTTGTCGGCATTCTGGACAAGATCGAGCCAGACGCCCCGGCCGGAACCGCAGTCAATCAGGACGAGATCGAACTGCCGCGCGGCCTGCTTGAGGCCGTGGCCCTGTTCGAAGCGGACGACCCGTTGCGCCGCATCCTTGGCGACAGCTTCGTCACAACCTACGCCGCCATCAAGAAGGCCGAATTCGAGACCTTCATGCGCGTGATCAGCCCGTGGGAGCGGGAGTATCTGTTGTTGAATGTGTGAATGGTGAATGGTGAGGCAACGATGACCTAGCTTGCCTGTCAAGCAAAGCGGGAAGATTTGCGGCACCCTTCGCGCCTTCTTCCTATTTACAATTCACGATTCTCCATTCACCACCCATCCCGAGCCATCCATGCCCTACCAATCCCCAATCTCCCCCGGCATTTCCTGGTACGAATCCACCGTCGGCGAGCGGCCGGAATATGGGCGGCTGGATGGTGATGCGCGTTGTGATGTCGTGGTCATTGGCGGCGGATTCACGGGCGTTTCTGCCGCGGTTCATCTGGCCAAGGCCGGTGTGAATGTCATTCTCATCGAAGCGCATCGCATTGGCGATGGTGCCTCGGGTCGCAATGGCGGGCAGATGGGCACGGGCCAGCGTGCCTGGCCGGAAGAGCTGGAGGAAGAGCTCGGCTTCACCCGTGCCAAGGCGCTTTTCGATCTCGCTGAAGAGGCAAAGCATCATCTGCTGGACTTTGCCGAAACCAACGGCATCGAGATCGACTACATGCCAGGCCAGATCTCGGTCGCGCACAAGAAGCGCTACCTGAAAGACTATCGCGCCCATGCAGAGATCATGGCGACGCGCTTCGGCTATCCGCATGTCAGCTATATCGACGGCGATGAGGCGGCATCGCTCTTAGGTTCACGCCGCTACCATGGCGGAGTGCGCGACACTGGTACCGGGCATATCCATCCGATGAAGCTTGTCGTGGGCAGCGCGCGCATTGCGGCTGAAGCCGGTGCGCGGCTTTGCGAAAAGACGCCTGCAACGAGAATCGTTTCCGAAGCCGGGAAGGTACGCGTCAGCACCCCAAACGGGACCATAACCGCCGACAAATGCCTGATGGCCACCAATGCCTATGGCAAGGATCTGGAGCCGAAGACGGCTGCGCATCTCATGCCGATCGGGTCCTTCATTGCCGCAACCGAGCCGCTTGGCGAGGACAGCGACGTTCTTCCCGGCCGAGAAGCGGTGGACGACTCGCGCTTCGTGGTCCGTTATTTCCGCCGCACCAAGGATGGGCGCCTGCTTTTTGGTGGGCGGGAGGCTTATTCGCAGTCAACACCTGCCGCGATCGAAGAATTGCTGCGTCGGCAGATCGCAGAGGTCTATCCGCAGCTTGACGGGGTGAAAATCACCCATGCCTGGGGCGGCTATGTGGGCATCACCATGCCGCGCAAGCCCTTCGTGCGCGAGGTCATGCCCAATGTGATATCCGCCGGTGGCTATTCCGGCCATGGCGTGATGCTCTCCAACTTCACCGGCAAGCTTTACGCGGAAGCTGTCAGCGGCAATCGCGACCGGTTGAAATTGCTTGAAGAATTGAAGATCCCGTCATTCCCGGGCGGCTCGATGCTCCGCCCGGCCCTGCTTTTTCTCGCGCTCAACTGGTACGCGCTGCGCGACCGGATTTGACAGCCGCCTCCTACAACGGCCAGAAAATCAGGATCACGGGCACCGCCACGGCGATGATGAGGATTTCCAGCGGCAGGCCCATGCGCCAGTAGTCGCCGAAGCGGTAGCCGCCGGGGCCCATGATGATGGTGTTGTTCTTGTGGCCGATGGGCGTGAGGAAAGCGCAGGAGGCGGCAACCGCGACACCCATGAGGAACGGGTCAGGCGAAACATTCAGCGATTGCGCGATGGACAGGCCGACCGGCGCGGCCACGAGAGCGGTGGCGACATTGTTCAGGAAGTCCGACAGGGTCATGGTCACGATCATCAGAAGCGTGAGGATTGCCCAGGCCGGCAGCGCGCCTGTGAGCGACAGGACGGCTTCGGCGATAAGCTGCGTGCCGCCGGATGTTTCAAGCGCGAGGCCCAGCGGGATGAGCGAGGCGAGCAGCACGATGACGGGCCATTCCACCGCCTCGTAGACTTCGCGCGCGCTGACAATATTGAAGAGCGCGTAGATGCCGACAACTGCTGCCAGCGCGACTGCCAGAGGCACGAAACCGGCGACAGCCGTGCCTACGGCTGCAGCGAAGATGCCGATGGCGAAAAGCGCCTTTGAACGCTGGATCACATTGTGGCTCTTTTCGGCCAGCGGGAGGACGCCGAGCCATTCGGCTGCGTCGTTGACGCGGCTTTCGGGGCCGAGCAGCAGCACGACGTCGCCGGGCTTGATGGTGAGCTTGCGCACGCGCTCGCGGAAACGGCGGCCCTGGCGAGAGACACCAAGCAGTGTCACGCCGCGACGGTAGAGCAGGCGCAAATCCATTGCGGTGCGACCAACCATGCGCGCATTGTCGGGGACGATGGCTTCCACCAGCGTGAGCGACTTTCCGCGCAACCCGCCATGATCTTCGGAGCCTGGCGTGTCGAGATCGGCAGCCCCGATAAAGGCTTCAATCGACTTGGGATCGCCCTCGAGCACGATATGATCGCTCTTGCGGATCTCCTCGCCTGCCGCGAAGCCGCGCAGGCGTTTGCCGTTGCGCACCAGGCCCAGAATGGTGATGTCGTGCTCGTCTGCGAGCGGGAAGAGGTCGCTTGGCGTCTTGCCGATGCTTTTCGATTTTTCGCTCACACCGGCTTCGGCAACGAACAGACCCGTATCTCCGCCCTCGCCCACCGTTGCGCGTGTGGCGCTTTCCGGGATCAGGCGCCAGCCGATGGTTGTGACAAAGGCGATGCCAACAAGCGCGCAGACAAGACCCACCGGCGAGAAGTCGAACATGGAGAAGGGCTCGCCAAGTGCGCGGTCGCGGAACTGTGCGATGACGATATTGGGCGGGGTGCCGATCAGCGTGATCATGCCGCCGAGGATCGTTGCAAAGGAGAGCGGCATCAGCGTCTGCGACACCGGGCGCTTGGCCTTTTCCGCCGCCTCGATGTCGAGCGACATCAGCATGACGAGGGCCGCGACATTGTTGATGATGGCGGACATTGCGGCGCCAACAACGGACATGATGCCGATATGGGTGGAAAGCGAGCGTCCGGCTGAGATCACAAAACGAGCGACAAGTTCGACCGCACCCGCATTCATCATGGCGCGCGAGACGATCAGCACCAGCGCGATGATGATGACGGCCTCGTGGCCGAAACCTTCAAATGCATGTTCGGCGGGGATAACCCCGCCGATGACTGCAATGACCAGAGCAGCAAATGCCACCAGATCGTAACGGATACGCCCCCAGACGAGAAAGGCAAATACGAAGCCCAGAAGCGTGAAAAGGAAGATCTGCTCGTAAGTCATGAGGGGCAAAGTCCGTCGAACTGAAAAGGTTCAAAGCCCCTCGCAACTATCAGATGCAGCGGCCTCCATCTACCTCGAGCGCAACACCGGTGATGAATTCGGCTTCGTCGGAGGCAAGCCACAGGGCAGCGTTGGCGATGTCGAGCGGCGTCGACAGGCGGCCAAGCGGCACGGAAGCGCGAAACTGGGCGCGTTTTTCAGGCGTATCCTCGCCCATGAACTGCGCCAGCATGCCGGTCTCGCCAGCCACCGGGCAGAGGCAGTTGACGCGAATATTCTTCGGCGCAAGCTCCACAGCCATGGATTTGGTTGCGGTGATGGCCCAGCCCTTGGAGGCGTTGTACCAGGTCAGCCCAGGACGCGGGCGAAGCCCTGCCGTCGAGGCAGTGGTGATGATGGAACCGCCGCCCTGCTTTTCCATGATTGGCACCACCACGAGTGCTGCGTGATAGATCGCCTTCATGTTGACGGCGGTGATCAGGTCGAACGTGTTCTCGTCCACATCCAGCATGCTGCCATTGGTGTGGGTATAGCCGGCATTGTTGACCATGATGTCGATGCGGCCGAACTTTTCCATTGCTGTGTCGGCCATGTGCTGAACGTCTTCCTTGCGGGAGACGTCCGCCTTTACGGGAACAGCCGCTTCGCCGATCTCACCGGCAACACGTTCTGCACCCTTGATGTTGAGATCGGCGACGATGACCTTCGCGCCTTCCTCGGCAAAGCGCTTGGCCATGCCCTCACCGAAACCGGAAGCCGCTCCGGTGATGATGGCGGTCTTGCCTTCCAGACGAGCCATGAATGGATCCTTCTTTTTCTGTTCTTATCCGTGATTGAAGACGATGGTCTTGGTGGCCGACATGTCGAAGAGGGCCTCAAAGCCCTTCTCGCGCCCGTGGCCGGACTTGCCGAAGCCGCCAAAGGGCAGCTCGATGCCGCCGCCTGCACCATAGCCATTGACGAAGACCTGCCCGGCACGCACGCGCTTGGCGACGCGGTGCTGGCGCGCGCCGTTGGCGGTCCAGATGCCAGCAACGAGGCCATAGTCCGTGCTGTTAGCGAGGCGAATGGCATCCGCCTCATCCTCGAAGCTGAAGAGTGACAGGACGGGGCCGAACACTTCTTCGCGGGCGATCTCCATTTCGGGATCGACCGCGCCGAAAAGCACCGGCGCGTGGTAGTAGCCGCCTTCGGGGGCATCAGCAGCGATCGAGCCGCGAGCCAGAACCTTGGCACCGGCCTTCTCAGCCGCTTCCACCATGACTGCTACCTTTGCCTGCTGGTTGCGATTGACCAGCGGGCCGAGATCGAGATCGGCATGATGTGGACCGGCCACCAGCTTTGCGAAACGTTCGGCCAATGCATCGGCCACGCGATCATAGATCGGCTTCTCGATCAGGATGCGGCTGCCGGCCGAGCAGGTCTGGCCGCCATTCTGGATGATCGCGTTGACCAGCACGGGAAGTGCCGCCTCGATATCGGCATCGGCGAAGACGATCTGGGGCGACTTGCCGCCAAGCTCCATCGTCACGCCGCGATTGTTCGTTGCGGCTGCCTGCTGGATCGCGGTACCCGTACCCGGCGAACCGGTGAAGGTGACATAGTCGACCAGCGGATGGGCGGACAGTGCCGCACCTGCATCGCGGCCATAGCCGGTCACGACGTTGAAGACGCCTTCGGGAAAACCTGCTTCCAAAGCCAGTTCAGCGATGCGGATGGTGGTCAGCGAAGCATCCTCCGCAGGCTTCACCACCAGCGTATTGCCCATGGCAAGCGCTGCACCGGCAACACGAGCCAGGATCTGCAGCGGATAGTTCCACGGGATGATGCCCGCAACCACACCATGCGGCTCGCGCGTCGTCAGTGCAGTGTAACCATCGAGGAAGGGGATTGTGTCGCCGTGAACCTTGTCGGCAGCTCCGCCATAGAATTCGTAATAGCGCATGGTGGCGGTGACATCGGCACGGCCCTGGCGGACCGGCTTGCCCGTGTCGCGCGATTCAAGTGCTGCGAGCTCCTCGAAATTCTCTTCGACCAGCTTGCCGAGACGCGTGATGAGACGACCACGTTCAACCGCCGGCATGCGGCTCCATGGACCTTCGTGGAAGGCCTTGTGTGCCGAGCGCACCGCGCGGTCCACATCAGCCTCTCCCGATGCAGGAATGGATGCGAAGACCTCGCCATCCGATGGTGAAGCGACGTCGATCCGCTCGCCCGAAAGCGCATCAACCGACTTTCCGTCGATGAGCTGCATGAAGGCGCGGTCCTGCGCCACCGTGGTGGAAAAATGACTACCCATATTCTTGTCCTCCGGCTTGCCTTGTAACGAGGCCGGCCTATCCTGCCTTGGGCCAAGTGAGAAACCTTCGCCACACCAGGTGTCAAGCCACACCAAGGCTCACAACGGTAAGGGGTGGCTTTTCTAAATCGATTAGATTAAACAGCAGACATTCGAGCCGAGATCATTTTGCGGAGCGCACATGACCAGCCAGACAATTCCCGTCGAACCCTTTGATCTCGTCGTTTTCGGCGCTACCGGCGATCTTGCTGAACGCAAGCTTCTGCCTGCGCTCTACCAGCGCCAGCGCGCCGGGCAGTTCACGGACCCGACACGCATCATCGGCTCCTCGCGCAGTGCCCATACCACCGAGGAATATCGCGACATCGCGCGCCAGGCATTGAAGGAACATGTCGCTGCGACAGATCTCGATGAAAGAGAGCTGGAGCGGTTTCTGGAACGCTTGAGCTATATCCCGGCAAACGCGCGCAGCGGCGAGGGTTTCGAGGATCTAAAGGCAGCCATCGGCGAAAGCAACACCATCCGGGCGTTCTATCTGGCAGTCGCACCGGGACTGTTCGGCGACATTGTCCAACAGATCGACCAGCACGGCCTCGCAACACCGACCTCGCGCATCATCGTCGAGAAGCCGATCGGACGCAGTCTGGAGACGGCGCGCGAGGTGAATGCGACCATCGGCAAGGTGTTCGACGAGCAGCGCATCTTCCGTATCGACCATTATCTCGGCAAGGAGACGGTGCAGAACCTGATGGCGCTGCGCTTTGCGAATGCACTCTACGAGCCCCTGTGGAACTCGGCCCATATTGACCATGTCCAGATCACGGTGGCGGAGTCGGTCGGGCTGGAAGGCCGCGCGGACTATTACGACAAGGCAGGCGCGCTGCGTGACATGGTGCAGAACCACATCCTCCAGCTTCTTTGCCTTGTGGCCATGGAAGCACCGGCTTCCATGGATGCCGATGCTGTTCGCGACGAGAAGCTGAAGGTTCTGCGCGCATTACGCCCCATCACCGCGCACAATGCCGAGAAGTTCACAGTGCGGGGTCAGTATCGCGCAGGTGCTTCCGCAGGCGGTGCGGTCAAGGGATATGCCGAAGAGCTCTCCAGCGGCCAGAGCGACACGGAGACCTTTGTTGCACTGAAGGCCGAAATCGGGAACTGGCGTTGGGCGGGCGTGCCTTTCTATCTGCGTACCGGCAAACGCCTGGCGGCACGTGTTTCGGAAATCGTCATCCAGTTCAAACCGGTCCCCCATTCGATCTTCGAGGAAGGTGCGGGCAAGGCGGTCGCCAACCAGCTTGTCATCCGTCTTCAACCCGACGAGGGCGTGAAGCAATGGATCATGATCAAGGATCCGGGCCCCGGCGGCATGCGTCTGCGCCATGTGCCGCTCGACATGAGCTTTGCGGAGTCCTTCGATGTGCGCAATCCGGATGCCTATGAGCGGTTGATCATGGATGTGATCCGCGGCAACCAGACGCTGTTCATGCGTCGCGACGAGGTGGAAGCGGCGTGGCGCTGGATCGACCCGATCGTGTCTGCCTGGGAAGACGGTGCGCAAGCCGTGCAGGCCTATACGGCTGGAACCTGGGGGCCGTCAGGCTCCATTGCGCTTATCGAACGCGACGGCCGCACCTGGCATGAGAGCGTCTGACGATGGCTGAAGTGAAATGGCATGAATTCGCCTCGGCCCAGCCGCTGGCCGAGGCCCTTGCCGAGACCGTGGCGAACCGTCTGCGCGAAGCGATTGAAGCGCGCGGGGCCGCTGTCATCGCCGTCTCCGGCGGCTCAACCCCGCCACCCTTTTTCAATGCGCTTTCACGCAAGGAACTCGACTGGTCAAAGGTGACCGTGACGCTGGTGGACGAGCGCTTTGTACCGCCCTCCTCCGAGCGCTCCAATGCGCGGCTGGTTGCCCATCACCTCTTGCAGAACGAAGCCGCACAGGCCGCATTCATCCCGCTCTATCGCGAATGCGACGAGATCCGGGACGCTGCAGCGCAGGCCAATGCGGCCGTATCAGCATTGTCAAAGATCGATGTGGTCGTTCTGGGCATGGGAACGGACAAGCATACCGCTTCGTTCTTCCCCGATGCAGGCAATATTCGCGACATCCTCGAGCAGGAGGACGGCGACAGCGTGCTGTGCGTAGAAGCGCCCTCGGCCGGTGAACCGCGCCTGACACTTTCGGTACCACGCGTCATCGGCGCACCTTTCGTGGCGCTGCATATCGAGGGCATCGACAAGAAGGATGCCTTTAATGACGCAATCGCTCAGCAGGAAGGTACGCTCTCTCCCATCCGCGCGGTGACCGAACGTCTCGGAAAAGCACTGCATGTCTATTGGGCTCCCAAACAGGACAAGACGCCATGACTGCGACGAAAGGCATTGAAGCCGTTACCGAACGCATTCGCGAACGCTCCCGCGCGCTTCGCGAAGCCTATCTGGAACGCGTGGATGAGGCCGCTTCGAAAGGGCCGCACCGCTCGGTCCTGTCCTGCGGCAATCTCGCTCACGGATTTGCCGCCTGCGCGCCAGGCGACAAGGCGGCTCTTGCGGGCGATGAGGTGCCCAATCTGGGCATCATTACCTCCTACAACGACATGCTCTCGGCCCATCAGCCGTTTGAGGACTACCCCAAGCTCATCAAGCAGGCGGCCCACGAGGCGGGTGGCGTGGCACAGGTGGCGGGTGGCGTTCCGGCCATGTGTGACGGCGTCACGCAAGGCCAGCCCGGCATGGAGCTTTCGCTGTTCTCGCGCGATGTGATCGCCATGGCGACAGCGGTCGGCCTTTCGCACAACATGTTTGATGCTGCCGTCTATCTCGGCATTTGCGACAAGATCGTCCCCGGTCTGACCATTGCCGCCTTCACCTTCGGGCATATTCCGGCGATCTTCATACCCGCGGGTCCGATGACCACGGGCCTGCCCAATGACGAGAAGGCGCGGGTGCGCCAGCTTTATGCCGAGGGGAAGGTGGGGCGCGAGGAGCTTCTTGAGGCGGAATCGAAGTCCTACCACGGTCCAGGCACCTGCACCTTCTACGGCACGGCCAATTCGAACCAAATGCTCATGGAGATCATGGGCCTGCATATTCCCGGCGCTTCCTTCGTCAATCCAAACACGCCGTTGCGCGAGGCGCTGACGCGCGAGGCGGTGAAACGTGCGCTTTCGATCACCGGACTTGGCAACGAGTTTACGCCTGTCGGGCGCATGATCGACGAGAAATCTATCGTGAACGCGGTGGTCGGGCTCAACGCCACCGGTGGCTCCACCAATCATACGATGCATCTGGTGGCCATGGCTCGTGCGGCCGGCATCCAGATCACCTGGGAAGACATTTCGGACATTTCCGATCAGGTGCCGCTTCTGGCGCGCGTTTATCCCAACGGGCTGGCGGATGTGAACCACTTCCATGCAGCAGGCGGCCTCGGTTTCCTGATCCGCGAACTTCTCGATGCGGGTCTTCTGCATGAGGATGTACGCACCGTATGGGGCGATGGTCTTCGCGCTTACGCGATCGAGCCGAAGCTTGGCGAGGACGGGTCCGTCGTACGCGAGCCTGCGCCCGCCAAGAGCGGCAACGAGAAGGTGCTTGCGCCCTTTTCGAAGGCCTTCCAGCCCACCGGCGGTCTGCGCGTGCTGCGCGGCAATATGGGCAAGGCGATCATCAAGACGTCGGCAGTGAAGCCGGAAAAGCGCGTCGTCGAGGCACCTGCCATCGTCTTCCATGCGCAGGAAGAACTGCAGGCAGCCTTCAAGGCTGGTGAGCTTGATCGCGATTTCATCGCCATCATCCGCTTCCAGGGACCGAAGGCGAATGGCATGCCCGAGCTCCACAAACTGACGCCGGTGCTGGGACTTCTGCAGGATCGCGGATACCATGTGGCACTGGTGACCGACGGGCGCATGTCAGGCGCTTCGGGCAAGGTTCCTGCAGCGATCCATGTCACCCCGGAAGCATTGGATGGCGGCCCCATCGGGCGTGTCCAGACAGGCGACATGGTGCGCCTCGACGCCGAAGCGGGAACGCTTCAGATCCTGGTCGACAAGGCGGAGTTTGATGCCCGCCCACTCGCAGAAGCCGACCTCACCGCCAACAGCTTCGGCATGGGACGCGAGCTTTTCGGCGGCTTCCGCCAACTGGCTTCCAGAGCCGATGAGGGTGCCGCGGTCTTCTAGGGCCGCAGGCGCTTTCACGCGGCGTTAGCATCTTCCGGAACCAGCACCGCCCTTTGCGTGTTTTCCTTGAAGGGAGCGGTCATGGGCACATTCTGGGTACTTTTCAGACGCGTGGTGCGGGCATTGTGGTTCTTGCCCGCCATGTTTTCCGTCGCAGCACTTGTTGTTGTCTCGGCAGCGATACTTGTGTCCAGCTGGTTTCCTTTCGATGTCGAAGTGGAGAAGCTGCCCTTCACGATCTCCGCAGATGCGGTGGAGAGTATTCTCACCATTGTCGCGTCCAGCATGCTGGCCGTCGCGGTCTTCGCACTTTCCACACTCGTGGCGCTTCTCAACAATGTTTCGCAGAACGCGACGCCGCGCGCTGTCCCGTTGATCGTGGCGGACAGGGCGGCACAGACGGCCATCTCGATCTTCATCGGGGCGTTTCTGTTCTCGGTCGTCGGAATTATCGGGCTGTCCGCTGGCATCTATACGGAGCTGGGGCGGATCATCCTTTTCTCCTCCAGCATCTTTGTCGTCCTGATCGTGGTGTGGGCGCTTCTGCGCTGGATCAGCGAGATCTCCCGCATCGGCCGCGTCGAGGAGACCGTGGAGCGTGCCGAGAAGGCAACATGGGCGGCATTGAAGCGCATGGGGCGCGCGGGCCAGTTCGGCTGCAAGGCGAGGCGTACCATACCGGCGGATGCGAAGGCCCTGAATTGCAACGAGATCGGCTATCTCCAACATTTCGATCCGGCTGCGCTGCAAAGCCTTGCCTGCGAGCATGATCTGGAAATCCACCTGCCAATACGCCCCGGGGCCTATGTCGACAGCCAGACACCGCTTGCCTGGGTGGAGGGAGAGGCAGACGAGGCCTGCATGAGCGACCTTCGCCGCGCCTTCCTTGTCGGCAGCCGCCGGACATTCGAATATGATCCGGGCTTTGGGCTTATCGTTCTTGGCGAGATCGCACAACGCGCACTTTCCCCATCACTGAACGACCCGAAGACCGCCATTCATGTTGCCACCGTTCAGACGCGGCTCTTGAGCGGCTGGGAGACAAAGCGTGACGCTTTGGCCGAAGCCCAACAACATGACCGCGTAAGTCTGATGCCGCTCGATGACGCGCAGATGTTGCGTGATGCCTTTGACGGGCTCATCACCGACGGTGCGGAGTCGCGCGAGGTAATCAATGTTGTCCTGCGCAGCCTTCACACACTGCAGAAGACCGCACCGCAGCGCCTTGGCGGTCCGGCGAAGCAACTTGCAGCCGAGTTGCTGGAGCGAAGCTTTGACACGCTCGCACACGAGGCGGATATCGAAGCTGTGCGAGAGACTGCCGTGTCCTATGGTTTCGGACATGCGCAGATTGCGGGCAGCGAAGCCACGCACTGAAGCCTCGACACAGACGAAGGGTCAGCTGACCTTGCTGCGACGCTCTTCGCTGGGTGGGCGTCCAAACTGCAAGCGGTAACTCTGCGCGAAATAGGAGTGGGATGAGAAGCCGGTTGCGAGCGCGACGCTCAGAATCGGCATATTCGTCTGTCGCAGCAATTCACGCGCGCGCTCCAGCCGCAGTCGCATGTAATAGCGGCTCGGTGTGACGTTGAGATGGCGCAGGAACAGCCGCTCCACCTGCCGGACGGAGAGATTGGCCGCCTTGGCGAGCTGCGCGGCGGAAAAGGGCTCGTCCAGATTATCGGCCATCAGCTCGACGATCTTCTTCAGCTTTTCCGACTTGCCCGCCAGCTCGCTTTCCGGCCCCGTGCGCTGGCGGTCGCCTTGCGAGCGGATGCGCTCATGCTGCACCTGGTTTGCCACCGCTGTTGCGAGGGTAGAGCCGAAATCGGCGCGGACGATCTCAAGCATCAGGTCGATGGAGGTGCTGGCGCCTGCGCAGGTGTAGCGGTTGCGATCGATCTCATAGACATTGTTGGTGCATTCAATGTCGGGAAAGCGCTCCTGAAAGCTTGCCCTGTTCTCCCAGTGGATCGTGCAGCGATAGCCATCGAGCTGCCCGGCTTCGGCCAGGAGATATGTGCCCGCTGCAAGCGCGCCGAGCCCCCTGCCCTGACGGCCCCAGCCGCGCAGTGCCGCAAGAACCTTGCTCTTTCCCGGAAACTCCGTTGTCAGACCGACACAGGTGAACAGGATATCCTGCGCCGGCAGATCTGCGACGGCATAGTCGACCTTGAGCGCCAGTCCGTTTGACGCCATCACGGTCACGCCATCGGCAGAGGCCGTGGTCCAGCTGTAGTATTCGCGCTCAAGCAAGCGGTTCGCCGTGCGCACCACATCGATGGCGGCGGCAAGCGAGAGCATGGAAAACTTGTCGACCAGCAGAAACGCGAATGGCCGCCCTGCAGGCGTTGTGTCCTTCAACATGAGCACACCATGGCAGTGTCAGATGGTTTCGCCAAGTCTCACAGGCTTGGGGCTGGCAGGCCAGCCGCCCGGCAGGCCGAGGCGAGGGTGTTGGCCATGAGCATGGCGATGGTCATAGGCCCCACACCACCGGGCACCGGCGTGATTGCTCCGGCTGTCTTCTCGGCTTCCGCGAAAGCAACATCGCCGACAAGGCGGGTCTTGCCCTCACCGCGCTCCGGCGCGTCCACGCGGTTGATGCCGACATCGATCACGGTCGCGCCGGGCTTGATCCAGTCACCACGCACCATTTCAGGCCGTCCAACGGCAGCGACGAGGATGTCGGCACTGCGGGCGATTTCGGGCAGATCGGCGGTACGGCTATGGGCAATGGTGACGGTTGCATTGGCGGCCAGAAGCAGGCTTGCCATCGGTTTGCCGACGATGTTCGAGCGACCGATGACAACCGCGTTCTTGCCCGACAGATCGCGGCCCAATTCACGCTCGATCATCAGCATCGCACCGGCAGGCGTGCAGGGCACGAAGGCCTTGGCAGCGCTGCCCGTCGCAACCATGCCGACATTCATGTAGTGGAAGCCGTCGACATCCTTCTCCGGCGCGATGGCCTGAATGACGCGGTCAGGATCAATCTGGGCGGGCAGCGGAAGCTGCACCAGAATGCCGTGGATCGCGGGATCGTCATTCAGCCGCGCGATGAGCTCCAGCAGCTCGTTTTCGGGGGTGTCTGCGGCAAGATCATGCTGCACGGAGTGAAAGCCGCACTCCTTCGCCCGTTTCGACTTGGCACCCACATAGACCTGACTTGCCGGGTCCTCACCGACCAGGACGACAGCCAGTCCCGGCACTATGCCATCTTCTGCCAGTTTGCGGGCGTGAGCAGCAACCTTCTCGGTTGTCTCTGCCGCCAGAGCCTTTCCGTCGATGATGCGCGCCATGGTCGTTCCCCTTCGCTCCACCGGAGCGTGTGCAAGCTCAAGACCCGCTCCATGGAGTGCGTTTAGGCAGCTATGTCCGGCAAGGCAATGCTTTGTTGGCGCAGGGGCGACTTTCCCCAGCCTTTGAGCCGGAAGTCCCGGGAGCTACCGATAGGCGGCACGCTTTGCAGCAAGCATGTCCATCTCCATACGCAGTGCACGCAGCTCCTCACGCAGGTGATGAACCTGCTCATCAACCAGTTCATCCTGCTCACTTCCCATGCCGGAATCATACCGCTCGGGATGGTGAAAGCCGCTATCGAACTGTGCCCTTGGGGCAGGCGCATAGGCCTCGCGGCCACCATAGCTGCCGCCGCGCGCAGTGGCGCCTTCTTCCCGGGAGTAAATCGGCTCACGATAGCGCGTACGCGGTGGCGGCTCATCGTAGCCGGGAGCAGGCTGATCGGGCCGCGCGGAGCGGTTGCGCATATTTTCGCGCAGGCTGGTCCATGCACCCCAAAGCGCACCCAGCGCGACACCTGCCATGAAGCCAAGCAATGCGCCTGCCATCGCGATGGTCTTGCGCGTGGGTGGTTCGGAGAGAAGCGGTGCATAGGCCGGCGAGATGACGCTGACATTGGAGGTGTTCAGATCACGCTGTTCGCCAGTCTCGCGAGCGCGCAGCAGGAAGGCTTCATAAACCGAGCGGCGGGCCGCAGCCTCGCGCTCCAGTTCACGCAGTTTCACCTGTTCGGTTTCAAGGTCGCCCTTCTGCACCTTCAACTGGGCGAGACGGGCTGCGAGGCTCTGTTCCAGCTCAACCGCGCGCTTCAGTTCCACCTGCATGGAAGCGGTAACACGGCGCAGTTCGCGCGCCATGGCGTCGCGAACGCCCGCAAGCTGGGCCTGAATGGCCTGATTGTCGGGATGGCGGGGCCCAAGGCGAATGCTGGCGCGGTCTGCCTGCTGCTTGAGCGCGGTATACTGGCTTAGCAGTTCCGTCATGACAGGTGATGCCACCTGCTCGGGCAATGCGCCACCAAGCACGTCCTCGACACCCAGTTCGCGCGCGGTGCTTACACGGGTGTTGAGTTCGGCAGTGCGCGCGCGCGCCGTGCCCAACTGGTCGTTCAGCTTCAGGATCTCGTCTTCGGAAATGAGGCGACCCTGCGCGTCGATGATGTCGTTCTGTGCCTTGAAGTCTGCCACGGCCTGTTCGGCACGGGCCACTTCCTCACGCAGTTCATCCAGCCGGTCGGTGATCTCGGTCGTTGCGCGCTCGGCCGTTTGCGACTGCATGTTGCCCGCCGTCTCCATATAGACCTCGGCAACAGTCGATGCGATTTCGACGGATTTGTCCGGATCATGGGTCGTCGCGCCGATATAGATGATGAAAGTGCGGGAAGAGCGGCCAACCGAAAGCTTCTCTGCAAGATTGCTCACGGCAAGCGCGCGGCGCTTTTCAGCGCCTGCAGAGGTCAGCTCGCTCTGCAGGCCCAACAATGACTTCAGAAGGCTGCCACTGCCCTGTCCATTGAACTCGGGGTCTTCGTCAAGTGCGAGCCGGTCCACGACCGCGTTGAGAACGGTTCCGGACCTGATGATGCTGACCTGATTTTCGATCAAGGCCAGGGTTGCATCCGAGGGCAGACCGTCGCGCGTCAGTTCACGCTCGACCAGTTGGAGATTGCGCGGGTCAAAGAGAAGCTCGGTCGAAGCGTAATATTCCTTCGGCGTCGAAAGCGCGACCAATACGCCGAGCACGCCGCCGATTATGGTTGTCAGGACGATCAGCCAGCGCGCTGCAATGACACCTGAAATCACCCGCATGGGATCGATAATCGGGCGCCAATACTGATCTTGCTGGTCTCTCTCATAGCCGGTTTCGGTGGGGGCGGGTTTGCCGCGCCGGGTAGGATAGTCATTCTCCTGGCCCTCGCGCGGGGCGGGTTTTGCGCCCTCTTTCATGCGCTGCCAAAATCCCTTTCGTGGCGGAACTCCTGCATGATCGGTGGCTTGGTGGCGGTGGCGCGGGTCGGATGCGGCATCATCATATGGTGCGCGATAGCGCGCGCTGTCATCCGCTCCGGCGCGCTGGCGCATCTCGCTTCCCGCCGACAGTAATGAGTTGGAGCGACGCGGCTCGCGCATCTGCGCCTCCCCGCCTCTCATTCTGCGCTTGCCCGCACCTGAGGATGTATCGAACATTTAATTCCGCCCGTACCCAAGCAGGCCGCGAAAGCCTGCGCTTATGTTAAGGCAAGCTAAATGCTCACGGGTAACAAAGAGTTAATTGCAGCAAGCCGAATACCACAACCAACCGGACATTAAGTTTTGCATGCTAGCGGTCCCGGTGAACAAGCATGGGGCACGGCAATCAGACCGCTTCAACTCATCGCAGAGAAGGCACATCTGCTGCGCGATTATTTCAAGGCCATCAGCGGCTCAGCGGGAAGGCTTGTCTTCTCGCTGGCCTATTTCGTGCTTCTGGCAAACGCGCTTTCCATCGCGGAATTCGGCCTGTTTGCAACAGCATCTGCGGCAGGCGTGGTGCTTTCTCGCATCCTGGGTTTCGGCTTCATCGCGCCGCTTTATCGGATAGCGACGGTCAAGCCCCGGCTACTGGGCGCCTATACGGCCGGTTTTCTTGGCTTGAGCTTATTGTCTCTGCCTGTTCTTGCCGCCGCATCATGGATCATGCACCGCGTGTTTTTTGCCAGCGACATGGCCCTTGGCATCTTTGCTTTGATCATTGCGTCGGAAGCGCTTTTGTGGCGCCCGACCGAAGCGGTCATCATCGTCAATAACGGCCTCAACAGGTTTGGTCGCGGGGCGTTCCTCACGATCATGGGAACCGCGATCCGCTGTGGTGCAGCCATCGCCTTCGCCTTTGCCGCCGAGAAGACTTTGGCACAGTGGGCCTATTATTATCTCGCAGCGAACGGGTTGTCGCTTCTGATCGCTGCGAGCTTTTTCTATCCCTGGAAGCGGTTGCAGTTCACGCCGAAGCTCTACGGACGCCGTCTGCCGGATGCGCTCTATGTGTCGGCTGCCGAAATCCTGTTCTATCTGCAGATGGAACTGGACAAGCTTCTGGTTCTGGCACTTGGAAACCCGCAGCTTGCGGGCATCTATGCGATTATCATGCGGCTCGTAGATCTCACGGCCATCCCCATCCGCACCTTCTCCATGCTGCTGGTGCAGAAAATGATGCAGATGCCCGACATGCTCAAGCGCTACGCCATCCGCTTCGGAATAGAAGGTGCCATCTTTGCCGTCTCGACGGCAGGCCTTCTGGGACTGGCGATCATCCTGCATTTCTATCCGCGCCTGCTTGGCGACAATGTCGCCGAAGCAGCGCCGCTGGTGATGCTGGCGCTGGCCATTCCGGGAATGCGCAATCTGGTCGAATATCAGGCCGAACTTCTGTTTGCGCGCGGGCAGACCGCGTGGCGGGCGGTCAATCTCGTCCTGATCGGGGCACTGAAGGCTGCAGCACTTGCGTTGATACTGGCGCTTTACGATGCACCGCGCGAGATCGTGCTGTCACTGAACTGGGCGTTTCTCGCGCTGTATCTTCTGTCGCTGGCGCTCACCACCATGGCTCTCGCGCGCCCGCCCAAGCGTGTCTAGGGTTCAGGGCCCTAGCGAAACAGGCGGCGCAAGGTGTGGAGATCTGTTCCGGTAAAGGACTGGATGCCGATGGCGACCTGCCGGGGAGACATGGAAGCCGCAAACTGCTCCAGTCCCTCTTCATCAAGGCTGGGACCATCCCAATAGACCTGACAAAGCGATTCCTCGGCATGGAAATGCCCCGCGCCTTGCAGCACCTCATCAACGTAACGACCATAGAGGATGCATTCGGAGAATTTACGGTCGTGCGCTACCGCCTGCACCCATGACGTCGCGTGGCGGGACTCGATATGGCGGATCATGGAGAGAACCGTATCGCGCCGCCATGCGATGACGGTGGAGATGTAGTCGTGCGCAGGGACCGGTTGAGCGGGCAGCCCAAGCGTCTTACCCGCATTGGCTGACCAGACCAGGTGATCGCCATCTTTCGGCAAGGCATCATCGCGCCGGTAGAGCCTCAGCGCACCGCCATGCCAGAACTGCGACAGGTTAAAATCTTTCAGGAACAGGACATCGGAATCGCAATAGGCGATTGTTTCTTGGGGGACATAAGCGGCGATGGCGATGCGGCGAAGCTGCTGTACATGCCAGCCACGCAAGGGTGGAAGCCTCGTGCTCACCCATATGCGGCGGCGGAAGAAGCTTGTAGGATCCGGCAGATCGTGAAGCCAAGCGGGGAGGATGTCGCGTTCATCAATCACTTCACGATGTGGGCCTTCCAGCACCTTGAAGCGGGCAGCGTCGCGACCGGAAACCAACAGATAATGCTTGTCCATGCCGGTAACGTGACGATCGATGGATTCGCAAAGCAGCCGACAGCGATCAAGATCGGGTCCATAGCTTGGAGTTGCGATGGCCGCGCCAGCCTGTGGTTCAATGCCTGCGGTCATGCAGCACCTGCCCGGCGCGAAAACTTCTGGCGCAAGACACGCAGCAGGAAGAGCGGGTTGCCCAGAATGTAGCGCCGCCAGAGACGCTTCGGCTCAAGCACGAGGCGATAGAGCCATTCGAGGCGAAGGCGGCGCACCCAGGAGGGCGCACGCGGAATGTCTTCGCTCAGGAAGTCGATAAGCGCACCAATGCCGAATGCAAGCGTGCAATGGCTTGGATTGAGTTTCTCCGCGATCCAGAATTCCTGCCGCGGCACCCCCATACCAACCAGAAGCACATCAGGTCGTGCGTCGGCAAGATCGGAAAGCAGTTCGCTCTCCTCAGCCTTTGAAAAGAAGCCGTGATGGCGGAAGACGATTTCATGCCTGGGAAAGCGCGTTTCCAGATTTACCGCAGCCGCCGCACTGCGCTCTTCGGTCGTGCCGATCAGGCCAATGCGCAAGGGTGATTGCGTGTCAGCGAGGAGCGCGGGCACGAAATCCGTGCCATTGAGATTTGCCGGAAATGGTTGGCCGTAGAGTATGCGTGCCGCAAGATCGACGCCGATGCCGTCTGCCAGAATGGTGAACCTTTCCAGCGTCTGGCGGAAGGTGTTATTGGCGCAGGCCAGATTGGCATTGTGTGCATTGAGAAACGAGATGCGCGTGAATTGCCGCTTGGTTACCGCTTCCTGCAGGGTGTGGATCGCTTCATCCCGGCTTAGAACACGCACCTGATTGCCCAGAATGTCGAAATGTTCCGGCGGAATTCGCACGTCCATCGCTACCTGCCCGATCTGGCTCATGCCGCGGCTCCAAGCTGGACATCACGCAAGGCGGCAAGACCCTTGGCAAGTTCGGCGTCCAGCCGCCTGATCTGGTCTCGGTGAAAGTCGCGGCCATCGACGAGGGGAAGCGGTTTCGAAGCGGCCTCCAGAAGGGCATTGGCGAAGCTTTTCGGCTCATCGGCGCGAATGCAATTGTGCGGAATGCTGGCAATGCCGCGCAGGGAATGGGTGGTCGCAACCGCAGGCAGCCCCAGCTCGAATGTCTCGATGGTCTTCAGCTGAACGCCTGTCCCGGCGCGGCTGATGAGCGGAACAAGCTTCGCCGCCGACACGAATTCTTGCGCATCCGGCACGCGGCCGTCGAAGGTGACCGCAGGATAGGCTTTGGCCATACCTTCAGGCGCGCGTCCACCGATATGAATGTCCAGCTTTCCATCCAGCAGCGGAACGACTTCATCCAGAAACCAGCGCAGACCGATCATATTCGGCGCCCATGTCCAGGTGCCGAGCAGTGCCGCATCATAGAGAGGCTTGCGCGTCTTCAGCGGCGAAGGCGGCACCGCACGGGTGACAAGCGGAAGTGCGGCCGAGCGTTCGGGTGCAGCAACACCCAGCTTCTCGCGATCATCCTCGGCGAAGGTGAAGACAAAACGGGCGCGCTCGCACAGCCGTGCCTCCAGATCACGCAGCAGGCGCGCCTCGCGCTGAAAGAGGTAGCGGGTAAAGAAGCTGTCTGCGGCTTTAGCATTCTCATGCGCCGAGACATGCTCGACATTGTGCGCGATGTAGAGATAGGGCCAGCGCGTGAGGAGCTTTTCAAAAGCACCGGCAAACTGCACCGAATTCAGGATGATGCCATCGATCGGGCCAAGCTTGCCCAAAGCCGCCTCGACTGTATCTGGCGTCACCGAGCGCAACTTGGCGCTGGCAAAGGTCAGGCGCTTGCGCATGGCGGTGGCGAGCCAGGACAGTTTCTGCCCGGTGGAGGCTCCGTCGGTTGTCACATCTACCGCATCCAGAACCACGGTTCTTTCCGGCTCAAGGGCCTGCTTGCCCGGCCAGACAAAGCCGAGGATCGAAACCCGGACGCCTGCGCGCTCCAACGCGTCCAAAACCGCAGCATTGGCGATTTCGTAGCCGGTCTCCGGTGCTCCGCAGGGCACGAGCGATGTGGCGAAAACTAGATGCATCAGGCTCCCCTTTGAGCGTTTCGACCTATCAGAAACGCGTGAAGTGATGATTAAGGCGGGCGATATAGCCGCCCCTCCATCAGTGATGCGCGCAAAGGTAGCGAAGGTGTTTAACGCCGCCTTAATGGCAGGGGCGTAAAAGCGGGTCACAAGCCAAGGGCGGGGACAACACGCATGACGACTGCGCAGACCGGTGCATCAGTGGAGATCTTTGCGCGCGCGCCCGTGGTGCATGCGCCGGAGATCGTGGTGACCGTGCCTACCTTCCGGCGGCCGGAGCAGGTTCTCGACACGCTGCGATCTCTTGTTCAACAGCGCACCAAACGTCCATTTGCCGTGATCGTCATGGAAAACGAGACGACCGAGGGCGCCGGTGCCAAGGCTGCGGCTGCGATGTTTCAGGATGGCAGCTTGCAGGGCCTGGTCATTCTTGCTCATGAGCGCGGAAACTGCTGCGCCTACAATGCGGGCTTCGTGACAGCCCTTGAAGAATTTCCCTCTGCACGCGCAATCGCCATCATTGATGATGACGAGCTTGCCGATCCCGACTGGCTGGAGGAGATGGCTGCCTGCGCGGATCGGTTGGATGCGGATATTGTCGGCGGCCCGCAAGTTCCGGTTTTCGCAGAGGCGGAACATGAAGCATGGCGCACCCATCCCGTATTTTCGCCACCCTATGAGGAGACGCGAAAGGTTGATGCGCTTTATTCCTCCGGCAATCTCTTCATTCGGCGGCGGGTGCTTGAAGCCATGCCGCGGCCCTATCTGGACCTGAAGTTCAACTTTCTGGGTGGCGGCGATTCCGATTTTTTGAGCCGCGCGCGACAGAAGGGCTTTCAGCTGGCTTGGTGTGCGGAAGCGGTGGTTCGGGAAACCGTGCCCGCCCGGCGGCTGGAGGCGGACTGGATCCGCGCGCGATCGCTGCGCAACGGCGTGATCTCCACTTTGGTCGAGAAGAAGAAGCGGGCGGGCGAAACTGCAGGCAATATGAAGGTTTTCGCCAAAAGCCTGGCGCTGCTTGGCCTTTCACCCTTGCGTGGCTTGCGCCGGTTTGTAGCCACGCGCTCCTGCTCCATCGGCATGTATCCGGTCTATGTCGGCCTGGGGCGCGTCATGGCAGAATTCGGCTATATGAATGAGCAGTATCGCGAACCCGAGAAGAACTGATCTGGCGCAGGCGCGTGCACAGCAGGTCACGGCACAGATTGCGACGGTGATCGCCTGCATCATCCTGACACTTGCGCTTGTTTCCTTCCGGCCATTCCAGCCTTCGGGTCCTGAAGGCGAAAGCGGCGGCGACATCCTGAACCAGCTTGGCTATGGCAGCCTGGGCGCTCTTGCACTTGCCGGAATGGCGATGCTGGCCAATCGCCGGGCATTGTCGGCGCTGCTCAGTCCATGGTGGCTTCTGCTTGTCGGTTTCGTAGCCCTTGCCGTTACCAATGCACTAGATCCGGCGAGTTCAATGCGCTCGGCGGCATTCACGATCATTGGCGTCATCGCGATGTGTGCGGTACTGGTGCTCCCTCGCAATGTGGATGCGTTCTCGCGCGTGCTGGCTACCGCTTCCTTCGTGGTGCTGGGGATGAGCTATTACGGCATCCTCTTCAAATCGGGAATCGCAATTCACGGCGGAGATGGCTTCGAGCCGCAACATGCAGGCCTTTGGCGCGGGAGCTTTTCACACAAGAACATCGCCGCTCCCGTTATGGCATGTATCAGCCTTGCCGGCCTCTATCTGTTTAGGCGCGGCTGGAGAATGGTCGGTGCGGTGGTGCTGGTCGGCGCACTGTTCTTCATGACCCAAACCGGCTCCAAAACCACCCTCGGGACAGTCCCGCTTGCAATCATCATGGTGATGCTTCCAGGCATGATCGGCATGCGGTCAATTGCACCCATTGCCGTGGTGACTGCGGTTGTCGTGCTTGCGCTTGGGACTTTGGGCACGGTTTTCATCGAGCCTTTGCGGGAGTTGCGCGAGGCGATCAGCCCGGAGCTCACCTTTACGGGACGCACCGCGCTATGGGCATTCATGGGCGAGCATATCGCCCAGCGCCCCTTGACCGGCTATGGCTTCGCGAGCTTCTGGGGTACCGAGCATGTGCTGCTTGCCGACCTGCCCTTTGATCGTGAATGGGACATTCGCGGCATCGTGCATGGTCACCATGGCTATCTGGACCTGGCGATCATCATGGGGCTTCCGGCACTGGCTGTTGCCATAATCGCCTTTATCGTGGCTCCCATTCGCGACTATGTCCGCACGCCGCTTCTGCGCGAAAACGTGCTGATGTCGGAATTCTTCCTCATGGTCCTGACCTTCACGCTGATGAATGCCTTTCTGGAGAGCTTCTTCTTTAGGCGCGCCGATCCGGTGTGGCTCTTCTTCGTGCTTGCCGTCTTCGGCCTGAGATTGGTGGCACGGTTCCCAATCCGCTAGTCCTGCGGTTCCCCCGCACCGCGGCATCGTGTAGACGCGAAGGCAGTGGAGAAATGGGAGCGTATCATGGGCAAGTCAGTCATTCTCGTGGGTTGCGGCAATATGGGCTACGCCATGCTGAAAGGCTGGATTGCCTCGGGCAAACTCGCGCCGCAGGATGTAAGCGTGGTGGAGCCAACCGATCCGCTTCGCGAACGCGCGGCGGCACTCGGGGTCAATGCCGTTGCAAGCGCAGACAGTTTGGCGGCTGGCGATGTCATCATCTTCGCGGTGAAACCACAGGTCATGGACAAGGTCGTTCCTGCCTATGCCCGTTTCCACGGCGCAACTTTTGTCAGCGTGGCGGCAGGCACCGGAATTTCCACCTTTACCGGCATTCTTGGTTCGTCGAGCGCAGTCATCCGTTGCATGCCGAACACGCCGGCTGCCATCGGCAAGGGCGTGATGGTTGTCTTTGCCAATGAGAATGTGAAGGCTGAGGCGCTCGAATTCGTCAATGCGCTGCTTTCGGCGAGCGGCGAAGTGACCATGATCGACCGCGAAGAATTGATGGATGCAGTTACAGCCGTTTCCGGCTCGGGACCTGCCTATATCTTTCACTTCATCGAATGTCTTACATCGGCAGGCGTGAAGGCCGGCCTTCCGGATGAAAAGGCCAAGCTTCTGGCGATGCAGACGGTTTGGGGTGCGGCTTGCCTCGCCAAGGAAAGCGGCGAAGAGCCCGGCCTCCTTCGCGAACAGGTGACAAGTCCCAATGGCACAACAGCTGCCGCGCTCTCCGTATTCATGGATCAACAGAAGCTGGAAAAGCTTGTCACCGATGCGGTCGAGGCCGCAAGAAAGCGGTCGGTCGAGCTCGGCGGCTAGTCTTTACTCGGTTTCCACGGGAACAGGACTGTGGGACTTAA
Source organism: Nitratireductor sp. CH_MIT9313-5 (assembly GCF_037029545.1). Classification (NCBI taxonomy): domain Bacteria; kingdom Pseudomonadati; phylum Pseudomonadota; class Alphaproteobacteria; order Hyphomicrobiales; family Phyllobacteriaceae; genus Nitratireductor; species Nitratireductor sp. CH_MIT9313-5. Next base: position 363,245 of record NZ_JAYMER010000011.1, on the reverse strand, counting down.
TGTCCTTAAGCACGAGATTTGTCCGCACATTTGCAATGCCTGGCAGGCGGAAGAGAAAGTCTTCCAGGAAGCGGTTATAGGCAGCAAGGTCGCGACACAAAACGCGCAAGTGATAGTCCGCTTCACCGGTCGTGGAATAGCAGTCGAGCACCTCGCGACGCCTGCGCACCTCGGCAATGAAGGTGTCGACGTGGCGGTGATCGTGTCGGGTCAGTGTCACATGCACGATGGCCTGAAAATTCAGCCCTGCATGTGCGGCATTGATCACGGCTGAATAGCGGGCGACAAGACCGCTTTCCTCCAGAGCCTTTACCCGTCGCCAGCAGGCGGAGAGTGACATGCCGACACGATCCGCAAGCTCCTGATTGGACATGCGGCAGTTTTCCTGAAGCGCATCCATAATGCGGCGATCCTGTTCACTCAGCTTCATCATTTCGGTGATTTCTTTCACTTTGCGAGCGTTCTTAGAGAAGAAATACCACAAATTGCCAACAACAGGCCAATTCTGGAAAATCCTCCCACCTGAACGGCGCTACCATGCCCGGTAATGCGAGTGGAGGAGCCTATGACCGTACATCAAAAGATGGGCGGGCTTTCGCGTTACCGGTTGGAGGACCGTTACGATCAGCAGTCAGGCCGTGTCTTCATGACCGGCACGCAGGCGCTCGTGCGCGTCGTGCTGGATCAGGCGCGGCGCGACAGGGCGCGCGGGCTGAAAACCGCGGGCTTCGTGTCCGGCTATCGCGGATCGCCGCTGGGCGCGTTTGATCTTGAGCTGTGGCGCGCGAAGAGACGGCTGGAGGCCGCACGCATCGAGTTTCTGCCTGCGGTCAATGAAGACCTTGCCGCCACCGCGGTTCTGGGCAGCCAGCAGGTCGAGACAAACCCCAAGCGCGAGGTCGAAGGCGTTTTCGGCCTCTGGTATGGCAAGGGGCCCGGTGTCGACCGTTCCGGCGACGCGCTGAAACACGGCAATGCCTATGGCTCATCGCCTCATGGGGGCGTTCTGGTCGTTGCGGGAGACGATCATGGTTGCGTCTCTTCCTCCATGCCGCATCAATCCGATGTCGCCTTCATGAGCTGGTTCATGCCAGTCCTGAACCCGGCAAGCATTGGCGAGTATCTGTCCTTCGGCGAATATGGATACGCGCTGTCGCGCTTTTCCGGCATGTGGGTCGGCTTCAAGGCGATCTCGGAAACTGTCGAGTCCGCGGCCTCCATCGAGCTGCCTGGAGACCGTAATTTCGTGGCACCGGATTTCACGCCGCCTCCGGGAGGGCTACACTATCGTTGGCCGGACCTGCCCGGACCGCAGATAGAAGAACGGATGGAGGCGAAGAAGCATGCGGTTTTCGCCTTTGCCGAAGCCAATCCGATAGACCGACACATCTATGACGTGAAGCATGCGCGCTTCGGCATCGTCACCACCGGCAAGGGGCATCTCGACCTGATGGAGGCGCTGCGCCTCCTGGGCATCGGCGAGGCCGAGTGCCGCGAACTTGGCATCGACATCTACAAGGTCGGCATGGTCTGGCCGCTGGCCAGGCGGGATGCGCTGGACTTCGTGCGCGACAAGGAAGAAGTGCTCGTCATCGAGGAAAAGCGCGGCATCATCGAAAGCCAGTTCAAGGAATATTTCTACGATTGGCCAGGCCACAAGCCCCGCGCCATGGTCGGCAAGCGGGACGAGAATGGCGAGCGTCTGGTGCCGTGGACCGGAGAGCTTTCGCCGCGCCTGCTCGTCCCCATCGTGGCACGCCGGCTTGAGGGAATTTTCCCCGGGCGCGGCTTCATGGAGCGTGCGCGGCAGATAGCCGATGCACAGCCGATCAAGCTGCAAGTCGAAGGCGCAGTCCGTACACCCTATTTCTGCTCCGGCTGCCCTCACAACACATCGACCAAGGTGCCGGAAGGATCGCAGGCGCTCGCAGGCATCGGCTGCCACTTCATGGCAAGCTGGATGGACCGCGAAACCTCGTCGCTCATCCAGATGGGAGGCGAAGGCGTGAACTGGGCGGCCTCGTCCCGCTTCACCGGTCGCAACCACATCTTCCAGAATCTGGGCGAAGGCACCTGGTACCATTCCGGCTCAATGGCAGTGCGGCAGGCCATTGCAGCGGGCGCCAACATGACCTTCAAGATCCTCTACAATGATGCCGTCGCCATGACCGGAGGTCAGCCGGTCGACGGGCCGGTGAGCGTGCATGCGATAGCCCATATGAGCCGTGCTGAAGGCGTGGAGCGTATTGCGCTTGTCTCCGATGATCCCGACAAGTTTTCTGCCGGCGACTTTCCTGCCGGCACGACTATTCACCACCGCCGCGAGATGGACGCGGTGCAGCGAGAACTGCGCGAGGTGAAGGGTGTTTCAATACTGATCTACGAGCAGACCTGCGCGACCGAAAAGCGCAGGCGTCGCAAGCGCGGCACCATGGAAGACCCAAAAAGATTCGTGGTCATCAACGAACTGGTCTGCGAGGGTTGCGGCGACTGTTCGGTGGAATCGAATTGTCTTTCAGTGGAACCGGTCGAAACGGACTTCGGGCGCAAGCGGCAGATCAACCAATCCTCCTGCAACAAGGATTTCTCCTGCCTCAACGGCTTCTGCCCGAGTTTCGTGACGGTGGAAGGCGCCACACGCAAAAAGAAGACAGGTCTGGAGTTGGACCTTACCCGTCTCGCGTCTGATTTGCCCGAACCGGCTCTTCCCAGCCTGAACAAGCCATTCGACCTGCTGATCACCGGCGTCGGTGGTACCGGCGTGGTGACCGTCGGAGCACTTGTCACCATGGCCGCGCATCTTGAGGGCAAGGGTTCCAGCGTTCTGGATTTCACCGGTTTCGCACAAAAATTCGGTCCGGTTCTCTCCTATGTGCGTGTTGGACAGACACCCGAGGCGATCAATCAGGTGCGTATCGATGCGCGCGCAGCGGATGCACTGATCGGCTGCGACATCGTCGTTTCTTCCTCGCCAAAGGCATCAGCCGCCTATCGCGAGGGCATGCGTGCGGCCATCAATCTTGCGGAAATGCCGACAGGTGACATCGTATTGCGGCGCGACGCGAGCCTTTCCATCGACAAGCGTCTTGCAGCTATCGCACAGGTGACCGGCGAGAACGGCCTTGGCGCAGTCAATGCCAATCGCCTGTCCGAGAAGATGATGGGCGACAGTGTCTTTGCCAATGTCATGATGCTCGGTTTTGCCTGGCAGATGGGACTGGTGCCGGTTTCGCTGACCGCGTTGTCGCAGGCAATCGAGCTGAACGGAGTGGCCATCGAGGCCAATCACCGCGCATTCCTGATTGGGCGCATCGCGTATTCCGATCCGGGGGCGTTGCGGGCGATCCTCGAACCACGGCAGGCGCCTGAGACTCTTGATCAGCTTATCATGAAACGGGAAGCATTCCTCACCGACTACCAGAATGCAGCCTATGCCGCGCGCTATCGACGAACCGTCGACGCGGTTCGGGCGCGGGAAGCGCGGGTGGGGACCCGGGGCGTTACGGAAGCGGTTGCGCGCGCGCTCTTCAAGCTGATGACCTACAAGGACGAATTCGAAGTTGCCCGGCTGCACACCCAGACGGGATTTTCCACTCGTCTCGGCGATATGTTCGAAGGTGACTATCGCATCGTACATCACATGGCGCCGCCCCTGCTCAACGGGGAACGCGACGCGCGCGGGCGACCGCGCAAACGGGCTTTCGGCCCCTGGTTCCGCGTACCGCTTCATGTCCTTGCAAAAATGAAGGGCCTGCGCGGCACTGCATTTGATCCCTTTGGCTATACCCATGAACGCAAGTTGGAGCGTGAACTGATCGATTGGTACGAGGCTCTCGTGACCGCGCTTCTGCCGAAATTGTCTTCCGACACTCAGCTCGAAATGTGCGAAATTTTCGCGGCCCCACTCGACATTCGAGGCTATGGCCCGGTCAAGGAGGAGGCTGCGAAACGGGTTCGTTCGGATATGGAGGTGCGCAAGGCACGGCTGTTATAGAGCAACTTTCGAAGCGTCTGTACCAAACCATTTTTCCTTGCCCGTGCATTCACCCTGTGCAAAGTGCCTTGCAAAACTGGCAACACAGGGAGGATGACCTATGCCTAAAATCACCCGGAGGCTTTTCGGCGCGTTGGCGCTTTCGACAGCAGCAGCATTTGCGCTGCCAGCAAATGCCGCCGACAAGATCAATGTCGGTATCCTTTCGCTGACCTCGCATTCGCCCAGCATCATTGCCGAGGCAAAGGGTTATTTCGACGAGCAGGAGCTTGATGTCGAATTTGTTTCCTTTCAGGCAGCACAGCCCATGGCAGTTGCCATTGCATCGGGTGATGTCGATTTCGGCATGACGGCCATCTCCGGGGGGTTGCTCAGCCTTGCCGACAAGGGGGTGGTGAAGATCATCGGCGGCGCGCTGCAGGAAACACCTGATGTCGAAGGTCAAAAGATCCTGGCCTCCAAGGCCGCGCATGACGACGGTGTGAAGACACCGGCTGATCTGAAGGGACGCAGCTTCGGCATCACCACCACAGGTTCGTCCTTCCACTACATGGCGCACAAGATCGCCGACAAGGAGGGCTTCGATCGCTCCGAGATCAAGGTAAAGCCCCTGCAGAAGGTGCCGGCCGTGATTGCCTCGCTCAAGAGTGGGCAGATCGACGCCTGGTCGATCGTGCCGAATATCGCCGGCGCCCTGACCAGGGGCCCGGAAGTGGTCGAGATCGGCAAGGTTTCCGATTACATCGACAACTATCAGGTGACGACGGTCTTCACCTCCACCTCGAATGTGGAAGAGAAGCCGGAACTGGTGAAGCGCTTTCTCGCTGCCCTCTCGAAGGGCATTGCCGACTATAATGCCGCTCTCGTCGACAAGAGCATGAGCGAGGAAGAGACTGCAGAGATCGTCAAGGCGATCCACCAATATGTCTATTCCGACCAGCCTATCGAAAAGGCAGATCCGCGCATTCGCGCCGGCGCCATGCGCATCAATGAAGGTGCAGCTCTTTCCATGGCCAGTGTCGAGGACCAGCTTGAATGGTTCAAGTCGGAAGGCCTCGCGCCCGAAGGCGTGACAATGGAAAAGCTGGTCGATACCAGCTTCGTCGAGACCCGCTAACATCATCGGGCGCAGCCTTGGCCGCTGCGCCCGTCTACTTCCTGGAAATGCCATGCAGCTCATCGCCCGCAACATCACGCACCGCTATGGCGGACGGCTGGTGCTGGAAGACATCTCCTTTTCAATAGGTGAAGGCGAGATCGTCTGCGTCGTCGGGCCTTCGGGCTGCGGGAAATCCACGCTGCTGCGCATTCTCGGCGGATTGGAAAAAGCCGATGAGGGCGAGGCTCTGGTAGCCGGCGAAGCGCCCGAAGGCTCACTGAACCCGCTGACATACATCTTTCAGGATTTCGCCCTTTTGCCCTGGCGCAGCGTGCGCGGCAATGTGAGCCTGGTTCTGGAAGATCACGGTATTCGCGGCGCACGCGCCGACGAGATCATCGACGATGTCCTGTTTCGCACCAATCTCTCCGATTTCAGGGATGCCTTGCCCCGCCAGCTTTCCGGCGGCATGAAGCAGCGCGTGGCGATTGCCCGGGCGCTTGCCGTCAAACCCGCCATCATGCTGATGGACGAGCCGCTTTCCGCGCTGGACAGCCAGACGCGCGAACTCCTGATGGATGACCTTGTCAGCCTTTGGAGCCGCGAGCCTTTCTCGGCCTGCTATGTCACCCATAATCTCAATGAGGCCGTGAGGCTTGGCACGCGCATCGTGGTCCTGTCACGCCGGCCCGGGCGCATCCGCGAGATTGTCGAGATCGACATGCCCATCAATGAGCGCGCCGAGCGACTTGTCGAACTGGAAAAACTTCAACGCCATGTCTGGGAGATCATGCGCGAGGAAGCACGTGAAGCGGACCGGGAGATTGCCAATGTCTGATCAGACCGCAACCACGGCCATCAACGCTAATGCGCAGAAGGACCTGCGACCGGTGCCCTTCCGCGGCGGGGGCTTTCGCCATCGCAAGCTTGGCCCTGTCGCACCAATCGTGTTTCTCGCCATCCTTCTCGTCTGGGAACTTGGTTCGCGCTCGGGCTTCATCAGCCAGATCGCGCTGCCCGCACCATCGGCTGCACTGGCGGCCCTTGGTGATCTCATCTCCACGGGCATGCTGTGGAAGCATCTTGGCGCGAGCCTTTACCGCCTTCTGGTCGGCTGGGCTTTCGGCAGCCTGCTGGGCATTGCCGTGGGCCTCCTGATCGGGCTTTTCTCGCTTGCGCGCGCAGGCCTGCTGCCGCTCGTTTCCGCGCTCTTCCCGATCCCGAAGATCGCGCTTCTGCCGCTCTTCATCATCTGGTTTGGCATCGGCGAAGGCTCCAAGGTCGCGACCATCCTGTTCGGCACCTTCTTCCCGACCGTCATCGCCACCTATGGCGGGGTGGACAATGTGGACCGCAATCTGATCCGCATGGGCCAGTCCTTCGGCATGAGCTGGCTTTCCATCGTGCGCAAGATCATAATTCCGGGTGCCATGCCCGCCATCCTGTCAGGCGCGCGCATTTCCGCCTCCATTGCCATTGTCCTGCTGGTCGCGGCCGAGATGATCGGCGCGGAATTCGGCATCGGCGCCTATATCCTGATGGCAGGCGCGCTCTTTGCCCTCGACCAGCTGATCGCGGGCGTGGCTATCCTCTCGATATTGGGTCTGAGCATCGCCTGGCTGATCGGAAAAGCCGAGCAACGCCTGCTTGCCTGGCGCAACTGAGCCGGCGCAGAAAAATAAAATCGGGAGAGTGCAAAATTTCCCCGATCGGGGCGCTGGACAGACAAAATTCTCGTGCTATAACCCACGCGCCTCAGGCGGAAACCAACACCGCCCCGCGACACTCGCGCAGGCAAGCCCGGATAGCTCAGTTGGTAGAGCAGCGGATTGAAAATCCGCGTGTCGGTGGTTCGAATCCGCCTCCGGGCACCATTTTTTCTGATAACAAGCCGGTTTAGCGCTGCTTGATACAGTTCGCGCTTCTACGCGCTCAAGCAGCGCGCGGTTCTATGGTCGAAAGATCGACCTCAATTTCCCTGCGCCGCTCCAGCAGGTCGAAGTCAGCCTGAAGCCCCAGGAAGAATCCTTCCGAGACACCAAAATAGCGCGCCAAACGCAGGTCGGTGTCAGCGGTAATGGCACGCTTGCCCAGCACGATCTCGTTGATCCGCCGTGGCGGCACATGGACCGCTCGGGCGAGCGCGTTCTGGCTAATGCCCATCGGCTTTAGAAACTCCTCAAGCAGAATTTCTCCGGGATGCGGATTGGGCAGCAGATCAGTCATGATAGTCGACGATTTCGACATTGCTTGGTCCTCCGTCTTGCCACATGAAGCAGATGCGCCACTGGTCGTTGATCCGGATGCTGTGCTGGCCTTTGCGCCCCCCCTTCAATGCTTCCAGGCGGTTTCCGGCGGCACGCGCAAATCTTGCAAAACGCGCGCCTGATTAAGCATGCGCAGCGCTACTGCCTGTATGTCAGACGGCAGTTTGCGACTTCGCTGCCCCTACCAGACCAGTTCCGTTTCGGCATCAGCGAAGTCCTGGTTCAAGATTCATCTTAACGGGAAGCGTTATATAACGCAACACGTTACAGATTGCAGTCTCACCCCAGCCAGTTCCAGCAACCCAGTTCCACCGGCCTTTTCTCCGCAATCGATTGCTGTGCAGCCAGCCCCATGGCGACTGCTTTCAGCCCGTCTTCCAGGCTGACTTCCGGTGCGCCGCCTTCGCGGACCAGGCGGTTGAAGCCTAGATGCTGGAAATAGGTGGAGCCGTGGTGGTCGCCTTGGGCGAGGATCTTGGGGTCTACCTTCATGACCTCGATCTGCTCCTTGCGGGCAGCGCGATCGGCCACGACATATTCGGCATGTTTGATCTGGCCATCGGGCTCGAAGCGGCCGGGGCCCGGCACGCGCGCCTCCAGCAGCGAGGTGGAGCCGATGGCGCTGACGCGTTCCTGGAAGTGCGAGCCTTCTGCGAACATGCACAGTTCCAGCATAGCGCTGACGCCATTGGCGAATTCTATGGTCGTGAAACTGTGGTCAAGAACATCGGGCACGCGCCCGTCATAGGCCTCGTCAAGATGATTGATCGCCTGCCCGCCAATGGCATGGATGCGCACGGGCTCCGACTTGATCATCAGGCGCATCAGATCGAAGAAATGGCAGCATTTTTCCACCAGCGTGCCGCCGGAGGAGATGTTGAAGCGGTTCCAGTTTCCGACCTTCTGCAGGAATGGGAAGCGGCGCTCGGTAATGGAAACCATGGCAAGCTTGCCGGCCCTGCCCGCTTCCAGATCCTCCAGCAGACGGGTGACGCCCGGCATGTAGCGATACTCCATCGCCACCCAGATCGGTGTCTGGAAGCGCGCGGCCTTTTCCATGATGCGCTGCGCTTCTTCCCAGTCCTTCACCACCGGTTTCTCGATGAGGATCGGGCGCCCCTGCTCGATAAGCGCGTCAAGAATGATCGCATGGGTGTGGTTGGGAGAGGCGACAAGAAATGCATCGGCATCATTGTGCTTGAGCAGCTCGCGGAAGTCGCCGAACAGCGCCACCTCGTTTGGCACGAGAGAGGCCGCAGCCGCACGCATGGAAGCGTCGGGCTCGGCGATCGCGGTGATCTGCGCACCCTCGACGAGGTTCAGATTGCGGATATGCTCCTGGCCCATCATGCCGGAGCCGATGATTGCATATTTGACGGTCATTGGGTGAGATCCAGAACAGGCAGACCGAGTTTATGCGCCACATGTTCGAGCGCTGCACGATGGTCGCCATAGACGAGGGCGATATGGTGTTCGAGGCCCGCTGAAAGCAGTTTGTCACGCATGTCGGCCGCGGGCCGATCAAGCCGCAGAACGCCGGATGTGCCGGCAAAGGAAGGCGGCGCCTCCTCCATCTCGCCACCGGCGATCACCATGAACTGCTCGCCCCCCGCCTGGCTGATGCGCGCCAGCGTGACCCGACCAGCCTTGAGGGAAAATTGGAATAGCAGCGGCATGCGGCGGTTGGAGTGGATGGTGGCGGATATCGGTTCGGCCGCACTCGCCATGGAAGCCGGAGCCTGCCCGCAATGCCACAGCACCGTCGTGTCGCTCTCATCATCCATATCGACAATGTCGGCAAGAAAGGCCGGAGCATCGGCTATTGCCTGCAGAAGATAGGAACTGATCGCGCCGTAAACATCCGCCTCGCAGGCGCATGGGGTGCGCTTCTCGCCCATCATGGAAACCGGCCCGCAGACCGCTCCGCCATATTCAGTGAAGGTTTCGGGCCAGCAGCGGATGGCGAAAGCGTCGAACCGGCCTTCCGCCTTCAGTTGATCGAGGGCATTGCGCAGACGCAGGGACCGGTCGAGTTCTGCCTGATCGACCTCATCCAGACCGGCGACAGTGCCAAGGCTCTCGCGCGTTCGCCGAACATCGCTGTCAGCCACCGCACGTGCCTGATCGAAGAGATGCGACAGCGCGATGGGCTCCACGCTGACTCCGGCAAGTTCGGTGAGGCGCGTGGTGTCATAGGCGCAGGTGTCGAAGCCTGCAGGATGTTCGCCGATGCGCCCGATGCGCATGCCGCGCAGCGCCGCCGCAGCTTTGGCGCCGGCCTCCGAAGCTTCCGCCTGTGCGGCGCGCAGCGCAGGCTTTGTGAGCGGAGCTGACTTCAGCCATTCTGCCACGCGCGTCTCGACGCGTGCGTCATCCGCAGAGAGATAGAGCGGGACGAATGCCCTCTCGCGCAAACCAAGCGCGTGGGCTGCCAGATTCAAGCCGCAAAAGGCGTTGAGGCGCAGGCGCCCGCCGGTGCGCGGCTCCGGCAAGGCCCAGATGTGTAACGGGCGGTCGAAGCGTTCGGCGATCATGCAGATCGCTTCGGCATCGGTGAATGTGGACTGGATAATGATAACGCCATCGGCAGCCACATTGCCCTGCGCCTCGATCTCCGCGGCAACGGAGGCGTTGTCGAACAGGATATCGCCGGAACCGGCAAGGTTGACGCCGCAATTGCGCAGAGCCTTGATCGCAGCAGCGGAACAGGCACGCGCATATTCCACGTCGAAGGTGGGGCGTCCGAGAACAAAGAGCCTGTAGGTCCTAGCCATTGCCGAACCCCGCATAGGCTGCGCGGAAACCGGCGTCGGCCGGCTCTACCGTTTTCTGAGCGCGGTGGAGCGGGTGCTCCTGCCAGGGTGTTGCCGCCCCGTCGGTCAGCCTGTTGATCTCCTGCATGTAGTCTACCGCTTCACCGCGCAGGCCCTGCTCGATTGCGGTCCAATCGGGGAAAGCCTTAAAGGCTTCCAGCCAGATGGCACGGCCGGCGAGATAGCCGGATGCCCCGGCGGCATAGGCGTGCTTCAGGATCGTCTTGAATTCCGGCTTTCCCGCACCGGCAGACAGCATGACCCAGGGGCGACCAGCGAGGCGTCCCATTTCGTCGAAAAGCGACTGGATCTGTTTCTCGTCTCCGTCCAGATCACCGGCAGCAACGGGACTTTCCAGCTTGAAGACATCGACGCCGTAGTCCGGCTTGGCGAATTCCTCGACGCTTTGAAGCACATGATCGGCACGCTTGGTGCGCATCTCGACATAGTCGCGGGTCTGCTCGGCATCACTGGCCAAAGGATAGACCAGAAGCTCGAAGAGGAAGGGGATGTCGTAACGCGCGCAGGCCTCCCCAATGCGCTTGGTAAAGTCCTGCTGCGCACGGCAGATATCGGCATCGGCATCCGGACGATACCAGGCCAGCACCTTGACCGCATCGCCACCGGCGCGCTTGATCTTCTCCACCGACCAGTTGTCGATTTCCGATGAAAGGCGACCACCGGGTTCTTCCCTGAAGACCGAATCTTCAAGGGTCAGGATCAGTCCCTTGCGCGGGTCCATGATGTCGATGGCGCCGGGATAGGCATAATGAGGATCGAGCAGCATTGCCGTGGATTCGCCCTGCAGCGTCTCGACGAGCAGGCGCTTGAAGCGGGCGACATCCTCATAGGGCGCTTCGCTCGTGCCGCGTGCCTTGGCTATCGGATTCTTGATGGGCGGACGCTGGTCGACCGCCGTCATCTTGAATCGCCCGGCGCCATCGGCCATACGCCGCATGCCCCACAATTTGCCAGCCGAAAGGCTCATGCATTCCTCCCTGTCGCGGCCAGGCCGCATTGATTTCGTCAGATGGGCGCGCCGCCGCCGGTCATCATTGCGAGCGTTTCCTCGCGGCCCGGCAGAGCATCCGGCCCCGTGCCATTGCGGCATTTGAGAGCAGCGGCTGCATTGGCGAAGCGCACGGCTTCGAAAACGGAACGTTGTTCCGCAAGACCCAGCGTGAAGGCGCCGTGCCAGACATCGCCTGCGCCAAGTGTGTCCACCGCGCGTATGGCGAAGGCTGCAACATGTGAGACCGCCCCCTGGTCGAGATAGATCACGCCTTTCTCGCCATGGGTGACACCCGCCCAGGCATCGTAGCGGCTGGCGCAGTATTTGAGGCCGGAAACCACATCCTCCTCGCCTGAAAAACTTCGCAGGCCTTGCGTGGAGAACGCTATATGCGTGGCGCCTGCCATTGCGCCATCAAGTGCTTCGAGGTCGCTTTCGGCATCAACGACAGCGGGAATACCGCGCTTGCGGGCGAGTGCGACCAGCTTTTCAGCTCCCTCGGGCCAGCGCGGATCGACCAGCACCGCATCCACCCCATCAAGTTGTTTCTCACTTAGCATGCTCGCGGTCACGGCAAGCCCTTCCCCGCGGAAGTTGACGATCTGGCGTTCGCCATCCTCGTCCACATAGACGGAGGAAACGGGAGCAACGGCACCCGGCCTGATGACCGAGGGTGACCAGTCCACTCCAGCCTTTTCCAGCTCTGCCATGATTGTGTGTGAATTGGCGTCATCACCCAGCCTTGCACAGAGGCTGGCCGAACCGCCCAGCCTGCGCACGGCAAGTGCCGCGATCGTGGCAGGACCACCAATCTGGGTACGATAGGCGTCGGCCCGGTATTTCTCCCCTTCGCGCGGAAATGCGCCGAGGTGAAACACGTGGTCGAGCACGGCCATGCCGAGGGTTAGTACGCGTGCCAATGCAGAACTCTTCTAGATGTTTTGTTTGATCAAGCGATCAACTCAAAAATTCCTATATAAGAATTTTAGATCCTATACAAGACTTCATTCGGTCCTGTTTTACCGTCGGCTTCTGGCTTGCCGCGCGTGGACGCGCTATAGACATTTCTCTGTTATAGAAGACTGGCAGCCGCTCCATGCCCGATGGTCCCGACGTCAAAGCCCTTGCACAGCGCGCTAAAGCAGCGGCCGGTGTGGAGCTGGGTTTCACCCCGCTCTATCTGCAAGTGCGCCAGAAGATGCTGGACAAGATCATCGCCGGCACATGGCCTCCGGGAACCGCACTCCCCTCCGAGCAGCAGCTTGCGCTCCAGATGGGCGTTTCCCAAGGCACCCTGCGCAAGGCGCTGGATGCACTGGTCGCTGACCGCGTGATTGTCAGGCATCAGGGACGCGGCACTTTCGTGGCCGAACATGATCAGCGGCGAACCCTCTTCCAGTTTTTCAAAATCGCGAGCGACGAAGACGGCAGGCTGTCGCCGGAAACGCTTTTTTGTCAGGTAGTTGAGCGCAATGGGTCAGCAGAGGAGCGCGCCAAACTCGCGATCAGCGGCAGAAAGGTTTGGCATATTCATCGCCACCGCGCACTGAAAGGCAGGGTTGTTCTGGTTGAAGATATCGTCGTCGATCACGCACGCTTCCCCCTGCTCGACACCAAGGTGCCGCTGCCCAACAATATCTATGAACTTTACGAGCGTCAGTTCGGAGTGACCGTTGCCAAGGCGGGAGAGCGCCTGAAGGCGGTGTCGGCGGATGACCGACAGGCAGCGCTTCTTGGCTGCGAGGAAGGATCACCGCTTCTGTTGATCGAGCGCACTGCCCAGGCGCTCGACGGCACGCCGATCGAATTTCGGCTGACCCGCTGCCTCACCGAAGGCTTCCATTACTCAAGCGATCTAAAATGAATGCATGAATTTGCTGCCGCGACACGGATTGACGAAATTCATATATAAGAGTTATAAGAATTTCACCCACGCGAGAGGAGGAGAACGCGTTGCGGGATTATGAAGGTGTTGATGCTGCCACGCTTGCAGCGCTGCGCGCCGGTGAGGACGAGCTTTCGGCTGCGGCAGGATCGCGGCTGACTGTACATGCCGACGCCGACGCTCTGCGAGAGGCGATGGCTGACCAACTGTATGCAGACATAACGGGCGCTCTTGAAACGGGTGGTCGCTGCAACATCATCATCCCCGTCGGGCCGGTCGGGCAATACGAGCTTCTGGCCGAGCGCTGCCTGCGCGAGCGCACTTCGCTTGCAGAAGTGACTTTCATCCTCATGGACGAGTATCTGACGCTCGACAATCGCTGGATCGACGAAAGCGATCCGTTGAGCTTTCGCGCGCATATGAAGCGCAACCTGCTTGATCTTCTGCCTGAGGACATGCGCCCGCGGTTGATCGTTCCCGATCCGGAAAACCTTTCTGCAATACCGCGTCACATCGAGGAGCATGGGCTGGATTTCACCTATGCCGGTGTCGGCATCACCGGGCATCTGGCGTTCAACGACCCTATCCCCGACTTTGCAAATGCGGATGATTTTGCTGCGCTCCCGACACGCATCGTGCAACTGAGCGAACAGACGCGCCTGATCAACTCGGTCACCGCTGCCCGCGGCAATATCCAGCGCATTCCGCATATGGCGGTCACCGTAGGCATGAAGGAGATCCTTGCTGCCACCAGACTGCGCGTATGGATGAACCGCCCCTGGCAAGGTGCCGCAATCCGGCGCATGCTGCTTGGACCGCAGACACCAGACTTTCCCGCCTCGCTTGTTCAGCGGCACCCGGATTTCAGCGTGGCTGCTACACGGGAAGTTCTGGCACTTCCCGAGCCGGGGCTACGATAGATGCCGGGTGAGAAGACATTCCTTCCCCATCTCGACGATTTAGGCGCGACGGCCGGTTCTGTTGTGGCCTGGAAAGCACTGCGTGCGGCCGGAACGGTAACAAGCGCATCGGTGATGGTGCCCTGCCCCTATTATCCCATGGCGGTTGAGGATTTTCACACGGACCCCGAACAGGATCTGGGCATCCATATCACGCTGACTTCCGAGTGGAGCCGCTATCGCTGGCGCCCGCTGATCGGGAACAGGGGCGGGCTGTGCGATGCCGACGGCTTCTTCCACAAGCGCCCTCAGGACGTTCTCGCACACGCGGACCCGCAGGCGGTGGAAGATGAGATGGAAGCGCAAATCGAGCGTGCGCTGCAGGACGGCATCCGCCTCACACATATCGACGCGCATATGGGAACCGCATTCCTCAACCCTTTCATGGAGGGGCTCTGGCGGCTGGCCGAGCGCTTCAAGCTCGCGCTGCCGTTCTGCCGTGACAGCGCTGCGCTCTTCAAGGCTGTTCGGGCGGAAGATGCGGATCTCGGCCTCTACCGGGAACTGACCGCTCAGGCGGTGTCCAACGGCGGTGTGGTCTTCGACACGTTTCAGATCGGGTTCACGCCCGAGGGCGTGCCGGCAGAGACATTTTTCAGCGCCATGGTCGAGCAGGCACCTTCGGGCCTGCACTGGCTGGCGCTTCATGCGAATGCACCGGATGACACTGCCCATTTCGCGCCGCATATGGTTTGGCCGCGCACTGCGGAACATGCCTTGTTCTCCGCTCCCGAAAGCCGCAAAATCTTTGACGGTTGTACTCTGGTGAACTGGCACGCCCTCGAGCTAAAGCGTGGAGCGTGTGCATGCGCCTGCTGATCAGTCTCATTTCCCGCATCAACCGGATCATGTCGGAGACCGGGGTCGCTTTGGCCTGCATCTTCCTCGTATTGATGACGGCTGCGGTTATCCTGCAGGTCATCAGCCGCGAGATGCGCGCGCCCATCGGTTGGACGGAAGAGGTGGCACTTGCCTCAATGGTGTGGGTGTCGTTCCTGGTCGGGCCATGGGCCTATCGCCACCACCAGTTCACGCGCATTGATGTTGCGGTGGAGATGATGGCTCCGCGCAGCCGCACCATCCTCAACATATTGATCCATCTCTTCGAGGCTGCGCTGCTTTTGGGCGCGATTTACTACAGCTGGCGCTTCTTTTCGGGCGGCAACAGCCTGCTTCCGCAGACGACACGGCTCGTACGCGGCATCGCCACGCCTTTCATCGGCGCGGAGGCTGCCGGTGCGATCACCGTGAAGAACAAATATGTCTATTTCATCCTTCCGGCCGGCTTCACCGGGCTTCTCATGATCGCACTGGAACATCTGCTGCGCTCCTTCCGCTCGCTGGTGACGGGTGAGGAAGAGCATCGCAATTTCGATCTGGATGGCGCTGCCCGCACGCCTGAGGCGGATGCGGGCGATTCACGGCCCGACCAAACCGGCAGGGAGGGCTGAAGCATGGGCGGCTTTGCAGTTGCATTAAAGGGCCTGGCGGTCTTCTGGGGCTTCCTGATCCTGCTCGCCATCGGCGTTCCGGTCTTCTACGCAATGATCGGCGCGGGCGTTTTCCAGCTCTGGCAGATCGATCGCATGGCCTTTCTGGGCATGCAGGTGAACCGGGTCTATTCCGGCATATCATCCTTCCCCATCATGGCCGTGCCGTTCTTCATCCTGGCTGGCGAGATCATGAATTCGGGGATGGTGACGCGGGCGCTGGTGGACTTTTCCCGCGCCATGCTGGGCCATATTCGCGGGGGCTTGGCCCATGTGAACATCGCGGCCAGCGTGCTCTTTGCCGGATTGTCGGGCTCGGCCGTGGCCGACACTTCCGCGCTGGGCTCAATGCTGATCCCGGCGATGGAAAAGAACGGCTATTCGCGCAAATTTGCAGCCGCAATCACGGCTGCCAGTTCGGTCATCGGGCCGGTTATCCCGCCATCGGGCCTGATGGTGCTCTACGCATTTGTCATGAATGTTGACGTCGCGCGCATGTTTCTGGGCGGCATCATCCCCGGCCTGATGCTGGCGGGCTCGCTGATGGTCGTGACCGCCTTCATGGCCAAGCGATATGATTTCCCTGTCGCCAATGAGCGCATGGCATGGCGCCAGCGTGGCCGGGCGGGACTGCGCGCCTTTTTCCCGCTGCTGACCCCTGTCATTCTTCTGGGCGGCATCTTGTCGGGCTATTTCACGCCTACCGAAGCGGCGGCTGTCGCTGTTGCATATGCACTGTTCCTCAATGTGGCAGTCAAGATCGCGCACCGCCTGGGTCTGCTCGAGGAAGACGGCTTCGGGCTTCGCGCATTCGTCAATATTCTGCGCCGCACAGCCATCCAGTCAGGTGTGGTGCTGCTTCTGGTCGGCGTGGCCACCGGCTTCAGCCAGATCGTGGCGATTGCAGGCGTTCCTGCCACGCTGACAAACATGATGCTGACCGTTTCGGACAACATCATCGTCTTCCTTTTGATGGTGAACATCTTCCTGTTCATCGTCGGCATGGTGCTTGATGCGGGGCCAGCGATCCTGATCCTCGGGCCGATCCTCGCACCGGCTGCGGCTGCCTACGGCATGGACCCGGTGCACTTCGCCGTCATGATGTGCCTCAATGTCACGGTGGGTCTGGCGACACCGCCCATGGGGCTGGTGCTGTTCGTCGCGACATCGATTTCCGGTGCGCGTTTTGCCGACATCGTGCGCGCGATCATCCCGTTCCTGATCGCCGAGATCCTGGTCATCCTGCTGGTCGCCTATGTGCCGATCTTCACGCTTGGCCTGCCCTGGCTCTGGGACAATTGGGGCACCCTGTTTTCCGGCGGCTGATCGCTTCCGGCAATGACTTTACAAGAGCGCTGCCAAGGCGCCTTTTCAAACAACCGAAGGAGGAAGAGATGAAGTTTCTCAAACATGCACTCGCCGCATCCGCACTGGCGCTCGGGCTTGCCAGTGGCGCATCCGCACAGGAGGAGCCGGAGTTCAAGCTGGTAACACCGCTTGCGACTGGTGAAGACAATTACAACTACCAGGCCATGCAAGCCTTCCGGAACCATGTGTTCAACAAGTCGAATGGCCGCGTGGACATCGAGATCTATACCGGCGGCACGCTTTGTGCTTCCGGCCGCGAATGTTTCGAAGGCATGCAGGCCGGGCTCGTGGACATCTACCAGTCGAATTTCGGTGAGCCGGGCAATCTGTGGCCTGCCTTTGCCGGTCTCGACCTGCCCTATATGCTGCGCGACGACCAGGTTGCCGAATGCGTCTTCGACAACGAAGAATTCATGGCAAGCCTGCGCAAGGGCATGATGGAGCAGACAGGCAATATCCGCCTGATGGTCATCTCCAACTCCGGCGGCTGGCGCAATTTTGCCACCACGAACAAGCCGATCCTCAAGCCCGAGGACGTGAAGGGCATGAAGCTGCGCACGATCCCCGCGGAAATCCAGCAGGAGCTGGTACGCCAGCTTGGCGGCGCACCGACCGGTATCTCATGGCCCGAGGTCTACACCTCTCTTGCGACCGGTGTCGTGGAAGGCACGAAGAACGGAATCACCGATATCGTGACCATGAATTTCCACGAGCATCTCAAGCACATCACGCTGGACGGGCACGCCTATATGGGCGGAACCTGGTTCATCAACAATGACAAGTTCATGGCCATGGACGAGGATCTGCGCAAGATCGTGTTCGAGGGCTTCGAGGTCATCGAGCAATATCTGCGCGCCTACCCGAAATACCACGACGTGAAGTCCTTCAAGGCCTTCACCGATGCAGGCGGCACGATCCACAGCCTGACCAACGAGGAAAAGGCAGCCTTCCGCGAGGCGGCGAGCGGCATGGAAGAGTGGTTCACCAGCCAGGATCCTGCCAATCAGGAATTCCTCGACAACTACAAGGCCGCCATCGCCCAGTGTGAGGCCGATGTCGATGCAAAACTACAGGCGGTGGTTCAGTAAGCCCCGGCTTTCAGCGCGCAAGAAAAACCCCCGGCAGTGAGAACTGCCGGGGGTTTTTCGTTCCAGGAAAATGCATGTCCGTCAGACATAGCCAACGGCAAGGATCGCGAGGACCATCAGGAAGAGCGTGATAGCGACGACCACGCTCACGTGACCGGCTCCCAGTGCGAACATATCCTTGAGTGCCGTGCGGGCGCCAAGTGCTGCAATGGCAGTGATCAGCATCCAGCGCGATGCTTCCGAGAGGAAGTCAGCCACCACTCCTGGCAGGAGGCCGAAGCTGTTGGCTGCTGCGAGGGCTGCGAAAAGCAGGACGAAGCCTGGCAGGGTCACACGCCCGCGCCCTCCCTCACCGCGCATGGAAAAGAGCATGATGGCGATGATGACGACCGGCAACAGGGCAACACGCAGTAGCTTGACCAGCGTGGCAATGTCGCCCGCGGTATCGGACACCGCATAACCTGCACCGACAACCTGCGCCACGTCGTGAATGGTGGCACCTATCATGATGCCGATGGCGCGTTCGTCGAAGCCCAGAGCCGTGAAGAGAATAGGATAGGCGATCATGGCCACGGTCGAAAGGCCCGTCACGGCAATGACCGTGAAGAGCGTGTTCTGTTCGCGATCCGATCGCTCCGGCAATACGGCCGAGATGGCGAGTGCTGCAGATGCACCGCAAATTGCAACCGCACCGCCGGTCAGAAGGCCGAAGGTCCAGTGGCGCCGGAAGAGTTTGGCCATTAGGAGCCCGCAACCGATCGTGAGCACCACGCTCATCAGCACCAGGAGCACGGGCCTGGGACCGAGCGTCATCATCTGCTCGAAGGTGATGCGTGCACCAAGAAGACCCACGCCCAGACGCAGAAGCGACTTCGAGGCGAACTCTATGCCTGCCACGGCGCGGCCTTCCTCCGACATGAAGTGAAATGCCATGCCTAGAAGAAGCGCGAACAGCATGACGGGCGCGCCGTAATGCTCCGACAGAAAATTCGCCGCCAGCGCCAGCACGAGGGCGAACATGAGTCCCGGCATGTACCGCTTCAACGTATCGAAACGGTCCGGGCTCTTGAGCGTTGTCATGAGTGTCATCTTCAGCTTGTGGCTTCAGCGCGTCCCAGCGCTTCGATCTGTTGTAGAAGCGCGTCATCGACTTCGATGCCGTTTGCTTCAAGTGTGGCGGACAAAGCCTGCCGTCTGCGGCCGGGCAAGCGTGCTCCATCCATGCCTTCTATCGCTTCGGCGAGCACGGAGAAGCGCACCAGCGCATGATCGCCGAAGGCGGCGGGGTCGATGGCGATGATGATCTGCCCTGTTCCGGGCGCCTGTCCATCGGCATCGAAGAACGAGGTTGCTTCGTAGCCATAGTTGGCGCCGGTGAGACCAGCGCACAGGAGCTCCACCATGATCGCGAGAGCCGTACCCTTGGCGTCGCCCATGGGCACCATGGTGCCTTTCATGGCCGCACTTGGGTCGGTGGTCGGATTGCCGTCGGCGTCAAGTGCCCATCCTTCAGGAATGGGCTTTCCCTGCTGTTCGGCAGCCATGATCTTGCCGCGCGCGACCTTCGACAGGGAAATGTCGACGACGACCGGTTCGCCATCTGGCAGCGGAGCGGCAAAGGCTATCGGGTCGGTGCCGAAGAGCGGTTTCTTTCCACCCCAGGGCGCGATGGCCGCAGGAGCATTGGCGAATAGCAGACCAATCAGCCCCTTCTGCGCAAGCGCCTCGACGGTGAGGCCCGCCACGCCGCAATGGTGGGAGCGGTGAATACCGGCCATGGCAATGCCGTTGGCCCTGGCCGCTGCGGGAAGCCATTCCAACGCCTTCTCGATCGCCGGATATGCAAAACCGTTTGCAGCATCGATCCTGAGTGCACCGGGGCGCATCTCCTGTGCGCTGGGCTCCGCCGTGCCGTCGACCTTGCCCGACAGTGCCTGCGCGCAATAGGAGGGCATACGCCTCAGCCCATGACCGGCCTGGCCTGCAAGCTCGGCGCCCAGCAGCGCGCGCGCCACTGCTTGTGCGTTTGCATGCGACGTGCGGCAGCGCTCCAGCGTGGATATGACGAGGTCGGTGACCTGCTGTGGAGTCATGGTGCTCACTGCGAGCCTCCCAGATGTTCCAAGACTTTTTTTGCAGTAAGCGCACTTACACGCACATTGGATTCGGCGGTAACGCCAGCGATGTGCGGCGTTAGAACCAGATTCTCCAAATCAGCGAATTTTTGGCCGGAAGTTGCGGAAAGTGGCTCTTCCTCGAAAACATCGAGTGCTGCGCCTGCCAATTGGCCGTTGCGCAGCGCGTCGGCCAAAGCCTGTTCATCAACCACACCGCCGCGGGCCGCATTGATGAGGACCGCCTCATTCTTCATGCCAGCCAGAGCCTTGGCATCGATCATGTGGCGCGTCTTGGGCGTCAGTGGCGTGTGAAGACTGATGACGTCCGCTTCGCCGAGCAATTGCGGCAGATCGCGCTTCTGCGCGAGCTTCCAAGCTGCATCACCTTCGTCGAGGAACGGATCGAAGGCGATGACCTTCATGCCGAGCGCATCGGCCCTGCGCGCCACTTCGCGCGCGATTGCGCCGAAGCCGACCAGCCCCATCACCTTGCCGGAAATCTCGCGACCGATCAGCCGCGAACGCGGCCATTTGCCGTCGCTGACTTCCGAAGTCGACAGATAAGCCTCGCGCATCAACATTAAGGCGGTGGTGATGACATATTCGGCAACCGCCAGATCGTTGGCACCGGTCGCCGGATAAACCGCGATATCGCGACCTTTACACGCTTCGAGATCGATATTGTCGAGACCGACGCCAAGTCGCCCCACGCATTCCAGCTTCTGTGCTGCGCCCAGCAGGTCGCCGCGCACCTGCGTGCGGTTGCGCACGATTAGCGCGCGCGCATCCTGCAGCTTCTCCGCCAGCTCCTGCGGACGGTCGACAAGGTCGGGGTCATAGAGTGTCTCATAACGAGCACGCAGTGTCTCGACGGCGTCTTCGTCCATGAATTCG
Source organism: Nitratireductor sp. CH_MIT9313-5 (assembly GCF_037029545.1). NCBI lineage: Bacteria > Pseudomonadati > Pseudomonadota > Alphaproteobacteria > Hyphomicrobiales > Phyllobacteriaceae > Nitratireductor > Nitratireductor sp. CH_MIT9313-5. Next base: position 342,259 of record NZ_JAYMER010000011.1, on the reverse strand, counting down.
GAAATGACGATCTCAGGCATGCAATATCCGTGACTGTTCGATCAAAAGAAAATGCCGCGCGGCATGGGGATATGAAGAAGCTTGCTCATCAGCAGGTAGAACGAGACCACCATGCCAAGGACAGCGCCCAGATAGAGGGCGAGGCGCTGCGCCGGGATGCGCTCGAAAAGGCCGGTGAACATCAGGATCACGCAGGCAGTCAGGCTGGTGACAAACATGCCGACCAGCGGGAAGAGCAGCGCCCAGCCGATCATGACCGCAAGAAGCGTCAGGCGGCGGGCCAGGCCCTCCGCCTGCTCGCTCGCGCTGGAAGTGGCCTCCACCGCCTCCCCGCGATAGCCGCGCAACGCGGCTACCACATAAATGGCGGAGAGGATCGCGAGGGCTGCGCCCACGGTGCGCGGAAACATGGCAGCCATTCGCGACATTTCGAAGCTCATGGCGAAGACGCCGGCGCCGATGAAGAAGAAGAAGAGCGAACCGATCACTCCACCGATATCACGATCAGACGTCATGGATGTGCTTCCTTCCCCTTGGTTTTGCGCTGACGCAGGTTCCTGAACAGAGGCAGTCCGAGCGTAATGACGATCAGAGCGAAGATTGCCCAACTGATGGGGCGGTCGAACAGAAGCTGACCACCGAAATTGCCGCGTGCACCGCCGATCATGTAGGCGCGCATGAAGCCCTGTTCGGCAATCTGGCCCAGAACCAGCCCGAGCACGATGGGTGACGGTCCGAAGCCCGCCAGGCTCAGAAGCCAGCCGAGAGCACCCATCGACACCATGACGAGCACGTCATGCGGGTTGGAGTGGATGGCGAAGCTGCCGACAACCGTCATGAAGGCGATAAGCGGGACGAGCAGCGCCTTGGGCGTGTTCACGATGAACCGGTAAGCATAGCGTCCGATGAGCAGGCCCACCGGCAGCATCATGACTGTCGCAATCAGCAGGCCCAGCATGAAGATGTAGACGATGCCGCTTTGCTGGGTGAAAAGCTCCGGTCCCGTGCGGATGCCCTGCACCAGTAGCGCGCCGAGGATGACCGCATCAGGTGGAGTGCCGGGGATGCCCAGCACCAGTGTCGGAATAAAGCCGCCGCCAACAGTGGCGTTGTTTGCACTTTCAGTCGCCAGCAGGCCACCCGGTTCGCCCGTGCCGAAGCGTTCCGGATGTCGGCTGGCGCGGCGAGCTTCGGAATAGGATACAAGCGAGGCGATCGAGCCGCCGGCACCCGGCAGAATGCCGACCACCGTGCCGATGACCGAGGATCGGAAGAGGTTGAAGGCGTTGGTCGCGCAGTGGCCGAGCGCTTCGAAGAAGCGGAAGCCCCGGCCCAAGGGTGCGGGCTCAAGATGGCGGTCGGGGCGCGCAACCATGTCGATCAGGACGGGAATGCAGTAGAGCCCGATCAGCGCCGACACGATGTCGATGCCGCCCAGAAGTCCGGATATGCCGAAGGTCATGCGCACATCGCCGCCGACCACAGCCACGCCGATCATGGACAGGATGAGGCCGAAGGCACCACCGATCAGGCCTTTGAGAACATTGCCGGTGGAGAGGCTTGCAATGAGGGTGAGCCCGAGAATGGCGAGCCAGAAATATTCGCTGGACTGAAAGGCGAGCGCGATATTGGCCAGTAGCGGCGACAGCGTCATGAGCGCGATTGCGCCGATCACGCCGCCAATCACGCTGGCCAGGGTGGCAAGCGTCATGGCGAGGTCACCATCGCCGCGCTTTGCCATCGGAAAACCGTCGAAGGTTGTTGCGATCGCAGACGGTGTGCCGGGTGTGTTCACCAGAATGGCAGCATAGGCACCACCGTAAATGGCGCCGGTATAGATCGCTCCGAGCATGATGAGGCCGGATGCGGGATCCATTGCGAAGGTGAAAGGCACCAAGACGGCAATTGCCATGGTGGCGGACAGGCCCGGCAACGCACCGATGACCGTTCCAAGCACCACGCCCAGAAGCGCGAGCAACAGGTTGAACGGGCTTATCGCCTGGGCAAGAACCGAACCGATATCAAAGGCCAATGGAAGCTCCCTCGGGAAGAATGGAAGCTGGCGGCGAAAATGGGTTCCGCCGCCAGGACCGTATTACTGCAGCGAACCCAGTTTGCGGGCCGTGTCCTCATAGACCTTCTGGCGCTCGGCCATGAAGGCATCCATCTCGCTGTAGGGCACGTTCAGCATCGCAAATCCTGCATCTTCCATCTCCTTGATGAATTCAGGATCCGCGTTGATCTTGCCGATGATATCGGAAAGCTGCTGGCGCACTTCCTCGGGTGTCGACTTCGGCACCGCGATGCCGCGATAGGCACCGCCGACCATGTCGATCCCCAGCTCCTTGAAGGTCGGCACGTCGGGGAAGAGCGGGTGACGCTCGTCCTGAGCAACGGCCAGCATGCGCACCTTGTCGCCCTGCCCTGCTGCCACAGTCGTGTAGCCCCACAGCAGTTCTACCTCGCCGCCGAGCAGGCCGGGGATGGTCGCGCCCGTGCCGGTATAGGGGATGTAGGTCATTTCCGCGCCGGTGAGATCGGCAAAGCGCTGATGCGCGATATGGTTTGCCGTGTTGGTCGCCACGCCACCAACCGTCAGCGCGCCTGGGTTTTCCTTCGACGCGTCGATGACATCCTGAACCGTCTTGAACTCGCTGTCTGCGCGCACGAGCAGGGCGTCAGGCGTGAAATGGAACATGTATATATTCGTCAGATCCTCGGTCTTGTAACCGGGGTTCTGGAGAAGCGGCTGCAGGATGATATGCGGCAGGTTGGTACCCATGATCGTGTAGCCGTCGCCCGGCTGATCATTGAGCACCGACCAGGCCTGCGCACCACCGGCACCGGCCTGATACTGGATGATGAGATCTTCGCCCGTGATTTTCTTGAAGTAGGGCTGCTGCAGACGGGCGGAGATATCGCTCTCACCACCTGCATTGAACGGGATGATGTAGTTCACCGGCTTGTCCGGAAAAGCCTGCGCGGCTCCGGCTGTCATGGCGAAAGCAGCGGCGGCTGCCAGAAGTGTCAGTCTTTTCAGCATTGGTATCCTCCCAGATTGGCTGAAAAAGTTTGGCCTGCCTCCCGCCCCTCCTGCGGTGACAGACCGGAAGAAGCCCCGCACAAGGCGGGGCTTGCAAGCATCAGGCGCTACGGTAGAGCTTGGTCATCGAGAATTCGCGATGCCCAAGAGCTTCTGCTGCCGTGTTGCGCCCATTGGCGGTGCGCAGGATCATCTCGATCAGCGCATCACCGGCCTCGTCGATGGTCTGCTCGCGGCGCAGAATGCCCGAAACATCCACATCGATATGTTCACTCATGGTTCGCACCGTGCGCGGATTGGCAGTGATCTTGATGACTGGCACGATGGGATTGCCGACCACATTGCCCTGGCCCGTCGGGAAGGTGTGGATCACGGCACCACCGGCAGCCATCAGCGTCACACATTCGGCGGCAGCCGACGAGCTGTCCATGAAGTAGAGGCCATTGCCCGATTTCGGCATTTCAGCCGGTTCGAGAATGTCGATATATTTCGAGGTGCGGCCGATCTTTTCCAGATTGCCAAGCGCCTTTTCCTCGATCGTGGTCAGGCCGCCGAGAATGTTGCCCTTGGTCGGCTGGCTGTCGGAAAGGTCGTCGGTCTGGTGGGCGAAGATGACCTCGTCCTGATAGGCCTTCCACATCTTGTACCAGCGCTCGCCAACTTCCTTGTTGATCGCGCGCTCCTTGCAGATGTGTTCCGCACCGGTGATCTCCGAAGTTTCGCCGAAGAAGCCGGTGATGCCTTCGGGCAGGAGCTTGTCATACATGTTGCCGACGGTCGGGCAAGAACCAAGGCCGGTGGTGGTGTCGCTCTCACCGCATTTGGTGGAGACCCACAGTTCGGAGATGTTGCACTCCTCACGCTGCATTTCGGTAGCCTTGTGGACGAAGTCCTTGGCAGCCCAGCTTGCCGCGCGGATCGTCTCGAAATCGCCCTTTTGCTCAATCGAGAACTCGGCAACTTCCTTGCCCGTTTCACGGATGCCATCGGCAATGCGCTTGGTCCAGCCCGGCTCGATGCCAATTACGACGACCGAATGAACATTCGGGTTGGCGCCGGTGCCGATGATCGTGCGGAAGTGAAGCTCAAGGTCCTCGCCAAACTGCAGGCGGCCATAGGCATGAGGGATCGCCAGCGTGCCCTTCACGTTGTTTGCGACCGCCTCGCAGGCTGCGTTTGAAATGTCATCGACGGGCAGGATCACCACGTGATTGCGCACGCCAACGCGGCCGTTTTCACGGCGATAGCCCTTGAAGGTGAGGTTGGAGTATTTCGAAGCCATTTTGTTGTCCTCCCCGCCTTACCAGCGCTTGGTCTTCAGATTGTGGGTGTGGACGTGGCCGCCCTTTTTCACGCTGGCGACGAATTTGCCGATATCCTCGCCATACTTGATGGCCGTATCGCCCTCGTTCAGATCGGTCAGCGCAACCTTGTGGCCGATCGGCACATCGTCATGCACTTCCATCTCGAAGCTGGAATTGTCGTGGGTGACCACACAAAGCATCTTGGTGCCGGCCTTCAGGCCTTCGACGACGACAACGCCAACATTGTCCTTCTTTTCGTGAACCAACAGGTGGGGAACCGTCACAAATGATCTCCTCTCGCGATATGCCCGTTTCTCAGACTTATGTCTTATATAAGATATAAGCTAGAAGACGCTGGCCTTGTCAAGCCACTTGCGCTAAGGAATGTGTCTGGGGCAATCACTGACGAATTCTGGCCCCTCACGAGAGACGAATGGAATACAAGCCGCTCTACACGCAGATCCGCGATCAACTGGTGCGACGCCTGGTCGAGGGGGAATGGTCGCCAGGGATGCTCATTCCCAGCGAAATGGAGCTCGCCCGACAGATGGGCGTGAGCCAGGGCACAGTGCGTAAAGCGCTTGATACGATGACGGCGGAAAATCTGCTGATCCGGCGGCAGGGCAAAGGGACTTTCGTGGCGCAGCCCGAAGATTCGCGCATCCTGTTCCAGTTCTTCCGACTTGTGCCTGACGACGGCCAGCCGGTCTTCCCGCGAAGCGAGGTCCTGTCCCGCGAAGCCTCCAAGGCTTCGGAAGAAGAAGCTGCGGCACTGGGCATCGACGCAGGCGATCCCGTTTGGCGCATAGAGCGCCTGAGGCATTTGGCGGAAGAGCGGGTTCTAGTGGAAACGATCGTTCTGCCGACCGAACGCTTTCCGGATTTTCCGGAGGCTCAAGACATGCCGAACAACATCTATCAGCTGTTCTCGGCCCGCTGGCGCATCACGATTGCGCAGGCAGAGGAGCGGATTAAGGCCGTGGCGGCATCAGGTGCTGATGCGAAGCTTCTCGGTTGCGCCGAAAACTGGCCGCTGCTGCGCATCCATCGCGTGGCGAAAGATCTTGAGAACAAGCCGGTAGAGCTGCGGGTCTCTCGCTGCCTGACTGACAACATTCACTACTCGGTCAATCTGCGTTGACGCTCAGATGGGGAGCGGACGCCGCTCCTCGATCGCTTCCATCGCGAAATAGGACGTTACCGATTCCAGTTCCACTTTCTGGATCAGGCGCTGATAGACGGAATCGTAGCTCGCCATGTCTTCGGTGACGATCCGCAGCATGTAGTCGTAGTCACCGCCGATACGGTAGAAATCGACCACTTCGGGTATGCTGGAGACGTGCTTGCGGAAGGTCTGCAGCCAGCTTGCCGAGTGATGACGGGTCTTTACCATCACGAAGACCACAAGCCCCAGACCCAACCGCGCGCGGTCGAGCCGCAGCGTGCGCCCGAGGATGATCCCCTTCTCCTCCAGGATGCGCAGCCGACGCCAGCAGGCGTTTTGCGACAACCCTACCCTGTCGGCCAGATCGCGCTGCGACAGCGAGGAATCCCGCTGCAGGGTGCGAATGATCTTGATGTCAAATTGATCGAGTTCTTGGCGCTTCATTGGGTCATATGACAACAATAACATGCAAACAGCAAACGTAATTGTGATTTTGAACGCTTTGGATTGTGTGACCGTACCATTACATAGTTTTTGAAATGGACGTCATTTGATGCAGCACGGAGCGCTGAAAAGATTCGCGCAATCTCTTGAAGGAAGCGACCTTCCGGCGCGACTGGCCGCAGGGCTGATTGGCGAGGGCATCCTGATTGAGGGACCCGTCGGTCCCCGCCCCTTGATCTATGCCGATTTCGTAGCCTCGGGTCGCGCGCTGTCGCAGGTCGAAGACTTCATCCGCGCGGAGGTCTTGCCCTTCTACGCCAACAGCCACACCGAAGCGTCCTGGTGCGGACAGTACTCGACGCGTCTCAGGGAAGAGGCACGGCAGGTCATTCGCAACGCCGTGAATGCCTGTGATGCGTCCAGCGTCATCTTCTGCGGCTCCGGAGCGACAACGGGCGTCAACAAGCTGGTGAAGCTTCTGCAGGTGGAAGAACGGCTGCGCGACGGGCAGAAAGTTGTGATCTTCACCGGCCCCTATGAGCACCACTCCAACATTCTGCCCTGGAGGGAAACCGGAGCCGAGATCGTCTGCATAGACGAAGCCAGCACCGGCGGACCGGACATGAATGCACTTGCGCGTGCTCTTTCGGCCCATTGCGACGCGGATCTGAAGATCGGCGCATTCTCGGCAGCCTCCAATGTCACCGGCATCATCGTGGACACCGACGCTGTCACGCGGCTTCTCAAGTCGCACGGCGCCTGCGCCATCTGGGACTATGCAGGCGGCGCTCCCTATCTGCCGATGGATATGAAGCCCGGTACAGACCATGCCAAGGACGCCATCGTCTTCTCGCCGCACAAATTTCCCGGTGGACCGGGTGCAACAGGTGTACTGGTCGTACGCGACGCGATCGCACAGACTGCAAAACCCACAGCGCCAGGTGGTGGTTCTGTCACCTTCGTTTCGCCGTGGGACCACGATTACTCCACCTGCCTTGCAACGCGGGAGGAAGCAGGCACGCCGAATGTCGTAGGCGATGTGCGCGCAGCAATGAGCCTGATCGTGAAGCAAGCGCTTGGACAGGACTATATCGACCGAAGGGATGCGGATCTGCGCAGCCGCGCTCTCAGCGCCTTCAGACAAAATTCGGCGCTGGAACTGCTTGGAAACCTTGATGCGCCAGCGCTTCCCATCTTCTCCTTCCGGGTGAAGGCTAAGGACGGTGGCTATGTGCACCACCAGCTTTTCACCCGCATGTTGAGTGACTACTATGGAATCCAGGTTCGCGGCGGCTGCGCCTGCGCGGGGCCTTATGCCCACAAGCTTCTGGACATTGATGAGCAGAAATCGCGGCAGCTCCATGCGGATATCCGCGCGGGCCGTGAGATGGAGAAGCCCGGCTGGGTCAGGCTGAATTTCAGCTACCTCCTGAGCGATGCACGTGCCGACGAGATCATTGCCGCGGTGAACGAACTTTCTTTGGAAGCCGAACGCTTTGCCCGGTTTTACGACTTTGACCCGCTGACCGCCCGCTTTACACACAAGGCCCAACCGGAGCGGCTGGCCGGATAAACCAATCAGCGGCCAGAAAGGAGACTTGATGCTGGCCATATTGCGCAATCGACAGTTCAGACGGCTCTTTTCCGCCCAGCTTCTTTCGCTCGGCGGCATCGGCCTGATGACCGTCGGCCTGGCGCTACTGGCCTATGACATGAGCGGCGGCGATGCAGGCATCGTTTTAGGCACGCTGCTTGCGATCAAGATGATCGCCTATGTCGGCTTCGCGCCATTGGCGAGTGCACTTTTTGACCGGATGCCGACGCGGCGACTGCTGGTTGCGCTGGATGTCCTTCGCTTTGGCCTGGTGCTTTTCCTGCCCTTCGTCACAGCGGTCTGGCAACTTTACGTCATCATCTTTTTCTTCCAGCTTTGCTCGGCTGCTTTCACGCCAGCCTATCAAAGCGTCATTCCCGATATTCTGCCGGAGGAGAAGGACTACACGTCCGCGCTATCGCTTTCCCGCCTGGCCTATGACATGGAATCTCTCCTCAGCCCCTTGATCGCAGGCCTGCTTCTCGGCTTCGTGGATAACAGGCTGCTTTTCATCGGAACCGCAGTGGGTCTGCTCGGCTCTGCCGGCTTCGTGCTTGCCAGCGGCTATCGGGGCAATCGCGATGCCGGGGAGGCCACGCCCTTCTTCCAGCGCCTGACCCGCGGCTTCAACATCTATGTTCGCACGCCGCGGCTGGTGGCGCTCTTCGCGCTTGGGCTGGCCGTGTCCTTTGTCGGCGCCTGGATCATCGTCAACACCGTTTTGGTTGCCCGCGAGATGCTTGGCGGAACGCAGCAGACCTATACACTGCTTCTCGCCGCATACGGGCTTGGGTCAATGGCCACTGCAATTACCATGCGCAGCCTTATAGATCGCATCGGTGCGCGCAGTGCGATGGTGGGCGGTGGCGGGCTCTTGAGCGTCATCCCATTCGCGCTTCTGCTTCAGCCGGGACTCGCAGGCACACTTGTCATCTGGTTGGCACTTGGCTGTGCGACATCCCTTGTCTTGACCCCCGGCGGGCTCCTTCTGAAACGATCATCGCACAGCAAGGACCGCCCCGCCCTGTTCGCCGCACAGTTCTCCATCTCCCATGCTGGCTGGCTGGTAACCTACCCTCTGGCTGGATATCTGGGCGCATCTCTCGGCCTGGAACACTCCTTCGCCGTTATGGCAGCCGGTGCATTCGCCGCGACACTTGCCGCCTGGTTTATCTGGCCGCAGCCAGACGAGCTTGAACGCTGGCATACCCATGAAGCCGTCGAACACGATCATGCATATCCGCATGATGCAGAACACCAGATTGAAGAAGGAAGCTCTCCTCGACACCATCGCCACAAGCCGCTTCGGCACAAGCATGTCTTCGTCATCGACGAACATCATCCGAGCTGGAACATGTGAGGTAAATTATTCCAATTGTCTTGGGGATTGCACTGTTTCGTAACTTTTCTAATCATAACAGCGGATGAAAATAGGCTGAAATGACCAGAACCGATAACACCCATAGTCCGGAAGGCTTGGACGCGCTGGAAGCGCGGCTGAAGCAGGATCTCGAATATCTATGCCTTCCCGCCGCAAACTGGGTGCCGGAGCACCATCACGAGGGTGAAAAGGTGCATGACGTGGTGGTGGTCGGCGGCGGCATGTGCGGTCTGGTGGCGTGGTTCGCGCTGTGGAGCGGCGGCATCCGGAATCTGCGCATTCTGGACAAGAACCCTGCAGGTCTCGAAGGGCCATGGCTGAATTATGCACGCATGGAAACGCTGCGCTCGCCGAAGCAGCTGACCGGCCCTGCCTATGGACAGGCATCCCTCACCTTCCGTGCCTGGTTCACCGCCCAGTTCGGTGAAGCGGAATGGGAGAGACTGGACAAGATCCCGCGACCGATGTGGATGGAATATCTCGTCTGGTACCGAAAGGTTCTCGACATCCCTGTCGAGAACGAGGTCGAGGTAACTTCCATTACGCGGGAAGGGCCCTATCTGCGCCTTCAGCTTTCGGGAGCGGGGGCAACACAATCTTCCATGCTCACCCGCCGCTATGTCATGGCCACCGGTCGTGACGGCACCGGGCATCCAAACATTCCGGGCTTTGTTGACGGGGTGCCCAGGCATCTATGGGCGCATTCGTCCGACGATATCGAATTTGCCGGCCTGAAGGACAAGCGCGTCGTCGTGATCGGTGTGGGTGCCTCGGCCGTAGACAATTCGGCCGAAGCGCTTGAAGCTGGCGCGAAAGAAGTGCGCCACCTGATCCGGCGCAAGGAAATGCCAACCATCAACAAGATGATGGGCATCGGTTCCTTCGGCTTCACCTGCGGCTATGCGCAGCTTCCCGATGAATGGCGCTGGCGCTTCATGCAATACTCGTTCGCCACCCAGACGCCCTCACCCAGGGGCTCGACGCTTCGCGTCAGCCGACACGACAACGCCTATTTCCACTTTGGCCAAGGCATTGAACGGGTCTGGAACGAGGGTGACGAGGTGGTCATCCGCACGACAGCGGGCAAGACCGTACGCACCGACTTCCTTATCCTTGGAACCGGCTTCACGGTTGATCCCCTGGCGCGTGCCGAACTCGGCGATGCGTCCGCCAATGTTCTCTTGTGGCGCGACCGGTACACGCCTCCGGCAAACGAGGAAAATCGCGACTTGGCGAATTTCCCCTATCTGGCAGCGGATTTCACCTTTCAGGAGCGCGAGGCGGGGAAGACCCCGTTCCTCACTCAGATCCACTGCTTCAACTATGGCGCGGCTGCGAGCCTGGGGAAGGTGTCGGGCGACATTCCCGGCATCAGTGAAGGTGCTTCGTGGCTTGCCCGTGCAATCGCCGCCACGCTCTATGGCCAGGATGTGGAGACGCATTGGCAGGGGATGCTCGACTATTCCAAGCCGGAGCTTCTGGGTGACGAGTGGGAGGCCAGCGAACTGGAAGATCAAGAACAGGCGGCGCCAATGGTGGCTGCAAGCGGCGGGAATTGAGATGAGCGAAATTTCACTGAACGACGTGGTCATTGCGCAGGCGGGCATCGAGCCCGGCACGCCTGTCCATCGCGCCCTGGAGGGGCGTGCTGATGTGATGGAGATGACGCAGGCCACACATGATGCAGCACTCAAGCCCAATGATCCGGGCGGTCTGTCTCATGCACTTCGTGCGGCACTGGCTGCCCGCATTGCGCGCCTGAATGGTGATGAAGCGCTGGCCGAGCACTATGACGGCCTTGTCGAAGATGCGGGTGCCACGGAAGAGATCACCGATATTGCCGATCCTCGTGCGCCTGCACCATCCGATGGATGGCTGGCGGCAGTGGTTGCCTATACCGACCTGGTCGCGGCACGCCCACGGGACACGCAGGCAGGTGACATCGAGGCGCTGAAGGCGGCTGGCGTAAGCGATGCGGACATCGTGCGCCTGTCGGAGCTCAATGCCTTTCTGGCCTACCAGATACGCGTGATTGCCGGACTGAAGCTTATGCGGGGGGCGAAATGAGCGAGACCATCCACGAATTCACCACGACCATTCCGCACTGGCAGCCACGCGTGAAGCCGATCAAGCTCGACGAGGCAACGCCCGAACAGCTTGACGCGCTGAAGGTCACGCCGTCCAACACCAAGGTGTCGGACTATGTTCTCGTGCTCGCCAATGATGTCGAGACGCTGAAGGTTCGCACCCCACTCTTCAACGCGATCATGTATAATCGCGGAGGCATGAGCCGGGCAGAGCGCGAAATCGGCGCGACGGCGGCATCGGTGGTCAATCGCTGTGTTTATTGCGCAGCCGTGCATGCCAGCCGCTACAACCAGCTTGCCAAGGATGAAGAGGTGATGAAACGCATCTTCGCCGATGGCGAAGATGCCGATCTCGACCCACGACAAAGCGCCATTCTGCGCTTCGCGACACGGCTGTCCAAAGCGCCCAGCGAAGCATCCGAGAGCGACATGCAGGCGCTTCGCGAGGCGGGATTGAACGACGAGGAAATCCTCGACCTCATCCTGTCCGCCTCCCTTTTCGGCTGGGCGAACAGGCTGATGCACACACTGGGCGACCCGGTCGCCAAACAAGACTGAAACGAATTCGGGGGCGAATAGAGCGTGACGCAGGAAAGCAAGACAGTAGGCATTGCAGGCGCCGGAGCCATCGCATTCGGTGCGGCATGCCTTCTGGAAACGAATGGCCACAAGCCGGTGTTGTGGTCGCCATCCGGAGAGCGCACCAAGGCTCTTGCCGAAGGGCAGCCACTTGTCGCCAGCGGCGCACTGGAAGGCGAATTTCGCCCGGCCGTCGCGCAATCAGCACAGGATCTGGCAGCGCGCAGCGATGTGATCATGGTTGCTCTTCCCGCCTATGGACACCGCGCGGTTTTCGATGCGCTGGCGCCCCATCTGCGCGAAGGTCAGACGGTCATCATTTCCTCGCACGCCTCCTTCGGGGCGCTATATCTTGCGAAACTTCTGGCGCAGCGCGGCGTGACGCTTCCGATCATCGCCTGGGGTACGACGGTGACGACGGGGCGTCAGCCCTCGCCGACCCAAGCCAGCGTCAACACGGTGCGCAAGAAAGTGGACATGAGTGCCGTACCCGTGAGCGCCGTTGAGGAAGGCCACGCCCTTTGCACCCAGCTTTTCGGCGACCGCTTCGTCATCCGCGACGGGCTCCTGGCGATCGCCCTTTCAAATCTGAACCCGCAGAACCATCTGGGCATTGCGCTTGGCAACATGACCCGCATGGAACATGGCGAGGCCTGGAATCAGGGCCTGAACACCACGCCCAATGTCGGGCGCCTGCTTGAGGCGCTGGACCGCGAGCGCATTGCGATTGCCGACAGCCTCGGCCTCTCCGTCCGAAACATCCATCAGCATTTCAGCCTGTCCTTCCACGTGCCGGAAGGACCGGTCTCCGACCAGAACATGCAGATGTACAAGGATGGACGCATCGGCAATGGACCGACCACAGCCGACTCCCGCTATGTCACGGAAGACGCGCCCTACGGGCTATGGGCCACAGTCAAACTCGGCGAACTGACGGGAAAGGAAGCGCGTCTTCATCGCGCCGGCGTGGACATCCTGTCAGCCATGTATGGCCGTGATTTCGCTGGCGAAAACGATCTCCTCAACGCACTTGATTTCAATGATCTCAGCCTTGAGGACCTGCAGATGCTGTGTGAGCGCGGCTATGAGCGCGCGACCGCAGCAGTCTGAAGCAAAGGTGCCCGCAAGAGCCCCGAATAGAAAAACAAACCGAACCTGAACCAGAGAGAAGGAACGAGAAATGAAAAAGCTCATCACGAACCGCAGAACATTCATCAAGTCGAGTGCGGCTGGTGCTGCCATCCTGGCCGCTCCGGCCTATCTGCGCTCCACCGCCGCCCGCGCTTCCGGCACGGTCAATGTCTGGACCTATGCGAATTTCATCCCGGATGACTTCAAGGCCGAGTTCGAGAAGGAAACCGGTATCAAGGTGAATGTCCGCCTTGTCGATGACCAGGGCAAGCAGTTCAACCTTCTGGCCGCAGAAGCGCCGAATCCGACCGCGGACATCGTGACCGTTGCGGGTCACCGCTTCCTGCAGTTCATCGAGTCCGACCTGCTGTCACCGCTCGACACGGATCGCCTCTCCAACTGGGGCAACATCAACCCGATCTATTCGGAAAGCGACTGGTCCACGATCAATGGCAACAAGTGGGGCGCGCCGATCCTCTCGGGTGCCGAGGTTCTGGCCTACAACACCGAAGTCGTCTCCGAAGACGAGGTGAAGAGCTGGGACGTCATGTTCGCAGACAAGTACAAGGGCCAGACCGCCTACATCATCCAGGACATGATGTCAGTGATGATGCTCTATCTCGGCTATGACGGTAACATGGTCGAGTATATGGACGACCCGGAGAAGGCAGCCCAGATCGTCAAGGAAACACGCGATCTCCTGATCGAGAACAAGGACATGGTCCGCAAGTTCTACGATTCCGGTGCCGAAGTTCAGCAGATGTTCGTCAATCAGGACATCGTGCTCGCTCACGCCTGGAACGGCCCGATCGCCTCGCTCATCGCCGACGGTTTCCCGGTCGCCATGACCATTCCGAAGGAAGGCTCCTACGGCTTCGTCTACACGCTGAACGTGACGAACAACGGCCCGAACACGGATAATGCCTACAAGCTGCTTGATGCGCTTCTGGCAAAGCCTGAGATCGGCGCGCAGATGACCAAGGCCTCCGGCTTCATCTCCACCTACAAGGGTGCGGACCAGCATCTGACCGAGCTGGAGCGCAAGGCTTCCTCCTTTACCGAAGAGGAACTTGCCGGTCTTCAGTTCTTCCGCGCCGAAGCCAATGACATGAAGTACAAGCTTCTTGATCCGGCTGTTGAAGAGATCAAGGCCGCCTGAGGCTGAGTTGATCCGGCAGGCGGCCTGACGCCGCCTGCCACCTTCGCCTTTTGATGTTCATCTACCCGACCGACCTTCGCGCGGGCGGGCAGGCTGCAAGTGATAAGATGGCCCACGCCGATACCGATCGGGCGGACACGCCCTTGCCTCCCACGGCACGCGAGAAGCGCAGCATGTGGGGCGCCCTGATGAATAACGGCCTGTACAAGGGCGTTACAGATGTCCTCTTCAAGACGCCGAGGCGGCAGTTTCTACTGCTCGCCAGCTTCCCGCTCTTCTGGGTCTTCTTTGCCCATCTCGGACCCATCATCGAGATGTTCTATATCAGCTTCCTCGACTCCTACCCGCCGGCTGCGGGTTATGAGCCACAGCTGACCCTGGCCAACTGGAGCCGCTTCTTCGAAGAACGCATCTTCATGATCCCGTTCTTCCGCACGCTGGGCTTCGCCTTCACGCTGACATTCGTCACGCTACTGATCACCTATCCGGTGGCCTATTTCCTGGCCAAGCATGTAAAACGCAAGAACCAGCTCCTGTTCCTGCTTTTGCTGCTCATCCCGTTCTGGGTTGGCGAGATCGTGCGCACCTATGCGATCATGATCCTGCTTGGCAATAATGGTGCGGTGAACCTGCTCCTGAAGTCGATCGGGCTGATCGATCGGCCGATCCCCTTCATGTATACGAGCTTCTCGCTCGGCGTGGGCATCATCTATCTGACAGCGCTTTACATGCTGCTGCCGCTATATTCGGCGCTTGAGAAGATCCCCGACAACTATCTGGAAGCCGCTGCCGATCTTGGTGCGGGCTCATGGACACGCTTCCGTCGCGTGACCTTGCCTCTGTCGCGCGAAGGCATCGCGTCGGGCTGCACGCTCGTCTTCCTGATCTCCACGGGCTACTACGCCACCCCGGTTCTGCTTGGCGGACCGAACACCACCGTCTTTGCCGAAAGCATTGCAGGCTTCTTCCATGTGGCTGGCGATGAATGGCCGACGGGCGCCGCCTTCTCCGCAATCATGCTGATCACCACGCTTTCGCTTACTGGCGTCTTCCTGAAGCTGATGGGCCGCGACGGGAAAGGACTGATGAAATGACCCGCCATACACGCATCTTGATGTCGGTCATCTATTGGGCCTTCGTCGTCTATCTCTTCGTGCCGCTGGTCCTGATGGTCGTTATGGGCTTCAAGGATTCAAAGTTCATCGGCTTCCCGATCCGGGCCTGGACCATGGAGTGGTATACGGGTGTCTTCCAGGATGGGCAGGTGCTCGGCGTCTTCGCCTTCTCCATGGCGATTGCGCTTGCCTCAACCTTCCTGTCGCTCGTCATTGGAACCTGGGTTGCGGCTTTCCTGGGTCCCAACAATTTCCGTGGCAAGCTGATCGTTTTTGCGGTGACCTGCCTGCCGGCGGTCATTCCCGGCATCATCTCGGCCATCTCGCTTCGCATCTTTGCCCGGTTCCTTTCCATCGAACCCGGCATGATGGCGATCATTCTTGGTCACACGGTGCACAATGTGCCGTTTGTGGCGCTCGTGGTGATGGCACGGCTGGCAACACTGCCGAAGAGCCAGATCGAGGCCGCACAGGACCTGGGCGCAGACAGCATGGTTGCCTTTTTCCGCATCACGCTTCCCTATCTGAAGCCGGCGCTGATCGGGGCGGGCATTTTCTGCATGCTCCTGTCCTTCGACGACTTCGTGCGTGCCTTCTTCCTTGGCGGCTACGAGCCGACGCTTCCCGTCCTCATCTTCGCGAAGCTGCGCTCGGGCATGTCGCCGGAGATCAACGCCATCTCGACAATCGTACTGATCCTCACCGCGGTGCTGGGCCTGTGGGCCGAGCGCTCGATGCGGCGCATGAACAAGGGAGCCTGACATGGCTGACACAATCGTTCACATCGATAATGTGACCAAGCGCTTCGGCAATGTGGTGGCGGTCGACCATCTGGACATGAAGATCGTGGCCGGCGAGTTCGTCACCTTCCTGGGGCCGTCAGGCTGCGGCAAGTCCACGACGCTGCGCATGCTTGGCGGGTTCGAGACGCCGACCGAGGGCCGCATCATCCTGGGCGGTGAAGACGTGACGCGTCAGCCGCCAAACCGCCGTGACGTGAACATGGTGTTCCAGGACTATGCGCTCTTCCCGCACATGACCGTGGCGCAAAATGTCGCCTTCGGGCCGGAGCTGAAAGGCAAGTCGCGCCCGGAGATTGAAAAGCGAACGGCGGAGCTTCTGGACTTCCTGCAGCTTTCGGCGCTTGGCGATCGCACGCCCGACCAGCTTTCCGGTGGTCAGCGCCAGCGTGTGGCCTTGGCCCGCGCACTTGCACCAGATCCGAAGCTGCTGCTGCTCGACGAGCCGCTTGGCGCGCTTGATGCAAAGCTGCGCGCGCAGGTGCAGGTGGAGCTCAAGGACATCCAGAAGCGCACCGGCAAGACCTTCTTCTTCGTCACCCATGACCAGGACGAGGCGCTGACCATGTCGGACCGCATCGTGGTCATGAATGCAGGTCGCGTCGAGCAATCGGGCACGCCGGAAGACCTCTATTTCCGCCCGCAAAGCCGCTTCGTGGCAGAGTTCATCGGCGAGACCAATCTCGTGGAAGGCACTGTTCGCGGCAGCGAGGGTGAGACCGTGGCCATGGACTGGAACGGCATCACGGTGGCAGGCTCGGCCCACGGCGCAAAACCCGCTTCGGGCGCGCAGGTCAGTGCATCGCTTCGCCTGGAAAGCGTGCGCTGCCACGCGGTCAAGCCAGCCGAACCCAATGCGATCGAGGGCAAGGTGGTCAGCCGCCTTTTCAAGGGCAGCCGTACCGCTCTGGATATCCGCGTGGGCGACAAGCCGGATGCGGTACTGAAAGCCTATCTGGATTCCGGCGAGGCTGAACGTCTGGGCGGCGAGAATATTTGGATCAGCTTCCCGCCGGAGCGACTTTCAGTGCTCAGCGGATGACCTGATCGAGCCGGCCAAGTGCCGGCTCTTTCATTTCCACGGTCACTCAGTCCTTCAGGGCCGAGAGCGGCTCGGGCAGCTTGCGCCGCTTCTTTGGCTGTTCTGCCGGATCGGTCGGCTGCTCGGTGAAGCCTTCAAGGTCGGAGACTTCGGAGACGTCGCGCTCGATCTCCAATGGGCTGACGACATAGGCCGTGGTCAGTTCCGCCACGGATCGAAGTGCATGGGTGTGGATACGCTCATAGCCATGAGAGGCGTCGATGCCGAAGGCGATAAGTGCCGTGCGCACATCGTGCCCGGCTTCGATAGCGGAAGCGGAATCGGAACGGTAATAGCGGAAGATGTCCTTCTGGTAGCGAATATCTTCCTCGCGGCAGATCTCCACCAGCTTCTTTGTCAGGTGGTAATCGAAGGGGCCTGCCATGTCGGCCATACCAATGGTCACGCCGAATTCCGAGGAGTTCTGCCCCGGCGCCGTGGTGCCGTTATCGATGGTTACCATTGAGGCGATTTCGGGAGTGACGATGGAGGCCGCGCCGACCCCGACTTCTTCCGCGATGGTGAACAGCCAGTGGGTGTCGACAGGCAGCGTGACGTCGCTGTCCATGATGCTTTTCAGTGAAGCCAGAGCAATGGCCACACCGGCCTTGTCGTCCAGATGGCGGGAGACGATGAAGCCGTTATCAAGAAATTCCGGCTGCGGATCGATAGCGACGACGTCGCCGACATCGATACCGAGGCTCAGTGTGTCGGCGCGGGTCCAGCACATGGCGTCCACCCGCATTTCCACATGCTGCCAGCCCACGGGCGCGGTATCGACTTCGTCATTATAGGTGTGACCGGACGCCTTGAGCGGCAGGATCGTGCCACGATAGCTGCCCTTCTCGGTGTAGATCGTGGCGCGCGCACCTTCTGCGAAACGTGCCGACCAGTGGCCGATGGCAACGAGTTCCAGTCGGCCATTGTCCTTCACCATCTTCACCTGCGCGCCGAGCGTGTCCAGATGGGTGATTATTGCCCGTGCACCTTCGCGACGGCCGCCGCGCACCACGGCCCGAATGGCACCGCGGCGGGTCAATTCCGGTTCAAGACCGAGGCTTTCCAGCTCCTCGGTGACATGGCGCACGATCGTGTCCGTGTAGCCCGTGGGGCTATCGATGGACAGAAGCGCCTTCAACTGGCCCAGCAGGTAATCGACGTCGATCTTCAGTCGCGACAAGTGCTACTCCCTTGAGCCGAGCGCCTGTTTCGCAAAACGCGCACCGGAGCGCGGAAAGAGAAGGTCGACAAAGCGTTCGGCGGTTGGTTGTGGTTCGTGATTGGCGAGACCCGGCCGCTCATTGCCTTCGATGAAAACATATTCGGGCTCGCTTGGCGACCGCACCATGAGATCGATCCCCACAACAGGAATGTCGATGGCGCGGGCCGCGCGACATGCCGCATCCACCAGTTCGGGATGCACAATGGCCGTGACATCATGGATGGAGCCGCCGGTGTGGAGATTGGCCGCCTTGCGCACCGTAATCTCCCGCCCCTTTTCAGGCACGTCCTCGAGTTTCAGGTCTGCGGCAGCAAGGCAGCGCCTTGTCTCATCATCAATGGGGATGCGGCTCTCGCCACCGGTTGCAGCTTCACGGCGGCGGGACTGACGTTTGATCAGATCCTCGATGGTGCTGCGGCCGTCACCCACGACGCAGGGCGCGCGGCGAACGGCCGCTGCAACGAGCTTGTAGTCGATGACGACAAGGCGCAGGTCCTCGCCTTCGAAGCATTCTTCCAGAAGAACGCGGTCGCAGATCTCGCGCGCCTCGCGGATGGCGCTTTCCACTTCTTCAATCGTCTGGAGGCCCACCGAAACACCCCGCCCCTGCTCTCCACGCGCAGGCTTGACGACGAGCTTGCCATGCTTTTCCAGGAATTCCTGAAGCTCCTCGCGGCTGCAGTCCGCATCACGCTGTTCGGGCACCTTGATCCCGGCCTTCTGCACCACGCGCCGCGTGACGGCCTTGTCGTCGCAGATCGACATGGCAATGGCTGAAGTCAGTTCCGACAGGCTCTCGCGGCAATGAATCGAGCGCCCGCCGAATGACAGACGGAAGAAGCCGCCTTCCGCATCGGTGACATCCACGGCCACACCACGGCGATGCGCCTCGTCCACGATCAGGCGTGCATAGGGGTTCAGCCGGTCGAAATCGGCAGGTGGATGGGTGAACAGCTTTTCATTTATCGGGTTCTTGCGCTTGACCGCGAAGACCGGAACGCGCTGGAAACCGAGCTTCTCATAAAGCGCGATCGCCTGCTCGTTATCATGCATGACCGACAGGTCCATGAAGGCGGCGCCACGGGCGGCAAAATGCTCCGCGAGGCGACGCACCAGCATTTCCCCGACGCCGGGATGGGGCGTTTGCGGATCGACGGCCAAGCACCAGAGGGACGAGCCGTTCTGCGGGTCGTTGAAGACGCGACGGTGATCGATGCCGGTGACGGTGCCGACAATCTCGCCGGTCTGCTCATCCTCGGCCACGAAATAGGTGATGGCGCGGCTGTCGCGTTTGGACCAGAAGAAATCGGGCCTCACCGTCACCATGCCGCGGCTTTGATAGATGTTGTTGACTCCCTGGGCATCCACTTCCGAGGTCAGGCGCCGGATGAAATAGCCCTGCGTCTGACGACGCCCGGGACGGTATGTTGACAGATCCAGCCGATAGGTGTGCGACGGATCGAGGAACAATTCCTGAGGCGCCAGCGCCAGAAGCACATGCGGGTCGCGGATATAGAAGGCGATGTCGCGCCGGTCGGGACCTTCCGCGCTGAGACTTTTGGCGATGTCGTCATTGGTCTTGAAGGTCTGAGCAAAGATGAGCCTGCCCCAGCCGAGATCAAGGGCGACATTCTCGCCGGGCTCCGGCTGGTGATCATCCGTGCGGCCGATGGCCGGCTTCATGGAATCGGTGCGCATGCGCTGCAGGCGATAACCGGCGGCCTTGTCCTTGCGCCGGTTCTGGTGAGACTGGCCCTCCTTGCGCGACATCATCCCACTCCATGCGTCTGCAGCCAAAGCTCAAGCAGGCCGACCTGCCAAAGCTCGGAACCGCGCAGCGGCGTGATGTGCTCGGACGGTGCGGCATAGAGCCGGTCCAGATAATCCTGCCTGAACAGACCACGCTCGCGTGCGGCCTGCGAGCTCAATGCATCGCGGACCATGTCGCGATAGGGTCCATCGACATATTTGAGTTGCGGGACCGGGAAATAGCCCTTCTTGCGGTCGATGACCTCGGACGGGATGATCTGGCGGGCGACATCCTTCAGGACACCCTTGCCGCCATGCTTCAGCTTTTCTTCCGGCGGCACGCGGGCGGCGAGTTCTACAAGTTCATGGTCAAGGAAGGGCACGCGCGCTTCCAGACCCCAGGCCATGGTCATGTTGTCGACCCGTTTCACCGGATCGTCCACCAGCATGACTTCCGAATCCAGGCGAAGTGCGGCGTCAACCGGCGTGTCGGCACCTGCGCGCGTCAATTGATACTCGACAAGCGAACGACTGACATCGGCCTCCTCCATCCATTCGGGCGAAAGCTGGGTGGCGAGCGTGGCGTGGTCGCGGTCGAAGAAGACCTTTGCATAGTCCCCGACCACATCATTGGAGTCCATGAGCGGCGGATACCAATGATAGCCGCCGAAGATCTCGTCCGCCCCCTGCCCGGACTGCACGACCTTGATGTGCTTGGAGACTTCCTTGGACAGGAGATAGAAGCCGACATTGTCATACGAGACCATCGGCTCCGACATGGCAGCGAAGGTGCCCGGCAGTGCATCCATCAGCTCGCTGGAGGGCACGAAAATCTGGTGATGCTGCGTGCCGTAGCGTTCCGCGATAAGATCGGAATAGAGGAATTCGTCGCCCTTCTCGCCATTGGCTTCCTCGAAGCCGACGGAGAAGGTCATCAGGCCGGTCTGGCCTGCTTCGGCAAGCAGGCCGACGATGAGGCTGGAATCCACGCCACCCGACAGAAGGACGCCGACCGGCACATCGGCGACCATGCGCCGCTTCACCGCAAGGCGCAGTGCGTCAAGTACGCGGTCGCGCCATTCATCGGCGGAGAGGCTGGAAAGCGAGCTATCGCGCGCGAAGGGCGGGTCCCAATAGACGCGTTGGCGACTTTGGCCATCGGGCTCGATAACGCGGATCGTTGCTGGTGGTAGCTTTCGCACGCCATTGAGGATCGTGTGCGGCGGCGGGACGACTGCATGAAAGGTCATGTAGTGATGCAGCGCCACGCGGTCGATCGACGTATCGACGTCACCGCGCGCCACCAGTGCGGGGAGCGTGGAGGCGAAAGCGATCTTGCCCGGCGTCTCCGCGAGATAAAGCGGCTTGATGCCAAAGCGGTCGCGCGCCATGACGATGCGCCCGCTATCGCGCTCATGAAGCACGAAGGCAAACATGCCGTGAAAGCGCTCGACGCATTCCTCGCCCCAGGCGTGCCAGGCCTTCAGGATCACTTCCGTGTCGCCGGTAGAGAAGAAGCGATAGCCCTTGCCTTCAAGTTCGGCGCGCAATTCGGGATAGTTGTAGATGCAGCCATTGAAGGTGATGGTCAGGCCCAGTTCGGGGTCTTCCATCGGCTGGCGCGCTTTCTCGGAAAGATCGATGATCTTCAGGCGACGGTGGCCAAAGGCTGTATTGCCTCTCAGAACAACGCCTGCACCATCGGGGCCGCGCGGCGCCAGGCAATCCATCATCTTGTTCAGGGTTACAGGCGATGGCTGAGTGCCATCAAATCTCAACTCTCCGCAGATTCCGCACATGAGAAGCGGCCAATGCCTCCGTAATAAAAATCTTCGTGTTCCCTGAACGTCTTCAAGGGCTACGGGTTCAACATAAGAGTGTCAAATTGCTGCGGGGTAGTAAAACTCTTGCATGTTGCGCCTTTATGGCGTTCAACATGCGCGCCCGAGGCGCCCTTTTTTGAGCGGACAATCGTCACAGCCAAACTGTTATGACCGTGGCATTTTGACCAATCCCCGGCGCATGGACGCAGGCAGTGCCGCGCATTATGATCGCGCGCGCAACCCAGGAAAGGCATTATGGATTATCAGCGGTTCTTTTCCCAGGCGATCGACCAGCTTCATGCCGAACAGCGTTATCGCGTTTTCGCCGATCTGGAGCGCATAGCGGGCGCGTTTCCACGCGCAATCTGGCGTGCCAATGGGCAGGCGCGGGAAATCACCGTGTGGTGCTCCAATGACTATCTGGGCATGGGTCAGCACGAAACAGTGGTCAAGGCCATGCAGGAAGCTGCAGGCCGCATGGGTGCGGGTGCCGGCGGCACGCGCAACATCTCTGGCACGAACCACCCGCTGGTGGAACTGGAGCAGGAGCTTGCCGACCTTCATGGCAAGGAAGCGGCCCTGGTCTTCACATCCGGCTTCGTGTCGAACGAGGCTTCCATTTCGACCATTGCTCGCCTGCTGCCGGATTGCCTGATCCTGTCGGATGAACTCAACCACGCTTCCATGATCGAGGGCGTGCGCCGTTCGAAGGCAGACAAGAAAGTCTTCCGCCACAACGATCTCGACCATCTCGAAAGCCTGCTCAAAGCGGCTGACCCCGCACGTGCCAAACTGATCGTGTTCGAATCCGTCTATTCGATGGATGGCGACATTGCGCCGATCGCCGAGATCGCCGACCTCGCCGACAAGTACAACGCCATGACCTATATCGACGAGGTTCATGCGGTCGGCATGTATGGCGCGCATGGCGGCGGCATCACCGAGCGCGAAGGTCTTGCGCATCGCATCGATGTCATCGAGGGTACGCTTGCCAAGGCGTTCGGCGTTATTGGTGGCTACATCACCGGCTCCGCTGCCGTGATCGATTCAGTGCGGTCCTATGCGCCGGGCTTCATCTTCACGACCGCGCTGCCACCGGCCATCGCCAGTGCCGCGGCTGCTTCGATCCGCCATCTGAAGAATTCGAGCGTTGAGCGCGAAGGTCAGCAGCGTCAGGCACAGCGTACCAAGGATGTGCTGGGCGCTGCAGGTCTGCCGGTCATGCCGTCCGAGACGCATATCGTGCCGGTGCATGTGGGTGACCCGGATCTGTGCAAGAAGGCCAGCGACCATCTGCTTGAGAAGCACGGCATCTACATCCAGCCGATCAACTATCCGACAGTTCCACGCGGCACCGAGCGCCTGCGCATCACGCCGACGCCGCTGCACTCGGACGAATTGATCGACGGACTGAAGGATGCGCTTCTTGAAACCTGGGAGGCCGTTGGCATTCCCTTTACAGAGCGGCGCACGGAAACGGTCGCCTCCAGCGAGCGCATTGTGCCGCTGGTCGTTTCGAAATCCGGCGGCTAACGCGCCTTGATCCAGCCCGCGATCCGCTCAGCCGCCTCCACGATCTGGTCGAGGCGGCGGTTGAAGCACAGGCGGAAGAAGCCCTGCCCTTCCGGACCGAATGCTGTGCCGGGGGCAAGGCCAATGCCCGTACTATCAACAAGATCGATGGCACCCTCATGGGCGTTTGCAACGCCATCCACCGCAAAGAACAGATAGAAGGCGCCCGGCGGCGGCGACAGACGCACCCGCCCGGTTTCCAGAAGCGTGGTGCAGAGCAGATCACGAGCTTTCCTTGCGCGCTCGACCTGCTCACTGATAAAGCCGTCGCCTTCATCAAGTGCGGCGATGGCGCCGCGCTGCATGAATTCGGCCACGCCTGAAGTGGAATATTGCACCAGATTGTCAAAGGTCGGCTTCAGCGAGGGATTCACCCTGATCCAGCCGACGCGCCATCCGGTCATGGCCCAGTTCTTCGAGAATGAATTGACGTAGATGATGCGATCTTCATCATCGGCAATGTCGAAGAAGGAAGGTGCGCGTCCACCTTCGTAGTAGAAGCGGGTGTAGATCTCGTCGGCGATGATCCATAGCCCGTGACGGCGGGCCAGATCCAGTAATGCCTGAAGCGTTTCGCGATCTGCCCTCCAGCCCGTGGGATTGGCGGGCGTGTTGACGAAAATGGCTTTCGTCTTCGAGCCTATTGCCGCTTCAACCTGGTCGAGATCGAGGCTCCAGCCATTGTCCGAAAACGAGAGGCTGACCGGCACCGGCCTGCCGCCCGCGACACCGAAGGCAGCGGGGAAGTTTGGCCAGGCGGGTGAGAAGTAGATGATCTCGTCACCTGCTCCACCCACGGCCTGAATGGCAAGCTGGATGGCCTGCATGCTGCCACCGGTGACGATGAATTCACCGGGTTCGCATGACTTGTTGAAGGTGCGCTGATGATAGCGCGACAGTGCTTCCAGCAAGGGCGGAATTCCGCCCTGCCAGGTGTAGAAGGTGTGACCTTCCTGCAGGCTGGCAGCGGCGGCATTGGTGATGAAATCGGGCGTTTGCCGGTCGCCTTCACCAACCCAAAGGGGGATCAGGCCTTGCCTGCCGCGGGCATGATCGGCAACGGCAATGATGCCGCTTGCCGGTACCGAACGCGCCTCAGGGCGCAGCGCATCAACAAGCGGCATGATTTCACGCTCCGTTCAGGGCTTCATCTTCTGGGTGGCGAGAAGATCACGAATTTCGGTGAGGAGCTGGACATCCTGCGGCGGTGCCTCCGGCTCGGCCGGCGTCTCGGCTTCCTTGCGGCGCAGATTGTTCACACCCTTGACCATCAGGAAGATGATCCAGGCCAGGATCAGAAAGTTCACGACCACAGTAATGAAATTGCCATAGGCGAAGACCGCACCCTGCTCGCGCGCTGCTTCAAGGGTGGTGGCGGTAACCTCGCTGCTCAATGGGACGAAATAGTCCGAAAAGTCGAAGCCGCCGAAAATCGCGCCCACGAGTGGCATGATGACATCATCGGTCAGCGACTTCACGATCAAGCCGAACGCGCCACCAATAATGACACCGACCGCGAGGTCCATCACATTGCCACGGGCAATGAATTCCTTGAATTCCTTGAGCATGAAGCCCCCCTTATCTGAAGATCGCTCGGCGCAATCAATACGCGAGTGCATGGATCAAGCTACAGGTAAAGACCTCTTAGCTTAAGGAATTATTGCGCAAGCGTGGTCCCCGTGCTTCCCTCCAAGGAAAAGTGGGGAGGTTAGCGCTTGCAAGGCTGGGTCGTAGCAATTGTTGCTGTCGCCTATGTGACGCTTCTGTTCGTCATCGCCAGCCTTGGCGATCGGCGGGCATCGCGTGCGGCACCTGCATCGCGACCCTATATCTACGCCTTGAGCCTGGCCATTTATTGCACGTCCTGGACGTTCTTCGGTTCAGTCGGCCTCGCATCCGAACGTGCATTCGAATTTCTCGCCATCTATATCGGCCCGGTGCTGGTTTTCCTGTTCGGCGGTGCGCTTCTCAAGCGCATCATCAGGCTGGCAAAAAGCGAGAAGATCACCTCGATCGCCGACTTTCTGGCCGCGCGTTACGGCAAGAGTTTTGTCGTTGCCTCGGTTGCCACGCTCATCGCGACCTTCGGCACCATTCCCTATATCGCGCTGCAGCTCAAGGCGATCTCCGATTCCGTCAGCCTGATGGTGATGCATTACAACGGGACGGATGCGACGACCGATTTGGTCATAGGCGATCTGTCACTGATCGTGGCGCTCTTGCTGGCATTGTTTGCGGTGCTGTTCGGCACCCGTCATGCGGATGCGACGGAGCACCAGAACGGCCTTGTGCTTGCTGTCGCGGTGGAATCCATCGTCAAGCTTGCGGCCTTTCTTGCGGTCGGTATTGCGATCACCTTTTTCTTCTTCGGCGGCCCGCTGGATCTGGCGGACACGGTGGCGCGTACACCGCAGGTCGCCCAAGCCTTCACCTCACCCACTTCGCTTGCAACATGGCTGGTCATGACGGCCCTTTCGGCCTCGGCGATCATCATGCTGCCGCGCCAGTTCTATGTGACCATCGTTGAAAACAAGGGTCCGGAGGAGCTGAAGACGGCAAGTTGGCTCTTCCCGCTCTATCTCGTCACGATCAACATCTTCGTCATTCCCATCGCATTTGCGGGTCTAACGCTGGTGGGCAGCCGCACCAATTCTGACCTCTACGTGCTCGCCATCCCCCTGCTTCAGGGGCACGATCTTCTGGCGATGATCGCCTTTGTCGGCGGGTTGTCGGCTGCAACGGCGATGGTGATCGTTGCCAGTGTGGCGCTGTCGATCATGATCTCGAATGACCTTGTCATCCCAATCTTTCTGCGCCGCCTCCTGCACTCCGATGGCCGGGACAATGAGGACTGGTCGGCAATCATCCTGAATATCCGCAGGGCGGCCATCTTCATCATCCTGTTCGTGGCGTTTCTCTATTATCGCGAGACGACCAACAACACCCGGCTCGCTGCTATCGGCCTCATCTCTTTCGCGGCAATCGCACAATTCGCGCCGTCCTTTTTTGGCGGTCTTTTCTGGCGCGGGGCCAATGCCCGCGGAGCGATTCTCGGCATGAGCGCAGGCTTCCTCGTCTGGGGCTACACGCTGCTCTTCCCCTCACTTGCACCGGCGGGAACAAGCATCATCGTGAGCGGTCCGTGGGGGATCGAAGCGCTTAGGCCGCAAGGGCTGTTTGGAACGGTCGCCGAACCGCTCAACCACGGTGTGATGTGGAGCCTTGCAGTCAACACGCTGCTCTTCGTCCTTGGGTCGCTGTCCCGTGCAGCTTCGCCGCTCGAGCGTATCCAGGCTTCGCTCTTCGTGCCACGCGACGCTGCTCCCATGCCCAGCCTTCGGCGCTTCCGCACCGCAGTCACCGTGAACGACCTGAAAGATACCATTTCGCGCTATCTTGGCGTAGAGCGCACCGAACGGTCCTTCCTGACCTTCGAGGAAGAGCAAGGGGTCACGCTTAACGGCAACAGCCCTGCGGATATCTCGCTGGTGCGCTTTTCCGAACAGCTTCTGGCCAGTGCCGTCGGCTCCTCTTCTGCGCGGCTTATTCTCTCGCTGCTGCTGCAGCGCAATGACGGCACGACGCGCGACGCGATGCGGCTTCTGGATGATGCCTCCATGGCGCTGCAGCACAATCGCGATCTATTGCAGACCGCGCTCGACCAGATGGAAGAAGGCATAACCGTCTTTGACCGCGACTTCCGCCTGACCTGCTGGAACCGCCAGTTCCGGATGCTTTTCGGCCTGCCTGACAGCATGGGACAGGTGGGCGTATCGCTCGGGCAGATTGTCAGCCACCTGATCGAGCGCGGAGACCTGGGGCGCGATGCGGAGAGCATCACGCTGGAACAGTTGGCAGATAATCGATCCCCCTGGCAGCTCAAACTGAAGAATAGCGGGCGCATCCTCGAGATCCGCTCCAACCCCATGCCCGATGGGGGCATTGTTGCGACCTATACGGACATCACCGCACGCGTGGAGGCAGATGCGGCGCTGAAGCGCGCCAATGAAACACTGGAGCAACGTGTTGCCAGCCGAACCGCAGAGTTGATGAAGGTCAATGAAGAGCTTGCGCAGGCGCAAATGCTGGCGGAAGAAGCAAATCTGAGCAAAACACGCTTCCTGGCCGGGGCTGGGCATGACATTCTTCAGCCACTCAATGCCGCCCGCCTTTATTGCGCGCCGCTGCGCGAGAAGGTGGCGGATATAGACACGAGCGGGCTGATCGATCGCATAGAGTCCTCACTGGATTCGGTCGAGACGATCCTTGGTGCCGTGCTCGATATTTCGCGCCTCGACACCGGCGCGATGCAGCCGAGCGAAACCGTGTTCCAACTCGACAAGCTTCTGCGCCAGATCGAAACCGACTTTCAGCCTCTGGCGGAAGAAAAGGGCCTGGAACTGACGATTGTCGAAAGCAGCCTTACCGTCGCAACCGACCGCAATCTTCTGCGCCGCCTGCTGCAGAACCTTGTGTCCAATGCGGTGAAATACACGCGAAGCGGCCGCATTCTTGTTGGTGCGCGCAGGCGCGCCGGGTTGGTCGAAATTCAGATATGGGACACGGGCATCGGAATTGCCGAAGGAGAGCTTCAGACAGTGTTCCGGGAATTCACACGGCTTGATGACGGCATGCGCGAGGCGCAGGGGCTGGGACTTGGCCTGTCCATCGTGGATCGGATCGCCCGCGTATTAAGGCTCGAATTGCAGCTGCAATCGCAACCGGGAAGCGGGACGCGGTTTTCCGTGATCCTGCCCGTCAGCACGCGCGCCCTCACCCCCGGTCGTGAACGCCCGCCGCTGATACCGGTCCGCCAGGCCATGCTGGAAGGGCTGAACATCCTGTGCATCGACAACGACACGCAGATTCTTGAAGGCATGCGTATGATGCTGGAAGGCTGGGGCTGCCGCGTGCAGACCATGAAGGGGCTGGAAGGCCACGAGAGTGAGTATCCAGAGGCTCCGGACTTCCTCTTCGCTGACTACCATCTCGACCGGGGCAATGGCCTCGATGCAATCACGAAGCTGCGCAAGGCGTGGAACGAGGATGTGCCGGCGGTTCTGATTACCGCCGATCGCAGCCGCGAGGTGAGGCAGGCGGCCACGGCCATGGATGTGGCGATCGTGCAGAAGCCGGTCAAACCGGCGGCGCTGCGCGCGCTCCTGATGCGCTATCGCCCGTCACAAGCTGCCGAGTGAAGGTCAGACATCCTCCGACAGTGGCTCGGTGCCGATGCGTGAAAGCAGGATGACCGCCTGCGTGCGGCTGTCCACATTCAGCTTTTGCAAAACCGCCGAGACATGCGCCTTCACTGTCGCTTCCGAGACATTCAGCTCATAGGCGATCTGCTTGTTCAGCAGGCCTTCGGCAAGCATGGCGAGAACGCGGGTCTGTTGCGGCGTGAGTGTCTGGATGCGCTGGATGAGGTCGGATATTTCGGGATCGGCCTCCTCGCCCAATTCCAGGTCGTCAGGCGCATGAAGTCCGCCCTCCAACACCGTCTTCACCGCATCCTTGATGCTGTCCATGCGCGAGGACTTGGAGATAAAACCTGAAGCACCAAGGTCGAGAGCCCGGCGGATCGTCTGAGGGTCGTCATAGGCGGAAACTACCACGATCGGAACTGCTGGATTGAGCCCTCGCAGCGCCACCAGACCGGAGAGACCGCTTGCGCCTGGCATGGCCAGATCAAGCAGAACAAGGTCGATATTCTCTTCCTCGCCGACCAACGCCTTCACGCCTTCGAAATCTTCGGCTTCAAGGATTTCACAGTGCGCGTCGAAGCTCGTGAGCGCCTGCTGCAACGCGCCACGGAAAAGCGGATGGTCGTCAGCGACGACAAAGCGGTAACCCGTCAAATCATTCCTCCCCGGTGGCCTGACGCAGCTTTTGACGCTTTCCGCAGACCGCCTCCGATTATGCGGGCTGGCCGCATCTTTTCAAGATACAAGCCGCCAAACGAGGGTCAGAAGAAGATCGTGATCGGTGCAGACCCACAACGGACTGGATTTCGTGACAGCTTGATGTCAGCCTGTCTGTGGTCAGAGGAGGAAGAGGCGTGCAGAACAGCATCGAAACGCATCGCTCTTTCGTAAACACATGGGAGTGTGACGAGAACGCGCATATGAATGTGCAGTTCTACCTCAAGCGCTTCGACGAGGCAGCGGTGTTTTTCCGGCTCGCACTGGGCGGCAAGCCTGTTGCTGGTCCACCCATGGACCGGCATGTGCGCTACCATGCGGAACTGCATGCGGGGGCGACGACGCTTGTCCACTCCGCGGTAATTTCAGATGGCGCACTGAAGGGTCGGCTGGTGCATTATCTTGTCGATGCCGAAACCGCCAAGCTATGCGCCTCAGCCATCGACATGGCGCCCTATCCGCCGACCGATCACGTCGTTGAAGAGAAGAACATACCGGCTGCCCTTCCCCGCAGTTCACCCGCAGACAAACTGGAGCCCCGCACGCCGGATGCGATCCTGAAGGCAGCGGGGGGGCGTACCAACAGCTCGATCGTTCGCGCCAGTGAGTGCGAAAGTGACGGGCGCCTCTGCGAACAGGGATATGTGGCGCGCATTTCGGACGCGGCACCACATGGCTGGGCCCTGGCGGGCGTGACATCAGACTGGCTGCGCGAACGCAATCTGGGCCGGGTTGCCGTGGAGATGAAGATCTCCCGCCACAGCCATGCACGCGCCGGAGATGCGCTTCAGATATTCACCACCGTTTCAGGCTCCGGCAGCAAGACACTCACCCTGCATCACGATATTGTCGATGTCCTGAGCGGTCGCGCGGTTGCCTCGGCACAGGTCGTGGCGTTGATCGTCGACCTTTCCACCCGCAAGGCCATTGCGCTGCCCGAACAGGCGCGCATGCACCTTACGCGAGCTTGAACAATGTGCCTCAGGTGCGTGATGGGTCTTCACCATCTTCCGGTTCGCTTGGTGCCGGATCAGGCGTCTCCTTTTCCGCGTCAAGATCTTTCACAATGCCGATGAAACGCTGGAAGAAGCGCTCCATCATGCCAAGGGTCTGATCGAATTCTTCTTCGCTGGGAAGGCCTGCACCCGGCCTGGCTTCGGCCTCAAGCTTCTCTACCCGCTTTTCCAGGTCATTCAGACGATCTTGGAGCGAGGGCCCTTCTGCAGTATCGGATGTTGGCGTGCAGGTAAGCCGTCCGTCCTGCTCCCGGCACAGGCTCATCTCACCGGTGCGGGTGTCCATCCTCACATACCCATCGTCCGTTCTCTCGAGGCGAAAACGCTCTTCCTGCGCGTTTGCTGGCAACTGGCCGAACATGGCGGCACCGCCCGCAACCGCCATCACCCAAAGGGCAGCATTAGTCTTAGTCGTCATGGTGCAACTCCTTGAGCGCGTGGCGCTGATTTTCTGTGCGCGCACGCCGTGCAGAAACTTCAGTGGTGGTGGGAAAGCTTTCCACACCGTCATATTCCGATTATAGCGCGCGCATGGCACACTTCATTTACAAGATTTGCCCGCGCGCGATGTGGGTTGAAGCACAAAAATCAGGCGTCTTTGAGGGCGCCCCCGTCGATCTGCAGGATGGCTATATCCATTTCTCGACCGCCGAGCAGGTTCGCGAGACCGCAGCCAAGCATTTTGCCGGACAAGATGACCTGCTTTTGATCAGCGTGGACGGTGAACGGCTGGGCGATGCCCTGAAATACGAGGTTTCCAGAGGCGGCAAGGAATTTCCGCATCTCTACGCGCCGCTCGACTTGTCTGCCGTTGTCGAGACCATGCCGCTGCCTCTTGGAGATGACGGCCAGCATCAATTTCCGGAGGGGCTGAAATGAGACGCCTTGTCGATCGCATTACCCGGCCCTTTCTCTTCTCGCTGGACCCGGAACAGGCCCATGGGCTTGCCATCAAGGCTCTGGAAACGGGGCTGACGCCTCCGGCGCCCAAAAGAGATACGCCGCGCCTGCGCACCGAGATCGCCGGGCTTGCATTCCCGAACCCGCTCGGAATGGCAGCCGGTTTCGACAAGAATGCGCAGGTGCCGGATGCATTGCTGCGGCTTGGCTTCGGCTTCGTGGAATGCGGCACGGTTACGCCACGACCGCAAGCGGGCAATGACAAGCCACGCATCTTCCGCCTTGTCGAAGACCGCGCCGTGATTAATAGGCTCGGCTTCAACAATGAGGGACTTGAAGCGGCGAAAGCGCGGCTGGAGCGGCGCACCGGCAGAGGCGGCATTGTCGGCATCAATATCGGCACCAACAAGGATGCGAGCGACCGCATTGCAGCCTATGAGCAAGGCGTGCATGCCTTCGCCCGCCTTGCCTCCTATCTGACGATCAACATCTCCTCGCCAAACACCGCAGGCCTGCGCGATCTGCAGGGGAAGGAGAGCCTTGGCCTTCTGCTCTCACGGGTCTGTAGCGCGCGTGATGCAGCGGCTCAAAATGGCGCCGGTCACACGCCGCTTTTCCTCAAGATCGCGCCTGATCTGGATGAGCAGGCGATGGAAGACATTGCCACTGAACTGGCGGGTAGCGGAATCGACGGCCTGATCGTATCGAACACCACCCTGTCGCGCTCGGGTCTTGCAAGTGCGAATAGCAGCGAGACCGGCGGCATGTCGGGTGAACCGCTGTTCGAGCGCTCCACGATCGTGCTTGCGCGGATGCGCCGTCTGGTCGGGCCCAGACTCCCGATCATCGGCGTGGGCGGTGTCCATTGTGCTGAAACGGCGCTTGAGAAGATCAAGGCGGGCGCTGATCTGGTGCAGCTCTACACCGGCATGATCTATGAAGGTGCCAGCCTGCCAGCACGTATCGTCAAAGGTCTGGACGAGGCCGTGGCGAGGGCCGGTGTCCCCAATGTGGCCGAGCTCAGGGACAGTCATCTCGACAATTGGGCAGACAAGCGTCTGCCTGATTGAGCATCAAGCGAAATTCTGCCGCATGCGGTGCGGCAGAATTGCTGCCAGACTTAATCCGCGCACGATCAGCCAGATATGCATGGCCGCCCAAAGGCCTGCATTGCCGAAGGCTTCTCCCAAAACAAACAGCGCGACGACATAAAGCCCGAGCGACAGCAGCATCATGTTGCGCATGTCGCGCGACCATGTGGCACCGATGAAGACACCGTCCATCTGGAAAGCCAGCACACCACTGATAGCGACGAAGGCGGCATAGGGAAGATATTCCAGGGCCAGGGCGCGCACTTGCGGAGCTGTCGTCAGCAGATGCACGAGATCCTGTCCGAAGGCGATGGTGAGTGCCGTCGCAGCAATGGCAAGCGCAAAGCCCCAGATGCCAGTGAGGAGCAGCACGCGGCTAAAGGCCGGTCTGTTGCGCCCGCCGACAGCCCGGCCCGCAAGCTGTTCGGCTGCGGTGGCGAAGCCGTCCAGGAAATAGCCGGCGAAGAGGATGAAGTTCAAAAGGACCGCATTTGCGGCCAGGGTCACAGTGCCATATTGCGCGCCCTGCCGGGTGAAAAGCGCATAGGCGGCCAGCAGCGTGAAGGAGCGCACCATGATGTCGCCATTGAGGGACAGAAGGCGCAGGATCGAGCCGATATTAAAGACCTCGCGGCGGGCCGGGCGCTGATCACCCCTCACGCGTCGCGACACGATGGCCAGTCCCACAATGGCAGCAATGCTTTCTCCGCCCACCGTGCCCCAGGCAACCCCTTCGATGCCCCAGCCAAGGTGGAGGCCAAGCCATAGCGACAGCGATATGTTGGCGCCATTGAGAAGAAGCTGGAGACCCAGGCCCAATGTCCCTTCACCACGCCCCAAGACATAGCCGAGCAAAGTGAAATTGATCAGCGTCATCGGAGCGGCCAGCATGCGGATTGCGATATAGATGTGCATCGCATCCACGACCGCCTTTTCGGGCGAGATGAACCATGCGCCAGCAGCAGCTATGGCAGGGGAAGCCAGGATCAGCAGCAGGCCTGCGGTGACGGCCAAGGTGAGCGCGCGCAGCAGCGTTGCCTGCTCCTCACGCGTGTTTCCGCGTCCGAAAGCCTGTGCGACGAGGCCGGTGGTCCCAGAACGCAGCGAGTTGAGCGTGTTGAACACCACGTCGAAAACGATGGCACCGGCCGCAAGTCCGCCCAATAGTGCAGCATCGCCGAACTGACCGACAATGGCAGTGTCTACAAGGCCAAGAAGAGGGGTGGTCAGATAGGCCAGCGTCATCGGCACGGCGATTGCCAGCACCTGCCGGTTCGTCACCATGAAATGCTTCTGCTCTGGCTGGCCTGTTGCGTCCAATATCGCCCCCGCACTGCTTCAAGCAGAGGCAATGCCAGCCGCAGCCTGCAGCCGCAAGGGCACAGCCGCGTTTCTTGGTGCGGCCAGCCCTATCGGCGGAAGCTCAGGATACGCAATATGATGAAGGCCGGCACCACGATGACCGCGCCAAGCACGATGTAACCGGCAAGATTGCCGAGTGCGTCAAAGCCCATGTTCCAGACATGGAGAACCATGTCGCGCAGGCTGTACCAGACATCCCAGGGCGACCAGTGGAACACGCTCATGATGAAACCGACGATGAAGGAGACGACAAGCAGCTTCACCAATATCCGCAAGGGGCTGTCGCCCAAAAAGCGTGTCAGTGCCGACATTGTCTCTTCCTTCTGATCTCAGCTTGTGCAGATAGTCGTTCTCAAGGCAGGCTGCAAGAAGCCTTGGACTGGGGCCGTCTGCCACAGGTTCCACCATTCCGGCGTTATAGCGAAATCTGGATCGTTGTTTCGACACGGGAACAAGGCTTGCGGAAATGCACACTCCAGATAGTGTGTATTGCGAACTAAGCGCGGATTATCCCGATGTCAGCGATCGATTATTATTTCACCTCGGCCTCACCCTTCTCCTATCTCGGGCACCAGCCCTTGCGTGCGGTAGCGCGCAAGCACGGCGTGGAAATCAATGTGAAGCCTGTCAACCTGCCCGGGATCTGGCAGGTTTCCGGCGCGCTTCCGCCAGCGCAGCGCCCGCCCGTGCGCCAGCGCCTGCGACTGGTCGAGTTGCAGCGCATCGCGGACTACAGGGGCATGCCCATCAATGTGAAGCCGAAGCATTGGCCGGTCGATCCCGCACTTGCCGACCGGTCTGTCATCGCCCTGCAGCAATTGGGGGGCGACCCGCTCAGCTATATGGAGCGCATCTTTGCCGCGCTGTGGGCGAATGATGAGGATATCGCCGACGAACAGGTGCTTGCGAAATATCTCGCGCGCGAAGGGTTTGACGCTGAAGCCGTGCTCCAGGCTGCACGCCAGCCCGAGGCCGCAGAAATACGCGAGCAGAACACGAACGAAGCCATCTCAGCCGATGCAGTGGGTGTGCCAACCTATGTGCTCAATGGCGAAGCCTTTTTCGGTCAGGACCGCGTCGAATATCTCGACCATGCCCTGGCGAAAGGCCGTGCTCCGTTTACCGCAGGTTAACCGCTTCTGGCTGCGGTTTTGCGCAGGGTGGACAGGCGGGCCTGGAGGGGTCTAGAACAGTTCGGCAGGCATTTTTTCCTGTCGACAGCCAAGGGGAGGACGACGTGCTTTCGCACGAGCAAGTCTGGGCGGCCATCGACGCGCTGGCAGCGCGCAACGCTCTTTCGCCATCTGGCCTCGCGCGCAAAGCCGGTCTGGATTCCACTGCCTTCAACCGCTCCAAGCGCTGCTCTGCCGATGGCAGACCGCGCTGGCCATCGACCGAGTCTCTTGCAAAGGTCATGCAGGCAACCGGCGCATCGCTCGATGATTTCATTGCACTCGTCAAAGGCGCGCCCTGTGAGGGTCCTGGACAGTATCCCATGCCGGCAGCATCCGTGCCACTGATCGGCTTCGCGCAAGCGGGAGCCGGCGGCTTTTTCGATGATGCCGGTTTTCCTGCCGGTGAAGGCTGGGAACATGTGGAGCTTCCCGTCCAGAATTTGCGTCGGGGTGCTTATGCGCTGCAGGTGCAGGGCGATTCCATGCTGCCGCTTTATCGCGATGGCGACACACTCATCGTGGAACCGGAAGCCACCATTCACAAGGGTGATCGCGTTGTGGTCAAGACGCTTGACGGGGAGGTTATGGCCAAGGTTCTGATGCGTCAGACAAGCCGTGAAATCGAGCTGCACTCCATCAATGCTGAACACCCGAACCGGGTGTTCAAGCGCTCGGAGGTTGAATGGATCGCAAGGATCGTCTGGGCAAGCCAGTAAGACTGCTCGTTCTGGCAGCCATTCTGGCGGGCATTCCTGCACCGCCTCTCGCAGTCGCGCAGGAAAAACGCGTTCGTATCATCGATCCATCCGTAGCCGCTCCTCCACCTGTTGCACCCCATGAGCTCGAACGGGTTGAGCCGCGCCCACCCCTGAGCCCACTGGCGCATGAACCGGAACCAAAGCCGGTCGAACGTCAACAACGCTTCTTCAAGCCTGTCGCGACCGCAGCAGGCCATATCCGCGCGCAGGATCAGGAGTTCGCGCTTTCAGGCATAAGGGTGGTTTCACCGGAGGCGATCTGTGACGGACCCGGAGGCGCCTGGCCGTGCGGGCGCCATGCGCGCACCGCGTTTCGCATGTGGTTGCGCGGACGTGCGCTTGATTGCGAGCTGGACGAGAACGAAGCCGGAGATGCGGCGGAGCGCACGGCTCGTTGTCTGGTGGGCGATACCGATCCCGCGGAATGGCTGGTTCGGCATGGGTGGGCACGCGCTGCGCCCGGCAGCCCTTATGAAGCGGTGGAGAAGGATGCACGTTCTTTAAGGCGCGGCATCCATGGTCAGGGACCCGACTAGGGCCAGAGCAGGTGCCCCGGCCCAACGGGATTTCGCTACTCGGCGACGAGCTCGCCCTGCAGCGCGGATGCGATCAGTTCGCGCGTCTTGCCGATGCCGTATAGGGCGACAAAGGAGCCGAAGCGTGGTCCACGCTCCTGCCCCAGAAGCACCTGATAGATCATCTGGAAAAACGCCACCGAAACGCCCGGACCGCCGGTCGGGCTCTTCTTCTTGTGGTCCTGGTAACGTTCGATATCGCGCGCCACATCGAGAGCCGCGTTCTGGATTGCCTCGCCATCGGCATCTGCGGGCAGGCTCCCCAAAGCTTCCGACAGCTTCTCAAGTGCATCGCGTTCCACATCATCGGGCGCGCGATAGTCCTTCTTCACGAAGTCGCGGAAATACTGGATCGCGTAACCGACAAGCTGGTCGAGATGTGGATGCGTCTGTGGCGTCACGCCAGGGGCATAGTTGGAGATGAAGCCCCACATGACATCCGGGTTCTCGGGGTTGGAGGCGGTTGCCAGATTGAGCAGCAGCGAGAACGGCACCGGCAGGTCCTTCTCCGGCGGATTGCCGCTGTGGATGTGCCAGACAGGGTTGTTGAGGCGCTGGGACCAGTCCTGCCGCTGATAGGCGGCAAGATGGGCGTAATACTCGTCCACCGCGCGCGGGATCACGTCGAAGTAAAGCTTTTTCGCCGTCCGCGGCTTCTGGAACATATAGAGCGCGAGACTTTCGGTCGGAGCGTAGGTGAGCCACTCATCGATCGTCAGGCCGTTGCCCTTCGACTTGGAGATCTTCTGCCCCTTGTCGTCCAGGAACAGCTCGTAGATGAAGTGCTCGGGCGCCTTGCCACCAAGGATCACGCAAATGCGGTCATAGAGCGCGGCGTTGGGGCCGTGGTCCTTGCCAAACATCTCGAAATCAACGCCGAGGGCTGCCCAGCGCATGCCGAAATCCGGCTTCCACTGCATCTTCACATTTCCGCCGGTGATCGGCAGCGTGATCTCCTTACCGTCCTCGTCATCGAAAGTGATCGTGCCGGCCTTGGCGTCCACATTCTTCATCGGGACATAAAGTACACGGCCAGTTTCGGGGTGGATGGGAAGGAACGGGCTATAGGTCGCCTGGCGCTCTTCACCCAGCGTCGGCAGCATGGCCGCCATGATCGCGTCATACTTTTCCGCCGCGTTCAACAGCGCGTCGTCGAACTTGCCGGATTTGTAATAGTCGGTGGCGCTGGCAAAATCGTATTCGAAGCCGAAGGTGTCGAGGAAGCGGCGCAGCATGGCGTTGTTATGATCGCCAAAGCTCTTATGCTCGCTGCCAAACGGGTTCGGCACGGCGGTCAGCGGCTTGTGCAGATGGGGCTTGAGCGCTTCCGGGTCCGGCACATTGTCCGGGATCTTGCGCATGCCATCCATGTCATCGGAGAAGCACAGGAGCCGGGTCTTCACCTTGCCTTCGGTGAGAATGTGAAAGGCATGGCGTACCATGGTCGTGCGCGCGACCTCGCCAAAAGTACCGATATGCGGGAGGCCCGAGGGGCCGTATCCCGTCTCGAACAGGACGACGTCGGGAAAGTCGCGGCCCTCGTAACGTTTGACGATTTTGCGCGCTTCCTCGAAGGGCCAGGCTTTGCCTTTCTCCGCCGCGTCCAGAAGTTCGGGCGCGAGGTTCAGCGTCGATGCGTCAATCGTCATTTCTCATGTCCATTCGGGTAGGAAAAATCCAACGGCTGTGGGCTTAAGCTTGCCGCGGGGAGAGGTCAATCGACTCTGCGTTTTTTCATTGCGGTCCGTGCTGCCCGTTCCTACCTTGCATTTGCACAACAGAGGATTTCAGATGCTTCAACGCCCGAGCCTGCACGAGGCCCTCATTCACCTGATGGTCGTCGTGTCAGCCAGCGACCGCAACATGACCGATGCAGAACTCTCGCGCATCGGTCAGATGATCCAGACATTGCCGGTCTTCGCTGACTTCGATCAGGACCGCATCATCGAAGTGGCGGGGGAATGTCAGCAGATCCTGCAGAATGATGACGGCCTCGACAGCATTCTCAACGAAGTGCGCGACGTGGTGCCGGCATCGCTCTACGACACAGCCTATGCGCTGGCGGTGGAGGTTGCGGCCGCCGACCTGCATGTCGAGCGCGAAGAGAAGCGCATGCTGCAGCTTATCCGAAACCGCCTGCGCCTCGATCCACTGATCGCCGCGGCCATCGAACGGGCAGCACAGGCACGCCATCGTCGCCCCGTGTGACGTGTCTCACCAGCATGTGACTGGCTTGAGAGCGACCGGTCGGGGATGAAAGACGCATGATTGATTTCCTCACATCGGAAGCCGGTATCCGGCTTGGCGCCTTCATCGCGATCTTCACGGCCATGGCCGCTTTCGAGCTCTGGTCGCCCCGTCTCGAGCGCGACGAGATGATTGGCGCGCTCAAGACGCGCCGCTGGTTCACCAACCTTTCCGTCCTTCTCATCTCGTCAATCATCCTGCGGGTGGTGTTTCCCGCGGCGGCCGTGGGTGCGGCATTGGCCGCGGAGACGCGGGGCATCGGTTTGTTCAACATGCTTCCCCTGCCTGCGCTCGCCGCCGGCATCATTTCGTTCGTGATACTGGATTTCGCGATCTGGCTGGAACATCTGGCCAGCCACAAGATCCCGCTGTTCTGGCGGTTTCACCGCATGCACCATGCCGATACCGGATTTGACGTGACTACGGGCCTGCGCTTTCACCCGGTCGAGATCCTCGTCTCAATGCTCTGGAAGGCGCTTGTGGTCATTGCGCTTGGTGCGCCGGTGCTCTCCGTTCTGATTTTCGAAATCGTCCTGAACGGCACCTCGATGTTCAATCACTCCAATGTGGACCTGCCGCGACCGCTGGATCGCGTGCTGCGTCGATTTATCGTAACGCCTGACATGCACCGGGTGCATCATTCCTCGACGCCAGAGGAAACCGACACGAATTACGGTTTCAACTTCTCTTTCTGGGATCGTATCTTCCGCACCTATCTCGCCCAGCCGGCCGCCGGGCATCAGGCTATGGAGATCGGGCTCAAGGAATATCGCGGCGCGGTCGCAAGCGGGCTCATCTGGTGCCTCGCCCTTCCCTTCCGCAAGCTTTACCGACGCCGCTCAGGCTGAACGCTCAATAGAAGCCCACGGGGAAATAACGCAGATAGAGCTCTTCGAAGCGGCCATTGGCCTCGATCGTCTGGAGAGCATGGTCAAGGGCCGCCTTGAGTTCATGCGCATCTGGCGGTAGCGCTATGGCGAGGCCGTGGCCCAGAAATTCCGGCGCGAAATAGCTCTCGCCAACAAATGCGCAGCACGCATCGTCCGGTTGATCGGCCAGCCAGAAGGAAAGCCGCATGCCGTCACCGAATACAGCATCCAATACACCCTTCTGCAGATCGCCCATCAGCCAGCTGTCACGGCTATAGGTCACGGGCTGCATCCGGGGAAACCAGCTTCTGAGCATCCGCTCGTGAGCAGATCCTGCAATGACGCCGACGCGGCCTTCTGCCCTGCCGCCGGGCTCGAACGGTTCGCCGGATCGCCCGACAAAGCGGGCGGGAAAGCTCAGATAGGGTCTTGAGAACAGGAGCTCAGTGCGGCTCTGGGCGGTAATCGCCACGCCCGCCAGGATAGCCTCCCCTTCCCCGTCGGCCAGTGCGGGGCGGAGCTCATCCCATGGCAGTGCCTGGATCTGGCACCGGTTCTCCATGTCCAGCACTTCGCAAAGCGCACGTGCCAGGTCGACATGAAATCCCGTCAGCCGCCCTTCCTGGTCCAGAAAGTTGAAGGGGAAGAAATCGGTCGTCGTGAGGAAGCGCAGTCTGCGAATGTTGTTCGTGTCGGGTTTTGCCAGGCGCTGACGCTGGTCCCAGACGCGCGGAATGTTCACGTCGTCAGCGCGTGCGGTCAGTGGCACCACCAGCGTAACCAGAAGCAGCAACAGGGTAAGGGTGCGCAAGCAAAACCTCTTCGCAAAATCTCCCTGCTCATAACGCAAGGTGCCAGCCAGAGAAAGCTGCAGGCAGAAAATACACGCGAGCATTGACTCACTATATATTTATGCACATTGTAGTTGTCGGCAGTTCCTATCTGCCGGGGTTGTATGGTGTTTGGGGGTAGGCATGCGTACTGAACCAAGAGCGATCGTCGATCTGCGGCAGGATACGGGACGCCCGCGAGAACCTCTTCAGCACAGACAATTTTAGCCAAAAGCTTACCGCCATTCGGGCTTCGTCCCGCTCAAGCTGATTGGACTGGCTTCATGTTCATCGAACGGTTCATTCCGGGCGCAGGTAATCCTTTGCGTCTACACGTCCCTCCTGCAACGATCCGCCGAGGCAGACACAAACGCAACTATCGACCGAGCCCCGCACAAGAGTGGCAGCCGGTCCTCGATATGCTGGGGATCGAACATGGTGAGGCTTTGGCCATAGAGGCACGCGCGCGGATGTCCGGGCTTACCTTTCAGGCCGAACTGCTTGCCTCGGGGCGTGTATACGAAGACCAACTGTTCCGCGCGCTCGCACGCTGGCTGGGTCTTGGCTTCGAACCCTCAATCAAGCCGCACAATCTCATCCTCCAGGAGGATGGGTGCCTTGAGGCACTTCAACAGACCGATGGCGTGCGTCAGGCGGCAGCCTATGATGGAGAGGGGAACACAGTGCTCCTCATTGCACCTCATGGGCTGGACCTCACCGGCATGCGAGGCTTTCTCGAGCGGTATGAACGCTTGCGCCACAGATTGCGGATCATTCCGCCGTCGGCCTTGCGCAGTGCCATGAAAGCCCGCTCTGCCAAGGCAATCGCCCGCATTGCCGTGAACTCCCTTCATGATCGCCTGCCGAAATTTTCTGCAAGAACCGTGGTCAATGCCTGGCAGGGTGCCTTGATCGGTGCCATTGCTGTGGCATTACCCTCAAGCTTGGTTCTCTGGCCGTCATCGACCTTGCTGAGCCTTCACATCATGCTGTCGGCTTTCTTCTTCTCCTGCATCCTTTTGCGCTTCTTCGCCGGACTGGAGGCGCGCAGGACAGTTCGGGAGCCTGAACTGTCATCTCACACCCCGGAGGATTTGCCGGTCTATACGGTACTTGTTGCGCTATATCGCGAAGCCGATGTCGTCCCGCAGCTTCTGATGGCGCTCAACCGGCTGGTATGGCCGCGGGGGAAGCTGGAGATCAAGCTGGTCTGCGAAGCGGATGATCATGAAACGCTGGAGGCCCTGCGTGCGCATCAGCTCCACCCCCATGTGGAGATTGTCGAGGTGCCGGATATCGGACCTCGGACGAAGCCCAAGGCACTCTCTTATGCACTACCCTTAAGCCGTGGAGATCTGGTGGTTCTATTCGACGCCGAAGACAGACCACACCCCTTCCAGCTCATGGAAGCCTGGCAGACATTCAACAAGAGCGATGACCGGCTTGCCTGCCTTCAGGCTCCGCTTTCGATCAGCAATGGCTCGGACAGCTGGATATCCTCCATGTTCGCCTTCGAATATTCGGCACTCTTCTCCGGCCTTCTGCCGTGGCTGGCGCGACGTGGCTATGTGATGCCACTGGGCGGCACCTCAAACCACTTTCGGCGCGACGCGCTTGAAGAGGTTGGCGGTTGGGACCCTTATAATGTCACGGAAGATGCCG
Source organism: Nitratireductor sp. CH_MIT9313-5 (assembly GCF_037029545.1). Classification (NCBI taxonomy): domain Bacteria; kingdom Pseudomonadati; phylum Pseudomonadota; class Alphaproteobacteria; order Hyphomicrobiales; family Phyllobacteriaceae; genus Nitratireductor; species Nitratireductor sp. CH_MIT9313-5. The sequence continues at coordinate 300,604 of NZ_JAYMER010000011.1, read as the reverse complement.
ATCTGGGTATGCGCCTGCGCCGGTTTGGCTATCGCAGCGGAACGCTGACCTATCCGACGCTTGAAGACGCGCCAACCGACTTCAAGACATGGCTGCCGCAGCGCACACGTTGGTTCAAGGGCTGGGCGCAGACATGGCTCGTCCATATGCGCAATCCGCGAGAGCTCTATCGTGAATTGGGTTTCGGCAGTTTTCTCATGATGCAGATCATGGTGTCCGGCATGCTGGTTTCGGCCCTTGCCTATGCCATTTTCACGCTGACGGCACTTTTCCTGGCGGGTTTTCACCTGAGCGGCGGCGAACTCACCCGTCAGCAATATGTGCTGCTTGGCCTGGATCTCATGAATGTGGTGCTTGGGCATGCAGCATTCATCGCGCTTGGCTGGTGGACCCTGCCGCGCCAGAAGCGCATCAGCCTCGCGCGACACGCGATCAACACGCCGCGCTACTGGTTCATCATGTCAGTCGCGGCCTGGCGCGCGATCTGGCAGCTGTGTCGGCGCCCTCACCTGTGGGAGAAGACACCGCACAAACCGCACAAGGGAACTCACTTCAAGAAGTCGAGCCCATTGCCGATGATCTTGTCGTCTTCCTTGCCGATGCCGTCCATGTCGCGGCCGTCATAATCGATGGAAAGAAGGATACGGCGGATGACCGCGATGCGCGCACGACGCTTGTCGTTCGCCTTCACGATGGTCCAGGGCGCATGGGCGGTGTGGGTGCGCTCGAGCATGATATCGCGATAGCGAGTGTAATCATCCCACTTGAACATGCCCTGGATGTCGATGGGCGAAAATTTCCAGTATTTCAATCGGCTGTGCCGGCGGTCGTGGAAGCGTTCAAGCTGGGTGATCTGCCCTATATTGAGCCAGAACTTGAACAGGCTGATGCCGTCATTGACGATGGCCTCCTCGAAATTCGGGACCTCCTCAAGGAAACGCTCATGCTGGTCGGGCGTGCAGAAGCCCATGACGGGCTCGACCACACCGCGATTATACCAGGACCGGTCAAAGGTGACGAACTCGCCAGAGGTCGGGAAATGAGCAACATAGCGCTGGAAATACCACTGGCCCATTTCTGTTTCGCTCGGCTTTGGCAACGCCACATTGCGCGCGGTACGCGGATTCATATAGGCGCGGATGCGTGAGATGGTGCCGCCCTTGCCAGCGGCATCGCGTCCCTCGAACAGAGCCATTATGCGGTGGCCGGATTTCTTTTGCCAGGCTTGCAGCTTCACCAGCTCCAGCTGCAGGTCCTCCAGTTGCTTTTCGTATTTCTTCTTCCCCATCCGGTCTTCGTAAGGGTAGCCGCCGTCGGTCAGGGCATTGTCCTCGATCCAGTCGGGAAGCTTCGGATCATCAATATCGAAAACCCGCTCCTTCCCATCGACCTTGAGTTTTACCGGCTCGGCCAGATCCTTATCCAAAGGCACGTTCATAAAAGCGTTTCCTCTTGCAGCTAACAGCAGGCACCCGAATTGCCACTCGACCCCTGGCGCATGCTATTGAGTGGGTTCCTAAACGTCCAGAGCGCGAAAAAAGCTGTCCGATGAAGAAGACTGAAGAGAAGAAAACGGTTCTGGGCGACACCGCCCCCGGTGTCCGCCTGCCCGTGGCGGCGGCTCTGGCGCTCATCACGCTGATCGGTGTCGATCTCTTTCATGGCGGCAACGGTCTGGTCGCGCTTGGGGCGGCCTGTGCGTTTCTGGTGGGCCTGTGGCTTGCCAATGCCGAAGCCAAACGCGAGGTGAAGGCGGAGCTGGAAGAAAAGCCCAAACAGGCCATCGACCGCCTGACCGCACCGCAGTTGGGCGCAGCGGTGTACGATCCCCTCTACATCGTGAATGAAGCGCGCGAGGTTGCCTTCGCAAACGACGCGGCGCAGGAAGCCTTCGGCTCGGTAGCAATGGGGGCTTCGCTGCAGTTGAAATTCCGCGCGCCGGAAGTGCAGGAATTGCTGGATCGCCTGGTGTCGAGCAATCAGCCGCAACGGCTCGATTACCTTGAGCGTGTTCCCGTAGAGCGCGCCTACCGCATCCATGCCGCGCCCATCGGAGAAGGCACAGGGCTTTTTATTTTGCTCTTTCGCGACCAGAGCGAGACGCGCCGCATCGAGAAGATGCGCTCCGACTTCATCGCCAATGCAAGCCATGAGCTGCGAACGCCGCTTGCTTCGGTCTCAGGCTTCATCGAAACACTGCGCGGACCGGCGCGGGAAGACGCGAAAGCACGCGATCACTTCCTGTCCATCATGCATGAGCAGACCAGCCGCATGGCGCGGCTGATCGATGACCTGCTCTCACTTTCGCGCCTGGAGATGAAGCCATTCTCCAAACCGTCCGAACAGGTTGAACTCAATCGCCTCGTCTCCGGTGTGGTGGATTCGCTGAACCACATCGCCGCGGAAAACAATGTGACGATCGAACTCGACATGCCGCAGGATCCGCTGCGCATCAGCGGCAACAAGGACGAGCTGGTGCAGGTTTTCCAGAACCTGATCGAGAATGCCTGCAAATACGGCTCGGATGGCGAGCGCGTCATTGTCAAAGGTCAGGCATTTGGCCACGGTGCCGGGTGCAGCATCACTGTGCGCGATTTCGGTCCCGGCATTCCGCAGGAGCATATTCCCCGCCTGACCGAGCGCTTCTATCGCGTGGATGTGGAAACCAGCCGTGCGCAGAAGGGAACCGGACTGGGACTGGCCATCGTCAAGCATATCCTGTCACGGCATGACGCGCGTCTGTCCATCCGCTCCAAGGTGGGTGAAGGATCGAGTTTCACCGTCAGCTTTCCCGGAGGCGAAAAGTGATACAACTATACACATAGGCATTCGCGAAAGCTCAGATGCAGGTTTCTTTTAACCGTCATTAAGATCGCGTATTCGTCTTCTTTCGCGAAACGAGCTGCCCAAGCCACCAGGGAGTGACCCGACCTATGACGAGCCAGCACATCATGCGCTCCTTTGACGAGGAACTGCGCTATCTGACCAACCAGATCGGCGCCATGGGTGGCTATTCCGAGCGCATGGTGGCGGAGGCTGTTTCCGCTCTTGTCGGAGGTGACGTGGATCTGGCTCGCAAGGTGGTGGCCGATGACGAATATCTCGATCTTCGCGAACGTGAAATCGGCGAGAAAGCCGTTGTGGTCATCGCAAAGCGCCAGCCCATGGCAGGTGATCTGCGCGAGATCGTCGGCGCCATACGCATCGCATCGGACCTGGAACGCATTGGCGATCTTGGCAAAAACATAGCGAAACGCGTGGTGGCAGTGACGGAGAGCCGGCAGCCGATGCGCCTGTTTCGCGGCCTCTCTTCCCTCTCGGACCTTGCGCTGACGCAGTTGAAGGACGTTCTCGACGCCTATGCATCGCGCTCGGCAGATAAGATCGGCTCGGTCCGCGACCGCGATGAAGAGATCGATGCCATGTACACATCGCTCTTCCGCGAGCTTCTCGTCTACATGATGGAAGATCCACGCAACATCACGGCCTGTACGCATCTCCTGTTCTGCGCCAAGAACATCGAACGCATCGGCGACCACGCCACCAATATCGCCGAGACCGTGCACCACATCATCACGGGCACCCAGCTTGCACCGGAGCGGCCGAAGGTCGATCTCAGCCACAAGGTGACGGCGCCGACTGACGACGGCCAGTCCGCCTGACACGTCGGGCTGCCATTTTTTTCACGAGGACAAGCTTGTTCGCCGGGACGAGAACCTCGTCATCACAGCCCTTGGAGCCACTCTGCTCCGGCGGGGCCGCTACCGGCCCCACATGAGGCAGGCACATCATGCCTGCCTGTACTTTCCACTGTCAGCGCGCGCGGCGGCGTTCGGAAGCGGGCTGGTAAGCCAGCTTGGAGTGGTAGCAGCAATAGGGACCGTTTTCGCCGGTATCATTGCCGCAGAAGTTGAAGTCTTCGGAAAGCGGATCGCCATTGGGCCATTTGCAGGTGCGTTCACTGAGCTGAACGAGCTTCAGCTTACGCGACATCGGAATGACCACGTCCTCGACAGGACGGGTGTCCTGATAGGCGATGGCATCTTCCTGGAATTCAACCTGCAGCGCGGTTGCACCTACCGTGGTGGTCACGGTGCGGCTCTGGGTCCGCGTGGTCGAACGGCTGCTGCGGCTCGCGCTTGCTGTGGAAGCGGCTGCTGCCGGTGCCTTTTTCTGGCGGGCATTGTTGCTGGTGGCGCGTCCACGGCTGGAAAGCTTGAGGCGGTGCACCTTGCCGATGACGGCGTTCCGGCTCACGCCGCCCAGCTGAGCTGCGATCTGGCTGGCGCTCAGCCCCTCAGCCCATAGCTTCTTCAGCATTTCGACGCGTTCGTCTGTCCAGTTCATCGGGACACGCTCCTTTTCAGGCGTACGGAATCCCTCCAGGCTCCCACTCGGCATGTCAGCCGAGAGGACACCAGATCTATACAGGTAAGGTGGTCCGCCGCACGATATGTAGTCGTTACTCCTGCAAACTACCGTACCGGTTGACTCCGTGACAAGAGTCGGCAGTGCCCTCGCGAATCTTTTCCCCAACTTGCCGAATCAGTGAGTCATATTTGTCACGGTTAATTTTCCCTTACCGCCTTAACCGCGTCCCAACCGGTTGCGTTGACTTCGCTTCCCAAAAAACGGATATAAAGCCATGTGCCGCCCCCGGGGGCGGCTTTTTGGTTTCATCAGACCGGCGGGCATGGTCCATCCGGTCGGGGGCAGTTCCGGAGCACATGCATGAGCGAGTCTGCGCTCTACAATACCTATGCAAGGATCCCGCTTTCATTTGAGCGCGGTGAAGGATCGTGGCTGATACAGGAAGACGGCACGCGCTACCTGGACTTCGCAGCCGGCATTGCGGTCAACTCGCTGGGACACGCGCATCCGCACATGGTTGCGGCGCTTGTCGGTCAGGCAGGCCGCCTGTGGCACATCTCCAACCTCTATGAGATTCCCGGACAGGACCGCCTGGGCCGTCGCCTGTGCGATGCAAGCTTTGCGGACAAGGCCTTTTTCACCAATTCGGGTGCCGAGGCGCTGGAATGTGCGATCAAGACCGCGCGACGCTATCACCATGCCAAAGGTGACGAGAACCGCTTTCGCATTCTCACTTTTGAAGGCGCTTTCCACGGGCGCACGCTGGCAACGATCGCGGCCGGCGGACAGAAGAAATACATTGAGGGCTTCGGCCCCAAGGTCGAAGGCTTCGATCAGGTGCCGTTTGGCGACCTGAAAGCAACAGAGGCGGCCATAACACCGGAAACGGCCGCCATTCTGGTTGAGCCTATCCAGGGTGAAGGCGGCATTCGCGTGCTGCCCAACGAGACACTGCGCGGATTGCGTGAGCTCTGCGACAAGCACGGCATCCTTTTGCTGCTCGACGAGGTGCAGTCCGGCATCGGCCGTACGGGGCGCCTTTTTGCGCATGAATGGGCTGGCATCACGCCGGACGTAGTTGCGGTCGCCAAGGGCATTGGCGGCGGCTTCCCCATGGGCGTATGCCTGGCCACGGAAGATGCCGCCAGCGGCATGGTGCCCGGTGTACACGGCACAACTTTCGGCGGCAATCCGCTCGCCATGGCCGTCGGCAATGCCGTTCTCGACATTGTTCTTGAAGACGGCTTTCTGGACAAGGTCTCGCAGAAGGGCCTGCTTTTGAAACAGAAGCTGGCCGCACTCGCCGATACCTATCCGCAGGTCGTGGAAGAGGTGCGCGGCAATGGCCTCATGCTCGGCTTCAAGTGCAAGCTGCCCAATCTCCAGGTTCTGGGTGCAATGCGTGATGAGAAGCTGCTTGCAGTGCCTGCAGGCGAGAATGTTCTTCGCCTTCTGCCGCCGCTTACTATCTCCGACGAGGAGATTGATGATGCGGTTGCGCGGATGGAAACTGCCTTCCAGACCCTCTCCGAAAATTCCAGCCAGGGAGACTAACGGCCATGACAAATCCGCGGCACTTCCTCGATCTGTCCGCCGTTTCGGCCCAAGATTTGCGCGGCATCATTGATGATGCACGCACACGCAAGGACGCGCTGAAGGCAGGCAATGCAGACAAGCCGCTCAGCGGCAAGGTTCTGGCAATGATCTTCGACAAACCCTCCACGCGCACCCGCGTCTCGTTTGATGTGGGCATGCGCCAGCTTGGCGGCGAAACGCTGATGCTGACTGGCACGGAGATGCAGCTTGGCCGTTCCGAGACGATTGCCGATACGGCCAAGGTTCTCTCGCGCTATGTGGATGCCATCATGATCCGCACGACCGAGCATGACCGCCTGCTGGAACTTGCGGAGAATGCGACGGTCCCGGTCATCAATGGCCTTACAGACGATACGCATCCCTGCCAGATCATGGCGGATGTCCTGACCTATGAAGAGCACCGCGGCAATGTGAAGGATCGGCTGTTTGCCTGGACTGGTGACGGCAACAATGTCCTCCACTCGCTGGTGGAGGCTTCGGCCCGTTTTGGCTTCCGCCTCAACATCGCCACCCCCTCTGGAAGCGAGCCTGACAATCGCTATATAGATTGGGCGCGTGAAAGCGGCGGTCGCGTCGAGTTGATGCATTCTGCCGAGGATGCGGTCAGCGGAGCGGATTGCGTGGTGACGGATACCTGGGTGTCCATGAACCAGGAACACCGCGCCCGCGGACATAATGTCTTCATGCCCTATCAGGTGAATGAGGCGCTCATGGCCAAGGCGGCCGATGACGCACTCTTCATGCACTGCCTGCCTGCACATCGTGGGGAGGAAGTGACCGATGAGGTGATTGACGGCCCGCATTCGGTGGTGTTCGACGAGGCGGAAAACCGGCTGCATGCGCAAAAGGCGGTTCTGGCATGGTGCCTGCAGGCGGGCTGAGCCCCAGGCATGAGCCCGACCGTCTCGCGCATTGAGTTAAAGACAAAAGGCTTGCGACCGTGAACCAGAACGACCTCAAGCTCGGGCAATTCGGATTTGCCGGAGACGACCATGTGGTGCCATTCGATGTCGAGACGCTGGATGTGCGCGGCCGCGCCGTGCAGATCGGGCCGATGCTCGACCAGATCCTGTCGCGCCATGAATATCCCGAGCCCGTTGGACGTCTTCTTGCCGAAGTAATCGTGCTGACGGTTCTGCTGGGTAGCTCGCTCAAGTTTTCCGGCAAGTTCATCGTCCAAACCCGCACCGATGGCCCGGTGGACATGCTCGTCGCCGATTATACGACACCGGGCTCCGTCCGCGCCTATGCCCGCTTCGACGAAGAGCGGCTGAAAGAAGCTGAAGAAAAGGGTGAGACAACACCAGAGCGGCTTCTGGGCGTCGGCATCCTTGCGCTGACCGTGGACCAGGGCGCGCATATGCAGCGCTACCAGGGCATCGTACAGCTTGACGGCTCGGACCTTGAATCCGTTGCACGCACCTATTTCCGCCAGTCGGAACAGATCCCGACCGAGGTGAAGATGGGCGTCGCGCGTATTGTCATGCCCGGTGAAGGCGGGCAGCAGCACTGGCGTGCGGGCGGGCTTCTCCTGCAATTCACGCCAACTTCTCCCGAACGGAGCCGCATGAGCGACATTTCCGGCGGCGACGGGGATGAAGAAAATACCGGCGACGGACAGCCCGACGACAATGCCTGGCAGGAAGCGCTTGCTCTTGCCGGTACCATCGAACCCGGCGAGCTTGTCGATCCCAGTGTTGGTGTGGAGCGTCTGCTTTACCGTCTGTTCCACGAACAGGGCGTGCGTGCCTATGACGGCACGGATGTGATTGATGACTGCTCCTGTTCGCGGGAGAAAATCCGCGGCATTCTCGACGGGTTTACGGCCGAAGAGATCGAGCAGAGCACGGAGGATGGCGAGATCCACGTCAATTGCGAATTCTGCTCCAAGTCCTACAGCTTCGATGCGAAGGACTTTGACGAGTAGCGCTTAGTTCAGCTGCGCCTCGCTGCCGGGAATATCGAGCGAGAAGGCAGGAATGTCGACTTCGAAGAAGTCCCCGCCTGCCTCCCGCATCGTATAGCGTCCGACCATGATGCCGGAATCCGCGTTTAGCGGGCAGCCTGAGGTATATTCGTAGGATTCGCCGGGTTTCAACACCGGCTTTTCACCGACAACGCCCTCACCTTCCACTTCCTGTACACGCCCCAGCCCGTCCGTGATGTGCCAGTAGCGGGCAAGGAGTTGCACCGTCGTCTCGCCGTGGTTGATTATGCAGATATGGTAGGCCCAGACGAAACGTCCCTCATCCGGGTCGGATTGCTCTGGGAGAAAGAAGGGGCGCACGCGCACCTCTATCTCTCGCGTGGTGGCTTTATACATAGGCCGCACTCTTCAGATCGGCTTCAGGCGGGCAGACCGGCCGCTTCACGCAAGGTGACGCCTTTGTGACCCTTCGTCCTCAGCCAATCGGTTATAGATCGAGAATGTTCCAAATCTTCAGGCATCACAGATGATCGACGGCATCGCCAGACGCGGACTGGACCCTTTGCTGCAGGCTGCGGCAGGCACGATTGCACGCTCGCGCGTTTCTGCCAATGCCATCACCTGGAGCGCCTTTGTCATCGGCATGGGCGCTGCCGTCGCAATCTATTACGGCCAGTTTATCACAGCTTTGCTGCTCATTCTTCTAAGCCGATTGGGCGATGGGCTGGATGGGGCGGTGGCGCGCATCAATGGCAAGACGGACCTCGGCGGCTATCTCGATATCGTTCTGGACTTCGTCTTCTACGGCGCGATCCCACTCGCCTTCATCCTGCACAACCCGGCATCCAATGCCGTTCCGGGTGCGGTGCTGCTCTTTGCCTTTTACGGGAATGGCGCGAGTTTTCTCGCCTACTCCATCATGGCGGAGAAGCGGAAGATGAGTGGTGAGGCGCGTGGTGAGAAAAGCTTCTTCTTCACCACAGGGCTGGCAGAAGCCGGCGAAACGCTGATCGCCTTCAGCCTTGCCTGTCTCATGCCGCAATGGTTTGCGGCCATCGCCTATGTCTTTGCGGCGATGACCATCTACACCACGGTATCGCGCATCATCCTTGCCATGCGCGAACTGCGCTAGGATCAAGCCGCGTTCAGCGCCTGCGTGATGTCGCGGATCAGGTCGTCGCTGTCTTCCAGCCCCATGGAAAGTCTCAGCGTGCCTGCGCCGATACCGGCCTCGGCCTGGGCTTCGGTGGACAGGTTCTTGTGCGTGGTCGTGGCGGGATGAGTGACCAGGCTCTTCGCATCACCAAGATTGTTGGAAATCGCGATGATCGACAGAGCATTCTCGAAGGCGAATGCAGCTTCCTTGCCACCCTTCAGATCGAAGCAGACAAGAGTGGAGCCGCCTTTCATCTGTCGCGCAATGATATCGGCCTGCGGGTGGTCCTTACGGCCCGGATAGACCACGCGCGAAACCTTCTCATGCTCTGCGAGAAAATCGGCAACCTTGCCGGCGGTCTCCGTCTGTTGCCGCACACGCAGCGGCAGCGTCTCGAGACCCTTGAGCAGCGTCCAGGCGTTGAAGGGCGAGAGGCTGGGGCCGGTATGACGGAAATAGTCATGCAGGTTCTCGTCGATCCATTCCTTGTCGGACAGCACGATGCCGCCCAGACAGCGCCCCTGCCCGTCAATATGCTTGGTAGCGGAATAGACGACGACATGCGCACCAAGTTCAAGCGGCTTCTGTTGGAGCGGTGTGGCGAAGACATTGTCGACCACCAGACGCGCGCCGGCGCTCTCGGCCAGCTTGGCGATGGCTGCAATGTCGCAAACTTCAAGCGTCGGGTTTGTCGGGCTTTCCAGGAAGAAGAGCTTCGTGTTGGGACGAACGGCCTCTTCCCAGGCCTTCATGTCCTTGCCGTCTACCAGTGTGATCTCAATGCCGTAACGCGGCATCAGCGTCTCCACCACCCAACGGCAGGAGCCGAACAGTGCACGGGCGGAAACGACATGATCACCGGCCTTGAGCGAACACAGAAGCGCTGCCGAAACGGCCGCCATTCCGGAGGCCATTGAGCGGGCATCTTCCGCGCCTTCCAGCGCGCACATACGCTTTTCGAACATGTCCACAGTGGGATTGGCGTAGCGCGAGTAGATGAAGCCCGGCTCTTCTCCCTTGAAGCGTGCCTCGGCGGCTTCCGCGCTTTCATAGATGAAGCCCTGCGTCAGATAGAGTGCTTCCGACGTCTCGCCGAACTGCGAGCGCTGCGTGCCACCATGAACCAGTGCGGTCTGCGGCTTCCATTCATTGGAGAAATCGTTCGTCATCTTTTCTGCCCATACAAAAACCGGCTGCGAAGGCGCACGCCGGTTTGAAAGTCATCGGGCGCGGCCTTTTAGCGACTTCTTTTACGTGGCTGCAAGCCGACCGGCCAAATCACCACGGGATAAGGTGTCTTTAGAGGCCCCAGCGTCTTGCGTCAATCGCCCGTCTCGGTAAACGTCTCCGGTCAGTATTGACCCGAGGGGACCTGGCTTGAGCGTTACCGGCATCCTGCCCGACCGAGAGATTTCCGGCTTGTTTGATGCGGGCCGTCTGGCATCCGCCCGGCCTCTCGATCCCGACCAGATCCAGCCTGCAAGCCTCGATCTGCGGCTGGGCGAAACCGCCTACCGGGTGCGCGCGAGCTTCCTGCCAGGGCCCGGATCGCTAGTTTCCGAAAAGCTTGATCGGCTGACGCTCCACGAATTCTCGCTGGCTGAAGGAGCGGTACTGGAAACGGGCTGCGTCTATATCGTTCCGTTGATGGAGACGCTGGCGCTGCCGGCCGATGTTTCGGCGTCAGCCAATCCGAAAAGCTCCACGGGGCGCCTCGACATTTTCACGCGCGTTCTCACGGACAATGGCGTCGAATTCGACAAGATCGCGGCGGGCTATAATGGTCCGCTTTATCTTGAGGTCAGCCCGCGCACCTTTCCCATTCTTGCGCGCGCAGGCTCCCGCCTTTCCCAGATCCGCTTCCGGCGCGGCCATTCGCTGCTGGACGAGACCGCGCTTTCGGTTCTTCACGAAGCGCAGACGCTTGTGGCCTCCGACGAGCCGAACATTTCCAATGGCGGCATCGCGCTTTCGATCGATCTTGCCGGTGGCGAAAACGGCCTCGTCGGCTACCGTGCAAAGCATCATACGGGCTTGGTCGATGTGGACCGCAAGGGTGCCTTCAAGGTCTCGGATTTCTGGGAGCCGCTTTACAATCACGGCGCGGCGGAACTGGTGCTGGATCCGGACGAGTTCTACATCCTCGTCTCCCGCGAAGCGGTGCATGTGCCACCGGCCTATGCCGCCGAGATGACGCCTTTCGACCCGCTGGTGGGCGAATTCCGTGTGCATTATGCCGGTTTCTTCGATCCCGGCTTCGGGCATACCGCAGCCGGTGGAACAGGCAGCCGCGCGGTTCTGGAAGTGCGCAGCCACGAAGTGCCGTTCATTCTCGATCACGGACAGATTGTCGGTCGCCTCGTCTACGAGAAGATGGCGGCCAAGCCGGATGCGCTTTACGGCGCGGACCTCAAATCGAACTATCAGGGTCAGGCGCTGAAGCTCTCCAAGCACTTCACCGCAGGCTAGCTCCGCTCCTCCACGCGCAGCGCCTTCACCTCTTCCCGCAGAGCCCTGATCTCCGTCAGGATCAGCTCCTGCTCATGCTGCAGAGCCGAGCGCTCCGCCGTGGCCGCTGCATCATGCTCCTCCTGCATCGCCGATACGATGATACCGATGAAGAGATTGAGCACCGTGAAGGTGGTGCAGACAATGAAGGGAATGAAGAACAGCCACGCCCAGGGAAAGACCTCCATCACCGGGCGCACGATCCCCATGGACCAGCTCTCCAAAGTCATGATCTGGAACAGCGAATAGCCGGAGCGTCCGATCGTGCCGAACCAATCGGGAAAGGATGGCCCGAACATCTTTGTCGCCATTACCGCAAAGACGTAATAGACCAGCGACAGAAGCAGCATGATCGAACCCATGCCGGGAAGTGCCGCCACGAGCCCGCCGACCACGCGCTTGAGCGAGGGCACCATGCTCACGAGACGAAGCACGCGCAGGATGCGCAGCGCACGCAGGACCGAGAAATTCGCCGTGGCAGGCACAAGCGCAATCCCCACCACGAACAGATCAAAAATACGCCAGGGATCGTTGAAGAAGCGACCGCGGTAGACAAAAATTTTTGCGGCTAGTTCGGCGACGAAGATGGCGAGAATGACCTTGTCGATCACCATCAGGAGCGGCCCGAACGCTTCCATGGCCCGCTGCGATGTTTCAAGCCCGAGCGTGATCGCATTCACGATGATCAGCGCGGTGATTGCGGTTTCGAACTTGCGGGATTCCAGAAGTGTCTTCAGCGATTGCACTTGAACAGGGCCCTTCGTCTTGATGTCGAGCGCACAGTTGATGTCTCATGCGCGCTTCGTCAAGAAGCAGCCGCGGCCAAATGAATTGCCGCTTGACAGAAAGCCCACCTCTACGACAAATCATGAGCCTTCAGGCGGGTGTAGCTCAATGGTAGAGCAGCAGCTTCCCAAGCTGACGACGAGGGTTCGATTCCCTTCACCCGCTCCAAATTCCTGAATATTTGAAGGACTTTCGTCCGGGCCTTGCCTAGCGGCACCTTTACCTGAAGGCCATCTCATTATACACGGCCCGCAGGTTTAACAGCCCCGGTCGCAGCCTACCCGGTCAAAACAAGGACTATAGGATCAATGTCGTGCATTCTGCACGTTGGCTGATCGGTGGCCTCATATGAAGGCACCAGAACTTGTCAAAAGACGACATCTATACCGGCCTCACGCAGTTGGGGCAGAAAACTGACATCCCCGACGATCCGGAAAAAGCCATTCTCGAGCGAGTCCCCAACCCGCAAGCGAACGTTCGCTATGCGGTTAGGTTCACGGCCCCGGAATTCACCTCGCTTTGCCCAATGACCGGCCAGCCGGATTTCGCTCATCTGGTCATCGACTATGTGCCCGGGGCGTGGCTTGTGGAAAGCAAGTCGCTCAAGCTTTACCTGACCTCGTTCCGCAATCATGGCGCGTTCCATGAGGACTGCACCGTCTCCATCGGCACGCGCTTGGCAGCACTTCTGGAGCCCGAATGGCTGCGCATCGGTGGCTACTGGTACCCACGCGGTGGAATCCCCATCGACGTATTTTACCAGACGGGGCCGGAACCGACCGATGTGTGGATCCCCGACCAGAACGTACCTACCTACCGTGGAAGAGGGTGAAGGACATGACCACTCCCAAACTCCTGCGCGTTGAAGGCTTCATCTACCTGGCACTCTTCGCGGCCTGCATCCCCCTGGCGAACTGGCTGATTGGAAATGTTGGCACTTTCTGTGTGCCGAAAGGACCCTGCCTTGTACCAGTGTGGCCCGGCATCTCCGCTCCGAGCGGTGTTCTGGCAATCGGTGCGGCGCTTGTACTGCGTGATCTCGTTCAGCGCCGCCTAGGTGTGAGCTGGGCAATGGTGGCGATAGCTGCAGGCGGCGTCCTGTCTGCGCTGGTCGCGCCCCCAGCACTCGTGGCTGCGTCAGTCGCTGCCTTCGTGTTCTCCGAAGCCGCTGATCTGGCGGTATTCACACCTCTCCAGCGCAAGGGACTTGTACTTGCAGTGGTGGCAAGCAGCATCGTCGGGATAATCGTGGACAGCGCCCTCTTCCTCTTCCTTGCTTTCGGGAGCCTCGACCTAGTCGCAGGTCAAGTTATCGGCAAGAGCTGGTCTGTCGTGGCCGCGCTTCCGCTGATCCACTTGCTCCGGCTGCGAGACCAGCGTCTTAATGTCTCCGCAGCTTGAAACAAATTTTCGACGCTCCCCCTGATGCGGGGGAGCGTCGGCAGTCCATCCAAGCTAAAACAACGGCGACTTCACCGCCTTGCATCAGTGGTGTTGTTGCGCCACAAACTAAAGTGAGCAGTCGAGCGGAAAGCGGCCGATACGCCAACGGTGAACTGGCTCTTGGAGCCGCGTTCGTTTAGAAAGCCGGAATCGGCTGCCGGGCCAACAGGCGGGCATATTCGTCGAAGAGGCTCGTCTTTACCCCTTCGCTCACATCCCTTCTGCTTCGTGGCGCTGGTAACGCCTTGCAAGTCCATTCACTGCGCCTCGTAGAGAACCTCCACGACGGGGCATTTCGGAACGTCCCCCTTGGAACATTCGGCCGCCATGGATTCGAGTGCGGTTTCCAGCCTCTGGAGTCGCATTATTTTCCGCCTGATATTTGCCAGGTGTTCCAATGTCATCTCATGGACCTGTGCGCAGGAGACGCTTTGCGCATCGACCATTCTCAAAAGTGCGCGGATTTCTTCCTGACTGAAGCCCAGTTCGCGGCTGCGTCTAATGAAGCTCAAGCGTTTCAGGTCTTCCAGGCCGTATTCGCGCGTTCCACCGGCCGTGCGCTCCGGGCTCTTCATCAAGCCAATCCGTTCATAATAGCGGATGGTCTCTACCTTCACGCCTGTCTCGCTGGCCAGCGTGCCGATCCTCATTGATCGCGTCCTTGTGATGGGCATGGCTTCGTCACCCTCTTGAATCTGTAGTTACTACAGGTGCCACATAGAATGACAGGAACCGCGAGGCCTTGCCAGATGACGACTATTCGAACGCACATATCCAAACCCGATGCCAAGGATGCCAGCGCTGGAGGCGCTGCTTTTCTGGGTGCCCTCGGGGCCATCGGTGCTTCAACCTGCTGCGTATTGCCGCTGGTGCTGTTCGGCCTGGGCGTATCAGGAGCGTGGGTGGGCAACCTCACTGCATTGGAGCCCTACCGTCCGGTCTTTCTCATCATCGCCGTAGCGGCATTGAGCTGGGGGTTTTGGAAGGTTTATCGGCAGCCTGCTTGCAGCACTGATGATGGGTGCGCGACCGACCGGTCACAACGCCTTGTGCGCGTTGTTCTGTGGGTTTCCTCGGCTCTCGTCCTGATAGCTCTTTTCTGGAACTGGATCGCCCCTGTCGTGGCTCCGGTTCTGCTTGGACTTTGAAAGGAAGAACCATGCACAAGTCCCTCATCACGGTCGCCGCTATTTTTGCAACGCTGCCAGCTTTTGCAGCGGAGCGGCTGGCAGAATTTTCCGTGCCCGGCATGAATTGCGCCAGTTGCCCGTTCATAGTCGAAGCGGCCATGGGCAAGGTGGACGGGGTTCTGGAAGTCACGACCGACATTGAGGCCCGCACGGCATCCGTGCGCTTTGACGACGCTCTCACGACTGCCGCGATTATCGCCAAAGCATCGGCAGATGCAGGCTATGCAGCAACGCTGAGCGAAGAAGAAGCACGCTAGACTGCCGGATCGCCCTCCCGGAACGCTCCACGAACGCTCGCGTTCAGCCCCAGACAGTCATTTCCCAGATGAGGCAGACGATGAAGGATCTCGTTGTGATTGGCGCTGGCATGGCCGGCAATGCGGCCGCCCGCAAATGCGCAGCCGCAGGTTGGGATGTCGCGATCATTGACGAACTTCCCTATGGCGGCACCTGTGCCCTGCGCGGCTGCGACCCAAAGAAGATGCTCCGCCGCGCAGCCGAAATAATGGATGCAGCCCAGCTCATGCAGGGCAAGGGAATAGACCAGCAAGGCCTGAAGGTGAATTGGGCCGACCTGATGGCGCACAAGCGCTCTTTCACCGATGACGTGCCAGCCAAGATGGAGGCAGGGCTGCAGAGCGCTGGAGTCGAAACCTTCCACGGTCATGTCCGCTTCATCAGCCCTCACAAGGTGGAGCTCGAAAGCGGCCAGACACTGGAAGCCAAGCACTTCCTAATTGCGACGGGTGCCAAGCCCAGACCCTTGCCAGTGCCGGGTGAGGAGTTCTTGACCGATAGCACCGCTTTCCTCGAACTGGAAAAGCTACCCAAACGGATTCTTTTCGTTGGGGGCGGCTATATCTCCTTCGAGTTCGCACATATTGCTGCAAGGGCCGGTGAGACCACCACCATCATCAGCCGTGGCGAAAAGGTGTTGAAGCAATTCGACCCCGACCTGGTAGGGATGTTGATCAGCCGTTCGCGAGAGGCTGGGATCAGGATTGCTACCTCGACGAGCCTTTCAGCTATCGAAAAGGTTGGCGACGTTTATCGCGTGCACATGAACCAGAATGGCCAGGAACAAACGGACGAATATGATCTCGTTGTGCACGGAGCAGGGCGCGTTGCCGCCACCGACCATCTTGGGCTTGAGGAGGCCGGAATAGAGAGTTCGGAGAAGGGAATTGCCGTAACACCTTGGCTTCAAAGTACCACCCAGCCACATGTCTTTGCGGCTGGCGATGCTGCCGCAACGAAGGGCAAGCCGCTGACGCCGGTCGCAGTAAGCGAAGGCAAGGTCGCTGCATCGAACTTGCTGAAAGGGACGACCACAGCGCCGGACTATACCGGCATACCGAGCGCGGTCTTTACAGTGCCTGAACTTGTCTCCGTAGGCATGAGTGAGGCTGAGGCGCGCGAAAAGGTGGGAAAACTGCGTGTTGCCTATACCGACACATCCGGCTGGTTTTCCAACCGGCGTGTCGGTGAGACCCACGCGGCAGCCAAGATTTTGATCGATGAGGAGAGCGACCTGATTGTCGGCGCGCATCTCTTCGGTCCGGAATATGGCGAACTCGTCAACTATTTCGGGCTCGCCATGAAGACCGGACTGACAACAAGACAGCTCAAATCAATGAGTGCAGCCTACCCCTCGGTAAGTTCCGATCTCGGCAGCCTTTTGGCCTAAGCCGAGGAGTGGCGCTCCATCAGAGCGAGAAGTCGAAGCGGTAAGTGGCCGATACGCCGACGGTGAACTGGTTCTTCGAGCCGCGTTCGTTCACGAGGCTGGAATCGGCTGCCGGGCCGACGAGCCGGGCATATTCGCCAAACAGGCTTGTCTTGACCTTCTCGGTCACATCCCAGTTGATCGCGCCGCCAAGGCCGAAGGAGTGGAAGCCGCTGTCGGGATGGTATTCGGAAAGGCCGGAAGCGGCGGCTTCACTGGCGTTCACGCCGTACCAGGCCTCATGATAATCCTGTGAGGCATAGGTAACGCGTGGGCCGGCGGAAACCTGCACCGTCGGGGTGATATTGGTGAAGAAGTCGGCGCTGACATCGGCCACGACCCCATCATGGGAGCGGATGCCGTGGCGGACCTCACCGCGCAGGCGCATCCAGTCGGTGGGATAGAATTCGGCAAAGCCGCCAAGCTCGCCCCCGAAGCGCACGGGATCGAGACCCTTGATATCCGCAGCATCATCACCATCGCGACCGAAAACGACCTTGCCTGCAACGCCGGCGCGGAAATTGCCGGTATCGACGAGGCCGAGGGAAATGTTGTCATTGCGCGAGGAGAAACGTTTTGCAGTGCCCTGGCGACCGAGTGAGACGATCGGTTGCACGCGCAGCATATAGTCGTCGTCGCCTTGAAATTCAGGCAGTGTCAGCACGGCTGCACCAAGCGTCAAGCTCCAGTCGCCCGACCAGAATGGTTCGGCCAATGCCGGCGAAGTGCCAAGTGATGCAACGAGTATTGCGGCGGAAGAGAATGCAATTTTGGACACGTAGAGACTCCTGAATACGCACTTGCTGAAATACCCCAACAGGCACGAACCTTCTCGCCTGCACTACCCCACAGGCAAGATTAGACGGGATCCCTTTCCAAGCGGTTTACCATCACACCACGGTTTACGGTGCATTGGCAAACGATTATGTCTCTGACAGTTCCTTGCCCTGCTGGCGCATGGCCATGTGCGAGGCCATGAAGGCCTGTTCCTGCTCGGTGGGTGCGCGTGGCGCTTCTTCCCGGCCGAGTGCGTTCATCACTTCTCCCACCTCAACAAAGCGCTTGTTGCGGAAGTCGTATATGCCGCCGGTGGTCATCATCACGGCAGCCGTGCGCCCGTCATCGAGCACGAAGCGGTGCTTGCCCAGGATCTGCGTGCCCGACCAGGTTTCGATGGTGGAGACGACCTCGAAACGCTTCCACAGCCTGATCTCGCGCACATAGGAAATCTGCAGACCTCCCAGAAGCGGGCCCCAGCCATTCTTGCGCGCGGCAGAGATGAGGCCGGAGCGCAGGAAAATGTCGATGCGGCCCATATCGGCCAGCATCATGTAACGCGCATTGTTGAGATGCATGTTCATGTCGATATCGGTTGGCAGGCACCGAAACGACAACCGCCCCTCATCGCCCAGATCAAAGCGACCACGGCGCTTGTAGGTGGCACCGACACGGAGAAGGCGAAGCCAGACATACATGGGATATGGTCCTTGGGTGGGTGGTAAGTTTGTTGAGGTTGATGCCGAGATACCCCCCTCTGCCCTGCCGGGCATCTCCCCCACAAGGGGGGAGATTAGCCTGCATGCACGTCACACATCTCCTTATCAAAGAAGTGCCGTCACATCAGCGCATGATCTCCCCCCTTGTGGGGGAGATGTCCGGCAGGACAGAGGGGGGTCTGCCACGCCGGACCGTCTGCCAATTCGACCTTACGCCGCCTTCTGCATCTCCGCGCCACCTTCAGGTGCGAAGCGCTCGTAGAAGGTTTCGCCTTTCTCGGCCATGTCGAGCAGAAGCTTCGGCGCCTTGAACTGCTTGCCGTATTTCTTCTGCAAACGCTTGGAGAGCGCGACGAAGTTCTCCACGCCCATGCCGTCGATGTAAGACAGCGCACCACCGGTATAGGGCGCGAAGCCGAAGGCGAGGATGGAGCCGACATCGGCCTCACGCGGATCGGTTACGATGCCCTCTTCCATCACGCGTGCGGCTTCCAGGGCGATGGTGACGAGCAGGCGCTGCTTGACCTCCTCGATGTCCACCTCTTCTGCCGGCTTCTGCGGGAAGAGGTCCTTCAGACCCGCCCACAGATGCTTCTTGGCCGGCTTGGCGGGATAGTCGTAGAAGCCCTTGGCGTTCTTGCGGCCGTGGCGACCATGCTTGTCGACCATGGTGTCGATCAGCTCCATGTGGCGCGGATCGACAGCCTTTTCGCCAAGATCGCGAATGGTCTGCTTCATGATCTTCTGCGCCAGATCGATGGCCGTCTCGTCGGTCAAGGCGAGTGGTCCGACCGGCATTCCGGCCATTTTCGCCCCATTCTCGATCATGGGTGCAGGCACGCCCTCGATCAGCATGGAATAGGCTTCCTGCATGTAACGCAGCACGCAGCGATTGACGTAGAAGCCGCGCGTGTCGTTGACGACAATCGGCGTCTTCTTGATCGCGCGGACATAGTCCATGGCCATTGCAAGCGCCTTGTCGCCGGTGCGCTTGCCCATGATGATCTCGACCAGCATCATCTTGTCGACAGGCGAGAAGAAGTGGATGCCGATGAAGTTCTTCGGACGCTTGGAATTCTTGGCAAGGGCCGAAATCGGGATGGTCGAGGTGTTGGACGCGAATACCGCCGTGGACTTCAGAACTGCCTCGGCCTTCTCGGTCACTTCCTTCTTGATGTTGGAATCCTCGAACACCGCCTCGATCACGAGGCCCGCACCGTCCAGCTCGTTGTAGTCGGGCGTTGCGGTGATGAGCGAGAGAAGCTTTTGCTTGTCGTCCTCGGTTGCGCGGCCCTTCTTGATAAGGCCGTCCATCAGCTTTGCGGAATGCTCCTTGCCCTTGTCGGCAGCTTCCTGATCGCGGTCGATCAAGACCACCGGGATGCCAGCCTTGGCCGTGACGAAGGCAATGCCTGCGCCCATGAAGCCTGCACCAAGAACGCCAACCTTTTTCAGCTTGCGTGCGGGCACATCCTTGGGGCGGCGCGCGCCCTTGTTGAGCTCCTGCAGCGAGATGAAGAGCGAGCGGATCATCATCTTCGCTTCGGTCGTCTGCATGATCTCGGTGAAGTAGCGCTGCTCGATCTTCAAGGCGGTATCGAACGGCACGAGCAGGCCTTCATAGACGCATTTGAGGATAGCGGAGGCTGCGGGATAGTTGTTCTGCGTCTCGCGGCGCAGAATGGCGATTGCCGGCGGCCAGAGATTTGCACCCGCTGCCGAGTAGACAGGGCCGCCGGGCAGCTTGAAGCCCTTCTCGTCCCAGGGTTTCACCGGCGACAGGCCGTCCTTGATCACCTTCTTGGCAGTCTCGACGAGCTTGCGCGGTGCGACGACCTGGTCGACCAGGCCCATGCCGAGTGCCTTTTTCGGCGACAGGTTCTGGCCTGTCGTCAGCATCTGCAGGGCTTCCTGGGTCTTGGCCATGCGCGGCACGCGCTGGGTGCCACCGGCACCGGGGAAGATGCCGACCTTCACCTCGGGAAGCGCCATCTTCACCTTGTCGCTGTCAGCGGCAACGCGACCATGGCAGGCTAGCGAAATTTCGAATGCGCCGCCCATGCAGGTTCCGTTGATGGCGGAGACCCAGGGCTTGCCGCAGGTCTCCAGCTTGCGCCACAGCCAGCTCATCCGGCCGGCGCTGTCGAACAGCAGCTTGATCGCCTTGTCGTGATCCTTCTGCTTTTCCGTCTCGAAGAGGCCAAGCATCTTCTGCAGCATTGTGAGATCGGCACCGCCGGAGAAGGTCTCCTTGCCGGAGGTGAGCACGGCACCCTTTATCGCGTCGGTCGCGACAACATGATCGATGATCTTGTCGAGCTCGTTCATCACCTCTTCGGTGAAGACATTCATCGAGCGGTCGGGCATGTCCCAGGTGACAAGCGCGATTCCGTCGGCGTCGGTTTCGACGGTGAAGTTCTTGTAGTCGGCCATGAATATTCTCCTCCGCCAGTATTACACGCGCTCGATGATCGTCGCGGTGCCCATGCCCGCGCCGATGCACAGCGTGACGAGTGCGGTGTTCAGGTTGCGGCGTTCCAGTTCGTCGAGAACCGTGCCGAAGATCATTGCGCCGGTCGCACCAAGCGGGTGACCCATGGCAATTGCGCCGCCATTGACGTTGATCTTGTCATGGTCGATGTCGAATGCCTGCATGTAGCGCAGCACAACCGACGCGAAAGCCTCGTTCAGCTCGAACAGGTCGATGTCGGACAGCTTCATCTTCGCCTTTTTCAGAAGCTTCTCGGTCACGTCCACCGGACCGGTCAACATCATGGCGGGTTCAGAGCCGATATTCGTGAAGGCGCGGATTTTAGCGCGCGGCTTCAGGTCGAGCGCCTTGCCCGCCTTCTTGGAGCCGAGCAGAACCGCTGCCGCACCATCGACAATACCGGACGAATTGCCGGCGTGGTGAACATGGTTCACGCCTTCAAGCTCCGGGTAACGCTGCACGGCAACCGCATCGAATCCGCCCATTTCGCCGGGCATGACAAATGACGCGTTCAGCGAGGCCAGCGACTGCATGTCGGTGCCGGGGCGCATATGCTCGTCGCGGTCGAGAATGGTCAGGCCGTTCTGATCCTTGATCGGAATCACAGAATTCTTGAAGTAGCCCTTTTCCCATGCATTCGCTGCGCGCTTCTGGCTTTCCACTGCATAGGCGTCCACGTCGTCGCGGGAGAAGCCGTATTTAGTGGCGATCAGGTCGGCGGAGACGCCCTGCGGCATGAAGTAGGCTGGAATGCCGACGGAGGGGTCCATGAACCAGGCGCCACCAGACATGCCCATACCGACGCGCGACATGCTCTCAACACCACCGGCAATCACGATTTCGTCGGAGCCGCCGGCGATCTTCGCCGCACCGAAATTGATGGCGTCGAGACCGGAGGCACAGAAACGGGAGATCTGCATGCCGGGTGCTGCATTGTCGTAACCTGCCTCGAAAGCCGAGGAGCGCGGGATGACCGACCCGGCCTCGCCCACAGGATCGACACAGCCGAAGATGATGTCGTCGACCTTTTTGGTGTCCAGCCCGTTGCGATCGCGCAGGGCTTCCAGAACCTTCGCGCCAAGGCGCACCGCCGGCACTTCGTGCAGCGAGCCATCCTTCTTGCCGCGCCCGCGTGGTGTGCGAACGGCATCATAGACATATGCGTCAGCCATTTTGCTCTCCCTGATTGTCGGACGGTCAAGGCGCCCGGGGTTCGATGGTCACAGGCTTCTGGAGATCAGAAGCTTCATGATTTCATTGGTCCCGCCATAGATGCGCTGGACACGCGCATCGCGATACATGCGGGCGATAGGATATTCGTTCATGTAGCCATAACCGCCGAAAAGCTGCAGGCACTCGTCGGTTACCTTGCACTGCAGGTCCGACAGCCAATATTTGGCCATTGACGCAGTTTCGGTGTCGAGATTGCCCTCAAGATGGCGGGCCACACAATCATTGTAGAAACTGCGGCCGATCGTGGCTTCGGTCTTCAGTTCCGCCAGCTTGAACTGGGTGTTCTGGAAATCGATGATGCGCTGGCCGAAAGCCTTGCGCTCCTTCACGTATTCGATGGTCAGGGCCAGAGCGCGCTCTATCATGGAGATCGCCTGTGCGCCGATCAGAAGCCGCTCCTGGGGGAGTTGCTGCATCAGTTGCACGAAGCCCTGCCCCTCATCCGTGCCAAGCAAATTGGCTGTTGGCACGCGCACATCGTTGAAGAAAAGCTCCGACGTATCGTTGGACTTCAGCCCGATCTTGTCGAGATTGCGCCCGCGCTCGAAACCCTCGACCTCATCGGTTTCCACGACCAGAAGGGACGTGCCCTTGGCCCCTTTCGAGGGGTCGGTCTTGGTGACGACAATGATCAGATTGGCAAGCTGACCGTTGGTAATGAAGGTCTTGGAGCCGTTGATGCGGTACTGGTTGCCATCGCGTTCGGCGCGTGTCTTGACGCCCTGCAGGTCGGAGCCCGCTCCCGGTTCGGTCATGGCGATCGCGCCGATCAGTTCGCCCGTTGCCATACGGGGCAGCCAGCGCTTCTTCTGCTCCTCGCTGCCATAATGCAGGATGTAGGGCGCGACGATGGCGTTGTGGAGCGCGATGCCAAAGCCATCGACGCCGACATGGCCGATGGCTTCCGCAATCACGCTTTCATGGGCGTAGGTGCCGTCCGAACCGCCATATTCTTCCGGAATGGAGGCGCAGAGGAGACCGTTGGCACCAGCCTTCTCCCAGCTTTGCCGGTCGAAGCATTCGGCCTTTTCGAACTCCTCGTATCGAGGTGCGATCTCTTCGGAGAGGAATCGGTTGGCCATGTCGTAGAGCATGGCCACATCCTCACCTGCCCAGGCAGGTTTCGGCATTCCAAGAACCGATTGCGGATCGTTACCCATCAGCGCCTCCTCCAGCGTTCCGAGTGCAGTTTCCGTTCACGTCAATGCGCGACGCATGCTGCAATCAGAATGCCTCCGCGGCAAGACCCATCATGGTGTCTGATCCGGAAGAAATACGGGCCAGATGCGCTGCGGATTCGGGCATGATGCGCTCCATATAGAAGCGGCCCACAACGAGCTTCTGCTCCAGCATGTCCTTGTCGCCCTCGCCTGCAGCCAGTTGCGCCTGCGCGGTCTTGACCATGCGGCCCCACATATAGCCGAGCGCGACCAGACCGAAGAGATGCATGTAGTCGTAGGATGCGGCACCGGCATTGTCGGGCTTCTGCATGGCGTTCTGCATCAGCCACATGGTGGCGGCCTGCAGATCGTTCAGCCCCTTCTTCAGGCTCTTGGTATAGGGTGCCATGTTTTCGTCCGAGCGGTTCTCCTCGCAGAAATCACCGACTTCCTTGAAGAAGGCCTGCACTGCGCGGCCACCATTGAGTGCCAACTTGCGCCCGACGAGGTCGAGTGCCTGGATACCGTTGGCACCCTCGTAGATCATGGCAATGCGGGCATCGCGCACGAACTGGCTCATGCCATGCTCTTCGATATAGCCGTGACCGCCAAAGACCTGCTGCGCCATGACGGCGATGTCAAAGCCCTTGTCGGTGAGTACTCCCTTGACCACCGGCGTCATGAGCGCCAGCAGATCATCCGCGATCTGGCGCGCATTTTCGTCATCGGAGCGATGGGCGATATCGGACTGGAGTGCTGTCCACAGAAGCAGAGCGCGGCCGGATTCGTTGATCGCTCGCATGGTCATCAGCTTCCGGCGGATATCCGGATGAACGATGATCGGATCGGCCTTCTTTTCAGGCTCCTTTGCGCCGGTGAGCGAACGACCCTGAAGACGCTCGCGCGCATAGGCGACCGCGTTCTGGTAAGCCGCCTCGCCGATGGACAGGCCCTGCAGGCCCACGCCAAGACGTGCCTCGTTCATCATGGTGAACATGGCCTTCAGGCCGCCATTCTCGGCACCGATCAGGAAGCCTTCCGCCTCGTCGTAATTCATGACGCAGGTGGAGTTGCCGTGGATGCCCATCTTTTCTTCGAGCGAGCCGCAGGACACACCGTTAGCCTCGCCGACCGTGCCGGCGTCGTCGACCTTGTATTTTGGCACGATGAAGAGGGAGATACCCTTCACGCCTTCCGGAGCGCCTTCGATGCGCGCCAGCACCAGGTGGACGATGTTTTCCGACATGTCGTGCTCACCGGCGGAGATGAAGATCTTCTGGCCGGAAATCTTGTAAGAGCCGTTGCCGGTCGGCACGGCCTTGGAGCGCAGCAGGCCCAGATCCGTGCCGCAATGGGGCTCGGTCAGGTTCATGGTGCCGGTCCAGGTGCCCTCGATCATCCTGGGCAGCCACTTCTGCTTCTGCTCGTCGGTGCCATGAGTGATGATTGCTGCTATCGCGCCCTGGGTCAGGCCCGGATACATCATCAGCGCCATATTGGCGGAGGAGAAATATTCACCGACCGCGGAATGCAGGAGATAGGGCAGGTTCTGACCACCAAATTCTTCGGGAGCGGAAAGCCCCATCCAGCCGCCTTCACAATATTGCTTGTAGGCTTCGTGGAAACCCTTGGGCACGGTGACGCTGCCATCGTCGTGGCGCTTGCAGCCCTCTTCATCGCCCACGCGGTTGAGCGGATGCAGCACGTTTTCAGCCAGCTTGGCGCCCTCGCCCAGAATGGCTTCGAGGATATCCGGCGATGCATCAGCGAAGCCGGCCAGATTGTCGTAACGCTGATAGTTCAGAACATCGCGGATGACGAAAAGCGTATCACGCACGGGCGCCTGATAAATGGGCATGGGTTTCCTCCGAAGACACGTCACCACCGGCAGGACCCACCTGCCGGACTGATCGAGAGCTCTATTATCAATCTTTGACGTGCGCGTAAACGTCAATCAAAAAATGCGGCAATGAAAAAACCCGGCTGCGGGAGCAACCGGGTTGTGCAAATCGGGGAAATCGAGACCGTTCAGCTGGCCTTGCGCTGCTGTTCCTCAGACTTCGCATCCTGCGAGGGCAGACGGTCGCGAATGTCGCTGATGAGATTGGTCAATTCGACCACTGCTTCCTCGATCTCGATATACTGCTTTTCAAGACGATCCATCTGGCGCTCGGATTTCTTCAGGACCATGCGCAGCTGCTGCACATTGGTGCCCTTTGGATCATAAAGATCCAGGATCTGCTTGATGTCGCGCAGCGGAAAGCCGATCTTGCGGCCCAGAAGGATCAGCTTGAGCCGCGCCCGGTCGCGGCTTGAGTAAAGGCGCATGGTGCCACGGCGCTTCGGCTGCAACAGACCCTTGTCCTCATAGAAGCGCAGCGCGCGCAGCGTCACATTGAATTCACGCGACAGCTCGCCAATGCGGTAATAGGTTTCAGCCCCGTAAGACGTCCTGCCCCCCGCCGTGTCACCACTGACGGACCAGGCATTTTCTTCTGACATTCTTCAACATCCCCAGCGGGTATGGGTCCACTAAGACACAAGGCGACGCATCCGTCAGGACGGCATGCAGTGTCGGACCGTGGATGATTATGATTCGATCAGGGCCTCACGCCCCGCGTCGCGGGCATATGTGCCGCTAGGGCACAGATTGCAAGGGGGCGGCACCCATTTTTCATGGGACCATCCGTCACATCCATCGACGATTTGGAAAGAAAGGTTAACTGCTTGTTTACCACGATTGGCGATTGTGGTGGGCGAGAAGCCGCCGTGCACGCTTTGTTATGAATCCGGCGCGGCGACATGGATGAAGGTGCCGAAGTCTTGCCAGTTTCTGCCCATAGCAGCCCAGGTGTGGCGAGGCTCCCTCATCCCGGTAATTGCGGCACCCGAATGTGGTCGGGGAAGAGGCGGGCGTTTCGATGAACAGCAAACGGTCATATCTGGACAGTCTCAATCAGGGGCGGACGCGGCGTTCGGGTCACTCGCTCGACGAGATCAACCGCACGCTCGATCATCTGGAAGATCGTCTGGAACGCGCGCTCGAACCGCGCGAGCGTCCACGACGCGCCGAAGAAGACATTGCCGAGCGTATGCGTGCCCTTTCAAACGAAGCGGCTGCACGCTTCAGCGACTATGACCGCCCTGCCCCGCAGCGCCCCTATCAGGAGCCGATGCCGCAGCAGCGCGGCTGGTCCACCCCGGACGCTGCTCCCCGCCAGCGTCTTGAACGCGTTGCGCAGGATTTTTCAGAAGCACGACGGCAGGAACAGGCACTCTCTTCAATCGGCGAACTGGCGCGCGAGTTGCAGCGCCTTCGCGAAGATATGGGTGCAGTGGTCAATTCCGGCTTCAACCGGGAATTCGAGGGTCTGCGCCAGGAGATCTCCAAGGTGACCGAGGCGCTTCATCATGCGCCGCGCGACCCGCATCTGCATGACGAACTCGAGCGCATCTCTCAGACGCTGGAGCGGCTTTCCGCGCGCAGCGACGACAAGAGCCTGAAGATGCTGCGTCTGGAGCTGGAGCAGGTAAAGGGCTCAATCGCCAATCTTGCCCGCGAGGACAGCATTCGTCATCTCGACCAGCGCTGGGATGCCTTCGAAGAGCGCATGGTCAGCGGCATGCGTGATGCTTCCGACCCGCATCTGGAGTCGCTGTCGCGCCGGGTCGAGGAAATTGCACAGACAGTCTCAAGCCTTCCCAATTCCATGAGCCTGCGCTCCCTTGAGGAGCGTGTGCAGACACTTGCTTCTGCACTCGACCATTTTGCCGGATCACAGAGCCAGCCGGACCTCTATGCGATGGTCGAGGAGCGTCTGGACGAGATTTCACGCGCGATCACTGCATCCGTGGCGACTGCGAGCGTGCCGGGAGCAGACCCGCGCCAGCTGGAGCGCATCGAGGCGCGCATCAGCTCGCTGGCAGCCCAGTTGGATGAAGTCGCCAATGACAGGCCCGACCATGCCATTGCCGAACGTCTCAACGCGCTGACGCAGCGTATCGACACGATTGCCTCGCGCATTGATGTGCCCGAACAGGCTGTCGAGCGTCTTTCCGCGCATATCGCGCAGATTGCCGAGCGCATCGACCGCGCTGGCAATCACGGCAATGCCGACCAGCTTTTCCACGGGATCGAAGAGCGTTTCGCTCATCTCTCGGACATGATCGAAAAGCGTCAGGAAGATGCGATTCATCAGGGTTATGCCCTGTTCCAGGATCTTGAACGGCGTCTTCAGACGCTGGACGAGAAGATCAACAGCCAGCCTCGCGGCGACGATGGCGCTGTCATGGCCGCTATCGACCGGCGTCTGGCGGAATTTGCCGAGCGGCTTGAGCAAAAGCAGTCCGGTGGCGCCGACCCGCAGCTTGTTCATGCGCTTGAATCGAGACTCGAAGACATTTCCTCGCGTCTCCAGCAGTCTGCGGCGGCTGCATCCCATGCGTCGCTCGACCAGGATGTGATCCGCAATCTGGAAAGCCAGGTCGCGCATCTTTCACAGCAGCTTTCGCAACCCGGTCATGGTGCGCCCGCAGAAGCAAGCGACGTCTCTCCGCGTCTTGAAAGCCTGGAACGCGCCATCTTCGAAAGCCGCGAAACGCTGATGGAAGCGGCCCGCCAGGCCGCCGCCCAGGCTGTTGCGGCGTTGGGCTCGGGAAATTCCGCTGGCGATGACAGGCTGAGGGACGAACTCCAGACCCTTGAGGCACTGACGCGCAAATCGGACGAGCGCAACACGAAGACCTTCGAGGCCATCCACGACACGCTTCTGAAAATCGTCAACCGCCTTGGCACGCTTGAAGCAGGCAAGGTCGAGGCTCAGGCTGCCGAACTGAAGATGCAGGTGGAGGACGCGCCGCATCTCAACCCGGCTGATGGTGACGACGAATATGCGGACTATGACGAGCCGCATATCCCACGCACCCCTGCCGAGGCTGCCGCGGCTGCCGCACAGGCTGCCCTTCGCGATGACGATGTCGAAGAAGCGGTCGAAAAGCCGCAGAGAAAAAACTCGATGCTGAGCGGTCTGCGCGCTTTGAGGCAGCGCAAACACCGTGAAAGCGAAGTGACGGAAGCGGTTCGTGCCGAGCCGGAAATGGTAGAGGTCGAGCCTGAAGATGCGCAGGCCCCGGAAATCGAGGCCGAGCATCTGGATGCACCGCTTGAACCCGGCAGCGGCACCCCCGACCTCAACGCCATCATGCGTCGGGTGCGTGACGAGAAGGCCGCCAAGCAAACTGACGCACCGGCTGCAGCATCTTCCACATCCGCTGACGCTGCCAAGGCCGATTTCATCGCGGCTGCGCGGCGCGCGGCTCAGGCAGCGGCTGCAGAGGCGGAAGTGTCGCGCAAGAAGTCCAGCGGCGACGGTGCCGGCGAACGCGGCTTCAGCCTCGGCAGTGTGATCGGCCGACGCAAGAAGCAGCTTCTCTTGACCCTTGGTGCAGCAGCAGTCATTGCCGGTGGCGCTGTTACGGCGCAGAAGTTCCTGCAAAACGACGAGAACCAGTTCCTTGCACAAGCGGTTTCGAAAGATGGCGGCGCTGAAAGCCTCGCCGAGGCCAAGCCGCTTCCGCCTGAGCGCGAGAGCGAGAATGTGCGTGTCGTCGAGCCCGAAGATGAGGTGAAGGCAGCAGCAGCCACACCCCGTGCCGAACCGGCCGCAGCAGAAGCTGCGGAAAGTACTGAGGCCGTGACTGCAAGCATGGAAGCCGCACCGGCCCAAGCAGAAGCACCAGCGACCGAAACGCAACTGGCAGCACTCGATCCGGAAGCTGCGGAAGAAGAACTTCTTGATGCGCCTGTCATCGACATGTCGGCGATTCCCGCCGGCATACAGCCACAGGCATTGCGCGTGGCCGCCTCACAGGGTGACGCCGAAGCGCTTTACGAGATCGCAAGCCGTCTTGCAGAAGGACGGGGCATTGCACCCGATCTGGCAGAGGCTGCCAAGTGGTATGAGAAAGCCGCAGAGCAGGGCCTTGCGCCCGCGCAATACCGCCTTGGCAATCTCTACGAGAAAGGCACCGGCGTCGAGCGCGACTTCGAGAAGGCCAAGACCTGGTATCAGCTCGCCGCCCAGCAGGGCAATGCAAGCGCCATGCACAATCTCGGCGTGCTCTTTGCAATGGGTGCCGACGGGGCGGCAGACAATGAATCCGCAGCGCGCTGGTTCGTGGAAGCTGCCGAGCGCGGGGTGACTGACAGCCAGTTCAATCTCGGCGTGCTCTACGCCAAGGGTGTAGGCGTGCAGCGCGACCTCAGCGAAGCCTACAAGTGGTTTGACATCGCCTCCCGCGCCGGTGATCCGGATGCTGCATCCAAGCGCGACGAGATCGCGGCCGCAATGGCTCCGGCCGATCTTGCAAAGGCGCAGGGCAAGGCAAAACTCTGGCAGGTTCGCGAGCCTGATGCGGAAGCCAACATCGTCGAGATCCGTGACGAATGGCGCGTCTCGGATGACGTGGACACCACCGCAAGCGTCGACATGAAGAAGGCCATCCAGAACATTCAGGCCATCCTCAACCGCGTTGGCTTCGACGCCGGTGCACCGGACGGCATCATGGGTGACAAGACCCGCTCGGCACTCAAGGCCTTCCAGCAGGCCAAGGGGCTCGATGCGACCGGCGAAGTGAATGATCAGGTCGTGCGTGCACTCCTGAAGGAGCATGAAGCTCTGAAGCAGCAATAGGCGCCTTGAGCTTTGGCAGCATTTTGTTGCACGATTTCAGAGATTTCGCCCGCACCGGTTTGACTTCCTTCCGCCGAGGGCGCAAGAACGGCTAAACGCAACCTGAAAGCGGAGCGGGCTCGCTTCGCTTTCACCTCAAACTGCTCGGGTGTCGCGGGTGGGTATCTACCTCCCTATCGCGGAAATGTCCGTCAACATGGTGGTTCTGCTCGCCATGGGGGGCGCGGTCGGCTTTCTCTCGGGCATGTTCGGCGTTGGCGGCGGCTTTCTCATCACGCCGCTTCTGATTTTCTACAATGTCCCGCCTGCGATTGCCGTTGCGACCGGCGCAAACCAGGTCATCGCCTCGTCCTTTTCCGGTGCGCTCGTGCACTTCAAGCGCGGCACACTGGATTTCAAGCTGGGTGGCGTATTGCTCGCAGGTGGTGTCGTCGGCTCCTCCATCGGCATTTATGTTTTTGCCTATCTGAGAAGCCTTGGGCAACTCGATCTCATTGTCTCGCTTCTCTACGTCGCTTTCCTGGGCTCCGTAGGATCGCTGATGATGATCGAGAGCGTGCGGGCGATACGGCGCACGCGCGGCGGCCAGGTCGCTTCGCTGCGCAAGCCCGGCCAGCACAACTGGGTTCACAAGCTGCCGCTCAAGATGCGCTTTCGCGCTTCAAAGCTCTTTGTCAGCATCATTCCGGTTCTGGCGCTGGGCGCGATTATCGGTTTCCTCGCATCGATCATGGGTGTGGGTGGCGGCTTCATCATGGTCCCTGCGCTGATCTATCTGCTCAAGGTCCCGACCAATGTCGTGATCGGCACCTCGCTGTTCCAGATCATCTTCGTTGCAGCCTTCACAACTGTGGTTCACGCGCAGGCAAACCAGACGGTTGATGTCGTGCTTGCATTCCTGCTCATGGTCGGCGGCGTTGCAGGTGCGCAATATGGTGCGCGTGTAGGCCAGAAACTGCGCGGCGAGCAGTTGCGCGCGCTTCTGGCGCTTCTCGTGCTCACCGTCGCCCTGCGTCTGGCCTTCGATCTTTTCGTGCGTCCGGCAAGCCTCTACACGCTTGGTGGCGGAGGCGTGTAAATGCTGGCTCGGATTGCAACAGCTGCAGCATTTCTGGGACTGAGCGCAGTAGCGACGTTGGCGCAGCCGCGTGATCCCGAAAGCATCCAGATCGGTCTATCGACCGATAGTGTTGCCATCACCTCGAATTTCGCAGGCGCCAATCTCACCATCTTCGGTGCGGTGGACAATGCCGATCCGCTGATCGCGCGCCAAGGCCGCTATGACGTCATAGTCGTTCTTGAAGGGCCTGCGAAACCGGTCGTCGTGCGCAAGAAGTCGCGCGTGCTTGGCATGTGGATCAACACACAATCGGTCGTCTTCAAGGATGTGCCCGCGTCCTATTCGGTGGCGATGACGCGCCAGCCGCAGGATATCACCACTCCTGCCGCCTATTCCCGGCTCGCGCTGAGAGCCGACAACATCCACCTGCAGCCGCTTGATCCCGACGGCAACCAGAACACGATCGAGGCTTTCACCGAGGCCTTGCGGGACCGCAAGAATGCGGTTGGGCTTTATGTGGAGCGGCCGGGAGGGGTACGCTTTCTTTCGCAGAACCTGTTCCGCGCGACCCTGCAGCTGGCGCCAAACGTGCCCGTGGGAACTCACCGCGCGCGTGCTTTCCTCTTTCGCAATGGCGATTTCATCCGCGAGACATCTGCGGCACTCACCATCAAGAAGGCGGGTCTGGAGCAGCGCATCTACGAGTTCGCGCATCAAAATGGCCTCGCCTATGGTCTTGCTGCCGTCCTCCTGGCAATCATCACTGGCTGGCTTGGCCGGATCATCTTCCGCAAGGATTGATCAGGACGGTTTCAGCGCCGAAGCGTTGATCGGATAGATCTGCGCACCCAGCACATAGGCGATCAGGCGCTCGACCGAGAAGATGCCTTGGAAGGCGCGGTCCAACACATTCAGATTTCCCGTCAGGCTGCCGAAGGCCGGCATGATCAGGCGCTCGCCATCACTGGCAAAACATGCACGTCGGACCGAGCGCCCCCGCCGCACGATGCGTGCGCCGGGATGCAGATGACCCGCCACCTCGCCTGCAGCCTTCCCGCTTGTGGGCTCGTGACGGAAAACAAGCGCGCCAAGCGCCAAGGCCTCCGAGCAGAAGCCACCGAGCTCTTCAGGCGGTTCGGGATCGTGGTTGCCGGAAATCCAGCACCAATCGCGTCCCCTGATCTGCGCGTTGAGGCGATCACGGAATATTTGCGGCAGATGGCCCGAGCCAAGCCTGTCATGAAAGCTGTCGCCCAGGCTGATGACGAGCCGTGGCTGATATCGCTCCAATACCGCATCGAGCCGGTCGAGCGTTGCTGCCGTGTCATAGGGCGGCAGGAAACGGCCGCGCCTTGCATAGGCCGCGCCCTTTTCCAGATGCAGGTCGGATATGACAACAACACGGTCGGCAGGCAGGTACAGCGCACCGCTTGCGTCACAAAGAACGGGCTCGCCATTCAGCTCGATTTCTGTTGCAGGGAGGCTTCGTGCCGGCCGCATGGTCATTCGTGCATCGCCTCCTCGATCAGATCATCAGCAGCTTCGCGCAGGAGCGCATCGTCGCTCTCACCCGGCACGGCTTCCTTGCCGATATCAAGCAGGATGGGGACCGCAAGCGGGGAGACGCGCGACAATGCCTTGTGCGTGATTCGGCCACGGGTGCGCGACAGCATTTCGCCGAGGCGCGCTATGTCGAGCAGACCCGTGGCCGCATCCCGCCATGTTGCCTGAAGCAGGATGTGATCCGGCTCATGCGCGCGCAAAACGTCATAAATAAGATCGGCGGACACAGTCACCTGCCGTCCGCTTTTCTCTTTTCCCGGATGGCGTTTCTCCACCAGCCCGGAAATCACCGCACAGTTGCGAAAAGTGCGCTTCAAAAGCCAACTGTCGGCCAGCCATGCCTCCAGATCGTCGCCCAGCATGTCCTCATCAAAAAGTGCATCAAGCGAAAGCAATCCGTTAGAAATCATCGTGCTCATGTCGTTTATCGACCAGATCGCGAGTGCATAATCGCTGGCCACGAAGCCAAGCGGCCTTGCGCCCGCGCGTTCCAGCCGACGCGTGAGCAGCATTCCGAGCGTCTGATGCGCCAGACGCCCTTCGAAGGGATATGCGACCAGATAGTGTTTGCGCCCGCGCGGAAATGTCTCAATCAGAAGATCACTTTTTCTCGGCAGAATCGAACGCAGTTCCTGAATCCTGAGCCACTCGGCTACCTGATCGGGCAGCGCGTTCCAGCGGTCGTGATCGGCCAGCATGGCGCGCACTTCCGATGCCAGATATGTAGAAAGGGGAAATTTGCCGCCCGCATATGACGGCACCATCGCATCCTGTCCGGAGGCGTTGGTTACGTAACATTCGTTTTCGCGAATGCCTTCGAAACGTAGCACGCGCCCGGAAAACATGAAGGTGTCGCCGGGGCCCAGCGTTTCCAGAAAATATTCCTCCACCTTGCCCAAAACCATGCCGCCACGCGGGCTTCCCGCTTTCGCACCCCGGCGCGTGAGGCGCACATTGAGCATGGGCGCCTCGATGATGGTCCCGACATTCAGTCGGTATTGCTGGGCGAAGCTTGGGTGGCTGATGCGCCAGCGGCCATCCTTCATCTTCCGGATGCGGGCATAGCGCTCATAGGTCTTCAGCGCATAGCCGCCATTGGCGACGAATTCCACGACGCGCGAGAAGGTGTCCGCGTCGAGCTTCGCATAAGGCGCTGCAGAGACGACTTCGCGGTAGAATTCGTCCTCGTCGAAAGGCCCTGCCGCCGCCCTTCCCCAGACATGCTGAGCGAGCACGTCCAGCGAGCCGTCCACCAGTGGTGGCGTATCCTGCGCACCGAGATAATTCGCTTCAAGGGCGGCACGGCATTCCATCACCTCGAAGCGATTTGCGGGCACGAGGATCGCACGGCTCGGCTCGTCCATGCGGTGGTTGGAACGCCCGATGCGCTGCGCCAGACGGCTGGCACCCTTCGGCGCGCCGACATGGATGACGAGATCGACGTCCCCCCAGTCGATGCCGAGATCCAGCGTGGAGGTGGCAACGATGGCGCGCAGCGCATTGTCCTCCATCGCCTTCTCCACACGCCTACGCTGAGCGACGTCAAGCGAGCCATGGTGCAGCGCGATGGGCAGCGTGTCCTCGTTGATGTGCCACAGCTCGCGGAATAGATATTCCGCCTGGCTGCGCGTATTGACGAAGAGCAGCGTCGTCTTGTGCTGGCGGATCTCCTCATAGATCGCAGGAATGGCGTAGCGTGCGGAGTGGCCAGCCCAAGGCACACGCTCTTCCGTCTCCAGGATCGTGATGTGCGGCTTGGCACCACCGGCAACCGTGACCAGTTCCGCCATGGCTCCAGGCGGGTTCTGAGGCACCAGCCATCGGCGCAGCTCGTCGGGTTCGGCCACCGTGGCAGAGAGCCCGAGACTCTGGAAATCTGGCGCTAGCGAGCGCAGGCGCGCCAGCCCAAGGGCAAGCATGTGCCCGCGCTTGGAAGTCACCAGCGAGTGAAGCTCGTCCAGAACGACAAAGCGCAGATCCTTGAAAAAGCGGTCCGCATCGGGCGAGGCAATCAGAAGTGCAAGCTGCTCAGGCGTCGTCAGCAGGATGTCTGGCGGCTTGATCTTCTGGCGCTGGCGTTTCGAAGACGGCGTGTCGCCCGTGCGTGTTTCAATCGTGACCGGCAACCCCATCTCCTCCACAGGTATGGTGAGGTTGCGGTGAATGTCGACAGCGAGCGCCTTGAGCGGCGAAATGTAGAGCGTGTGGATGCCGCGCGCCGGCTCCCCCGGTTTGGTCGGGGCGCGCGTGGCAAGATCGGTCAGCGCGGGCAGAAACCCGGCCAGCGTCTTGCCTGCGCCGGTTGGTGCGATCAGGAGTGCCGACTTGCCCTGCCGCGTTGCATCCAGAAGCGCCAGCTGATGTGGTCTGGGCTTCCAGCCGCGCGCGGCAAACCACCGCCTGAATTGTTCCGGCAGCAGGGCATCAGGCGTATCTATCGGCGCAATGGGCTTGGTCACACTCCAGAACTAAAGCAGAACATGCCGCCCGCCAAGACCAGCAGCTTGCCTTTTTCTACAGAGCCGGTGCGCTTTCGGTGTCCGGCAGAGGCATGGCAAGTGCTGCGGCATCGCCCATCACGTCACGTCTGGCGGTGCAGATGAGACCCATTACCGGCTCTGCGCGATCCATGCGGATGACTTCACGGCGGCAGTCGACCAGCACCAGGCCGTTTTGTGCAAGCAAGCGTTCCAGATAGGGGCGGGAATGGGCGAAGCGACGCGAGGGGCGCAGAAAGAAATCTTCCTCGCCTGTATGTTCCTCGACCGAAAAGGCAAAAACGCCATCGGGCGAAAGCGCGCCCGCCACAAGCGGCATCACGCGGTCGAGTGCGCCCAGATACATGAAGACATCGGCCGCGACCACGAGGTCGACAGAGACACCCAGCCGCTCCACCAGGTTCAGATCCGACTGGGCGAGCCGGTCATAAAAACCCTTCTCCTCGGCCTTTTTCAGCATCTCGCCGGAGATGTCCATGCCTTCCAGAAAGCTGACATGGTTCCGCAGCCTTTCACCCATGAGGCCCGTGCCGCAGCCGATATCGAGAGCATGCGCGAAACCTGCACCTGCCTCGCGAGGCAGGCTTGCTATGGCTTCGGCCAGAAGCTCGGGCACGCGATATTCGAGCCGTTCCACCAGCGACTTGTCGAAATCTTCCGCATATTGGTCGAAAAGCGCTTCGACGAAGGCGCTGGGCGGGGCCTCGATGCCAATGGAGATGCCAAGAAGCTCCAGCCTCAATGTGGCCCCCAGCCGATCCTTCGGGTCGAGCCGGAGGCAATGGCGAAATGCATCGGCTGCGGCCTCGCGATTTCCAGCCGCTTCATGCATTTCGCCCAGGCGATACTGGCCACCAAGCCATTCCGGCGCGCACTCCACCGCCTGCGCCATCAGGTCCGCTGCAGCGGCGTGATCGCCTGAAGCGAAAAGCATCTCGGCATAATCGGCGCGGCGATCCGCAATCGGATCGCCCGAGGGCAGGAAGAGTGGCTTCATCTGAAGATGTTCGCAGAGAGTGATCGGCGCGCGCTTATGATGCAGCTTTCGCGTGCTTGCAAGCATCTTTCTTTCGCCGCTTCAGCGCCTATCTTGTTTCCCATGCAAGCACAGGATCTCCTTCGCCCGCGGCCGGAAGGCCTTTATTGCCCGCCGGGCGACTTCTATATCGATCCGGTGCGCCCGGTTGACCGCGCGCTCATCACCCACGGCCATGCCGACCATGCCCGCTCCGGCCATGCCCATGTTCTGGCGACACGCGAAACGCTGGACATCATGGCCATCCGCTATGGCAAGGATTTCGCGGGCCAGCGGCAGACGGCAAGGCTCGGCGAGACGCTCGACATCAATGGTGTGAAAGTCACCTATCACCCGGCAGGCCACGTGCTTGGCTCCGCTCAGATCAGCGTCGAGCATAACGGGCTGAAGATCGTGGCCTCCGGCGACTACAAGCGCCGCCTCGATCCGACCTGTCTCCCCTTCGAGCCGGTCGCTTGCGACATCTTCATCACCGAGGCCACCTTTGCGCTGCCCGTCTTCGTTCATCCGCCGGTGGAAGAAGAGGTGGAGCGGCTCTTGCACTCACTCGATCAGTTCCCTGAGCGCACCCATATTATCGGCGCCTATGCGCTGGGGAAGGCGCAGCGGGTCATCGCGCATATCCGGGCGGCGGGCTACACTGCGCCGATCTATCTGCATGGCGCGCTGCAGAAGCTTTGCGATTACTATCAGCAGGAAGGCGTGGATCTGGGCGATCTGCGCGCCGCCACGATGGAGAATGCGAAGGACAAGCTGCCGGGGCAGATTGTCGTCGCGCCACCCTCGGCGCTGGCCGACCGCTGGTCACGGCGATTTGCCGATCCGCTCGACTGCTTTGCCTCCGGCTGGATGCGCATTCGCCAGCGTGCCAAGCAGCGCGGGGTGGAGCTGCCACTCATCGTTTCCGATCACGCCGACTGGAACGAACTTTGCGACACGATCCACGCCACCGGCGCGCGCGAAGTCTGGGTGACGCATGGGCGCGAAGAGGCGCTGGTGCGTTGGTGCGAGTTGCAGGGCATTGCTGCCCGCCCGCTTCACCTTGTCGGCTATGAGGACGAGGCGGAGTGATGGAGCGCTTTGCCGAACTTCTCGACCGCCTGGTCCTGACGCCATCGCGCAATGGCAAGCTGCGCCTGATGGTCGACTATTTTCGCAACACGCCGGACCCCGACCGGGGCTACGCTCTTGCGGGATTGACAGGTGGGCTTGATTTTCCAGCGGTGAAGCCTGCCCTCATCCGCAGCCTTGCGACCGAGCGCATGGATGATGTGCTTTTTGCCTATTCCTACGATTATGTGGGCGACCTTGCCGAGACCGTGTCGCTGATCTGGCCAGGGAGCGGTGAAGAAGTTCAGGCGCCGACACTAACACAGGTGGTCGATCGCCTCTCCTCCACCAGCCGCTCGGACGCGCCAAGCGTGATGAGTGACCTCCTCGACCGGCTGACACCGTCAGGTCGTTTCGCCGCAATCAAGCTTGCGACCGGTGGCCTGCGCATCGGCGTTTCGGCGCGGCTTGCAAAACAGGCTTTGGCGCAGTTCGGCAACAAGGATGTCGCGGAGTTGGAGGAACTCTGGCATGGGCTCGAAGCGCCGTATGAAGACCTCTTCGCCTGGCTTGAAGGCCGCGCGGAAAAGCCAGAAAACGCAGCCAAGGCGCCTTTTCGCCCTGTCATGCTTGCCCATGCATTTCAGGATCCTGACCGCGCGCTCGAGCCGTCCGACTATCGCGCGGAATGGAAATGGGACGGCATCCGCATCCAGGCCGTCAGCGACGACGGCGTGCAGCGGCTTTATTCGCGTACCGGCGACGACATATCCGGCGCGTTTCCCGACCTTCTGGAGGCGATGAACTTCAACGCGGCCCTTGACGGAGAACTTCTCGTCGGCGATCCGCGCGACCATACGGGAAGCTTTTCCGATCTCCAGCAGCGGCTGAACCGCAAGACCGTCTCGAAGAAGATGATGAAGGAATATCCGGTCTTCCTGCGCTGCTATGATCTTCTCATCGAGGGTAGCGAGGACCTGCGTGCGCTGCCCTTCACCGAGCGGCGCACGAGGCTGGAAGCCCTCATGGCGAAGCTTCCGGCCGAACGCTTTGACCTGTCGCCGATGGTGGAATTCGCCGATTGGGACGAGCTTGACCGGCTGCGCCACGAGCCGCCGCACCCCGTCATCGAAGGTGTCATGCTGAAACGTCACGACGCGCCCTATCTCGCCGGACGCCCGAAGGGGCCCTGGTTCAAATGGAAGCGCGATCCCTTCACCGTGGATGCGGTGCTGATGTATGCCCAGCGCGGGCATGGCAAGCGGTCAAGCTATTATTCCGACTACACCTTCGGTGTGTGGTCGGGGCCTCAGGACGATCCGGTTCTGGTGCCGGTCGGCAAGGCTTATTTCGGTTTCACCGACGAGGAGTTGAAACAGATCGACAAATTTGTTCGCGACAACACGATAGAGCGTTTCGGGCCGGTGCGTTCTGTGCGGGCAAACCGCGATCACGGTCTTGTTCTGGAAATTGCCTTCGAGGGGCTCAACCGCTCCACGCGCCACAAGTCGGGCGTTGCGATGCGCTTCCCACGCATCTCGCGCCTGCGCTGGGACAAGCCGCCTCATGAGGCCGACCGGATCGAGACGCTGGAAGACATGCTGACCTGAAGCCTATTCGGCGTCATAAACCGTAACCTTGATCGAGTAGATGCCAAGCTCCCGGCCCTGCCCTTCCACATCGGGGACGATGGCAATTGTGCCGCCGCTTTCAGGATCCACATCCGGAAAAGTGCGTTCGAAAAGGTGGTCGCTCTGTTGCGGACCGACCACGTAGCGAATGCGCCCGCAGTCACCCAAATTGCCGAAATTGCACGATAGCGAAAGCTGCGTCTCCTCGCCTTCACTCGCTGCGGCGGTGACATTGAAGATCGCTGTCTTGCCGGCAAGCTGCTCCAGAATGCCCTGCCCCACATCGAAGATGACCGCAGTATCGGTTTGGCCGGATGAAAGGCGCATCAGCTGGCCCTCGCCGCTGTCAGCGATCTGCGCCTGGGCACCTGCCGGTGCCGCCACGGTGGTCGGATCATCCGGCGAGAAGATGGTGATCCAGGTACGGTCGTCCGGCGAGCCACCTATCGGCGCGCGGCCCTCACTGCCGCTGCCGGGATCATAAGATTCTTCTTCCGTGCCGCGTGGTGGATTTGGCACCGACCCGTCGCGCTCGGCTGCGGACTGCAGAAGACCGATATCGAAGACCCACCAGGCGCCAATGCCCAGCATTGCAAGGATCGTGGTCGTGACGAAGAGTTTTGCGAAGGGGCGCGGAGGGCGCTCATCGCGCGCAGCACGCTTCTTCTGCCGACGGCTCTTGGGAGCTTCGGAGGCGCGTTGTTGCGGTGCCAGACGGTCGTCAGCGGCAAACTCCGGCATGTCTGCGCGAGGAGAGGCTGGAGCAGGCGCGGCATCAAGCCGTGGCTCCATGCGCTGCGGGCGCTGGGGTTCGGCACCAACCGATGGTGCAGCCGGGTTCAGCCGATCATCTGGACCGATTGTCGGCGCTGCGGAATGAACTTGCGGGTCGGGCGAGGCCGGTGCCTGTGGCTGCGGTG
Source organism: Nitratireductor sp. CH_MIT9313-5 (assembly GCF_037029545.1). NCBI lineage: Bacteria > Pseudomonadati > Pseudomonadota > Alphaproteobacteria > Hyphomicrobiales > Phyllobacteriaceae > Nitratireductor > Nitratireductor sp. CH_MIT9313-5. The sequence goes on along the minus strand of NZ_JAYMER010000011.1, from coordinate 261,071 downwards.
CAGCCTGACGGCGACGCGGTATCGACGCGGCCACGGTTGCCGGAGGGCCGGCTGGCACGAATTCCTTCTCGATCTGCGAAATAACCTGCAGGAGGCGTGAGCGGCGGTCGGCTTTTTGGGCCGATGTCAGATCCTGCTTTTCCGCAAGCGAGCGCTCAAAGGCGGAGAAGACCTGCCGGTACACTTTCTCGCGATGCGCCTTGTCCAGCGGATCACCGCGTTCCAGCGCATTTCGTATTGAGTTCTTGACCGACTCCAAACCACTTCCCCTTCACCCGGTAAACCAATCGTTAACCGCAGTTGGACCGGTGATCAACGCAGTTGCACGGCTCAAAGGTCCTGCGGGGGAGAGAAATCTGTGGCTAGTGCGTATACTCTCTCTGGGGCAGGCTCCGCACTGGACCAATCGCGCGTGCTTGACAGAATGCCGGCATAACCGGCAGCTATCACCGATCAATTTTCACGAATGAAAGGCGGGGCAGCCATGCTGAAGACACCGTATTTGCTCTTTCTCGGCGACGCGCCGGACCAGCTCGCGGCGAAAGTCGCGCAGGGCATCAAGGACTGGCGCCCGGAGCATTGCGTTGGCCAGCTGCGCCTTGAAGGCTGCAAGGCCGATCTTGGCCTTCCGGAACTCACCGTCGCCGAAGCCCGCGAGAAAGGCGCGCAGACGCTGGTCGTCGGGGCTGCCAATCGCGGCGGCGTCATCTCTCAGAACTGGCTTGCCACGCTGGTCGAGGCTGCAGAAGCCGGTATGGACATTGCATCTGGCCTTCACAACCGGCTGACCTCGCTGCCTGATCTCGTTTCCGCAGCCAAGGTAAACAGCACATCGCTCTACGATGTGCGCGTCCCGCAGCACGAGTATCCGATCGGCGACGGCAAGAAGCGCAGTGGCAAAAGATGCCTGGCCGTCGGCACCGACTGCTCGGTCGGCAAGATGTACACCGCGCTCGCCATGGAAAAGGCGATGCGGGAAAAGGGCATGAAGGCAACCTTCCGCGCGACCGGTCAGACGGGCATTCTCATCACCGGTTCGGGGGTGCCGCTTGATGCCGTGGTTGCCGACTTCATGGCCGGCAGCGTGGAATGGCTGACACCCGACAATGATGAGGACCACTGGGATCTGATCGAGGGACAGGGCAGCCTCTTCCACCCCTCGTTCTCAGGCGTCACAATGGCATTGGTGCATGGCGGACAGCCAGATGCGCTGGTGCTGTGCCATGAACCGACCCGCACGCATATGCGTGGCCTGCCCCATTACGGTCTGCCAAGCCTTGAGGCACTCCGCGATCTGTCGCTGACGCTCGCAAAAGTCGTCAATCCGGATGTGAAGGTGGTGGGTGTTTCGGTCAACACCGCCGCACTTGACGAGGATGCAGCTCACAAGTGCCTGGAAGAGATCGAAAGCCGCATGGGGCTGCCGACCGTCGATCCGTTCCGCAATGGCGCCCACCGCCTGGCGGATGCACTTGGCTGAGGCCTACCCAGCATCTTCTTCTTTCAGACGGAACCAAATTCGCTGTTTCTGAATTTCCAACTCACAGTTCAAGACGGTCTGGCCGTCGCGAGTAGAGAAAGGAAACAGCATGAGACGCGAACCTGAAGAGAGAACGACGGTTGTGACGACGGACAGCGGCGGTGGTGCCGGCTGGTTCATCGTCGGCGCGCTTGTGGTTGCTGCGCTTGTGGCCGTGTGGCTCTTTGGCGGCGGCGTGCTTGGCACGGGCGGCGGCGAGGCCGAGCTGAATGTGGATGTGGACGCACCACAGGTCGCACAGCCCGCAGAGTAACATCATGCAGGTTTCCCGCTCGGGGCCAAAGCATATGCTGTCCCTCGGGCCCTGAATGCGGGACCAGAAAACCGGTCACGGACTTGAGGTCCATGGCCGGTTTTTTTACGCCTTGCCGAACTAGCTGGCCGTTGCCACAGCGCGCTTGGCCATCACCTTGATAAGGTTTGCGCGATATTCCGCCGAAGCGTGAATGTCAGACATCAATCCCTCAGCGGAAACAGACACATTCTGCAGTGCATCTTCACTGAAAGAATTGGCCAGCGCCTCCTCAATCGCGCTGACGCGGAACACGCCTTCTTCACCCGCGCCCGTGGCGGTCACGCGGATGCCGTCATTGCCTCTCGCCACAAAAACGCCGGTCAGAGCATAGCGTGAGGCCGGATTCGGGAATTTCGCATAGCCTGCCTTCTCCGGCACCTCAAAGGAGACTGCGGTTATGATCTCGTCTTCTTCCAACGCCGTTTCGAACAGGCCAACGAAAAAGTCGTCCGCCGTGATCTCACGGCTGTTGGTGTGGATCGTCGCGTTCAGCGCCAGAAGCGCCGCCGGGTAATCGGCAGCCGGATCATTGTTGGCTACCGAGCCGCCGATCGTGCCCATATGGCGCACATGCGGGTCGCCGATATGCGAGGCGAGATCGCAGATCGCCGGACAGGCTCTGGCAAGCGCATTGTCGCTTGCAACCTCGGCATGGGTGGTGCCCGCACCGATCTTCACCTGGTTTCCGTTGACTTCGATCCCCCTCAGATCGGCTATATGGCGCAGATCGATCAGGTCGCTGGGTGCCGCCAACCGCGCCTTCATGGTGGGGATCAGCGTCTGTCCACCTGCAACAAACTTGCCGTCATCCGCCCCGCCCAAAAGCTTCACTGCCTCATCAACTGAGGAGGCGCGGTGATAGGTCGTCTCATACATATCGTTTCTCCTCTGGAGAGCGAGTAGCGAATAGGGGTTAGCGAGTAACCGAAGGCTTCATCTTCCTATTCGCTATTCGCTATTCACTACTCACTATTCGCTCTTCTGCAATGCAGCCCACACCTTTTGCGGTGTTGCGGGCATGGTCAGGTTGTTGTGGCCGATGGCGTCGGTAATGGCGTTGATGAGTGCCGGGGGCGAACCGATGGCGCCTGCCTCACCGCAACCCTTGATGCCGAGCGGATTGCCCGGACAGGGCGTGTTGGTGGTCGAGACCTTGAAGCTTGGCAGGTCGTCGGCGCGCGGCATGGTGTAGTCCATGTAGGACGCGGTGATGAGCTGGCCGGTATCCGGGTCATACTGGCAGCCTTCCAGAAGCGCCTGACCGATGCCCTGCGCCAGTCCGCCATGGACCTGTCCCTCAACGATCAACGGATTGATGATATTGCCGAAATCATCGGCTGCCACGAACTGCACGAGCTCGGTCTTGCCCGTTTCGGGATCAACTTCCACCTCGCAGATATAGCAGCCTGCCGGGAAGGTGAAATTGGTGGGATCGTAGAACGCCCCCTCCTTCAAACCCGGCTCCATGCCTTCGGGCAGATTGTGAGCTGTATAGGCGGAAAGGGCAACCTGGAACCACGGCACGGTCTTGTCGGTGCCCGCCACCTTCGCTTCGCCATTCTCGATGACGATGTCGCTCTCGTCGGCCTCCAGCATATGCGCGGCGATCTTCTTTGCCTTCGCCTCGACCTTGTCGAGCGCCTTGACGATGGCGGACATGCCGACGGCGCCAGAGCGCGAGCCATAGGTGCCCATGCCCATCTGCACCTTGTCGGTGTCGCCATGGACAATGGACACCTGATCGATGGGCACGCCGAAACGGTCCGCCACGAGCTGGGCAAAGGTGGTCTCATGCCCCTGGCCGTGACTGTGCGAGCCGGTTAGCACTTCGATCGTGCCAGCAGCATTCACCCGCACTTCTGCTGATTCCCAAAGGCCCACACCAGCACCGAGAGAGCCGACAGCCGCCGAAGGCGCGATACCGCAGGCCTCTATGTAACAGCTCATGCCGATGCCGCGCAGCTTCCCGCGCTTCTTCGCTTCCTCGCGACGGGCGGGGAAGCCGTCATAGTCCGCCTCACGCATCGCCGCCTCAAGCGAAGCCTCGTAGTCGCCTGCATCATAGTTCATGATGACGGGCGTCTGGTGCGGGAACTCGCGGATGAAGTTCTTGCGCCTGAGTTCTGCCGGCGAAATACCGAGTTCACGCGCGGCCGTTTCCATGGTGCGCTCAACGACATAGGTCGCTTCCGGCCTCCCTGCACCGCGATAGGCATCCACCGGTGCGGTATTGGTATAGACGCCGCGCACATTGCAGTGGATCGCCGGAATATCGTACTGGCCCGACAGAAGCGTCGCGTAGAGATAGGTCGGCACCGAGGATGAGAAGAGCGACATATAGGCGCCGAAATTGGCGATGGTGTCGACCTTCAGGCCAATGACCCGGTTATCCGCGTCGAAGGCCATCTGCACTTCCGATACGTGATCGCGGCCATGGGCATCGGTGAGGAAACTCTCGGTGCGGTCGGCCACCCACTTCACAGGCACGCCGGTGCGTTTTGACGCCCACAGGCAGGTGACTTCTTCCGGATAGATAAAGATCTTGGAGCCGAACCCCCCACCCACATCGGGCGCGATGACACGCAGCTTGTTTTCCGGGGCCACATTGTAGAACGCGCTCATGACGAGGCGGGCCACATGCGGGTTCTGGCTGGTGGTCCAGCAGGTATAGTGGTCTTCCGCCTTGTTATAGTGGCCAAGGGCCGCGCGCGGCTCCATCGCATTGGGCACGAGGCGGTTGTTGACGATCCTGAGGCGCGTCACGTGCGCCGCTTTGGAAAGCGCATCATCCGTCGCCTTCTCGTCGCCGATCTCCCAGTCATAGATGAGATTGCCGTCGGCTTCCGGGTGGAGCTTTGGCGCGCCCTGCTCCAGCGCCTTCACTGCATCGGTGACTGCCGGCAGTTCCTCGTAGTCGATCTCGACGGCTTCGGCTGCGTCTCGCGCCTGACCTTTCGTGTCTGCGATCACGATGGCGACTGCATCGCCCACATAGCGCACATATTCCGTCGCGAGTGCCGACCATGCGCCCATCTTCATGGGGCTCTTGTCCTTGGAGTGGACCATCCAGCCGCAGATGAGATTGCCGATGCCATCAGCCTGAAGCTGCTTGCCGGTGAGCACGTCCACGACGCCCGGCATGTCCCGCGCCGCGTCAACACTAATGGATGTGATGCGCGCATGTGCATGAGGGCTGCGCACGAACACCGCATGCTTCATGCCCGGCACCGCCATGTCGTCCACATAGCGGCCAAGACCGGTGATAAAACGCTTGTCTTCCTTGCGCGCCACCCGCGCGCCAATGCCTTCGATACCCATGGGTTCTCCTCCCGAACCGTGGTGAATGGAGAAATGGTGAATTGTGAATGGGAGCGTAGAATTCACCGCCTGACCTCCTCCGCCAGACCGTCACTCCACCATTCACTATTCCCTATTCACCATTCGCTGCTTCACGCTGCCTTCGCCTTGCCGCTCATCTCTTCGGATGCGGCGAGAATGGCTTTCACGATATTGTGGTAGCCGGTGCAGCGGCAGATATTGCCTTCCAGCTCCGCGCGAACCGTCTTCTCGTCAAGCCCTTCGGGGTGACGGGCGATCATGTCCGTTGCGGCCATGATCATGCCCGGCGTGCAGAAGCCGCATTGCAGACCATGATGTTCCTTGAATGCACGCTGGACGGGATGAAGCTCCTCCCCCTCGGCCAGCCCCTCGATCGTCCTGACTTCGGAGCCGGAGGCCTGGGCGGCCAGCATGGTGCAGGATTTGACGGCCTTGCCGTCCACGTGAACAACACAGGCGCCGCATTGCGATGTGTCGCAGCCGACGTGGGTTCCGGTCAGCCCCTGCGTCTCACGCAGGAAATGAACGAGCAATGTTCGATCTTCCACATTGGCCGAAACCTTGCGGCCATTTACCACCATCGACACATCTGCCATGGGTCCTCCTCCAAACGGATTGCCTAAGCTTCATGGCGACGGCTCCTCCCGCCGCAAATGGCAGCTTACCGCAGGCATGGTAAGAGTCCATGATGTTTTGCAACCAAAAGAAATGCCGCGCGAAAACCGAAAAACGCGTCTTGATCTTCGCAGCCGTTGGAGCTATCAGGCGCACATCACGCGCGGACATATCCGCGCCGGGCCGCTTTAGCTCAGTTGGTAGAGCACATCATTCGTAATGATGGGGTCGCGTGTTCGAGTCACGCAAGCGGCACCAGTTTTGCTCCCGAAGAACCACATCGCTCAAGCCGCGTGCCAGGTGCGCATGCCTTCCACCTCTTGCGCCATGTCCTCTGCCAGCGCCTTCAGTGCCGGGGTGGCAGGGGCGCGGTGGGTTTCTATGCGCAGGGCGGTCATGTCGGCTTGGTAGCGTTGGGCGAGACGGGCGGGATCGGCGCTTTCGGGGAGCTCGCCCAGCGTCTTGGCCTTTTCGAATATAGCGCGGATTTCTTCGGTCATGGCGTCCAGATAATGGCGCGCCTGAGTGGCGATGGCGTCGTCTTCTTCTGTTGCAGTCAGCAGGGTCTTGATGAGCATGCAGGCGCGGCAGGCGGGTTTTGCGCCGTCTTCGCCTGCAAAGCTGCGCAGATGATCGGCCAGCGCCTTCAAGGGTGAAGGTGAGGCCTCGGCCATCTGACGCAGGGCATCGCGGTTGCGTTCGAAATAGCGCTCCAGCGTCGCCAGATAGAGCGCCTCCTTGCTGTTGAAGGCGGCATAGATGCTGCCGGGCTTCATGTTCAGCGCATTTTCGAGATCCTTCAGCGAAGTGGCATGAAAGCCCTTGCGCCAGAACAGGGTCATTGCCGCATCAAGGGCTTCTTCACGATCATAAGGGCGTGCGCGTGTCATAACTCTTTATATAGCGCCTGCGACCGGGCTTGTCGCGCTGTCGATGACTTGCGACTTGCTCACGTTTGAGTGATCACTCAAATAGGCTATTGAGTGATCACTCAAATTGCCTATTTTCGCTCCTGACCCGGCACCCGATGCAGCCGGAGAAACAGACAGGAGATTTTTGAATGGTCGATTTCACCTTCCACGACGAGTCCACAGCCCCGGAAGAGAGCAAGCCGCTGATCGAGAAGTCCAAGGCTGCCTTTGGCCGCCTGCCGGGCCTGCACAAGGTCATGGCCGAGGCGCCCGGCCTTCTGGAAGGCTATCAGCGCCTACACGAGCTTTTCGTCAATTCCAGCTTCGACAAGGATGAGCTGACCGTCGTGTGGCAGACCATCAATGTGGAGAACGAGTGCCATTATTGCGTTCCCGCGCATACGGGCATTGCCAAGAATATGGGCGTGGATGACGCCATCACCGAAGCGCTGCGCAACGAGACACCCCTTCCCAACGCGCGCTTGGAAGCATTGCGCAGCTTCACGCTGAAGCTCGTGCGCGATCGCGGTTTCGTGGCGGATGAGGATGTTCAGGCTTTCCTCGATGCCGGATTTACCAAGCGCAACGTGCTGGAAGTGATCCTCGGCTACTCACAGAAAATCATGTCCAACTACACCAATCATCTGGCCAAGACGCCGGTCGACCCGGTGTTTGAAAAGTTCGCCTGGTCGAAAGCCGGCAAGTAGTTCTGGCCGTTTTAACGCATCTCCCCTGCGCTCATCCACAGGCGCAGGGGCAATTTTCAGAACAACTTCGACGCGCAACAAGCAAGTTTGTTTCGCATAAAACGCTTAAGCAGGACAAAGTGTTGCACCTTCCGCAGCGGCTGCTGAAAGCGTTTGACGTATTGGTAATTTAGAGTCCTAATCCCCGCTTCAACCCGGCTCGAACCGAGACTGCCGCTGAGGTTTTCTGCTGAATGGACGACAACCATTCTTTGATCCTGCAGTTTGATGCGGCATTTGCCGCATGTTTTTGCGCGAAACGTGATGGGTCGTGCATGCAACAGCTGCGCCGGAGTGCTTTCTCGGCCTTCCAGAAGAACAGATCAGGTGTGGAGGACTGGCCCGAATTTCGGGACTGATAAAACACATGACTGTTCGAGGGAGCGGCAGCGCGCCTTTCGAGCCAACCAATCATGATCGCGCAAAGCGACAAGCGGGAGTAAGAAGAACATGTTCGTTAAGGCATCCATCAGGGGTCTGATGACAGGCGCGGCGATCCTCGCCAGCGTCTCCATGGCATCAGCCGTGACCTATGTCCGCGGCAATGACGGCGATCCGGAAACGCTCGACCAGCACAAGACCTCAACCGTCTCGGAAGCACATCTTCTGCGTGACCTTTACGAAGGTCTGGTGATCTACGATGCCAAGGCCAAGGTTGTGCCCGGCGTCGCAGAAAGCTGGGAGATGTCGGCAGATGGCACCGTTTACACCTTCAAGCTGCGCGAAGATGCGAAGTGGTCCAATGGCGACCCGGTAACGGCTGAAGATTTCGTCTTCTCCTTCCAGCGCATCCAGAACCCGGAAACCGGGGCGAAGTACGCCACGATCCAGTATCCGATCAAGAATGCCGAAGCGATTAACAAGGGCGAGATGGAGCCTTCCGAGCTCGGCGTGAAGGCAATCGACGAGCACACGCTCGAGATCACCCTTGAGCGCCCGACTCCCTACTTCCTTGAGCTTCTGACGCACCAGACCGGCCTTCCGGTGCACAAGGCAACCGTCGAAGAGCATGGTTCGGACTTTGTGAAGCCGGAAAACATCGTCACCAACGGTGCCTACACGCTCGTTTCCTTCGAAGTGAACGACAAGATCGTCATGGAGAAGAACGAGAATTTCCGTGAGGCCGACAGCGTTCAGATCGATCGCATCGAGTGGATCCCCTTCGAGGACCGTTCGGCCTGCGTGCGCCGCTTCGAAGCTGGTGAAGTTCATTCCTGCTCCGATCTTCCGACCGAGCAGCTTGCCTCCATCAAGGAGCGTCTGGGCGACCAGGTCCGCACGCCACCCTATCTCGGCACCTATTATTATGCGCTGAACACGCAGAACGAGGCCCTCGCCGACAATCGCGTGCGCCAGGCACTTGCCATGACCATCGACCGCGAATTCATCGCGGAAGAGATCTGGTCCGGCTCGATGCTTCCCGCATACACGCTGGTGCCGCCCGGCATCTCCAACTATGTCGACAATCCGCCGAAGCCCGACTGGGCCGAAATGTCTCCGCTCGACCGCGAAGACAAGGCGATCGAGCTCATGAAGGAAGCCGGCTTCGGCCCCGACAAGCCGCTGGAGCTCGAACTCTCCTACAACACCTCGGAGAACCACAAGAACACGGCGACCGCCATCGCCGACATGTGGAAGCCGCTTGGCGTCAACATCACCTACAATGTGCGCGATGCATCGGCTCACTACGCACATCTGCGCGACAGCGACGACTACCAGATCGCACGTGCCGGCTGGATTGGCGACTATTCCGACCCGCAGAACTTCCTGTTCCTGGTCGAAAGCGACAATACCGGCTTCAACTACGCCAAGTATGACAACAAGGATTATGACGCGATCATGGACCGGGCGGCCGCAGAAACCGACCTTGAGAAGCGTGCAGAGATCCTTGCCGAGGCGGAAGAGATGTTCATGAACGACATGCCGTTCATCCCGATCCTCTTCTACTCCTCGCATTCGCTCGTCTCGAACAAGCTCAAGGGCTGGGAGGACAATATTCAGAATGTCCACGCCACCCGTTTCCTGAGCATCGAAGAGTAAGCCAGAGAGCCTCGTGAAACGCGCCGGCGCCATTTTGATCCATGGATCAGGTGGCGCCGGTGCCATATCGGGCACGCGCTCGACAATCCGCAGGGGCTAGCGAGCCATCCTGCCCGTATGCGCAAACGGCGCTTCACCAGGCCCATATTTGAGAGCAAGCCGATGTTTGGCTACGTCATTCGCCGCCTTCTGGGCGCGATCCCGACGCTGTTTTTCGTCATAACAGCATCATTCTTTCTCATGCGCATTGCGCCGGGCGGCCCGTTCGACCGCGAGCGCGCGCTTGAAGCCAAGGTTCTGGAAAACCTCAACAAGGTCTTCCATCTCGACAAGCCGCTTTGGGAACAATATCTGCGCTATCTGGGCAATCTGTTCCGCGGCGATCTTGGCCCCAGCTTCATCTATCGCGACTTCTCCGTTCAGCAGCTTCTGGGCAATGGCCTTCCCGTATCGATCCAACTTGGCGGGACGGCCCTTTTGGTGGCGCTCTTCTTCGGCGCGCTGCTTGGATCCATCGCTGCACTCCGGCAGAATTCCTGGGTTGACTATGGCGTCATCTCGGTTGCCACCTTCGGTATTACCGTTCCGAATTTCGTTGTCGCGCCCGTTCTTTCCCTCATCTTCGGCGTCTGGCTTTCCATGCTTCCGGCCGGTGGCTGGAATGACGGTGCAATCGCCAATCGCGTCCTGCCCGTCATCACGCTGGCCCTGCCGCAGATCGCCATCATCGCGCGTCTGACACGCGGCTCCATGATCGAGGCCTTGCGCTCCGACCATGTGCGCACCGCACGCGCCTATGGTCTGCCGTCGCGGATGATTGTCGTGGTGCATGCCTTGCGCGCGGCGATCCTGCCCGTCGTCTCCTATCTCGGCCCCGCAGCCGCCGCACTTCTGACCGGCTCCGTCGTTGTCGAGACAATCTTCGGTTTGCCCGGTATCGGCCGGTACTTCGTGCAGGGCGCGCTCAACCGCGACTACACGCTGGTCATGGGCACCGTCATCATCATCGCGGTCTTCGTGGTGGTCTTCAATCTGATCGTCGACCTCCTCTATGCCGCCCTGGACCCGAGGGTTCGCTATGACTGATATCGCAACAAACACGCCCGAGGCGGCAGCCGGCGTAACACCGCGCGGCCGCTCGCTCTGGGCCACCGCCTGGCTGCGCCTGAAGCGCAACAAGGCGGCCATGGCGAGCCTCATCATGCTCGTCCTGTTCATTTTCGCCGGCATTTTCGGCCCGATGCTCTCGCCGCACCACTATGCGACGGTCTATCCGGAATATGTAAAGGTGCCCGCCAGCCTTGAGGCCTATCCGCGCGACGACGAGATCGTGCCGGAGGCCGAAAGTCTCGTGTCCCGTGCACGGCTTGAAGCACAATCCGTCGAGGTTGAAGGCAACACGCTTCGTGTGGTGGCCACCTCGCGCCGCGAGATCGACCCGCGCGTGACGCGCTATTTCGACCGCTCGAACCTCTTTTCCAATGCGCAGGTCGTGGAGACCAGTGCAGACGGGAAGACGGCTACCATCGAGGCCGAAGTCAGCCGCGTGCGCTTCATCTTCGGCACTGATGCCAATGGCCGCGACCTGTTTTCACGCATCCTGATTTCCATCCGCATCTCGCTGATGATCGGTGCACTGGCGACTGGCGTGGCGCTCATAATCGGCGTCATCTATGGAGCGACAGCGGGCTTCCTTGGCGGGCGCGTCGACAATCTGATGATGCGGGTGGTGGACATTCTCTACTCGCTGCCCTTCACCTTCTTCGCCATCCTTCTGGTCGTGTTCTTCGGGCGCAATGTCGTCTTGATGTTCGTGGCCGTGGGTGCGGTCGAATGGCTGGACATGGCGCGCATCGTGCGCGGGCAGACCATCTCGCTGCGCCGACGCGAATTCGTGCAGGCGGCAGAGGCGCTCGGTGTCCGCTCCGGCGGCATTCTGCGCCGGCATATCATTCCGAACACGCTTGGACCGGTCATCATCTACATGACGCTCCTGATCCCCAAGGTGATCCTGCTTGAAAGCTTCCTGTCCTTCCTCGGGCTGGGCGTGCAGGAGCCGCTGACTTCGCTTGGTGTTCTGATCGCCGAAGGCGCGAAGAACATGCGCGGCTCGCCCTACATGCTGCTCTACCCCTCGCTTGCACTCACGCTGCTGCTCTTTGCCCTCAACTTCCTGGGCGATGGCCTGCGTGACGCGCTTGATCCGAAGGACCGCTGACATGAGCGAACAGATGAAAGAAACCATCTTCGACATTCGCGACATCCGCGTTTCCTTCGACACACCCGATGGCACGGTGGAAGCGGTGCGCGGGGTGGACATGCAGGTGCGCGCAGGCGAGACGGTCGCTGTCGTGGGTGAATCCGGCTCGGGCAAGAGCCAGATCATGATGGCCTCGATGGGGCTGCTTGCCAGCAATGGCAAGGCGTCTGGCTCGGTGAAGTATCGCGGGCAGGAGCTGATCGGCATGCCACGCCGCCAGCTCAACCGCATCCGTGGCGCGAAGGTGACCATGATCTTCCAGGAGCCGATGACCTCGCTCGATCCGCTCTACACGATCGAGCGCCAGATATCGGAGCCGCTGCGCGTCCACGGCGGGCTTTCGGCCGGGGCAGCGCGCAAGCGGGCTCTGGAGCTGTTGAAGCTCGTACACATTCCCGATCCGGAACGGCGGCTGAAATCCTATCCGCACGAGCTTTCGGGCGGGCAACGCCAGCGCGTGATGATTGCCATGGCGCTTGCCAATGATCCCGACCTCCTGATCGCCGACGAGCCGACCACCGCGCTCGACGTGACCATCCAGGCGGAGATCCTGGGCCTTCTGGCCGAGCTTCAAAAGAAGCTTGGCATGGCCATTCTCTTCATCACCCATGACCTGACCATCGTCGAGGCCTTCGCCGACCGCGTCTATGTGATGAAGAAGGGCAAGGTTGTCGAGGAAGGACCGACCGAAGCCATCTTCCAGCGTCCGCAGCAGGACTACACGAAGATGCTTCTGGGGGCGGAACCGGAAGGTTCCAAGCCGCCGGTGGATTCGAGTGCGCCCATTCTGCTGGACGCCAAGGATGTCTGTGTGACCTTCGGACAGAAAGGCGGGCTCTTCTCCAAGGGCTTCGAGCTGAAGGCGGTCAACAATGTGAGCCTGGCACTTCGCGCCGGCCAGACGATCGGTGTGGTGGGTGAGTCCGGCTCAGGCAAGTCCACGCTTGGCCGTGCCATCCTGCAGCTTCTGCCGTCGGAGGGGCGCGTGGTGTATCAGGGTAACCCGATCAGCGGGTTCGACCGCAGCGCCATGCGTCCCTATCGGCGAAACCTGCAGATGGTGTTCCAGGACCCCTATGGCAGCCTCAGCCCCCGCATGACGGTCGGTGACATCATCACAGAGGGGCTTCTGGTGCATGAGCCGCAGATGTCCGCGCGCGAGCGCAACGAGGTGGCGGTGAAAGTGCTGGAGGAAGTCGGCCTAGACGGTTCGGTGCGCAACCGCTTCCCGCACGAATTCTCAGGCGGGCAGCGCCAGCGCATTGCCATTGCGCGTGCGGTGGTGCTGAAACCCACCGTGATCGTGCTCGACGAGCCGACCTCGGCACTCGACCGTTCCGTGCAGAAGCAGATCATCACGCTTTTGCGCGACATCCAGGAAAGCCACAACCTCTCCTATATCTTCATCAGCCACGATCTGGCTGTCGTAAAGGCGCTGGCCGACTATACGATCGTGATGAAGCAGGGACAGGTCGTGGAGGAAGGCGTTACCGCAGACGTCTTCGACAATCCGCAGAGCGAGTACACGCGCGACCTCATGAAAGCGGCGTTCCAGCTGCGTGAGGTGCTTCAGCGGCAGGCTGAAAGCCGCGCCTGATCGCCGCAACTGCAAGCTGTTCCCGGCGCTTTCGCGGCGCCGGGACGGCTGGCCCCACAGTTTCTTCGCCTCCCGATTTGACACAGCCCCTGCGGTGTTTCAGGTTTAGGGGGAAGGTCTACGCAGAACAGGCCAAGAAGGAGGGGCGCTTGCTCGTTAGCGAAACCATGGATGCGACCAGCCATCCGGTGCACTTGCTCCGGAACGCCTACAAGGTTGCGCCAGCTGCAGGTTTCGCGCGCCCCCTCCCCCACCAATCGCGCAGTGTCAGCAGCTCGCGCCGCCTCAATGCAGGCCGTGAGCGCACGAGACTGGCTGTGCGTACACCGGGTTTCGCCACGATCCCGGGCTGGCTCCCTGCCAGCTAAAGCGTGGTGCGGCAGGAAACCTGCCGGAAGATGAAGCGTTTTTAGGCTGGAGGCTCCAGCCTCGAGCGCTATCTCAAAGCGAAGAACATTTCCGATTACCAACAGAGGAGAGCAGAATGACTTCACTCAAATCCTATCTGATGGCGGGCATTGCCGGCGTTGCGGTAATGGCCACCAGCGCGAGTGCTTCTGCCGAAACATGGCGTTATGCGTTCGAAGAAGCGCTGAACGAGGTTCAGGGCGTGTTCGCCCAGAAGTTCAAGGAAGAGGTGGAAGCCAATTCCGACCACGAGATCCAGCTTTTCCCATATGGCACGCTCGGCGAATCCGCGGACATCATGGAACAGGCCCAGTCGGGCATCTTGCAGTTCGTCGATCAGTCGCCGGGCTTCACCGGCTCTTTGATCCCCGAAGCTCAGGTCTTCTTCGTGCCTTACTTGCTGCCGCAGGACCAGGAACAGCTCAACGAGTTCTTCCGCACTTCCAAGGCCATCAACGAGATGTTCCCCGAGCTTTACGCAGAGCAGGGGCTGGAACTTCTGACGATGTTCCCCGAGGGCGAAGTCTGCATGACCACCAAGGAGCCGGTGGAGTCGCCCGAAGACCTCAACGAGGTCAAGTTCCGCGTCATGACCAACCCGCTTTTGGTTGAAAGCTATCAGGCATTCGGCGCAACCCCGACCCCGCTGCCGTGGGGCGAGGTCTATGGCGGCCTGCAGACGAACATCATCCAGGGCCAGGAAAACCCGATGTTCTTCATCGAGTCGACTAAGATGTATGAGGTTACCGATTACATCACCTGTGCCGGCCACAACAACTTCACCACTGCGGTGATGGCCAACAAGGACTTCTTCGACGGTCTGTCCGAGGAAGACCAGACGATGATCAACAACGCCATCGACGCGGCTTTCGAGCATATTCTTGAGTATCAGCAGGGCCTTCACGAAGAGTCCATCGAGAAGATCAAGGAAGCCAAGCCGGAGATCACGGTGACGGTGCTCGACGAAGAGCAGCGCAAGCCCTTCAAGGAAACCGCTTCTGCGGTTGAGGAAGCTTTCGTCGAAATGACCGGCGAGAGCGGCAAGAAAATTCTCGACCAGATGAAGGCCGACCTTGAAAATGTGAGCAAGTAAGGCTGCACTGGGGCGGGCGCGCAAGCCGCGCCCGCTTTTTCTGTCCGAGTTCCAGCGGGATCACGCCATTGTCGAAACAGCATCACGATTCCCAGCTTCAGTCCCAGACTGACACCACGTCGACCGACGACACCGATACCGGTGACTACAAGTCGGAGCTTCCCGGCTTTTTGGGTACGATCGACAACGCAATCAGCAAGGTCGAATCCGTTCTGCTTGCCGCGGGCGTGCTTTTGATGGCGCTCAATACCATCGCCAATGTGGTGGGCCGTTTTGTTTTCCAGAGCAGTCTTTTCTTCTCTGAAGAGCTGAACCGGCTCCTGATCGTTCTGATCACCTTTGCGGGCATCAGCTATGCCGCCCGGCATGGCCGCCATATCCGCATGTCGGCCATGTATGATGCGCTTCCCTCGTCGCTGCGCAAGCCGCTGATGATTGCGATCACGCTGGTGACCGCCGTCTTCATGTTGGGCCTCGCCTGGTACTCCGCTCAATACATGATGACGCTCTACGATCGCGGGCGCGTTCTGCCTTCACTGCAGATTCCGGTCTGGATCATCTATGTCTGGGCACCCATCGGCTTCTTCATGACGGGCCTGCAGTACATTCTGACGGCGATCAAGAACATCATCGAAAAAGACATCTATCTCTCGACCAATGTGCTCGAGGGCTATGATGACGACGAAATCGAGATCTGAGGGCGCACCATGGCTGTAACGATCTTTTCCATCATGGTGGTGCTTCTTCTTCTCGGCTTCCCCATGATGATCCCGCTTATCATCGGATCCTTTGTCGGATTTTACACGCTGTTCGGTGGCTTTGGTCAGCTGGAGACCATGGTCCAGCAGATGATGGCCGGCATTCGTCCGGCATCGCTGATCGCGGTGCCCATGTTCATATTCGCGGCCGACATCATGACGCGCGGTCAGTCTGCCGGGCGCCTCATCGACATGGTCATGTCCTTTGTCGGGCATATCCGTGGCGGCCTGGCGGTCTCGACGGCTGCCGCCTGCACCATGTTCGGCGCCGTATCCGGCTCGACGCAGGCCACCGTGGTTGCCATCGGTTCGCCGTTGCGCCCGCGCATGCTCAAGGCTGGCTACAATGACAGCTTCATTCTCGCGCTGATCGTCAATTCCTCCGACATCGCCTTCCTGATCCCGCCATCCATCGGCATGATCATCTATGGCGTGGTCTCGAATACCTCGATCTCCGAGCTTTTCATCGCAGGTGTCGGCCCTGGTCTTCTGATCCTGCTGCTCTTCTCGATCTACTCCTATATCTACGCCGTGCGGAACAATGTGCCGACCGAAGAAAGAGCAACCTGGGGCGAGCGCCTGCGCACGACGCAAAAGGCGCTGTGGCCGCTTGGCTTCCCGGCAATCATCATCGGCGGCATCTATGGCGGCATTTTCAGCCCGACCGAAGCTGCAGCCGTTTGTGTGCTCTATGCCATCTTCCTGGAGATGGTGGTTTTCCGCGAACTTGATCTGCACGGCCTCTACAAGACGGCCAAGTCGACCGGCCTGATCACGGCGGTGGTCTTCATCCTCGTTGCTGCGGGTGCCGCATTCTCCTGGGTCATCTCCTTCGCGCAGATCCCCCAGCAGATACTCGCCGGCATCGGCATCGACCAGATGGGCCAGATAGGCGTTCTCGTGGTCATCTCAATCGCCTTCTTCATCGGCTGCATGTTTGTCGACCCGATCGTCGTGATCCTCGTGCTGGTGCCGATCTTCGCGCCCGTCGTGGACAATGTCGGACTGGACCCGGTTCTGGTTGGCACGATCATCACCCTGCAGGTGGCTATCGGCTCGGCGACACCGCCATTCGGCTGCGACATCTTCACGGCGATTGCCGTGTTCAAGCGGCCCTACATGGATGTGATACGCGGTACGCCGCCCTTCATCTTCATTCTGCTCTGCGTCTCGGCAGCGCTGATCTTCTTCCCGCAGATCGCGCTCTTCCTGCGTGACCTGGCATTCCGCTAGAAGGACTGAGAATGTTCGAACGGATACTGGTACCGGTTGACGGCTCGCAAGGCGCGCTCAAGGCGCTGAAGCTTGCCGTCGAAATGCAGAAGACGACGGACGCGGAACTGTTGATCCTGACCGTCTACCGGCATCACAGTCTGCGTGAGAAGTCGATGTCCATGGTACGGGCGAGTGATCCAAGCAACATGGACGACGTGCTGCGCGAACATTCCAAGGAGATTGCAGAGCACGCCAAGCAATACGCGCTGGAACATGAAAGCCCTCGCGCCCGCGCCTTTGTGAAGGCGGGCCAACCTGCCCGCACGATCGTGAAATTCGCCAAGGACAAGGACGCCGACCTGATAGTGCTCGGCAGCCGCGGTCTCGGCGATCTGGAGGGCTATCTGCTCGGCAGCGTTTCGCACAAGGTGACGAGCCTGGCCGACTGTCCCGTGATGGTGGTTTGAAGCGACCAGCAAGCGTTCAATGAAAAAGCCCCGGCAGTGATGCCGGGGCTTTTTCGAAACGTGGATATGTCAGCGACTAACGCAGCTCCCGGCGCAGGATCTTGCCGACATTGGATTTCGGAAGTTCATCACGGAATTCCACGTGGCGGGGGCGCTTGTAGCCGGTGAGCTTGTCACGGCAGAACTCGATGATCTCTTCCTCGGTGAGGCTGTCATCCTTGCGCACCACGAAAAGCTTGGGCACTTCGCCCGACTTCTCGTCCGGCACGCCGACGGCTGCGACCTCAAGCACCTTGGGATGGCCTGCAACGACGTCTTCCAGCTCGTTCGGATAGACGTTGAAGCCGGAGACCAGGATCATGTCCTTCTTGCGGTCCACGATCTTCACGAAGCCGCGCTCGTCCATGATGCCCATATCGCCGGAACGGAAATAACCGTCGGTGGTCATCACCTTGGCGGTCTCTTCCGGACGGTTCCAGTATCCGGCCATGACCTGTGGGCCCTTGATGCAGATCTCGCCCACGTCGCCCTGCTTCACTTCCTTGCCGTCCTCGTCGCGGATGGAAACATCCGTGGAGGGAAGCGGCAGGCCGATGGTGGCGGTGAACTCCTTCGCGTTGAAGAGATTGGCTGTTGCGACAGGCGAGGTTTCCGACAGGCCATAACCTTCCGCGATCATGCAGCCCGTCAGCTTCATCCAGCGCTCGGCCACGGCTTTCTGTACCGCCATGCCGCCGCCAAAGGTCAGCTTCAGCGATGAGAAGTCCAGCTTCTGGAAATCCTCATTGTTGAGCAGCGCGTTGAAGAGCGTGTTGAGGCCGGGGAAAACATTGAACTTGTAGTTCTTGAGCTCTTTCACGAAACCCGGAATATCGCGCGGGTTTGGGATCAGCACGTTCTCCGCGCCCAGCTTTACGCCCATCAGCGCATTCACCGTCAGCGCATAGATATGGTAGAGCGGCAAGGCGCAGATATAGATCGAACGGTCGGGCCGCGCCTGATCGATATAGGCGGTTTCAAGCCAGGCCTCGTTCTGCATCACATTGGCCATGACATTGGCATGGGTGAGCATTGCCCCCTTGGCGACGCCAGTCGTGCCACCGGTATATTGCAGGAATGCCACGTCTTCGAGCGAGCATTCCGGCTTGGTGAAGGTTGCGTTGGCGCCCTTCTTCATCGCCGTCTTGAACGGAACATGACCCGGAAGCTGCCAGGACGGCACCATCTTCTTGACCTTGCGAACCACAAGATTGACGATGTGGCCCTTCAGGCCAAGCATGTCACCCATGGTTGTGACCACGACATGTTTCACATCGGTGTTGCCGATGGCCGTCTGCAGGGTCTTGGCGAAGTTTTCCAGAATGACGATCGCCTCTGCGCCGGAGTCCTTGAGCTGGTGCTCAAGCTCGCGCGGCGTGTAGAGCGGATTGACATTCACGACCGTGTATCCGGCGCGCAGTATGGCCATCATCGCGACCGGATATTGCAGGACATTGGGCATCATGACCGCCACGCGTGCGCCCTTTTTCAGGCCCAGCGACTGGAGATAGGCGGCGAAATCACGCGACGCGGATTCCAACTCCGAGAACGTGATCGACTTGCCCATGCAGGTGAAGGCAGGGCGGTCAGAGTGTTTGCGACAGGCTTCCACCAACATTTCGCCAATGGAATTGTGGGTGAATGGCGGGATCTCCGCAGGCAGCACATCGGGATAGGTGTCGAGCCAGGGTCGCCGGCCATTGCTGCTGGCGCCTTTTGGCGCCTTGGAGGTGGTTGCAGTCTTCTTAGAAGCAGGTTTCTTCGTCGCCGAACCTGTCTTGGAAGCGGAGGACGACCTAGCGGTCTTCGCAGTGCCGGAGCGGCTGGACGTCTTGGCCGCGCCCGTCTTGGCCGAACTGTTCTTCCGGGTGGTCGCTTTCGGCGCTGAAGTCGACTTTGTGTCTGCAGTGGTGGCCTTGGTGGTCGTTGCAGCCTTGGCAGGCGCACGCTTGCGCGCGGGCTTTGTGGCCTCACCGCTTGCAGCTTCGGAGCTTGCCGCTTCCGCTGCTGGCTTTGCTGGTGCCTTTCGCGCCCGTGTCTTTGGGGCACTGGTAGGTTTCGTTTCGCTCGACTTCGCCAAAATTTCCCTCCCTGGAAAACGATGTTCTAACTTTAACGTACACGTCAACGGGAAAATGCAAGCCCAAATTTCAAGTACAACCTGCCCCTAAAGGTCTGAGAGCGCCTGCATTCATGGCACTACCTTATGGTGTGAATCCCTTGTGTAGCAAGGGCTTCCTGCAGAAGATCATGCTACTGACCATACCCCTCATGCTCTTCCAGAAAAGCAAGCTCCTCAGAGGTGTTTTCACGGTCAAGCACGCGGTTGCGGTGTGGAAAACGTCCGAAGCGAGCGATGATATCGCGATGCTCGACCGCATATTTGCGCGCGTTCTCGTTG
The DNA here is from genome assembly GCF_037029545.1 of Nitratireductor sp. CH_MIT9313-5. Taxonomy (NCBI): domain Bacteria; kingdom Pseudomonadati; phylum Pseudomonadota; class Alphaproteobacteria; order Hyphomicrobiales; family Phyllobacteriaceae; genus Nitratireductor; species Nitratireductor sp. CH_MIT9313-5. The sequence goes on along the minus strand of NZ_JAYMER010000011.1, from coordinate 241,347 downwards.
CCCAAGGCGGTGAACAGCTCAACTGCCCGGTCCTGATCCCCCAGCGCTTCCGAATGCATCAGCGGCATGTAGAGGAACTGCTTTTTCTTGGTTTCCAGTTCTCGGTCGAAGCCGCGAGAGACCGCATGATGGCAAAGCTCCAGTGCCAGCGGATCGTATGCAAAGGCGCGGCTCGTGCTGCGGTAGATGTTGCGCGGGAACTGGTCGCACAGAATGATGCCGGCAAGCGCAGCGTCGGGCTCCATACGCACCTCATCGGGCTGCTTCTCCACGAATTCCAGAAGTGTTGGCTCGAACCGGTTCCGGATGGTGTCATCGACTTCCTGGCTGGTCTTGAACCATTGGTCCGGGGTGAGTTCGGAGAACCAGAATTCAAGCACGCGTTCTTTCCAATCAGGTTGCATCTGCAGTCCTCCCGCGACGGTTTTTTGGTGCTGGCACAGGCTGAACCCAATCGCTCTCACGCGCAACAATATTCAGGATATGTGAAATTATGTTGCGGCGAAATGAGAAAGGGGAGTTCCCACCTCGATTGAACTTTGCTTATATGCCCGCTCCAAGAGCCGGGATGGGACGGCTCACATAACTACAGGGAGAAACCTGATGAAAACCCGTTTGACGTTTGCGGCTGCACTCATGGCTGCCACGATGCTCAGTGGCGCTGCAGCAGCCAAGACACTCGTCTATTGCTCCGAAGGCAGCCCAGAGGGATTTGACCCGGCGCTCTATACCGCCGGCACCACCTTCGACGCTTCGTCGAAGCCTGTTTACAACCGTCTCGTGCAGTTCAAGCCCGGCACCACGGAAGTTGTTCCGGGTCTGGCTGAAAGCTGGGAGATCTCCGAGGACGGTCTGGAAGTCACCTTCAAGCTTCGCGAAGGCGTGAAGTTTCACACGACCGACTATTTCACCCCGTCGCGCGACTTCAATGCCGATGACGTGATCTTCTCCTTCGAGCGCCAGCTCAAGGAAGACAATGCCTACAATTCCTATGTTGAAGGCGCTTCCTGGGAATATTTCAACGCCATGTCCATGCCGGACCTGCTCGAATCCATCGAGAAGGTTGACGACTATACGGTGAAGTTCAAGCTGACCCGTCCGGAAGCTCCGTTCATTGCAAACCTTGCCATGGACTTCGCGTCGATCTTCTCGAAGGAATATGCGGACAAGCTGGCAGAAGCCGGCAATGAATCCGACCTGAACCAGAAGCCGGTCGGCACCGGTCCCTTCCAGTTCGTCGCATACCAGCCGGATGCGGTTATCCGCTACAAGGCGCATCCGGACTACTGGGCCGGCAAGCAGCCGATCGATGATCTCGTCTTCGCCATCACCACGGAAGCATCCGTGCGTCAGCAGAAGCTGCTCGCAGGCGAATGCCATGTCATGCCTTACCCGAATCCGGCTGACGTGCAGAGCCTGAAGGACGACGAGAACATCGAGGTGATGGAGCAGGAAGGCCTGAATGTCGGCTACCTCGCCTACAACACCAAGCAGGAGCCGTTCGACAAGCCGGAAGTGCGCAAGGCGCTGAACATGGCCATCAACAAGGAAGCCATCCTTGATGCCGTGTTCCAGGGTGCAGGCCAGGCTGCCAAGAACCCGATCCCGCCGACGATGTGGTCCTATAACGACGAGATCCAGGACGATCCGTACGATCCGGAAGCGGCCAAGAAGATGCTGGAAGAAGCTGGTGTTTCCGACCTTTCCATGAAGGTCTGGGCAATGCCGGTGCAGCGTCCCTACAACCCGAATGCCCGCCGCATGGCCGAACTGATCCAGGAAGACTTCTCCAAGATCGGCGTCGATGTGGAAATCGTCTCCTATGAGTGGGGCGAGTATCTGGAGCGTTCGAAGGCTGAAGACCGCGACGGTGCGGTTCTGCTTGGCTGGACGGGTGACAATGGTGATCCGGACAACTTCCTCGCCGTTCTGCTCGGCTGCGACGCTGTAGGCGGTTCCAACCGTGCACAGTGGTGCAACGAGGAGTTCAACAACCTCGTACAGAAGGCCAAGACGCTTTCCACGCAGGAAGAACGCGCCGAGCTCTACATGGAGGCCCAGGAGGTCTTCAAGCGTGAGGCTCCGTGGGCAACCATCGCCCATTCGGTCGTTCACATGCCGATGCGCAAGGAAGTCACCGGCTACAAGATGGACCCGCTCGGCGGCCACTCCTTCGAAGGCGTGGACATCTCCGAGTAAGCCACTTCACTCTAAGACAGGAACCGGCGGCAGCTTAGAAGCTGTCGCCGGCTTTGCCGTACATGCTTCGGTTTTTTCTTTCCCGGCTGGCGCTGTTGATCCCGACCTTTATCGGTGTGTCCATCGTCGCCTTTTCCTTCATTCGTCTTCTTCCCGGCGATCCGATCATGCTGCTTGCTGGTGAGCGCGGCATGTCGGCTGAGCGCTATCAGGAACTGCGCGCGGTCTATGGTTTCGACCAGCCGATAATCATGCAGTATTTCAGCTATATGGCTGATCTTCTCCAGGGCGATTTCGGCACGTCAATCGTGACCAAGCGCCCTGTTCTCGAGGAATTCCTGACCCTCTTTCCCGCCACGATCGAACTGTCGCTCTGTGCCATCATCGTTGCCATCGCTGTTGGCGTTCCGGTCGGCGTGATTGCGGCCGTGCGGCGCGGATCGTGGCTTGACCAGTCGGTGATGGGTGCCGCCCTTGTCGGCTATTCCATGCCGATCTTCTGGTGGGGCCTGCTGCTGATCATCCTGTTCTCCGGCATCCTTCAGTGGACGCCCGTTTCAGGCCGGATCTCGCTTCTCTACTTCTTCCCCCAGGTGACCGGCTTCATGCTGATCGACAGCCTGCTTTCGGGGCAGAAGGGGGCCTTTGCCTCCGCCGTTTCGCATCTCATCCTGCCGACCATCGTGCTGGCAACGATCCCGCTCGCAGTCATTGCCCGCCAGACGCGCTCGGCCATGCTGGAGGTGCTGGGCGAGGACTATGTGCGCACGGCCCGTTCCAAGGGCCTGCCGCCGCGTCGGGTCATCGGCCTTCACGCGCTGCGCAACGCACTCATCCCCGTCATTACCACCATCGGCCTGCAGGTCGGCGTGCTGCTTGCCGGCGCCATCCTGACGGAGACGATCTTCTCCTGGCCCGGCATCGGCAAGTGGATGGTGGATAGCGTCTTCAAGCGCGACTACGCCGTAGTGCAGGGTGGCCTTCTCCTGATCGCCGCCATCATCATGATCGTGAACCTGATCGTCGACGTGCTCTACGGTCTGATCAACCCCAGAATCAGGCACTGAACAATGTCACAAGCAAAAGACGCCAATGCGGCAATCGGCCTTGAAGGCGGCAAGCAGATTGCCGTCACCCGCCGCGCACGCCTTGCCGAATTCTGGTACTATTTCAGCCAGAACAAGGGTGCGGTCATCGGCCTTTACGTGTTTCTCGCAATCGTGGTCATCGCGCTTCTGGCGCCAGTGATCGCACCGCACAGCCCAAGCGTTCAGAACCGCGGCGCATTCCTTCTGCCGCCCGTCTGGCAGGAAGGCGGCAACTGGTCCTTCATTCTTGGCACGGATGCGGTGGGCCGCGACCTTCTTTCGCGCCTCATCTATGGTGCGCGCTTCTCGCTCTTCATCGGCGTGGTCGTCGTGTCGGTGGCCGTGTCCGTCGGTATTTTCATCGGCCTGATTGCCGGCTATTTCCGTGGTGCGGTCGATACCGTCATCATGCGCGCCATGGACATTATCCTGGCCTTTCCGTCCCTGCTTCTGGCGCTCGTGCTCGTTGCCATTCTGGGACCAGGCCTCGTCAATGCGATGATCGCCATCGCGTTGGTGCAGCAGCCGCATTATGTGCGCCTCACCCGTGCAGCGGTCATGAGCGAGAAGGGTCGCGACTATGTGACCGCCGCGCGCGTGGCAGGTGCGTCGAACATCCGGCTGATGTTCAAGACCATCCTGCCCAACTGCACCGCACCGCTTATCGTGCAGGCAGCGCTCTCCTTCTCCACGGCAATTCTGGATGCAGCAGCACTCGGCTTCCTTGGCATGGGTGCGCAGCCGCCGACGCCGGAATGGGGCACCATGCTTGCCGAGGCCCGCGAATTCATTCTGCGCGCCTGGTGGGTCGTCACCTTCCCCGGCATCGCGATCCTTGTCACGGTGCTTGCCATCAACCTCATGGGCGACGGTCTTCGCGACGCGCTCGATCCCAAGCTGAAGAGGTCCTGACATGGCTGACAACGGACATCTTCTCGAAATCGAGAACCTCACCGTCGAATTCGATACCGCAGGGGGCGTGCTTCGCGCCGTCAATGGCGTGTCGCTTCATGTCGACCAGCGCGAGGTACTGGCAATCGTGGGTGAATCGGGCTCCGGCAAATCGGTCTCGATGCTGGCCGTCATGGGCCTTCTGCCCTGGACGGCGCGCGTGACGGCCGATGCCATGCGCTTTCAGGGCCGCGACATCCTCAATCTGTCGCCGTCGGAGCGCCGCAGGATCGTTGGCAAGGACATTGCCATGATCTTCCAGGAGCCGATTGCAAGTCTGAACCCCTGCTTCACCGTCGGCTACCAGATCGACGAGACGCTGAAGATGCACACCAATCTCAACAGCCGCCAGCGGCGTGACCGCACGGTGGAGCTGTTCCAGTCGGTGGGCCTGCCAAATGCGGGGGATCGGCTCAACGCCTATCCGCACCAGATGTCGGGCGGGCAGTGTCAGCGCGTGATGATTGCCATGGCGATTGCCTGCAATCCCAAGCTGCTCATCGCCGACGAGCCGACCACCGCACTCGATGTGACGATCCAGAAGCAGATCCTCGATCTTCTCGTTTCCATCCAGGAGGAGAAGGGCATGGGCATGATCATGATTACCCATGACATGGGTGTTGTGGCCGAGACCGCCGACCGCGTGATCGTGCAGTACAAGGGCCGCAAGATGGAAGAAGCCGACGTGCTTTCGCTCTTCGAGAACCCGAAGAGCAATTACACGCGTGCCCTTCTCTCAGCCCTGCCCGAGAATGCCACCGGCGACCGCCTGCCGACCGTCTCCGACTTCAACTTCGAAGAGGCACCCGCCGAGGGAGCACAGTGATGAGCGAAATCGTTCTCGAAACCCGCGGCATTACCCGCGACTACCATGTGGGCGGTGGTCTGTTTTCCAAGCAGAAGACCATCCATGCACTCAAGGGCATCGACCTGAAGCTGGAAAAGGGCAAGACGCTCGCCATTGTGGGCGAATCCGGCTGCGGCAAGTCCACGCTTGCCCGCATCATCACCATGATCGATGCGCCGACCAGCGGCGAGCTTTTGATCGACGGCCAGCCGGTCGACATCACCAAGGCCGGGCTTACCTCCGAGATGCGCCGCAAGGTGCAGATCGTCTTCCAGAACCCCTATGGTTCGCTCAATCCGCGGCAGAAGATCGGCGACGTGCTCATGGAGCCGCTGATCATCAACGATAATGTGCCGGCGGCCGAACGTCGCGAACGTGCCATGCAGATGCTGTTGAAGGTCGGGCTGCAGCCCGAACACTTCAACCGCTATCCGCACATGTTCTCCGGGGGTCAGCGTCAGCGCATCGCCATTGCGCGCGCGCTCATGCTCAATCCGCGTCTGCTGGTGCTCGACGAGCCTGTTTCGGCCCTCGATCTCTCGGTGCAGGCACAGGTGCTCAACCTGCTCGCCGACCTCCAGGACGAGTTCGGCTTGACCTTCGTCTTCATCAGCCACGATCTCTCGGTCGTGAAATATATCGCTGACGAAGTGATGGTGATGTATTTCGGCGAAGCGGTGGAATATGGCACGCGCGACGCCGTGTTCTCCAACCCTCAGCACGAATACACGAAGACGCTGTTCGCCGCGACGCCACGGGCGGATGTGGAGAGCATCAGGAAGCGGATCGCGGCAAAGGCTGCTTGATCATTTCCTTGGTCGGCAGTGCCAAGCACACCCCCCCCCTCTGGCTTGCCAGGCATCTCCCCCTCAAAGGGGGGAGATCAGGCGTGGATATGCGGGCGCGTCTTCCGGAAAACTAGCGGGAGCGTAAGCGCAGCGTGCAGCGTCATCCCGGAAGCCGCGGGCTATCCGGGACCTGTTGGATGGACGCACAGGGCGCGGCCTGGATCTCGCCAGGGCACAATTCAGAACCGACGGCTCTTGCTGCGGTGAGCGGCCGCGCCTCTCAATAGGTCCCGGCTCTCGCTTTGCTCGGCCGGGATGACGCTTGCGCTGGAGCGCACCACTACTCACTATTCGCTATTCACTACTCGCTACTCACCGCTCCCGCAGCGCCTTTACCTGCGCGACGAGGCCGGCGGTCGAGGCATCGCGGTCATCCGCTGACTTCTTCCCCTCGACGACCGGCTGGAGTTCGGTGGCGAGTTCCTTGCCGAGTTCGACGCCCCACTGATCGAAGGAGTTGATGCCGAAGAGAACACCTTCGACGAAGACCCGGTGCTCGTAGAGGGCGATGAGGCGACCGAAGGAATAAGGGTCGAGCGTCTCGTAGAGGATGGTGAGCGAGGGACGGTTGCCAGGGAAAACGCGGTGGGGAGCAATCTTCTCGATTTTTTCGGCGTCCATGCCCTTGGTCCGCAGCTGCGCGCGGGCCTCTTCCAGCGTGCGGCCTTTCATCAAGGCCTCCGATTGCGCAAGACAGTTGGCGATGAGCAGGTCGTGGTGGTGCTTCAGTTCCGGCTCGTGCCCCTTGGCGGCGAGGATGAATTCTACAGGAATGACATCCGTGCCCTGATGCAGAAGCTGGAAGAAGGCGTGCTGGCCATTGGTGCCGGGCTCGCCCCAGACAAGCGGACCGGTCGGCGTCACGGCATCGGAACCATCGAGGCGCACGCGCTTGCCATTCGATTCCATGTCGAGCTGCTGGAGATAGGCCGGCAGGCGTGCCAGACGCTGGTCGTAGGGGATGACCGCGCGTGCAGGATAGCCGCGTGCAACGCGGTGCCAGAAACCGATCAGGCCAAGCAGAACGGGAAGGTTTTCGCGCATCGGTGCCTGCCTGAAATGCGTGTCGAGATCACGCGCGCCTTCCAGCATCTTTCGGAAATTGTCCGCTCCCACAGCAATCATTATCGGAAGGCCGATTGCCGACCAAAGCGAATAGCGCCCGCCGACCCAGTCCCAGAAGCCGAAAATGCGGTCCTGATCGATACCGAAATCGGCCACCTTGTCGAGCGCCGTGGAAACGGCTGCGAAATGCGCACTGACAGCATCCTCGCCCAGCGATCTGGCGATCCAGTCCCGCGCGGTGCGGGCATTGGTCATGGTCTCGATTGTGGTGAATGTCTTGGAGGCGACAATGAAAAGGGTCGTGGCCGGATCAAGATCCTTCAACGTATCGGCGATGTGCGCTCCATCGACATTGGAGACATAGTGAAGGCGCGGCCCGTCGTGGAAGGGTGCGAGTGCCAGTGTCGCCATGGCGGGCCCGAGATCGGAGCCACCAATGCCGATATTCACCACATCGGTGAAGGGCTTGCCGCTGGCAGACTTGATGCTGCCGGAGCGCACTGCTTCGGCGAATTTCGACATCGCCTGAAGCACGGCCTCGACGTCGCGCGAGATATCCTGCCCGTCCACCTTGATGGCGCTGTCGGCGCCGGCACGCAGGGCAGTGTGAAGCACGGCACGGTCTTCGGTCATGTTGATGTGCTTGCCGGAAAACATTTCCTCGCGGCGCTCGGCAAGCCCCGCAGCCTGCGCGAGCTTCACAAGGTGATCGAGCGTCTCCTCGGTCACGGCGCACTTGGAATAGTCCAGAAGCAGATCATCAAGGCTGGCTGAATAACGCGCGAATCGATCCCGATCTTTCGCAAAGGCGTCTCGCAGATCGAAGCCGGCAATCGCCTTGGCGTGTTCTTTCAGGGCTTCCAGTGCAGCTTCATACGCGCTCATCAACAACCTCTCCTGACGGTTCGGCGGCAATCTAGGGCGCGGTGCTGCAAATGTGAAGCGCAGCCAAAGCTATATGATATAAGGGTTTTGGTGCAATTCTTTGGTCCAGGCTTGCGAATTTAGTAAGGCATATATAGCATCCGCCCGCGAGAGGTTTGATATGCCAACAAGAAATGACACGGCCCTGTGGGCAGGGCTCTTCAAAATTTCCCCCGATTCCGGACAGACACTGCAGGCGCAGATCCGTCAGGCCATCGTTTCCGCCATTCTGGACCGCCAGATTGCGCCGTCCATGCCATTGCCATCCTGCCGCATCCTTGCGGACAAGCTGGGCGTGGCGCGTGGCACCGTGGTGCTGGCTTTCCAGCAGCTTGTGGACCAGGGTTTCCTGATCGCGCGTGAACGCCGCGGTCACTTCGTCAATCCGGAAGTGTTGGCCTCACCGCCCCGTGCCGCCCGCAAGGGACCGAAGAAAACCGGCCAGATCGACTGGAAGGCGCGTCGCCAGGTCTTTGCATCCGACATGCCTGAAGGCATGAAGCACGGCGACTGGATGCAGTATTCCTACCCGTTTGTTTACGGGCAGTTTGACCCGGCACTCTTCCCGACGGCGGAATGGCGCGAATGCAACCGCATGGCGCTGGCGGTTCTGGAAATCCGAAACTGGGCGGCCGACATGGTCGACAAGGATGATCCGCTTCTGATCGAGCAGATCCAGGCCCGGCTTTTGCCGCGGCGTGGCATTTTCGCCAATCCCGACGAGATCATCGTCACCCTGGGTGCGCAGCATGCGCTCTACATGCTCTCCACGCTTCTGATGATGCGCGGCGCGCGGGTGGCGATGGAAAATCCGGGATATCCGGATGCGCGCTCCATCTTCCGCCTGGCCGGCGCCGAGACGCTGCCCGTCCCGGTCGATCAGGAAGGAATTGATGTCGAGGCCATCCCGCAGGATGCCGACTTCGTCTTCACGACGCCGAGCCATCATTGCCCGACCATGGTCCCGCTCAGCCGCGCACGGCGCGAGGCGCTCCTGGCACGCGCGGAGGAAAACGACTGGGTTGTCATCGAGGATGATTATGACAGCCAGCTTGCCGATGAAACGCCGCAGGAGGCCTTGAAAGGCCTCGATCATACGGGCCGCGTCATCTATGTCGGCTCAATGTCCAAGACGCTCGCACCAGGCCTGCGCCTCGGCTATATCGTGGCACCGGCCGATCTGGTTGCCGAATTGCGCGCGTTGCGCCGCTTCATGCTGCGCCATCCGCCTGCAAACAACCAGCGTGCCGTGGCCCTGTTCCTGTCGCTCGGCCACCACGACGCACTTGTGCGCCGCTTGTCCTCGGCCTTCGAGGAACGGCGGGAGAAGGTGCTGGAAGCGATCCACACCTATATGCCTGAGTGGAGCGCCTGCGATGTGAGAGGCGGCACTTCACTCTGGCTGCAGGGCCCACCCGGCACTGATACCGAGGCGATCGCGAAAGCGGCGGCCCAGCGCAGCGTGCTTGTGGAACCGGGTCCGCGCTTCTTCGACGGACCTGAACGCTCCTCGCCCTATATGCGACTTGGCATTTCATCGATTGCGCTGCAGCAGATCGAGCCGGGTATCCGCGAATTGGCGGCGGTGGCGAACCGACGTTCGGTGGCGGCCTAGACGGCCGCCATCACCACGCCCGCAGCTGCGCAGAAGATGACCACCACCCAAGGCGGAAGCTTCCACAGCGTGAGCAGCATGAAGGCTGTCGCTGCAACGGCAAAGTCCAGCGGCGACAGCACGCCTGCGGCGAAAACCGGGTCGTAAAGGGCCGCGGCAAGAATGCCTACAACAGCGGCATTGGCGCCCTTTATGGCAGAGGCCGCCAGCGGGTATTGCCGGATAGACGCCCAGAAGGGCAAGACGCCGACAAGCAGAAGCAATCCCGGCAAGAAGATGAATACGAGTGCAATGGCGGCTCCGGCGGGTCCCGTCGGGGTAGTCTCCATTACGGCTCCAAGGTAGGCGGCGAAGGTGAATAGCGGGCCGGGAACGGCCTGCGCTGCACCATAGCCTGCAAGAAATGCATCCGCGGAAACAAGGCCCTGTTGAACCGTGCTTTCCTGCAGAAGCGGCAACACGACATGCCCGCCACCGAACACAAGCGCGCCTGCGCGGTAGAAGATATCAGCCAATTGAACGAAGCCACCGTCGCTTGCTCCGTGCAACAGCGGCAGGCCGATGAGGAGAAGGGCAAAGAGGCTGAGCGCGATGATGCCAGCCAGCCGGCTAACGGGGAAGCTCAATGCAGCTGCGCCAGCGTCTTGTTTGCGCCCCAGCACAGCCATACCGGCTGCAGCGCCCAGTAGTATGGCCACAACCTGTCCAAAGGCGCTGGTTGTGATCGCAACGAGCGCGAGGGCGGCCAGCGCAATCGCCGCACGCGGCCTGTCGGGGCAGAGCGAGCGCGCCATGCCCAACAATGCATGCGCAACGATGGCGACGGCAACCAGCTTCAACCCATGAACGAGGCCCTGCCCCAGCGGCCCCTGAAGACTTTCTGCCATGAAGGCGAACAGGACAAGAAAAAGCGCGGAGGGGAGTGTGAAAGCGGTCCAGGCAGCAAACCCACCGAGTGCCCCGGCGCGCTGCAGGCCAAGGCCGAAGCCCACCTGGCTTGAGGCCGGTCCGGGGAGAAACTGGCACAGTGCCACCAGCTCCGCATAGGCTTCATCGGTAAGCCAGGCGCGGCGCTTGACCAGTTCATCGCGGAAATAGCCAAGATGCGCGATCGGACCGCCGAAGGAGGTCAGGCCAAGCTTCAGGAAAGCCGTGAATACCTCCACCGCAGTACCCTTGCCTGCATCGCGCTCTGCTTCAACGGCAGCTTCCATCTGACTCCCCCAGTCACTCGCCCGGTCTGATATGCCGGCTCAGGTTGAGGGCCGGCCATAGCCTTGTTCCATGACAGGACTATTTCACGCCACCTCTTGCAGGCAAGGCTGATGGACAAGAGGACAACGCTGCGATAGCCAGAACAGGACGCGAAGGTGAGGAGACTGTCATGGCAATGGAGATCGAAGGTCAGGAACGCATCGAGGCGCCGGTCCAGAAGGTTTGGGAGGCGCTGAATGATCCTGAGGTTCTCAAGCAGTGCATCCCCGGCTGCCAGGATCTGGAAAAGAAATCCGACACCGAATTTGCCGCGACTGTCTCGCTTAAGATCGGGCCGATCAAGGCCAAGTTCAACGGCGCGGTGGAACTGACCAACCTCAACCCGCCGCACTCCTACACGATCTCCGGCGAGGGCAAAGGCGGGGTCGCCGGCTTTGCCAAGGGTGGCGCTGATGTCTCCCTTGAGGAGGACGGTCCGGAGGCAACCATCCTTTCCTACACGGCCAAGGCCGATGTCGGGGGGAAGATGGCACAGCTCGGCAGCCGCCTCATCCAGTCAACATCGAAGAAGCTGGCCGCGCAATTCTTCTCCGACTTCAACGAATGCGTCAGCGGAAAACCGGCCGAAGAAGCCGTGTGATGCTCAACGCTTCGCAGTTCCGGTGAATTCAGGTGCGCGCTTTTCCAGGAACGCGCTGACGCCCTCTCGATAATCCTGTGAGCGCCCGGCCTCACGCTGCAACTCACGCTCCAGATCAAGCTGCGCCTCCAATGGATTGGCCGCGGCTGCGTGTATGCCCCTCTTTATAAGGCCATAGGTGTGGGTGGGGCCATGCGAGAGCCTGTCGGCCAGTGCCAGCGCTTCATCCATTAGCCGGTCATCCTCCACGACGTCCCAGATAAGCCCCCAGTCTGCGGCTTTTTGCGCGTCCAGTGCATCGCCTGTCAGCGCAAGCGCTTTCGCACGCGCTTCGCCTAAAAGGCGCGGCAGGAACCAGGTACCGCCGGAATCGGGAACAAGCGCGATTTTGGCAAAGGCCTGGATGAAACGGGCAGACCGCGCCGCCAAAACGATGTCGCAAGCGAGCGCGATATTCGCGCCGGCCCCGGCAGCCACGCCATTGACCGCACAGATGACCGGCTTGGGTAGGTCGCGGATTTGGCGAACAAGCGGATTGTAGAACTGCTCTATCGTGCGACCGAGATCGGGACTGTCGCCCAGCATGGCCGGGTCTCGCTCGGAAAGGTCCTGTCCAGCACAGAACCCTCTCCCTGCCCCGGTCAGAACTATCGCGCGGCAGCTGTCGTCCGCGGCGCAGGCCTCCAAAGCCTGGCAGAGGGCCAGATGTTGCGCCTCGTTGAATGCGTTCAAGCGGTCCGGGCGATTGAGGGTGACGAGCGCTACTGCCTCCCTGCGCTCGAAAAGTACCGTCTCCTGCGTCGCCATGCCGTGCCTCCCTGGGAAATCGGAAGATCTAGATGACACCAAGGCGGGCGAAGGTGCAATCGAAGCTATTGCTCGAAGACGATCGTGGGGGCAGACACATTCTCTTCGGCCAGGCCAAGCTGCTCCAGCACACCCCGTGCAATGGCTTGATATGTCTGCGCCTGCGCACCTTCGGGATTGCTGACGACCACCGGACGTCCAGCGTCGGACAATTCCCGCACATCCATTGTGAGGGGCACTTCGCCCAGGAAGGGGACATCCAGTCGCTCGGCTTCCGTGCGCGCACCGCCATGGCCGAAAATGTCGTAACGCTTGCCGGTGTCAGGCGCGATGAAATAGCTCATGTTCTCGACAATGCCGAGCAGCGGTACATCAACCTTGCGGAACATGTTGAGCCCCTTGCGGGCGTCGATCAGCGCCAGATCCTGCGGCGTGGAGACAATGACCGCTCCGGCCAGCGGCACCTGCTGCGCCATGGTAAGCTGCGCGTCGCCAGTGCCGGGCGGCATATCGACAACCATGAGGTCAAGTTCGCCCCAGGCGACATCGCGCATCATCTGGCGCAGCGCCGACATGACCATCGGTCCGCGCCAGATCATCGGCGCTTCCTCTTCAACGAGAAAGCCGATCGACATGACCTTCACGCCGTAAGCTTCCATCGGCTTGAGCGTCTTGGAATCGACCATTTCCGGTTTGCCTGTCAGGCCAAGCAGGCGCGGCATGGATGGACCGTAGATATCAGCGTCGAGAATGCCGACCTTCAATCCCTCACCAGCCAGAGCCATGGCGAGATTGACCGCGGTGGTTGATTTGCCCACGCCACCCTTGCCGCTGGCAACCGCGATGATCTTTTCGACGCCGGGAATGCCTGCCTTCTGGCTGCTGCGGGGTGAAGGAGCGGGGCGCGGCTCAGGCTTGCGGGACGGCTCGGTTCCCATGCCGCCGCCTTCCTTTTCAGCGGTCAGCGCTACCATTGCGCCCTTCACGCCCGGGATTTCCTTCACTGCCTTTTCTGCAGCCGCACGCAGCGGTTCGAGCTCCTTGGCCCGTTTGGCAGGAACGGTGATGGAGAAGAACACCTTGCCGTCCGCGATGAAGATTTCCGAAACCAGCCCCCGGGAGACAATGTCCCCCTCAAGATCAGGCCCCTTGATTGAGGACAAACGTTCCAGAACCGCTTCGCGTGTGGGTTCGCTCATAAACTCGTCTCCTGCGTTGCCCTGCCAAATAAGAAGTTTTCGCGTCAGAACCAAGCCTTGGGAGCAAGGAGTCGGGTGAAAAAAAATGGAACCTTGTTCCGCCTGCAGTCATTGGGACGAAGTGAAACTTGCACGGAGGGAGGCAGTTGTTTCGCTTTTCACGTCGCCGATTGCTGCTTGGAGCATCCGCGGGCATTCTTGCCGGTGTGAGCCCTGCCTTGCTCTCGAGCCGGGAATATTCCGGCGAGATGCCTTACAGACCGACCCCGTTTCCAGAACCCAGCCACTATGACCCCACCCGCCGCTTCCTGACCGACGAGGAACGAGCTTTCCTCGAAGCTGCAGTTGACCGACTTATCCCGGCTGATGACTGGCCCAGTGCTTCCGAGCTCGGCGTTGTGAACTTCATCGACAGCGAGCTGGCGGGCCCGTTCGGGCGCGGCGCCATCTATTACACCAAGCCTCCATTCATGAAGGGCACCGAGCAGCAGGGCTACCAGTCTGGTGAGCCCGCGAAGCTCTACCGCACGGCGATTGCTGAAATCGAGGAACGGGTTATCGAGAAACATGGTGCGCGCTTCGCCGAGCTTGAGCCGGAACAGCAGGATGAAATCCTGACGCAGCTGGAAGAAGGCGAGATGGAGCTTGGCGAGGCCAGCGCCACCGACTTCTTCACCATGCTGCTTCAGAACACCAAGGAAGGTTATTTCGGCGATCCGGTTCATGGCGGCAACCGCAACATGGAATCGTGGCGCATGATCGGTTTTCCCGGCGCGCGCTACGACTACCGCCCCTATGTCGACTGGCACAACAAGCGCGTTGTGCTTGAGCCGGTTTCCGTCGCCGGCTTCACCCGCTTCAGCCCCGAACCGAGGGAAGATTAGAGCATGGCACGCATAATGCCGCGCAAGGATGTGGTTATAGTCGGGCTTGGATGGACGGGTTCCATCGTCGCCCAGGAGCTGACCGAAGAAGGTTTGGATGTCGTCGCCTTGGAAAGAGGCGTTTGGAGAGCGACTTCAGAAGATTTCGCTGTCACGAATGCGCAGGATGAGGTGCGCTACCGTTACCGTCACGAGCTGTTCGAGTCGCTCAGCCGCCAGACCCTTACATTCCGCAACAACATGAACGAGATAGCGCTGCCCATGCGCCAGCTCGGCTCCTTCCTGCCCGGCACGAATGTCGGCGGGTCGGGCGTGCATTGGAACGGGCAGACATGGCGCTTTCTTCCCTCCGACTTCGTGGCCCGCTCGCATAATGAGGAGCGCTATGGCGCGCTGCCCGAGGATATGACGATTCAGGACTGGGGTGTCACATATGACGACCTTGAGCCGCATTTCACCAAATTCGAATTTCTTTGCGGGATTGCCGGCAAGGCTGGCAACATAAAAGGCGAGTTGCAGCCGGGCGGCAACCCGTTCGAGGGTTGGCGCTCGACGGAGTATCCGACGCCGCCGATGAAGATGGTGTATGGGCCCACACTGTTTGCCAAAGCTTCCGAAGAACTTGGCTACCACCCCTTCCCCGGACCATCGGCCAATATGAGCCAAGCTTATACGAACCCGCTCGGCGTCTCGATGGCGCCGTGTACCTATTGTGGTTTTTGCGAGAAATTCGCCTGCGGGAACTATTCCAAGGCCACGGCGGAAACCACGATCCTGCCTGTGTTGATGGAGAAGGACAATTTCACGCTGCGTACCGAATCCATGGTGCTGCGCGTATTGACCGACAAGCAGAAAACGCGGGCCACGGGCGTGGAATATATCACTGCTGAAGGCGAGCTGGTCGAGCAGCCCGCCGATATCGTGATCCTTGCTGCCTATATCACGCACAATGTGCATCTGATGCTCGTTTCCGGCATCGGCCAGCCCTACAATCCGCGCACTGGCGAGGGGCTTGTAGGCAAGAATTATGCCTATCAGACCATGTCAGGTGTGACGCTCTTCTATGACGACGATACCTGGTTCAACCCCTTCGTGGGTGCCGGGGCGCTCGGCATGTGTGTCGACGACTTCAACGGCGATAATTTCGATCACACCGGCCTCGGCTTCATTGGCGGTGGCTATCTGGCACAGTGGCAGACCAATGGCCGTCCGATCGAGAGCCAGCCAACGCCGGAAGGCACGCCAAAATGGGGTGCGCAGTACAAGAAGGCGGTGCGCGAAAACTATCAGCATTCGATCAGCATCGGCGCGCATGGCGCACAGATGAGCTATCGGCAGAACTATCTCGACCTCGATCCTACCTATCGGGATGCCTATGGCCGGCCGCTTCTGCGCATGACCTTCGACTTCACGGAGAACGACTACAACATGTCGAACTTCCTGACCGACAGGTTGGTGGACATCGCCAAGGTGATGAACCCGAAAAGCTACAAGGTCAGCCGCCGGGAAGGCCCCTATTCCATCGTCCCCTACCAGACCACGCACAATACCGGAGGGCACATTATGGGTGCGAGCCCGGCCGACAGCGTGACCAACCGCTTTAATCAGAGCTGGGATCTGCCCAACCTGTTCCTGATGGGTGCGGGCAATTTCCCGCAGAACCCGGGATACAATCCCACGGGCACTGTCGCGGCGCTGGCCTATCACTCCGCGCAGGCCATTCGCGAGCAGTATCTGAGCAATCCCGGACCTTTGGTGCAGGCATGATGATCAGATCAAGCGCTATCATATTTGCGGGCAGCACTTTTATAGGCCTCATGGCTTCTACAGCCGCCATGGCAATTGACGCCAATGATTGGACCATGCGCCAGCGCGGCCTCTACCTCACGCGTGCGGGCGACTGTGCTGCCTGTCATACGGTCGATGAGAACAAGCCGATGGCGGGCGACTATGCGCTGTCCACGCCCTTTGGCACGATCTACACGGCCAATATCACACCGGATGAGGAAACAGGCATCGGCGCCTGGACGGCGGATGATTTCTATCGCGCGATGAATGAGGGAATCAGGCCGAATGGCGAGCGTCTTTATCCTGCATTCCCTTATACCCACTACACAATTGTAACGCGTGAAGATTCCAACGCCATCTTCGCCTATCTCAACTCGTTGGAGCCGGTACGCCAGCAGGTGCGGGAACCGGAATTCCCCTGGCCTCTGAGCATGCGTTTTGCACTGCGCGGATGGAACCTCCTCAATTTCGAGAACGAGGAATTCGAACCCGATCCGGAAAAATCGGATGCCTGGAACCGCGGCAAGTATCTGGTGGAGGGCCTTGGCCATTGCGCCATGTGCCACTCCCCGAAGAACATTATCGGTGCAGTGAAAGAAGGCGATGATGCCTTTACCGGCGGCTATGCCGAAGGCTGGTGGGCACCGTCCCTCACCGGATCGACGCGCGACGGCATCGGTGATTGGAGCGACGAGCAGCTCTTCGACTTCCTCAAGCATGGGCGCAACGACCGCACTGCTGCCTTCGGCCCGATGGCAGAGGTGGTGGAAGTCTCCACCAGCCACATGACCGACGAGGATGTTCAGGCGATCGTGGAATATATCCGCTCCATCCCCGCGCAAGAGACGGACGAAGCCGAGCCGATGGAGGACGATGATCCCGCGATGCAGCTTGGGCGGACGATCTATGAGGCGCAATGTTCGGCCTGCCATGCACCGGATGGCAGTGGCGTGCCCGGCCAGTTCGCAGCACTCGCGGGGTCGTCGCTCGCTCAATCCTCCAACCCGACCTCGCTGGTGCGCATCATTCTCGAAGGTGCGCGCGCGGCGCAGACAGAGCGTTACCCCACGCGCCATGTGATGCCAGCCTTCGACTGGAAACTGGACGACGAGGAAGTTGCCGCTGTTGCCACCTATGTGCGCAACGCCTTCGGCAATGCGGCCTCCCCGGTCTCGGAAGATTTCGTGGAAGACACGCGCGAGGATATCCGCAAGGAGCGTTGATGCCGGCATTGCGGCAAGTCTGCGCCTTTAATTTGCGTCAGGCTGCTTAACGGGATTGCGCCTTTTGGCTGCGCGAAGCGGCATGCGTAGCGTGAAACGCGTTTCGGCCTCGTTGCTTCGCACACGCAATGTTCCGCCATGCGCCACAGCAATTTCACGCGCAATGTAAAGGCCAAGGCCGAGGCCCTTATGGCTTCCGCCCGGCTCTCCGCGCGAGAAGGGGTGGAACAACCTCTTCTGTACTTCCGGCGGAATCGGTTTTCCGTGATTGATGACGCTTAGCACCAGGCGTCCGTTTTCTTCGCGTGCTTCCAGACGCACGGGCTGTTCGGGATCGCCGTGGATGACGGCGTTGCCAAGCAGATTTGACACCATTTGTGCCAGGCGGTGGCGGTCGCATTCAACATCGCTGTTCAGGTCAATGCTGACATCAATCGTGCGATCGGGATTACTGGAGGCTATCTCGTCGATAACCTGCTGCAACACCGGGCCAAGCGGTCGTGGCGGGCTACGATCTATCGGGATACCCTCACCCAGTCGACCTCTGGCAAAGTCCAGCACATCGTCGATCAGCTCGACCATCCGATTCGTGCTCTTGCTGACCAGGCCCAGCACCTGCTGTCCGCGGTCGCTCAGCTCCTCACGCGACAGGACGCGCAGGCCGGAATCGATGGCAGCGAGCGGATTCTTCAGATCATGACCAAGAACGGCGATAAACTGTTCGCGCAGAACGCCCTGCTTGCGCTCGTTCTGGAGCGCCCGTTCCAGCTTCAACCGCTCGGCGACCGTCTCCTCAACGCGTCGCTCCAGCTCATTGTTGAGCTTTTCCAGAGCCCTGCGCGCTTCTTCCGCCGCCCGGCGTGCTTCCACCAGTTCCCGCTCGTAGCGTCGCCGTTCGGCAGCCTTGAAAACCGTTATGCGTGTGAAGAGCAGGTTGCCTTGCGCATCACGACGCTCCATCGCATTGGCGAGCACCGGCAGCCGGGTATCGTCGTGGGCTATCAGATCAACTGCAACTTCGTGAAAAAAGCCCTGCATGCGTAGAAGCGGCGCGAAATGCGTCTCAAAGAACATGCGGCTCGGCACGCTCAGCAATTCGTGGAACGGACGGCCCAAGAGCTCCCTAGCTGGCCTTTCCAGCCAGGTGCAAATGGTGGCATTGACCTTCACCACTCGGGCGTAGCGGTCCAGCGAGACATAGCCGCAGGGCGCATGCTCGTACAGATCTTCAAGATCTTCAGTCAGGCCATCCACCAGTCGCTGCGTTGCGCTCAAAGGAAATTCCTCATGGCACTGATGACCTCATCGGGCGCGCTCAGATTGGGGCAATGGCCCGTTGCATCCAGCAGCGCAAACTCGCTGTCGGGAAGCTTCTCGTGCACATATTCCCCGACATGCGGAGCTGCGATCACATCTTCCTTGCACTGCAACACCAGAGAGCGTGTCTTCACGCGCGGGAGGTCGTCGCGATTATCGGAGGTGAAGGTAACGCGCGCGAAATGGCGGGCGATATCGGGATCGGTCCGGCAGAAGCTGTTCACGAGCTCCTCCGACAGTTCCGGCCGATCCGGATTGCCCATGATGGTCGGTCCCATTGCGGCTGACCAGCCCATGTGATTGTCATCCAGGAAATCCAGAAGCTCCTCGATCTGGGATTGCGAGAAGCCACCCCGATATTCCCCCTCGTCGATATAACGGGGCGAGGGCCCCACCATGACAATACTTTCGAAAAGCTCAGGCGCCTTTATTGAGGCGAGTGCACCGATCATCGCGCTCACCGAATGGCCAACGAAGATGACGTCATTCAGTTCCAGCTCGCGGATGATTTCTACAACATCATCGGCATAGCCGTTGAGATCGGAATATTTCTCACGATCATATGCCGACAGATCCGATTTGCCGGCGCCCACATGGTCGAACAAGACGATCTTGTACTCGTTCTCGAAGGCCGGGTAGACCAGGCGCCACATATTCTGGTCGCAGCCGAAGCCATGGGCGAACACCATCGCCTTCTCGCCAGAACCGCGGACAGCCACGTTATTGCGCTGCAAAACCGACATAGGCGCCCCCTCTGCAGGTATTTTTGGAAACGGTACCACGCAGGCTCCCTTAAAGCTATTGTCCGCCCAGATGAAGTCGAAATCGGCAGGCCGTCCCCTTCGATTTCGGGTCGCTCAACGGCTTGACAATCTCTCCATCGAATGTTCACCATCGCGCCATTCCACCAGGGGTGCCCCGGCAAGGGGCTGAGATACTGCTGGCGAAGGCCGAAAGCTTTACGCGCGCAGTGACCCGTAGAACCTGATCCAGTTCATACTGGCGTAGGGACGGTGCAGATTGCCGATGCTGCCAATGCGGCAGAACCGACGCGGCCAATCCTCATCATTCCGGGCAGTACTGGGTCTTCATCGCGAGCGCGAAGGAGCCTCAACGCATGACCATCCACCAGAAAAGTGTGTCCCCCACGGTCACCACCGGACCACTTCCCGCCTCCACCAAGGTCTACAAACCGGGCAAGCAACACCCGGATATCCGCGTGCCGATGCGCGAGATCGCTGTTCATCCAAGTGCCGGCGAGCCGCCAGTGACGGTTTATGACGCTTCCGGCCCCTATACCGACCCGACAGCGGATATTTCGATCGAGAAAGGTCTGCCACGGCTGCGCCAAAAATGGATCGAGGCGCGTGGTGATGTGGAGGTCTATGAGGGTCGCCATGTGAAGCCGGAGGACAATGGTTTCGTCTCGGGCGACCGTCTGACCCCGGAATTTCCCATACGTCACCAGCCGCTGAAGGCAAAGGACGGCAAGGCCGTCACGCAGCTTGCCTATGCGCGTGCGGGTATCATCACGCCGGAGATGGAATTCATCGCGATCCGCGAGAATCTGGGCCGCGAAGAAGCCAAAGCAGCCCTGCAGCGTGACGGCGAGAGCTTCGGCGCGCATATTCCCGATCACGTGACACCGGAATTCGTGCGGCAGGAAGTGGCCGAGGGCCGCGCCATCATTCCCTCCAACATCAACCACCCGGAAGCCGAGCCGATGATCATCGGACGGAACTTCCTCGTGAAGATCAACGCCAATATCGGCAATTCGGCTGTCACCTCCTCCATGGCTGAGGAAGTGGAGAAGATGGTCTGGGCTACCCGCTGGGGTGCCGACACGGTGATGGACCTTTCCACGGGTCGCAACATCCACAATATCCGCGAGTGGATCATCCGCAATTCGCCCGTACCGATCGGCACCGTTCCGCTCTACCAGGCACTGGAGAAGGTTGGTGGCATTGCCGAAGACCTGACATGGGAAGTCTATCGCGACACGCTGATCGAGCAGGCCGAACAGGGCGTCGATTATTTCACGATCCATGCAGGGGTGCGGCTTCACTATATTCCGCTGACCGTCGACCGTGTGACCGGCATCGTCTCGCGCGGCGGCTCGATCATGGCCAAGTGGTGCCTGCATCACCACAAGGAAAGCTTCCTCTACGAGCATTTCGAGGAAATCTGCGACATCTGCCGCGCCTATGACGTTTCGTTCTCGCTCGGTGACGGGTTGCGCCCGGGCTCCATCGCTGACGCCAATGACGCCGCGCAGTTTGCCGAACTCGAAACGCTGGGCGAACTGACCAAGATCGCGTGGGCGAAAGACTGCCAAGTGATGATCGAGGGCCCCGGCCATGTGCCGATGCACAAGATCAAGGAGAACATGGACAAGCAGCTCGACGTCTGCGGCGAGGCGCCCTTCTATACGCTCGGACCACTTACCACCGATATCGCGCCTGGCTACGATCACATCACGAGCGGCATCGGTGCAGCCATGATCGGCTGGTTCGGCACAGCCATGCTTTGCTATGTGACGCCGAAGGAGCATCTGGGTCTTCCCGACCGCGATGACGTGAAGACAGGTGTCATCACTTACAAGATCGCAGCTCATGCCGCAGACCTTGCAAAGGGTCATCCGGCAGCGAAAATCCGTGATGACGCGCTGTCGCGCGCGCGCTTCGAGTTCCGCTGGGAGGACCAGTTCAACCTCTCGCTTGATCCGGAGACGGCGCGGAATTTCCACGACGAGACGCTTCCCAAGGAAGCGCACAAGGTGGCGCATTTCTGCTCCATGTGTGGGCCGAAATTCTGCTCCATGCGCATCTCGCACGACATTCGTGCCGAGGCGCAGAAGGAAGGCATGGAAAAGATGGCCGAGAAATTCCGCAAGGGCGGCGATCTCTACATGCCGCTCGAAACGGCCGGCGAGATGAAGGAATAGGCGCCATGCGTGTTCTGGTACGCGGGGCCGGTGTCGCCGGCCTTGCGACCGCCTGGGAGCTGACGCACCGGGGCGCAGAGGTCACCCTCCTCGAACGGGCTGCCGACCTCACCCAGGCCGCATCCTGGAAGGCAGGCGGCATGCTGGCACCCTGGTGCGAGAGCGAGAGCGCGCCGGAGATCGTGGCTCGGCTTGGGGCCAACGCGGCTGAGTGGTGGGATGCAGCACTGCCCGGTCAGGTGCAGCGCTGCGGCACGCTGGTGGTCGCGCAGCCGCGCGATGCGGGCGAGCTGGAGCGCTTTGCTCGACGCACCGGCGGACACCATCAGTGGCTGGATGCGGTCGGCATCGCGCGGCTGGAGCCTGCATTGGCAGGCAGGTTCCGCCGCGGGCTGTGCTACGCGGAGGAAGCCCATCTTGATCCGCGAAAGGCGCTTGAAGGACTGGTTTCGCAGCTGAAGTCTTTCGGTGTGGCCATCAATTTCGGTCAGGTTGAGGTGGCGGGACACTTCGATTTCGAGATCGACTGCACTGGCATGGCCAGCCGCCGAACAGGATTGCGCGGCGTGCGGGGCGAGATGCTGCTTCTGGCCTCGCATGAGGTGGAGCTTACCCGCCCGGTTCGACTGATCCATCCGCGCTTTCCCCTATACATCGTGCCGCGGGGCGACGGGCGCTTCATGGTCGGGGCAACCATGATCGAAAGCGACGCCAGCGGTCCGGTGACCGCGCGCTCCATGATGGAGCTCTTGAGCGCTGCCTATGCGGTTCATCCTGGATTTGGCGAGGCTGGTGTGATCGAGACGGATGCGGGCGTGCGGCCGGCCTATGCCGACAATGTTCCGCGCGTCACGCGCGATGGCAGAACCATCAGCGTCAACGGGTTCTTCCGCCACGGCCTCCTGCTCGCACCCGCCATGGCGCAGCAGGCGGCGGATATGGTTTTTGCGACAACGCAGGCAAGGAGGCTTGCCCATGAAGCTCATCATTAACGGATGCGAGGCCCAAGTTTCGGCGACACGGCTGGACGCGCTCATTCGCGAACTCGACCACCAGGATCAATGGGTGGCAACTGCGGTCAACGGCAAGATGGTGCCGCGCGACAGGCGTGTCGCCCATGCGCTCAAGGAGGGCGACCGGATCGAGATCCTGTCGCCCATGCAGGGAGGGTGAGATGCTGACCATCTACGGCAAGACGCTGAGCTCGCGGCTTTTCCTAGGGACGGCGCAATATCCCTCGCCCGCCATTCTGGCCGATGCTGCACGGGCTTCGAAACCGGCATTGCTGACCGTTTCGCTTCGCCGTGAAATGGCGGGCGGCAAGACCGGCAGCGGGTTTTGGGACGTGGTGCGTGAACTCGGCATCGACCTGTTGCCGAACACGGCCGGATGCCATTCCGCAAAAGAAGCCATCACCACCGCGCAGATGGCGCGGGAGCTTTTCGGGACGGACTGGATCAAGTTGGAGGTGATCGGGCATCACGACATGCTTCAGCCAGACGTCTTCGGCCTTGTGGAAGCAGCGCGCGCGCTGAGCGCGGAAGGCTTCAAGGTCTTCCCCTACACCACCACCGATATCGGCGTGGCGGAGCGGCTTCTGGAAGCCGGATGCGAGGTTTTGATGCCGTGGTGCGCGCCCATCGGCTCGGCGCGCGGTCCGCAGGATGTGCAGGCATTGAAAAGTATGCGCGGCTATTTCCCAGATGTGCCGCTGGTGGTGGATGCCGGCCTTGGTCGCCCCTCCCATGCCATGACGGTGCTGGAGCTTGGATATGACGCCGTGCTTCTGAATACCGCGGTTGCAGGTGCAGACGATCCGGTTGGCATGGCGCGCGCCTTTGCACTGGCCGTCGAGGCGGGCCGGCTGGCCTTTGAGAGCGGAATGCTGGAGCCACGCGACATGGCCGTGCCCTCCACGCCCACCTTCGGCATGGCGGAGTTCTCATGAAGCTCGACCCTTTTTATCTGATCGTCGACAGTGCCGCATGGGTGCGTCGGCTCGTGCCGCTGGGCGTGAAGCTCGTTCAGCTTCGCATCAAGGATATGGATGAGGTGCCGCTGCGCGAGGAAATCCGCGAGGCGCGGGAAATCTGCGCGCGGCATCAATGCCAGTTGATCGTGAACGACTATTGGCACATCGCCATTGAGGAGGCTTGCGACTTCGTTCATCTGGGGCAGGAAGACCTGGCCGATGCCGATCTGGACGCGATCCGCGCGCACGGGCTGAAGCTTGGGGTCAGCACCCATGATGATGTGGAACTAGACACCGCGCTTGCCGCCAAACCGGACTATGTTGCACTGGGACCGGTCTACCCCACCATATTGAAGAAGATGAAATGGGCGCCGCAGGGGGTGGAGAAGATCGCCACCTGGAAAGCAAAAGTCGGCGACCTGCCGCTTGTGGCCATCGGCGGCTTGCGTCCGGAACGGCTGCCCGGCGTGTTCGCCAATGGTGCCGACAGCGCGGCGGTCGTGACGGACATCACGCTGAACCCGGATCCCGAAGCGCGCACGCGTCAATGGCTGGCAGCGACGGCTGAATGGCGGTGAGGCGGGTTCTCGTAATTGCAGGCAGTGATCCATCCGGTGGTGCCGGCATTTCACGCGATGTCGCCACACTGGCTTCGATCTCCGTCGAAGCAGCACCGGTCATCACGGCCATCACCGCACAGACACATGAGCGTTTTGCGGGCTTCGAAGCCGTGCGACCGGAGATGGTGCGTGCACAGATCGACGCTGCGCTGGTCAGCGGCGGGATCGGGGCAGTGAAGATCGGGATGTTGGCGACGGCAGAGATCGTTCTGCAGGTGAGCCAAGCGCTTGAGCACCGCGAGAGCCTCCCCGTCATCCTCGACCCGGTGCTGGCCTCTTCATCCGGCGGCATCCTGCTTGACGAGGAAGGACAACAGGTGCTGCGCGAGAGCTTGTTGCCGCGCGTCTTTCTGCTCACGCCCAATCTTGGGGAGACCGCCCTTCTGACCGGCATGCACGCAGCCCCGACAGCGGCTGGCGCGAAGGCGCAAGCGGAACGGCTGCACGCACTCGGCTGCCGCCGTGTGCTTGTGAAGGACGGTCATGGCAGCGGCGAGCAAAGCAGTGACGTGCTTTATGTCGAGGGCGAACAGTCGGTCGCATTCTCGGCGCCGCGACGCAGTGGCAGTGCGCGTGGCACCGGCTGCACGCTTTCCAGCGTAATTGCCGGTCAGCTTGCCCGCGGCGTGGCGCTGGAGGATGCTATTCGTGCAGCGCGCGCGCAGGTTCTGGCACGATTGCGGGCGGTCGCGCCCTAGCGCCAGATCGCGACCTCCTGCGGCTTCAGGCTTTTTTCGCCGAGAATGAGTTCTGCCCCTGATGGAATATCCCAGGCTTCAGTGCCGTAATTGAAGGCGAATGTGAGCCCTCCCCTGCGCCTGATGCGGATATGCTCGGGCAGTTCCAGAATTTCCAGTCCCGCCTCCTGTGCAAGGTTGCGCATCAGCGAGGTCAGCAGAACCTCATCCGGCCAGCAGGCGAGATAGAAGACATTGCCCTTCTTCGTCAGCGCCGGGTCGCCCTTGGCAAAACGGGCCAAAACATCCGCGTCACTTTGCAGATATTCGCGCCAGCGAACCGCCCCACCCTCGATCGCACCTGAAACGTTCTCGCGCAGTCCCGGTCGCAAGGTGGACACCTGGGTGACGCGGTTGCCGGTCAGCTCCTGCAGGACGCCGGGTGCAAGATTTTCGGGGAAGCGGAAATTGCGATCACGCGACCCGCTGCGGGGTCCGACCAGCAATTTCGCATTCGTCTTTCGAAGTGCGGTGAGAGCCTTATCGTCCACAATGGAAAGACATGGCACCACGACCATCGCATAGCCATCCAGCACTTCGCCCGGTCGCACGAAGTCGACATCCAGCCCCAGACGCCGCAAGGCCTCGTACCAGCGGAAGGCGAGCTCCTCATAGCGAAAGTCCTTGCCTTGCGGTTGAATGCGGGTGGTCCAGTCGGTCTGGTAGTCGAACACCAGGGCCACGGGAGCGCGCCTGCTCGCCGGCAGGTTGCCGAGCGTCTGGAGTTCGCGGCCAACCTGCTCTGCCTCGTGCCCGCCGACCGAAAGCTCGTCACCTTCCGGCAGATTCAGACCCGCATGCATCTGCTCCTGCGCGAAGGGCACCTGACGCCAGCGGAAATAGCTGACCACTTCCGCACCGTGGGCCAGCGCTTCCCACGTCCACAGACGCACCATTCCCGGCTTCGGCACCGGGTTCCACGGCGCCCAGTTCACCGGTCCGGGTTGCTGCTCCATGACCCAGAAATGTCCGCGCCCCACCCCGCGATAGAGATCGTGGTGGAATGGTGCGATATCGGGATGCGAGGTCTCCGCCCAACGGTTTCGCTCCTCTTCTGAGAACGGAAACTTCTCGACGAAGCCGATGGGATAGCTGTCCCAGGAGGCGAAATCGAGATTGTCGCCAACAGCCCAATGGTCGAAGTCCAGCACGAAACCCATGAAATTATGGGTGATCCAGCGCCCCGGCGAATGCTTGCGGATAATATCGCACTGCATCCGGTCATAGGCCGCGATCTGTTCCGACTGAAAGCGCCAATAGTCGAGCCGCGCGGCGGGGTTGGCTTCGGTGACGGTGCGGACGGGGATCTCCACCTCGTCGAATGAGGCGACTTCCATGGACCAGAAGACCGATCCCCATGCCTCGTTGAGCTGGTCGGGCGACTGGTAACGCAGGCGCAGCCAGCGGCGGAAAGCCTTCAGGTCCTCAGGGCCATAGGAGAGTGCCGTGTCGTGGCAGCCATATTCGTTATCGGTCTGCCAGCCCGCCAATACGGGATGTTCGCCATAGCGTCTTGCAACTGCCTCTACGATGCGTGCGCTTTCGCGCCACCAGGTCTCGGAGGAAAAGGTATAATGGCGGCGTGAACCGAAGCCACGCACCTCACCGTGCTCGTCATGGGGAAGAATGTCCGGGTGCTCGTCCACCAGCCATTTGGGCGGTGTGGCTGTCGGTGTTCCAAGAACAATCTTCAGGTCGTGACGCGCCAGCACGTCTATAGCGCGGTCGAGCCATTCCCACTCGAAATGGTCGCGTTTCGGCTCGATACGCGACCAGGCGAATTCGCCGATGCGCACAAAGTGAATGCCCATCGCCGCCATGCGCCGCGCGTCGCGCTCCCAGACATTTTCGGACCAGTGTTCCGGATAGTAGCAAACGCCAAGCATCAGCGGGTCAGGTCTCCGGAGATGACGGCGTTGCCGTCGCGGTCGAACAGGTGGCAGGCCTTGGCAGGGATGCCGATACGCAGGCTGTCGCCAGCGCGTTGAGGTGCAAGACCATCGGCCTTTACGACCATGACCGTCTCATCGCGCAGAACGACGCGGAACATGGTTTCGGAACCAAGCCTTTCCCCCAGATCAACGCGACCTTCCACAACCGCGTCCGCTTTCTCGGAAAGGTCGACATGTTCGGGGCGGATACCAAGTGTCATCTCGCCCCCGGCGATCTCAGCACCATGCGTGTCGAGCGTCAGCGTGGCTCCGCCGGGCAGCGCGACATTCACCTTGCTCGCCTCCGCGGGTGTTGCGCGCACGGAGATGAAGTTCATCTTAGGCGAACCGATGAAACCGGCCACGAAGAGGTTCTTCGGACGGTGATAGAGTTCCAGCGGCGAACCGATCTGCTCGATGCGGCCAGCAGATAGAACCACGATGCGATCAGCCATGGTCATGGCTTCGACCTGATCGTGAGTGACGTAAATCATGGTCGCGCCGAGGTCCTGGTGGAGCTTGGATATCTCCGCGCGCATCTGCACGCGCAATGCTGCATCCAGATTGGAGAGCGGCTCATCGAACAGGAACACCTTCGGGTCGCGCACGATGGCGCGGCCGATGGCAACTCGCTGGCGCTGGCCACCTGAGAGCTGTCCCGGCTTGCGCTCAAGGAGAGGCTCAAGCTGCAACATCTTCGCCGCCATTGCGGTGCGCTGTGCGATCAGTTCCTTCGGATGACCGGTCATCTTGAGGCCGAAGCCGATATTCTGGCGAACCGTCATGTGCGGATAAAGCGCGTAAGACTGGAACACCATCGCCACACCGCGTTCGGACGGCCCGATATCCGTCACGTCCTCGCCGTCGATCAGCAGCGACCCGGAGCTTATCTCCTCCAGACCCGCGATCATGCGCAGAAGCGTGGACTTACCGCAGCCCGACGGGCCGACAAAGACGCAGAACTCGCCATGCTGCACGTCCAGATCAACGCCCTTGATGATCTCGACGCTTCCAAAACTCTTCCTGATCCCGCGCAGGCTAACCTCGGCCATATCTCAATTGTCCTCCCGGTCCAGTTCCAGAAGCATTGCGCTTTCCGGCATCATCATTGGCAGCGGCAGCCCGCCGCTTATTGCTGCATCAAGCGAGAAACTGATCTCGCCTGCGAGCAGTCGCTTCTGGTCGTCATGTATTCGGATGAAGGCCGGATGGTCCGGCATTTTGTTTGTGATGCGCCAGGCGCCACCGATGGTGCGCAGCTTCTCCGGCAAACGCAGTGGCGCGGGCTGTTCGCTCACTGCCTGCGTGGCCTGCGCGATGAAGAGCACGATCTTCTCTTTAATCGCCGCCCCCCAGAGATACCGACCATCCAGCGGTTCGCAGAAGAAATTTGCGCCACTGGCGTGAAGTACAGGGCGCAGACGCTTGTGCTCCTCGATGAAGCCCGCAAGCTCCGCGCGCTCGCTCCCGGTCATCTCCAGCGGATTGAGCTCCACCCCGAAATGGTAGGCCATCGCCACAATGGCGCGGAAGCTCAAGCTGTGGCGGCGTCCCGTCTGGTGGTTGGGGACGGCGGATACATGCGAGCCGACGATCTCCGGCGGCAAGAAACGGGAGATGCCGCGCTGGATCTCCAGCCGCTCCAGCGCGTCGGTGCAATCGGAAGCCCAGACGCGATGGGTGCGAGCGAGAACGCCGTAGTCGACGCGCCCGCCACCCGAAGCGCAGCTTTCGATTTCCACATCGGGATGGGCTGCGCGAATGCGATCCATGAGCGCATAGACCGCACGGGTTTGCGCATCTGTTCGCGCGCGACCGTCACGACCTGCCACGTGGGTCAGGTCGCGGTTCATGTCCCATTTGATATAGGAGATATCGTGCGTTGAGAGCACGGCATGCATCTTGTTGAAGAGGTAGTCGGAGACCTCCGGCCGTGTCAGTTCGAGCACGAGCTGATTGCGTGAGAGCAGAAGCGGTCGTCCTTCCGCCTGCAAGGCCCAGTCGGGGTAAGTGCGGAAAAGCTCGGAATTCGGGTTGATCATCTCGGGCTCGAACCAGATGCCGAATTCCATGCCAAGGCCCGTGACATGGTCTACCAGTGGCTTCAGCCCCGATGGATATTTGCGCGGGTCGATATCCCAGTCGCCGAGGCTCGACGTGTCGTCGTCGCGGCGGCCGAACCAGCCGTCATCCAGCACGAAGCGCTCGATCCCCAGTTCGGCTGCAGCGCTCGCCTGCGCCTTAAGCGCATCCAGCCTGTGATCGAAATAATTGCCTTCCCAGGTGTTGAGCGTGACCGGCCTGGGCTTCATGGCAGTGTCGGGCCAATCAAGCAGTTCCTCACGCACGAAGGCATGCAGGCTTGCAACATCCGCTCCCGCATAGGCGCGCGGGCTCTCGTATGTCTCGCCGGGGCCAAGCAGGCATTCGCCCGGCTCGAAAAGTGCACCGAGATGGACAAGTCGCGCACCATCATCCGCACAATCCACCGCGACTTGATGGTTGCCGCTCCACCCAAGGGTCAGGCCAAGCTCCAGGCCGCCGCTTTCAACGAAAAGCATGGGCGGCCTGTCATGGGAGGTGCGCCCGCGGCGGTTTTCCTGCACCCAAAGCGCTGTACCCAGTTTCTCGCGCCGTGTCTGGAATTCGCGACCCCAGGACCCCGTGAAGTGCTCGACCCATGCCTGCCCCGCCGGAAGGCGGAAGGTGCCTGCCATGCAGCGGTCAAGCTGGTAGGGCGAGGTGCCTTCGTTGGTCAACCGCGAGGCCATTGATATCACGCCCCCGGCGTGGCTTGCGATCTCGATCTGGATCGCGATTTGCGCAACGGTATCTCGCGCAGACAGCCGCGTCTGGTTGTCCGTCTGCAGCACTTTCCAGTCGGAAAAATCGAGCAGGAAGTCACGCCCCTGGCGATGGCCTGCGATAGCCGGCCAGCCGAAATATCCCAAGCCGCCGGTTGGCAGGATGACATTCGACGGCACCGCCTCGTCCATACCGTTGATGCGGCTTGCGCGGGTGATGCCAGCCAGAGGCTCATGCGCCTCGACAGTATCGCCGAAGGAGATGATTTCAGGCATTCCTGCGTCGTGCAGGCGCAGATTGAGCGCGAAGGGCGCTTCGCCCACCGTAATGATCTGGTTCATCCCTTGGTGGCCCCGAGTGTCAGTCCGGCAATGAAATGTTTTTGCATCAGGAAGAACATGGCGACCGGTGGCAGGGCGGCGATGATCGAGCCTGCCGAGACGAGATGCCATGCGGCCACCCACTGGCCATTGAGAGAGTAAAGTCCTGCCGTCACCGGCATTGCGTGCTGGCCCTGAACGAGCACGGTTGCCCAGAAATAGTCGTTCCAGACGAAGGTGAAGACGAGGACGGCGAGTGCCGCGATGGCTGGCCGCATCAGCGGCAGAACGATATGGCGAAAGATCTTCCATTCCGACACGCCTTCCACCCGGGCGGACTCGATCAGCGCGAAGGGCAGACCCTTGATGAAATTGCGCATGAAGAGCGTGCAGAAGCCTGTCTGGAACGCGATGTGGAAGAGCACGAGACCCAGTGTGGTGTCGTAGAGGCCCGCGCGAAGCGTCATGTCGCGCACCGGCACCATGAGGATCTGGAAGGGGATGAAATTGCCCGCCACGAACAGAAAGAAGATGCCGAGATTGAAACGGAAGCGATAGACCGCAAGTGCAAAGCCCGTCAGGCAGGACAGAGCGATTGCACCGATGACCGTCGGCACCGTCACCTTGAACGAGTTGAGGATATAGGTGGCAATCGGCGAGTTGGTGAGCACGGCCGTGTAGTTCTCGATGCCTGCAAAGCCCGACGGGATGCCGAAATAGTTGCCGGCAGCGAGATCGCCCTGCGGGCGCACCGAGGTGAGCGCCACGCCGATCAGCGGCAAGAGCCAGAGAACGAGGGCCACGGGCAGCAGGACCTTGTAGGTGAGCCGCGCCCACGGGGCCGATTGCTGAATGGGTTTGGGGAACATGGTCAGGTGTTCCTTTCCTGGTTCAGCATGCGGGTGATGAAGAAGGTGATGAACACCATCATGATGAGGAACAGAACGACGGCAATCGCTGCGCCATAGCCCATGCGGTAGCCATATTCGGAAAGCGCCTGCTCATACATGAAGTAGGACAGCACCTGGCTCGAGCCGTAGGGGCCGCCGGCCGTCATGATGGAGACGAGGTCGAAGGAGCGCAGCGAGCCGATGACGGTGACCACCAGCGCGATGAAAGTCGCCGGGCGCAGCTGCGGGAGAATGACATGCCAGAGCATGGAGAAGCCCTTGGCGCCATCCATGCGCGCAGCCTCCACCTGCTCGGAATTGATGTTGTTGAGACCCGCCAGATACAGGATCATGCAATAGGCGGTCTGCGGCCAGAGGCCAGCGAGAATGATGCCGTAGGTGACGTAGCGCTCATCCGCCAGAATCGCGATCTCGTCTCCCGTCAGCCATTCCAGAAAGACTGAGAGCGGCCCGAAGCCCGGCGCATAGAACCAGGTGAAGATGAGGCCCACCACCACCTGGCTGATGACGAAGGGGAAGAAGAACATCGACTTGTAGATGCGGATGCCCGCGACGTTCTGGTTCAGGAACAGGGCGACCGCAAGACCTGCCGGTATCGACAGGAGATAGAGCACCAGCCACAAAAGGTTGTTCCAAAGCGAAACATAGAAGGTGTCGTCATCCAGAAGCTCGATATAGTTGCCCATGCCGATCCAGGACATGGCGCCCAGACCATCCCAATCGTGAAAGCTGATCCAGAAGGACTCGACGATGGGAACGAGCACATAGATGAGGAACATCAACAGCCCGGGGGCCAGGAACAGCCAAGGGGCCAGCTTGAGCCGGTTTGGCCTGCGCGACACGCGCTTCTGGTAAACGGCCTCGGTCACGACAACACCTGCATGATGGATACATGAAGAAAAAGCCCGGGCGCTCCTGAAGAGGCATGAAGCGCCCGGGTGGGAGGAAACCCTATTTGTAGACGCGGGCGCGGATCTTCTCGAGACGCTCGAGAATGTCATCCACCTTGTCCGGCTTCACCATGAATTCCTGGAAGCCTTCCATGCCGGCCTTGGCCATTTCCGCAGCCGCATCGCGGTCGTAGAACTGCGCCAGCGCGTGGGCTTCAGAAAGCATCTCGAAGCCAGCCTCAAGGAACGGGTCCTCAGGCTTCTCGGCCTTGTTGTTGACCGGAAGCTGACCAAGCGTCTTGTTCATCTTGGTCTGGGCTTCAGGTGAAGCGAGATAGGCCAGGAACTTCTTGGCGTCTTCCTTGTTCTTCGCACCCGCCGGGATGTGGAAGGTATCGGTCGGCGCTTCCTCGGACATCGGGATATCCGGGTTGATCTGCGGGAACTGCAGGAAGCCGATCTGATCTTCCTCCAGACCGCCGTCCTTCATGGTGGCGACGGCGAAATTGCCCATCAGATACATGGCAGCCTTGCCCTGCACGAGATGCGGGATCGCATCCTGCCAGTCGATGGCCGCATGGTTTTCGATGAAATAGCCAGGCTCGACAAGCTCGGCCCATTTCTCGAAGACCGCCTTCACGCGCGGGTCGGTGTAAGGCACCTTGCCGGAGGTGAGATCCATGTGGAATTCGTAGCCATTGACGCGCAGGTTCAGATAGTCGAACCAGCCGCCGGTCGGCCACAGCGCCTTGGTGCCGATGGTAAACGGCGTGATGCCCGCTTCCTTCAGCTTGGCGGAAGCTGCAAGCAGCTCGTCCCAGGTCTTCGGCGGCTCGATGCCCTGCTCTTCGAAGATATCCTTTCGGTAGTAGATGCCCCACTGGTAGTAGGTATAGGGCACGCCCCACTTCTTGCCGTCTATGGTCATGGAAGCGGCGGCCGATTTCAGCTCTTCATTCAGACCGTTTTCTTCCCAGACATCGGACACGTCCTCGAAGAGTCCTGCATCCACGAAAGGCTTCATGCGGTTGCCTGCATACCAGGCCGCAACATCCGGCGGATTGGCGGTCAGGAAGTTGCGGATGGCAGACTTGTAGCCCTCGTGGTCGAAATTGTTCCACTTCACCGTGATGTCGGGATGGGCTTCCTGGAAGTCGGCGATCAGCTCTTCCATCGCCTTTTTCGGCGCCGGATCGGACTGATCGGAGTTGAGCACGATTTCACCGGCAAGAGCTGAAGTTGACAGCAGCGCCAGCGACAGGGCGAGGCCGCCCAGTTTCCTGATAGGGGTCATTTTTTCCTCCCATGACCTTGGTCAGTCACGAATGCACGAGCCGGAAGCGACAATTGCGCTTCCTCCTCTGGCTCTCCTTGATATTCCGTCCCGATACCGTAGAATTCTCCCGTTCTTCTGCCAAACTTTTCCGGGATCCTAAGGTGATGGGCCAGACCAGTACACAACCGCCAGACGAGTCGGTGCCCATTCATCCCGAATTGCACCCGCGTCATCCTGCCGTTGTCTTCGGCGATCACCGTTTCTGTGCCGGTGAGAGCCTGCAGGTTCGGCTGATGGAAGGGCCGCACATGCACAGCCAGGTCGAGATGAATCTCGTCCTGGAAGGCGCGATGACATATTGGTTCGACGGGCGTGAGCTTACCGTTCAGGCAGGCAGTCTCTGCCTGTTCTGGGGCATGGTGCCCCATCAGGTCATCGGGCGCCCGGAAGGCACGCGTTTCGTGTGCATCTATGTTCCAATGTCGAGCTTTCTGGCCCAACCCGGCCTCCAGCGGTTCCGTGAGGCGGTGTTCCGCGGGGCAATGATCGAGACCTCCGATCTGCGCCCATATGAGGAAGATATCTTTCTCAGATGGCGGGAGGAGTTGTTGAGAGGAGACGAGGCCCTGGAGGAGATCGTGCGCCAGGAACTGACGGCAAGGCTCCTGCGCCTCGAACGGGAGGGCTGGCGCGATCTGCGCGAGACTGGATCCGCTCTTGCAAATGCAAGCGGGGTGGACGCCGCGCGCCTCCAGCGCGTGGAGCGCATGCTGCGCTTCATTGCCGAACATGCGACTGACGACATTTCTGCCGAGGATGTTGGACGCGATGCGGGGCTGCACCCGAACTACGCGATGAGCATCTTCAAGGACACGGTGGGCCATACGATCAATCAGGCGATCGTGCGTCACCGTCTGGACACTGCCCAGTCTCTCCTCATCTCGACCAATCTTTCAGTCACCGATGTCGCCTTCGAATCAGGCTTCGGCTCCACCTCACGCTTCTACGAAGCCTTCGCCGATCGCTTCCACGAAAAGCCATCAGCGTTTCGCAAGAGGATCAGGGCAAGGGCGACGCAAGTGGTGGAGTGAAGGGAGGGAAAATATAAGGAGAAATGGCGCACCCGACAGGATTCGAACCTGTGACCTCTGCCTTCGGAGGGCAGCGCTCTATCCAGCTGAGCTACGGGTGCAATGGCCGCGTGGCCGATACGCGGCTTTCATAGCGGATGCTTTGCGATCCATCAATGCGGAAATGGCGCTTGCATTCCTCTTCGGACAGAGGGGAGCGATGCGGTCGTTTCTTGCGAGGCAACGTCGTGGCGCAATTTGGGTAAGGCAACACGAAGGGCGTTGAAACCGTTGCTCTGGCTGCAAGGCGTCCTCCGTGGGCGTGGTGAAACGGTCTCAGCGGAGAACGCCTGCCTGGTGAGAAGCCCGATCTATGGGGTGAGGTCCAGAGCCTCCACCACCTGGCTGTAAGGCAGACCGGCCTTGTCGTTAAGTCGCCGGACCTGCTCAATGTCCTTGCTTTCGAACAGGCACATGCAGCGACCGTCCTCTGGGGCGAATGTCGAGCGAATATATTCGATCCGCTCTCCGTTGGCTGACATGTCGGCCGCTGTTGCAATTGCCGCCCTCTGCGCTCCTGCCAGATCCTCCATGCTGATACCCTTGAGGTTTCGTTCAACCATATAGACGGTCATTTCCATTCCTCCTCATGCTTACGGTGGAACGATTGCACCACGGGTTTCACCGGGGCGGAAATGGCGTTTTCTCATTGATCCATAACTTACGGTTGGGTTCGGCTGTGGTAAGCTGCTCAAGCGGTGGGATCGACCGAGGAGTTGATCATGGAGATGGCGCAGATCAGATATGTGCTGGCGGCTGCCAAGAGCCTGAATTTCACCAAGGCTGCGGAGGAATGCTGTGTATCCCAACCGGCTCTGACCAAAGGCATCAAGGCACTCGAGAACGAGCTGGAAACGGAGCTTTTCCATAGGGAGGGGCGCCGGATATTGCTGAGCGAGTTCGGTCGATCAATGCTCCCCCACCTGCAGCAGATCGTGGAGGAAACGGAAGCGGCGCGCGCGCTGGCACAAAACTTCCGCCTGCTCAAGAAGGTACCCATCCGCCTGGGTGTGCTCTCGACGGTTGGACATGTGCGGCTTGCCCGATTTCTCGCTCGCTTCGACAAGGAGAGCCCGGGCGTTGAGCTGTCGGTAAGCGAGGGCTCCGCATCAAGACTTGCCGACCAGTTGCTTGAGGGCGAACTGGACGTCCTGATCGCGACCAGGACAGCCGAACTGGAAGACCGCTTGCGCACACAGGATCTTTACAGGGAGCGATATGTTGTCGTCTTCCCGCCCGATCACCGACTTAGTGCACACAACGCGGTGCGTCTGGCTGATCTTGATGGAGAAGATTACGTGGATCGACTCTCCTGCGAGATGCGCGAGATGGTCATATCCGCATGCCAGAGCAAAGGCGTCGAGCTCTACGCACGCTTTCGTTCCGAGAGAGAGGACTGGGTACAGGCCATGGTTCTTGCGGGGCTCGGATTTGCCTTCATGCCGGAGTTTTCCGTCAGCCTGCCGGGACTCATGCAACGCCCGCTGATCGAGCCGGAGGTAGAACGCCAGATAGCTGCCATGACTGCCCCCGGTCGAAAATTCTCGCCGGGTCTTGAATCCTTTTTCAGGGTGGCCAGCCGTTTTTCGTGGCCGGGGTGAACGAGGGGCAGCCGGCGTTTGCCCCTATGTGCATTCCTGCTTCAGTCGCTGTCTGGCCGTGTCGCATCGGCTGCATATGCCAATTGCTAACGGCCTGGGACGTGGTAAAATCCACAGTTCGGGCATTTGGCGCCTAGCTGTTTTTGATGATGCTGGCGCTCGGAGGACATCACAATGAAGTTCGCTATGTTCGTTCAGGTTGCCTTGGCGGCCGGGATTGGCTCGCTTTCAACCGCCTTCGCCGATGATTATGATCTGGCTGCTCTGCGTACGGCTGTCGAAAAATACAAGGACGTGAAAGTCGCACTCGCGGAAGGCTACATCCCGGATCCATCTGGTCATTGTGTGGATGCCGCCGCAGAGGGATTGCCAGCCGAATGGGGCGGGATGGGTATTCATTACCTCAATCCGAGCCTGCTCAAGATTACCGCCGATCAGCCAAGAGTCGACGGCATGAGCATACACACCGACTTTTTGAAGCCATCGGTGTTGCTATACGAGCCGCAGGCTGACGGATCGCTCGTCCTCGTTGGCGTGGAGAACCTTGTCTTCGAGAAAGCCTGGAAAGAAGCCGGGAACAACAGTCCTCCCATGTTCAATGGTCGCGCATGGGATCACATGGCCGACAAGGCGGACACCGCTGCAGATGAGGCCCACGGCTTCGAACCACACTATGACCAGCATGTATGGCTGTTTCGGGAGAACCCCAGTGGCGAACTCATGCCATTCAACCCCAATGTAACGTGTCAGCATCACGCCAGGCATTGAAACGCTTTCGTTTCTCGCATCGAAGTAGCTCCCGGCACCTTTTCAGCCGGGAGCGCTTTGGCTTCAACCAACAGCCAGATCGAGGGCCTTGGCTGCTTCTCTCATGACGCCCACGAGCCGCTCGCGGCTGTCGTCGAAGGTCCGGTTGTCGGGAAACATCAGGCTGATGCCCCGGTTTGCGTCGGGCATGACCAGCGGCCTGACAACAACTTCCTTCCTGTGCACGGCCTGTCGGCGCGCGAACAGATCGGGGAGTACGGCTATACCGGCTCCCGTGGCGGCCATCAAAAGGATTGAGTCGAGACTGGTGCCCTCATAGTCATCCGACACGATACCGCCGCTAAGGCCGGCCAGGCCGTAGACGATCCGCGCGAGGCGGTGCCCCGTGTCCAGGGTGAGCAAGCGCTGGCCAGTCAGATTGGCTGCCGTCACTTCGTGCATGGAAGCAATGGCATGGTCGGGCGAGGCGCACACCCAAAGCGGCTCCGTGAATAAAGGATACTGACGGGTGTTCGGATGATCCTCAGGGGTTGAGATGATGGCATCAAAGCGCCCGTTGCGGATGCCCTCATCCAGGTTCAGCGTGTTTTCCTCACGCACGATCACACGCAAGTCCGGCTCGTCGCGATGCAGGGATTGCATGACCTGTGGCAGGAGGTAAGGACCAATTGAGGGAAGTGCGCCCAGTCTCAGCCTTCCGCCAAAGGGCAAATCCGTGGCCATGACACTGCGAAGGCTCTCCACCTCGCTGAGGATGCGTCGCGCGCGGTGAACAAATTCCAGTCCCTTGGCCGTTGTCTGGGCCCCGTTGCGCCCTCGCTTGAAGAGCTGAACGCCAAGATCCGCTTCCACTGCGGCGATCTGGCTCGACAGACTTGGCTGACTGACATGCAACCTCTCCGCGGCAAGACCGAACCCGCCGAGCTGGTGCACGGTGACAATATATTCAAGCTGTCGGAGCGTCGGCCTCATTCATAGTCTCAAGCTATCTTTGGAGAGATAAGAAAGTATTTTAACTATGAATAGAGTTGCGGCAAGAGCGCGGCATCGAAATCTGGAGCCTGCAATGTCTGCCGTCATCGACACGCTAACCGGTAACCTGATGGTGCCGACAATCCTCTTCTTCGTACTGGGCCTCGTGGCTGCGGCCGTGCGCAGCGACCTTTCCATTCCGGAAGGTGCCGCGAAGTTCATGTCGCTCTATCTTCTTCTCGCGATCGGCTTCAAGGGCGGGCACAGTCTGGCGCAGCACGGTCTGCATGCCGATCTGCTGCTCGCCATCATGGCGGGCCTGGTATTGTCTTTCCTTATCCCCTTCCTCGCCTTTCTGCTGTTGCGTGTCACGACCCGTCTCGACGCGTTGAACGCGGCTGCGGTGGCAGGACACTACGGCTCTATCTCCATCGTGACCTTTGTGGCGGCATCAAGCTTGCTGGAGCTAGCGGGGGTGAAGTTCGACGGCTACATGGTCGCGGTTGCCGCGAGCATGGAGGTGCCTGCAATTCTATCGGCATTGTGGATCGCTCACCGCTTTTCAGGAGAAAGGGAAACGAAGGGGGTTCCTGCACGGGAGCTGTTTGCAAACGGGTCAGTACTACTGCTTACAGGGGCATTCCTGATCGGAGCCGTGACGAAGGAAAAAGGCATGGAGATGATTGCGCCCTTCGTCGTCACGCCCTTTGTCGGCATTCTCTGCCTGTTTCTCCTGGACATGGGAATTTCCGCCGGACGGAGCCTCTTGCGCAACCGCCACATGCTGAATGCCGGGCTCTTCTCCTTCGGCCTGCTTATGCCTCTGATCGCTGCACTCTTTGGGTGGGCTGCCGGCTGGGCCATCGGCTTGCAGACCGGGAGCCTGTTCCTGTTAATGGTTCTGGCTGCCTCCGCTTCATATATCGCGGTACCCGCAGCAATGCGGATTGCGCTTCCAAGGGCGGAGTCGGGAATTTACCTGACGCTCTCGCTGGGCGTGACGTTTCCCTTCAACATCACAGTCGGACTGCCGCTCTATCTGTGGCTTGCGGGCCTTGGCGCGCCGAGCTGACCCGCCCAAGGGTACGAATTACAGGGAGGCGGAAGTGCGCCGCCTCTCTGTTTCAACTTTGCGGGAGTAGCTTCGGCGGCATCAGGCAGGCTCTGCGGACTTCCAATCGAGGCGTTCGAGCTTCTCGCGGAAGGCGAAGCGGACGAGATGGCTTTCGATGGCACCCTTCCCGCGATTGAGTGATTCCTCGTCAGGGGCGTTCAAGGTGCGCGAAGTGCTTGCAGAGCTGGATGAGATATTTGCGACCATTTTCTGTCTGATAGCTGGCTTTGGCGTTGGGCATTCTCGGGTCCGTCCAATTGTTGAGTAAGTTAATCATATTATTCTGGACACGGATTTTGCAATGGGCTAATCCGCTTAAAGCTGATTAAGCCAATCAAGTATTGAAGCCGATTGCCAAGGAGCTTGTCCATGAGAAGCCTCGTCCAGATTGCTGCTGCCGCCGTTCTGTTCGCCGCCCCTGCTCTCGCCGATACCGTCACGATCGAAACCGCCCGTGGCCCGGCAGAGGTTCCCGCATCGCCGGAGAAGATCGCGGTCTTTGACCTTTCGGCCTTCGACACGCTGAATGCGCTCGGGGTCTCGGTGGCGGGCACGGTCGACAAGGCCTATCTCGATCATCTCAAGGACGCGCATGAGAAAGCCGAAGTGGTCGGGTCGCTGTTCGAACCAGACTTCGAAGCCATCAACGCGATGCAACCGGACCTGATTGTGGTTGCCTCGCGCTCGGCCGAACAGCTTGAGCCGCTCTCCAAATTCGCCCCGACCATCGACATGACCGTTTGGGGCGATGACCTTCTGGGCCAGGCAAAGGCGAGGATTGCAGCCTATGGCAAGCTTTTTGATCGCGCAGACAAGGCGAGCGCCTTGAGTGCGGAACTTGACGAGAAGCTTGCGAAGGCGCGTGAGGCGGTGGCCGGCAAGGGCAGCGCCCTGATCGTTATGACCAATGGCCCAAAGGTATCGGCCTATGGCAAGGGCTCACGCTTTGGCTGGCTGCATCAGGCACTCGACCTTCCCGAAGCGGTTGAAACCTCCAGCGAGAACTCACACGGTGAGGCCGTTTCCTTCGAGTTCATCCGCGACGCCAATCCCGACTGGCTGCTGGTGATTGACCGGTCGGTCGCGATCGGCGCGGAAGGCGCGCTTGCAGATGAGACGCTGGACAATGCCCTGGTGGCCGAAACAACCGCCTGGAAAAACGGTCAGGTGATCTATCTCAATGCGGCAGACCTCTACATTGCCGGCGGCGGTGCGCGCTCCATCATGAACACGCTCGACCTGCTCATCGAAGGCTTCAGCAAGCCCTCCTGAACCATGAGCCTTCCCGTCCGGTCAGCAACGCTGCTGGCGCTTCTGGCGCTGGCAGCAGCCAGCCTCTTCGTGGGCGTCATCGACATGGCGCCCTCTCAGCTTTTGCGCGGCAGCGAGGCGCTGAAGCTGATGGCGGTGAGCCGCCTGCCGCGCACTCTGGCGGTGGTCCTGACCGGTGCCACATTGGCTGTTGCAGGTGTCATCATGCAGATGCTTGCCCGCAACCGCTTCGTCGAACCAACCACGGCGGGCAC
Source organism: Nitratireductor sp. CH_MIT9313-5 (assembly GCF_037029545.1). Lineage (NCBI taxonomy): Bacteria > Pseudomonadati > Pseudomonadota > Alphaproteobacteria > Hyphomicrobiales > Phyllobacteriaceae > Nitratireductor > Nitratireductor sp. CH_MIT9313-5. Next base: position 201,220 of record NZ_JAYMER010000011.1, on the reverse strand, counting down.
GGGGCAAAGTGCGGCCCTTGGCATCCTGCTTGCCACGCTTTACGCGCCCGGTGCCCCGCTTGTCGTGAAGATGGGTTTCGCCAGCCTGACAGCGCTTCTTGGCAGCGGCATATTCCTGCTGATCGTGCGGCGCCTGCCTGTCACCCAGCCGCTGCTCGTTCCGCTTGTCGGACTGGTCTATGGCGCGATCATCGGCGCAGGCGTCACGTTTCTCGCCTATCGCACTGATCTTCTTCAATATGTCAGTATCTGGCTCAATGGCGAGTTTTCCGGCGTGATTGCCGGGCGCTACGAGTTTCTCTTTGTCAGCGGCATTGCGGCAGTGATCGCCTATCTGGCTGCCGACCGCTTCTCCATTCTGGGGCTTGGGCGCGATGCCTCGATCAGCCTCGGTCTCAATTACAACCAGATGCTTCTTCTCGGGCTGGTCGTGGTATCGGTCATTACCGCGCTCACGGTGGTCAATATCGGCATGATCCCGTTTGTCGGGCTCGTGGTGCCGAACATCGCAAGCCGCCTACTGGGCGACAATCTGCGATCAAGCTTGCCATTCGTTGCGGCCTCTGGTGCGGGCCTTGTTCTTGTCTGCGACATTGTCGGTCGTATTGTGCGTCACCCCTACGAGATCCCGGTCGGTACGGTTTTCGGTGTGGTGGGCGCGGTGATCTTCCTTTGGCTGCTCTATGCCAAAAGGCCGTCACATGGCTGAGCGTCGGCTGATCTGGCTTGCTCTTGGTCTGATCGTTGCAGTCCTGATCTTCATGACCTGGGGCGCGCGCGGCAATTGGGGCTTCGTGCTCGCCTTTCGCGGCACAAAGCTTCTGGCTCTCCTGGTGGTGAGCGCGGCGATTGCCGTTTCAACGGTGCTCTTCCAGACAATCACCGCAAACCGTATTCTCACACCCTCCATCATGGGGTTTGATGCGCTGTTCCTCCTGTTCCAGGCTGGGCTTGTATTCGTGCTTGGCGGCTTCGGTGTGACGCAGCTTTCAAGTGGTCTGCGCTTCGGTATGGAATTCGCGCTCCTGATGGGCGCTGCACTTCACCTGTTCGGGACACTCATCGGTGCCGCGCGTCACGACATTCACCGACTGGTCCTTACCGGCATCATCTTCGGCGTGCTCTTCCGCAGTCTCACCTCCTTCATCGAGAGGTTGATCGACCCGAACGAATTCGCGGTCGTGCAGTCGAGCAGCTTTGCGAGCTTCAACAGCTTTGATGCGGACCTTCTGCGCTATTGCGTGCCCCTTTGTGTGCTGGGTATTGCAGCTGCATGGCACTATCGCCGCGAGCTCGACGTCATTGCGCTGGGGCGTGACCATGCGATCAATCTGGGGCTGAACCACAAGCGCATCGTTCTCATCATCCTGACCATCATCGCGCTGCTTGTTTCGGTATCTACCGCGCTTGCTGGTCCGGTCACCTTTTTCGGCCTGCTGGTCGCCAGCCTCGCGCATCTGGTGATGAGATCGCACCGGCATGCGCTTCTTCTTCCGGCGGCAAGCCTTTGTGCAGGCATCGTTCTGGTGGGCGGCCAGGCGATTACCGAGCGTGTTCTATCGCTTTCCGTGCCACTTTCCGTTGCTGTCGAGTTTCTTGGCGGCCTCGTCTTTCTCACACTTATCCTGCGGGGCACACAACGATGATCGAAATCGAGAATGTGAGCCATCACCATGGACACCAGCAGGTGCTTCACGACATCACACTCACCGTTCCCAAAGGCGGCGTGACGGCGCTTGTCGGTCCCAATGGTGCAGGCAAGTCAACGCTTCTGTCTTTGATGGCGCGTCTGCAGACCTTGCAGAGTGGTCGCATCAGTTTTGACGGGCTGGATGTGAGCATGACCCGCGGCGAGGAACTGGCACGAAAGCTTGCGATCCTGCGCCAGGACACGCAGCTCGGCGCGCGCGTGACGGTGCGCGATCTGGTTGGCTTCGGGCGCTTTCCGCATTGCCGCGGACGCATGCGGGGTGAAGACCACGCGGCGGTTGATGAGGCCCTTGCAGCCTTTCAGCTCGAAGCTCTGGAGCATCGCTTTCTGGACCAGCTTTCCGGCGGGCAGCGCCAACGGGCCATGGTGGCGATGAGCTTTGCCCAGGCGGCTGACTATCTCCTGCTCGACGAGCCGCTCAACAATCTCGACATGTCCTTTGCGCGCGGGCTGATGCATCAGCTTCGCACGCTGGCCGATGAGCATGGCCGGACGATCATCGTGGTGATCCATGAGATCAACTATGCCAGCGCACATGCTGATCGCATCATCGGGATGCGCGATGGCCGGCTGGTGGCTCAGGGTACTCCGCCGGAGATCATGGAAGCCGACACGCTGGAGGCGATATTTGGCACGCAACTGCGCGTACAGGAGGTGGAAGGCAAGCGGATGGCGCTCCACTACGCGTGAGGCGGCTCGACCGGGCTTCATATCATCATTATACCGGTGTCATCTGCCGGTAACATAAAGCCCCTAGCTCACACGCATCCATCCAACAGACGGAGCGAACAGATGAATTCCCTTGCCAAGCTTCTTATCGCAGGCGCGTCCCTGCTTGCGACGGCCGCATCCGCATTTGCCGTCGAAGGCCAGCTGACCCTCTACACGTCGCAGCCAAACAATGATGCGCAGAAGACGGTTGATGCCTTCATGGAGAAATATCCGGATGTGACCGTCACCTTCGTCCGCGATGGCACCACGAAGATCGTGGCCAAGCTGCGTGCGGAACTTGAGGCCGGCAATTCGCCTGCCGACGTGCTTCTGATCGCCGACAGCGTCACGATGGAAGGTCTGGCCAAGGATGGATATCTCATGGCCTATGAGGACGCAGATCTCTCAGACTATGCAGACGAGATGCAAGACCCCGAGCGTATGTGGTTTCCCACGAAGCTGATCACCACCGGCATCATCTACAACACCAATGCGCCGATGAAGCCTTCTTCCTGGGAAGACCTGTTGAGCGAGGAAGCCAGGAACCAGGTTGCCATGCCCTCCCCGCTGACCTCGGGTGCAGCGCTTATCCATACCCATTCGATCGTCGAAAATCTCGACATGGGCTGGGACTATTACGAGAAGCTGGCGGCCAACGGCGCGCAGGCGTCTGGTGGCAATGGCGGTGTGTTGAAGGCGGTTGCCGGTGGCGAAAAGCTTTACGGCATGGTGGTGGAATTCCTGCCGATCCGCGAAAAGGCAAAGGGCGCTCCGGTTGATTTCGTCTTCCCCGAAGAAGGCGTGTCTGCCATTTCCGAACCTGTCGCCATTCTGAAAGGCACGCAGAGCGAGGAAGCCGCAAAAGCTTTCGTCGATTTTCTGCTTTCCGAAGAAGGACAGAAACTGGCGGCGGAACAGGGTTACATGCCGGCCCTTGCCGATGTGACGCCGCCGGAGGGCTTCCCGTCATTGGCAGAAATCAACTTCCTGACGATTGATCCTGCCGAAGCTCTCGAACGCGCCGAGGCCGACAAGGAGAAGTTCGCCGAGATCTTCGGCCAGAACTGACCCCTTCAGGGCCGGCGGCAATGGCATTTCTCACCGATACGCTGCCCCTTCGCCCAAGACGGCGGAGGGCCGACAGCTGGTATGAGATGGAAGGCGGCACGATCTCGCTCGTCGTGATCGGTGCCGTCGCCATTTTGTGCGTCGTGCCAATGCTGCAACTCCTGCTTGCGGCAGGCCGGGTTATGCAAGACGGAATGCCCCGCGCGCTGGAGCTTCTGGCAAGTGCCAGCGTGCTCAGGGCGACCGGCAACAGCCTGATCATAGCCGGAGGCTCGACGGTGCTGGCGATGATGCTGGGCGTGGCTGTTGCGCTTGTACTCGCCACGATGGAGTTGCGCACGCGACGCCTGCTCGGTTTCCTGTTCGTATTGTCACTGATGGTGGCGCCGCAGGTTTCGGCCCTCGCCTTCAAGACCCTTGCAGGGCCCTCCTCACCCATCCTGAACACGCTCGGCATTGCCCCGCCACCGGGCACACCGAACCCCATGCTTGGCTTTGGTGGCATCATGCTCGTCATGGGTCTGCATCACGCGCCGCTGGTTGCGCTGACCGTGGCGGCCGGACTTGCCCGCGTGCCAAAATCGCTCGTGGAAGCAGCCATGCTGGATGGGGCGAGCACCTGGACGATCATCCGCTGGATCATTCTGCCGGTCGCGCGGCTTTACCTGCTTTCTGCGGCACTTCTGGCATTTGTCGCAGGTGTGGGCAATTTCGGCATTCCCGCGCTTCTGGGGCTTCCGGTCGGCGTCACGACCCTGCCGACAATGGTCTATCGCCAGCTAGCAAGCTTCGGTCGCGGAGGCATCGAAAATGCCGCGCTTGTTTCCATGCTGATCGCGATCATTGCCGGCGCGGCAGTGATCGCATCTGCCTGGATCATGGCAAGGCGTGACGTGCGCACGGATGGCGAGCGCGGGCTCGAGCCCTTTATCGAGAACGTGGCCGTAATGCGCATCTGCGAATGGGCGCTGTGGTTGATCTTTGCATTCGCGATCATTCTGCCGCTGGCCTCCCTCCTCGCCACCGCACTCGTGCCAGCCTACGGGGTGACGCTTAATTTCGCGACGATTACCTTCAGCCAGTTCACGGACACGCTCTGGGACCAGGCACTGGTGCGGCGTGCTTTCGCCAATTCCCTGATCTTCTCCGGTTCGGCAGCTGTGATACTCGCGGTGCTATCGCTTTTCCTCGCCTATATCGTGGATCGCAGGCTCGCGCGCGCCCGCATCGCGATCATGCCCATCGTGGAAATGCCCTACGCCCTTCCTGGCGTTGTCGTCGCCATTGCCTGCATCCTGCTTTTCGTCAATCCGCTGCCCATTCTCGGCATCTCGATCTACGGCACGGGCTGGATCATCCTCTTTGCCTATCTTGCCTCGTTCCTGGCCATCGCGGTCAAGCCGGTCATGGCTGCCGTTTCCTCGCTTGAACGAGGTGTGGAGGAAGCCGCTATCCTCGACGGAGCCAGTGTCGCCGACAGGCTGACAAGGATCATACTGCCGATCGTCCTGCCATCTGTTGTTGCCGGTGGTCTGATGGCTTTTCTCATCGCCTTCAACGAGCTCACCATCTCTGCCCTGTTGTGGTCTGCTGGCACGGAAACGCTTGGTGTCGCGCTGCTCAATCTGGAAGATGCGGGCCTGGGCGCAGAAGCTGCTGCCCTTGCAGTGGTCGCCACCGGTGTGGTGGCCGGACTGATGGGGGTGCTCGAAGCCGCACATCGCTTCTTCCCCGAAAATGCCCTGCCCTGGCACCAGCTCTGTCCGCGCAAGACCTCCTGATGGCCACGGCTGGAACGGCATGATTAAGAATTGCTTGCCGCGCAGCCTATCATTCTAACTATGCTCTCGGTCGTATCTTAATTTTCCCCGGCTATCACTGTCGCCGTATAGTGGGTGGTGGCACATGGGGCATATTCTGCAAAACCGACTTCTGGGCTTGCACGACAAGCTTATCGACTACGCCTGCAATCCCGGAGGATCATTCGCAACCAGCCGAGAGATCGCAGGGCGTTTCGTTACCCTCTTCCTGCTGGCGGCGCTTCTCGTTCCCTGGTTTGTCTTCCAGTACTCCTATACCGGCTTCAGTGAAGCGGCGATGGCGCTTGCAACAGTCGGCGTATGCATGACGGCATCCTTCTGGGTGTTCAGACATACGGGCAATGTGCCGCTGACCCGGGATCTGTTTCTGGGGTCATTCTTCTGCTTTCTCGTCTGGCAGTCCTTCTATTTGGAAGGTTTGACACCGCCCGGTTCGGTATGGCTGGTGGTCATGCCGGTGGTCAGTGTTCTGCTCGGTTCCAGGCGCTCAGGCGTGATCTGGCTCTTGATCTGTATCGCCGCGCTACTGGTGTCCTATGTCTTGACGGACCCCACCAGGTTCACCGCCAGTATCTACACCAGCCGATACCAGCTGCTTCACACCATCAGCATCTGTTGCATGATGATAGCCGTCTTTCTCTTCGTGATGATGGTGGATGTCGCTCGCGCGCGTGCTTATCGCGCCCTGGAAGAAACCGCGGCCTCGGTCAAACTGCTGGCGGAACGCGACGAATTGAGCGGCCTGCACAACCGACGCTATTTCTACGAGCAGCTTGAGCAACGGCTGACACGGCACCCGGCCGAGGCTCATGCTGTCCTTCTGACCGACCTCGACGGTTTCAAGGAGATAAACGACACTCACGGCCACCTGGTCGGTGACGAGCTTCTCAAGGCAGCGGCCGAGGCATTCAGCGACATAAGCGCCCGGGAAAACGCCACCATTGCCCGCCTGGGTGGCGACGAATTCGCAATACTTGTGGCCGGATCGGATGTGAAGGCGCGTGCCGAGCGCGTTGCTCAACTGCTGCTCGAACGCGTATGTCAGCCATTCTACATGGCAGGACAGGCGGCACATATCGGGGTCAGCATCGGAATCGCTTCGACGCATGACGGTATCAGTGCTTCGGAAATCCTTCGCCGGGCGGATGTCGCCATGTATGCCGCCAAACAAGGTGGCAAAAATCAGTTCGTGTATTACCGCAGCGAACTCGATACCCATCGCAGCCATCAGCTGCAAATGGCGCAGGAGCTTGCAGCCGCCATGGCCGCAGAAGCCATCGAGGTGCACTATCAGCCAATCGTCGATGCGAAGACCTATGCCGTAACCGCAGCCGAAGCCCTGGCACGCTGGACGCGGGCAGATGGCACCAGGGTCTCGCCAGCCGAATTTATCCCGATCGCCGAAGAAAGCGGCCTGATCAACGATCTCGGTCTGTACATCCTCAGGCGCGCCTGTCGCGATGGTGTGGAGTTTGGTGCGTTGAAGCTGTCGGTCAATCTCTCGCCTGTCCAGTTCACCAGTGAGAATCTGGTCGGGGATATTCTTGAGATCCTGCGCGAGACGAACTACCCCGCCTCGCAGCTTGAGCTGGAAGTGACCGAAACTTATCTCATCGAACATCCGGAACGCGCCCAGCCGGTTATCGAAAAACTCCAGGCCGCGGGCATTACCGTCACCTTGGACGACTTCGGCACCGGCTATTCCTCCATCGGCTATCTGCGCCAGTACGGATTTGACCGGATGAAGATCGACCGCTCTCTGGTCAGCGGCATTGCCGAAGACGAATCTGCACGCAGCATCATCCAGGCGGCGGCGATCCTTGCAGAAAGCCTTTCGCTGAAGCTTACCGCCGAGGGTGTGGAGAGCGAGGAGGAAGCCGTACTGCTGCGTCTTGCCGGATGCAGCGAGTTGCAGGGCTATTTCTTCGGCCGCCCCCGGAGCCCGGGAGCCTTCACGCGGTTCCTCGAGACCGGCTCGACTGCCCGCAGCGTCCAGCCTGCTTACTAGAGCAGACCTGTTTTCACTCTTCCTTCTTGAGTTCGCGCGCGATCTGACCGTGGTTCAGCGCGGCCACGAGAAGCACACCGCCCAGCACATTGCCGGACAGGGTCGGAACGAAGAAGTCAAAGAAATAGGCTGTCAGGTCGGCCTCGCCCATCACCACGAGATAGGCGACCTCAACCGACCCAACGATGATGTGCGCAAGGCCCGCGATGCCGACGATATAGGTGACAAGTATTATGACGAAGGGTCGTGCGGAACCCGCCGCAGGCATGAGCCACACCATCAGTGCGATCAACCAGCCGGCAAGTCCTGCCTTTATGAAGGTGGCCTCGAAATCGCTCTCCAGCGCGTGACGACTGACCTCCAGAAAGGCAATCCGCTCGCTGGCCGTAAAGGCGGATACTTCCGCCAGACCATAGGCGAAAACCCAGGTCGCGAGGATGTTTGCTGACAATACAATCGCCCACAGCGTGAGCACCTGACGCAGCGTCTTGAAGTCCGGGTGGTGCAACAGAGGCAATATGGGTGTCAGCGTGTTCTCGGTGAAAAGCTGCTGGCGCCCCATAACCACGATCAGAAAGCCGAAGGAATACCCAAAGCTCGTCAAAAGCTCACGCCAGCTTGTGTCGGGAAGCTGGACATGCAGCATCCCTTCGATCAACAGGGACAGCCCCATTGAAAGGCCTGCGGCGAAACCTGAAACGAGCAATGCAGAGAGCGGGCGCTGAAGCTCGCTTTCGCCTTCCGCACGGATCGTCTCGTGGATCAGCGCGGCGCTGGGTCTACCTGCGCGAATTATGCTCTGGACCTCATCGGGCGTAAGCCCGTCCAGCGAGTGAACCGACAGGAGCCGGTCGGATTTGCGGTGTGGGTTCTTATCCATCTGGTTCTCTTGCCCCCGGGAATGCTGGATCAACCAGAGCTGAACCGGTTGGTTCCCCGATTTGGGTCGGGCGGCCGGCGAACCGCCTGATGCTGCTCCAGCACATATAAGAACGCGCGCACGAACCATCCGGACCGCCCGATTGTTCACTCTGCCGGATTCAAACCAATGTGAGGACCATCGTGAAGATTTTTCCGGAACGCTCCCTACCCCGTTTCGTTGTCCAGCCCGAGGGAACGACGAATGCAAACAACGTCACCTTACGAAATGGAGTAAAACCATGAAGAAGCTTATTTTTTCTACCGCGATCATCGCACTTATGGGTGCAGGCAGCGCTGGTGCGCAGACCTTTGAGCCCACCAACATGAATGACGATCCAACGCCGTTTACCGAGGAAATGGATCGCCCGGTTGGCAATACCCAGACCATGGGCGCACGCGCCGGCTTTTCGGCTGCTTCCGGTTTTGGCCCCAGCGATCAGAATGATCAGCCAACCCCGCGTATCTTCACGCACCAGATGGAGCGTCATTCCGGTACCGCGCCAATGATGACGGGTTCGGTACAGGCTGAGCCGTCTGTTGCGGAACGCAATTTCGAGCCGACCAATATGAATGACGAGCAGACCCCGTTCTGATCGTCTGGACATCGTTGATCCAAAAGGCCGGGCGCAGCGCGCTCGGCTTTTTTTCGTCGGCTAATAAATTTCAAGCCATTGAAGATATTACATTAATTTTGACGAGAAACGATCCGTGATTGAAAAACCGGAACATTGACCGGCGGCGATCGTTGGGGCGGCAGAGGGACAGCGAAACCTCAACTGAAGAGGAGACGAAGTCATGAAAAAGTTTCTGATGGCTACTACTGCAATGGTCTTTGCTGCCGGTACGGCAATGGCTCAAACAACCAGCGACCAGAATGATAACCAGGTGCCTGACACGGTTCAGACCAACAGCACCCAGACCGGTCAGAAATCCTTCGGCGCTGCTGCCGGTGGCACGACCGGCGCTATTGCCGGGGCAGCAGTTGGCGGCCCGATCGGCGCCATTATCGGCGGCTTTGCCGGTGCTGTGATCGGTGCTGAAACCGCCGTTCCGGAGCCTGCCGTCAACTATGTCGTCCAGAACCCGATTGATCCGGTTGTTGTGGACGCAGAGATCGCAGCCGGTGCAACGCTTCCGGAGACGGTGTCCGTTCACCCGATCCCCGAGCATCCGGAATTCGCCTATGTCTACACGGATAGCCGCCCGATCATCGTGAAGGCCGATACCCGCGAGATCGTCTACTCGCCCGGTTACTCGGTTCCGGAAGAGACCATCGCATGGGTAAAGCAGAACCCGGCTGATCCGATCTCCGTGGATGCCGATATAACTGTCGGCGCTACCCTGCCGGGCGACGTTGAGCTGCGTACGATCCCGAACAGCTCCGCCTACTCCTATGTCTGGCTGGATTCCGGTCCGGCACTGGTCGACGCCAAAACCCGCACCGTTGTCTGGGTGCAGTAAAGAGAAGTAGCATCTCGTCTTATCGGAGATGCAGAAAGAGGCCCTGCTGCCCTGCAGCAGGGCTTTCTTTTGATCGATTGAAGTTTTCACCACAGATTGACCACTCGCCCGCCGCATGGTCAAACCTGACGCAAAGAAGAAGCGTCAGGGAGAGCCAGATGGTGGAACGCATCGAAATCAATGGTTTGAAGATTGCGCGTGAGCTGCATGATTTTGCAGTCAATAAAGCCATGCCTGGAACCGGCGTTGATGCGGAGACCTTTTGGCGTGCACTGTCTGACCTCGTGCACAATCTCGCGCCGCAAAACCGCGCACTTCTTGAAAAGCGGGAGAAACTACAAGCTCAAATCGACGACTGGCACCGCAAGAATGGCGCTCCAACCGATCTTGAAGCCTATGAGGCCTTCCTTCGTGAGATTGGCTATCTGCTGCCGGAAGGCGAGGATTTCCAGGTTCAGACCGAGAATGTTGATCCCGAGATTGCCGAGATCGCAGGTCCTCAGCTCGTCGTGCCCGTGATGAATGCGCGCTACGCACTCAATGCTGCCAATGCACGCTGGGGCTCCCTTTATGACGCGCTATACGGCACTGACGCCATCTCCGAAGAAGACGGAGCGGAAAAGGGCAAATCCTACAATCCGGTCCGCGGCGAAAAGGTGATTGCCTGGGGCCGCAACTTCCTTGATGAGAGTGCGCCGCTCGAAACTGGCTCCTGGTCCGACGCGACGGCGTTGACGGTGGAGGGCGGCAGGCTTCTGGTCAATACGGATGCCGGGAACGTGCATCTCAAAGATGTCAGCCAGTTCACCGGCTACGAGGGCGACGCGTCCGCACCCAAGACCGTCATCCTTTCCCGCAACGGCTTGCATATCGGTATCGGAATCAATCGCGATCACCCGATTGGCAAGGACGACAAGGCGGGCATATCCGATATCCAACTCGAATCTGCCCTGACCACCATCATGGACTGCGAAGACTCCGTCGCTGCCGTCGATGCAGAGGACAAGGTTCTGGCCTATGGCAACTGGCTTGGCCTGATGAAGGGTGACCTGCAGGAAGAGGTCACCAAGGGCGGCAAGACCTTCACCCGCAAGCTCAATCCCGACTGGACTTTCAGCGGGCCGGATGGGTCGGAGCGCAGCCTCAAGGGCCGCTCGCTCATGCTGGTGCGCAATGTCGGACATCTGATGACCAATCCGGCGATCCTTGATCGCGACGGCAACGAGGTGCCGGAAGGCATCATGGATGCGATGTTCACCGCTCTCATCGCACTGCACGATATCGGCCCCAATGGCCGACGCATGAACAGCCGTGAAGGCTCCATGTATGTGGTGAAGCCCAAAATGCACGGGCCGGAAGAAGTGGCCTTCGCCGTCGAGATCTTCTCGCAGGTCGAAGATGCGCTCGGCATGAAGCCCAATACGATCAAGATGGGCATCATGGACGAAGAGCGCCGCACGACGGTCAACCTGAAGGAGTGCATCCGCGCTGCAAAAGAGCGGGTGGTCTTCATCAATACCGGTTTCCTCGACCGCACAGGCGACGAGATCCGCACCTCGATGGAGGCCGGCCCCATGATCCGCAAGGGCGACATGAAACAGTCGACCTGGATTGCGGCCTATGAAAACTGGAACGTGGATATCGGCCTTGAATGCGGTCTTGCCGGACATGCGCAAATCGGCAAGGGCATGTGGGCCATGCCGGACCTGATGGCCGCGATGCTGGAGCAGAAGATTGGCCACCCGAAAGCCGGTGCCAACACGGCCTGGGTGCCCTCGCCCACCGCTGCAACGCTTCACGCCACGCATTATCACAAGGTCAATGTGCGCGAAGTTCAGGAAGAGCTGAAGAACCGCGAACGCGCCAAGCTTTCCGATATCCTTTCAATTCCTGTCGCCACACGTCCGAACTGGTCGGATGAGGAGATCGCACAGGAGCTCGACAACAATGCGCAGGGTATCCTGGGCTATGTCGTTCGCTGGGTCGATCAGGGTGTGGGCTGCTCCAAGGTGCCGGACATCAATGACGTCGGCCTGATGGAAGACCGCGCGACCCTGCGCATCTCAGCGCAGCACATGGCGAACTGGCTGCATCACGGCGTTGTCAGCGAAGAGCAGGTGATGGAAACACTCAAGCGGATGGCCAAGGTTGTAGACGGGCAGAATGCAGGTGACCCGAACTATCGCCCGATGGCGCCGGATTATGACAAGTCCATTGCCTTCCAGGCAGCCTGCGACCTGGTCTTCAAGGGGCGCGAGCAACCGAGCGGCTATACGGAGCCGGTTCTTCATCGCCGCCGCCTTGAACTAAAGGCTGCGGGATAACACATCGGCGCTCATGAACATTCTTGCCATCGACACTGCCGCCAATCTTTGTGCCGCCTGCGTCTATGATCGCGCCGCAGGCGAGGTCAAAAGCCGGGTGGTGCTCGATATCGGCAAGGGTCATGCAGAACATGTGATGGATGTGGTGGAGCGCGCGCTGAATGAGAGCGGGCTCACCTATCGCCAGATCAAGGCCGTGGCCGTCAATTCCGGCCCCGGCTCCTTTACCGGCGTGCGTGTTGGAATTTCTGCCGCGCGCGGGATCGGGTTGGCACATAACCGCCAGACCTGCGGCGTGAACGCGCTTGATGCGCTCGCATTCGAGGCTCTGGAGAAATATCCCGGCCGCAGCGTGCTTGTGGCTACCGGCAACCGCGATGAAAGCCTTGCCTGTTTGGGGGTAGACGGAACTTCCGAATTCCCCTTCGTGAACTACGAATTGCTCTCTGCCGATGAGGCTCGCGAGAAGCTTGGAAGGGACACGATCCTTGTCGGCGATGGCGGCTGTCGCATTGCCAGGGCCCTCGGCCGTGACTGCGACTTCGACAGCGCCACAGCAGACATAACAAGCTTTGCCCGACTTGCTGCCAAGGCGCAGGGCACAATTCCAGCGGTTCCGCTTTATCTGCGCGACCCCGACGCAAAGCCGCAATCCGACTTCGCGCTTGCCATCAAGGGCATCTGACGTGCTTTCTTTCGGGGGATTTCGCAGACGCAGCTTCATCATCCGCGCATTGGAGCGCGATGACTGCGCGCGCGTGGCGGAACTTCACGAGGAGAGTTTTGCGCGTCCGTGGTCGGAAGACGAATTTGATGCACTCGTCACCCAGTCCACCGTGTTTGGCTATGTCGCCGTTCCCGAGGGTCGGTCGAGGGCAAAGGCCGAGGGTTTCGTGCTGGCGCGTCTTGCTGCCGGAGAGGCTGAAATTCTGACCATTTCCGTCTCGCGCTCCTGTCGGCGCAGAGGTCTTGGCCGCGATCTGATGGACGCCACCTTACGCCACCTGCATCATGAGCGCGCCGAAGCGCTGTTCCTCGAGGTCGACGAGAACAATGTCGCGGCGCTCGCGCTCTATCGCCGTCTCGGTTTTCAGAAAGTGGGCGAACGGCCCGACTACTATGGCGAAGGCCAGACCCGACGCAGCAATGCGTTGGTGATGCGCCGGGATCTTCATCCAAGGCAGGGATGATGGGAGCTTTGGGCCTTTATGCGCGGCTTGTGCTGGTTGCGCTCTACACTCTGCCGCTCATGCCGGTGCAATGGCTGGCGCTCAGGTTTGGTTGGCCGGATGAACGGATCATCCCGCGCCTGTGGCACCGGATGACGCTTTGGGTGCTGGGCATACGGGTGCGCAAATTTGGCAAACCGGCGCTGAACGGCCCGCTGATGATGGCAGCCAACCATGTTTCCTGGACCGACATCGTCGTCCTCGGCTCCATTTCCGGCGTGCATTTCATCGCCAAATCGGACATGGCCTCCTGGCCCATCCTTGGCACTTTCGCGCGCATGCAGCGATCCGTCTTCGTAGAGAGGGAGCGCAAGCGCTCCTCTTCAGATCAGGCGCAGGAAATCGCCGAACGCCTTTCGGGCGGTGATCCGATGGTTCTTTTCGCAGAAGGCACGACTGGTGACGGCAATGGGGTGCTGCCCTTCAAGACGACACTTTTCGGTGCAGCCCAACTTGCACTGCAAAAGCTCGACGACCAGCATGTGACCATACAGCCGGTCGCCCTCGCCTACACCAAAAGCCACGGGATGAAGCTCAACCGCCGTGAGCGGGCGGAGATCTCTTGGATAGGCGACCTCGATCTCTGGCCGCATCTGAAGACGGTACTCAAGGCACGACCGCTGGAAGTCGAGGTTCGTTTCGGTGAGCCGTTGAGTTTTGCCGGAGCAGGTGATCGCAAGACCGTTGCTCGTGAAGCCGAACGGCAGGTACGTGCGATGCTTCGGGCCGCGCTCCGGCCATAGAGTTTACCGGCCACACGCAAAAACCGTCTGTTTTTTGACATGTAAAAGCGTTAGGACACGCGGCATGGAACAGAATTCTTTGCATCATTCGGACGCCGCTGCCGCTGAAGGCAATGCTGGCGCGACTTCGGTGGCGACCAAGAAGGTTTTCGTGAAGACCTATGGCTGCCAGATGAATGTCTATGACAGCCAGCGCATGGCCGATGCCCTGGCCGCGCAAGGGTATGGCCCGACCGACAGCATCGAGGAGGCCGACCTCGTTCTGCTCAACACATGCCATATCCGCGAGAAGGCAGCCGAGAAGGTCTATTCGGAGCTTGGCCGCATCCGGCAGTTGAAGGATGAGCGCGCGGCCGAAGGCCGCGAGACGATTGTCGGCGTTGCAGGATGCGTTGCCCAGGCGGAAGGACGCGAGATCCTGCGTCGTGCGCCGGTGGTCGACCTCGTCATCGGACCGCAGACCTATCACCGTCTTCCCGATGTGGTGAGGCGTGCCCGTGGCGGCGAGAAGATCGTCGAGACGGAATATGCGCTGGAAGACAAGTTCGAGCATCTGCCGGCAGCGCAGAACAAGGTGACGCGCAAGCGTGGTGTCACCGCATTTCTCACCGTGCAGGAGGGCTGCGACAAATTCTGCACTTTCTGTGTGGTTCCCTATACGCGCGGCGCGGAAGTTTCCCGTCCGGTCTCGCAGATCGTGGCGGAAGCGGAACGCCTGGCAGAAGCGGGCGTGCGCGAAGTCACGCTTCTTGGCCAGAACGTCAATGGCTGGCATGGCGAAGGGGCGGATGGCCGCGAATGGGGCCTTGGCGAACTTCTGTTCCGTCTGGCCGAGATTCCCGGTCTTGACCGGCTGCGCTACACGACCAGCCATCCCCGCGACATGGATGACGCGCTGATTGCTGCCCATCGCGATCTCGACAAGCTGATGCCCTATCTGCATCTGCCCGTGCAGTCCGGTTCGGACCGCATCCTCAAGGCGATGAACCGCAAGCACACCCATGACGACTATTTGCGCCTGATCGAGTGCATTCGCGAAGCGCGGCCGGACATTGCCATGTCGGGCGACTTCATCGTCGGCTTCCCCGGCGAGAGTGAAGAGGATTTTCAGGAGACCATGCGCATCGTGCGCGAGGTGAACTACGCGCAGGCTTTCTCCTTCAAATATTCGCCTCGCCCCGGCACACCCGGCGCCGACATGGACGGTCATGTTGCAGAAGATGTGAAAAGTGAGCGCCTGCAGAGGCTGCAGGAGCTACTTTATCAACAGCAGCGTGAATTTGCCCAAAGCCTTGTAGGAAAACAGATATCCCTCCTTCTGGAGAAGCCCGGTCGGGAAGCGGGTCAGCTTGTCGGACGCTCTCCCTGGCTGCAGCCCGTAATTGTTGATGAAAGGCTGGGCGAAATCGGTCAGATTATAGATGTCAGAATCAGCAAGGCGGGGAGTAACAGCCTCTTTGCGGAGCCGGTCGCAGGCCCTATATCGGCAACAGAGGTAGCGTGACCCTTGTCACCGCGTCGAAGGGAACAAAGCGTTTGAATGCCAGCACCGAGCTGAAGAATACGCCTGTCGGGGCGTCGGATATGGCCCATATCGTCCTGACTTTCGATGACAACAAGCTCGCGGGCACGCTCTACGGCCCGTTTGACGAAAACCTGGCGCGTATCGAGCAGAAGCTCGGCGTCGATGTTTCCTCCAAGGGCAATCAGGTCGCCATCAAGGGCGAGCCAATCGCCGCCGAACAGGCCCGCCGAGCGCTCGATTATCTGTACGAACTCGTCCAGGGCGGCACCGAACTTACTCCCTCCGAAGTGGATGGTGCACTCCGTCTGTCTCTTGCAGCCGACGATCAACTGAGCCTGCCCACCATGGAGCGCAAGGGCAAGCTTGCCGCAGCGCAGATTTCCACGCGCAAGCGCACCGTCTATGCACGATCGGCCAATCAGGACGCCTATATGCGCGCACTGGAGCGGGCCGAGCTCGTCTTCGGCATCGGGCCGGCAGGCACCGGCAAGACCTTTCTGGCCGTCGCCTATGCCGCCATGCTTCTGGAACGCGGCATAGTGGACCGCATCATCCTTTCGCGCCCTGCCGTTGAGGCGGGTGAACGACTGGGCTTCCTGCCGGGCGACATGCGCGAAAAGGTCGATCCTTATCTGCGCCCGCTTTATGACGCGCTTTACGACATGATCCCTGCCGACAAGGTGGAGCGCGCGCTTGCTGCCGATGTCATCGAGATCGCGCCGCTTGCATTCATGCGTGGCCGCACGCTTGGCAACGCTGTGGTCATTCTCGATGAGGCGCAGAACACGACGCCGATGCAGATGAAGATGTTCCTCACTCGTCTGGGCGAGAACGGCCGCATGATCATCACGGGCGATCCAAGCCAGATCGACTTGCCGCCGAACACAAAGTCAGGGCTCGTGGAGGCGCTCAATGTGCTGCGCGACGTTCCCGGTATCGTGACGGTGAAGTTCAATCAGAAAGACGTGGTGCGCCATCCACTGGTGGCTGCCATCGTCGAAGCCTATGACCGCAAGGCTCCGGAGACCAATGGCTGAAGGCATTCTTGTTGCCTGCGCCGTTGAGGCAGGAGACTGGCCAGACGAAGCGGAGCTTGAAGCTTCTGCGCGGCGCGCTTTCGCGGCGGCAGCAGAAAGGACGGACGCCCCTCCCCTGTTCGAGGTCAGCCTGCTCTTTACCGATGATGCGCATATTCAGGTGTTGAACCGCGACTTCCGGGGTAAGGACAAGCCGACCAATGTTCTTTCCTTCCCCGCAGCCAGCGGTGTTTTTCCCGATGACGCCACGAAGGTACTGGGCGACATCGTCATCGCGCGCGAGACCGTGGAGCGTGAGGCCGAGGAAGAGGGCAAGAGCTTCGACCATCATTTGACCCATCTTCTCGTACACGGTTTTCTTCACCTTTTGGGGTATGATCACGAGTGTGATGACGAAGCTGAGGAGATGGAGGCGATGGAACGTCTGATCCTTGCAGGTCTTGAGATCAGTGATCCCTATGCCTAACTTTGAGTTTTGAACCATCGAAAGACAATGACAGACACATCTATCAGCGCGCTTGGCGCGGTGCCTGACAGCGAACAGGCGACACCTTCTCCCGACAGCGAAGAGGGGCCTAGTAGCAGTGCGCAGCGACAGCCCTCACGCCCCAGTTTCTGGCAGGCGTTGGGGAGCTTCTTCGGACTGCGCAACAATTCCACGATCCGGGAAGATCTAGCCGATGCTCTGGACGAGCATACGGCGGACACCACGGCATTTTCGCCCGGCGAACGGGCGATGCTTCAGAACATTCTGCGCCTGCGCGAATTGCGCGTCGACGATGTCATGGTGCCTCGTGCCGACATCAAGGCTGTCGAGCTGAACACGACATTGCGCGATCTTCTTCTGCATTTCGAGGAATCCGGTCATTCGCGCCTGCCGGTCTATGGTGAGACGCTGGATGATCCGCGCGGCATGGTGCATATCCGCGATGTGGTCGGCTATCTGATCCGCACGTCCCGTCAGCGCAAGGGACGCGGGCGGAATGCCAAAACGGCTGCCTCGCAACTGCTCGACCTGGGCCATGTCGATCTCGACCGCACGATATCCGAATTGAACCTCGTGCGCTCGCTCCTTTTCGTTCCCCCTTCCATGCTGGCCTCCGACCTGATGGCGCGCATGCAGGCTGGCCGCATCCAGATGGCGCTGGTCATCGACGAATATGGCGGCACTGATGGTCTCGTCTCACTTGAAGACATCGTCGAAATGGTCATCGGCGACATCGAGGACGAACATGATGACGACGAGCCCATGATCGAGCAGAAGGGCGACGGCATCTTTCTGGTCGACGCCAAGGCCGAAATCGATGATGTGGCAAAGGCCATTGGCGACGGCTTCAATGCCGGCGAACATGCCGAGGAAGTCGATACGATCGGCGGCATGATTTTCAACGCGCTTGGCCGCGTGCCTGCGCGCGGCGAAGTGGTGCAGGCCGTACCCGGCTACGAGTTCCACGTGGTTGACGCGGACCCGCGCCGGGTGAAGCGTGTGCGCATCGTGCAGGGCCGCTCAGCGGACAGGCGTCGTCGCCCCAAACCCGCGCGCGCAAGCGAAGGCTAGAGGCGTCTCCAACGCGCTCAAGCGTTGGAGCGCTCGATATTGGCTGGTACATCTATGTTCCAGCTGATTCGAGCGTGGACATTCATGGAAACTCTGGCCGATCGCGTAATTCTTCTTTCGGGGCTTAAGCGATGGCTCCTGACCATTGCAAGCGGCGCTGTCTTGGCGTTGACAGTTGCGCCCTTCGACTTCCCCGCAGCCGGCTTCATTTCCTTTACACTTCTTGTCTGGCTTCTCGATGGGATCTTCGCCGAACGAACAGGACTGCGGAGCATTGCCGCCTTTTTCAGGTGCGGCTTCTGGTTCGCCTTCGGCTTCTCGCTTGCATCGACCTGGTGGCTGGCGGCAGGTCTGTTTGCCGACGAGATGGAGTTGGCCTGGGCGTTTCCCCTGGCGCTACTCGCCTATCCCGCACTTAGCGCGTTGTTCTATGGCGCAGCCGCGGCAGTAGCCGGCGCATTGTGGACGGACGGGATCGGCCGGATTGCCGCGCTTGCCTTCACATTTGCGATCGCAGACTGGCTGCGGACGGAAACTCTTGCAGGTTTTGCCTTTAATCCAATCGCTGCGACCGGGATGCCTACTCCCTTGCTCATGCAGGGTGTTGCAGTCATTGGGATGGCAGGCGTGGCTGCACTTGCGGTTTTTGTCTATGCCGCCCCCGCAGTGCTTGGAAATCGAAAACAGGTTTTTAGCACGATCGGACTGGCAGCAGCTCTTATTGCAGGTCAAACGGGTTTTGGGCTGTTTACGCTGAAAGGCGGTAATCCGACCTCGAATGACCTTTCTGCCCGCATTGTTCAGGTCGAGCCCGAGAAAGTTAAAATTGTAAATAATACAGACTATGATCTGAATGTTCTTCTGTCTGCCTTCAAGCAGTCCGATCAGACTAACGGATATTCTGATCTAGTCTTGTGGCCGGGCCTTTCCCTGCCCGTCGTTCTTGCCCGAGAACCGGAAATTCTCGAAAAAATCGCATCTTCTGTGAATAACGGACAGGTTTTAGTCGCCGGCACTTACCGCACTGAGGAGGGGGACCACCCGCGTATATATAAATCTACGGCTGTGGTTAACCACAACGGTGAGGTGATAAACGCATCAGACAAGCGCATTCTCCTTCCACTTTTCGAACGACCAATTCTCCCCGAATGGTTGCAATCCGTTGCTGACAATGCTGACATGGGAGAAGTCAGACGTTACAGCACCGGCGGGGCGCGACAAACACTCCCCTTGTCAGAAAACACAAGGGCTCTATCTTTGATGGATACGGAAATACTGCTTCCCGGACGCTTCCTAGAGTATGCGGATGATGCAGATCTCATCATCCATCTGAGCGGCTCCATGGGCCGCAGTTTTGATTTTGGCAATTATCAGGAGTTGCGGAGCGCACAAATTTTTGCAGCCCTGATGCGGCTTCCCGTCTTGCGCGCCAGCAGCTCTGGGTTGTCCGCAGCAATTGACGGTTACGGCCGCATTCGTGAGACAGTTTCAACTGGCGCAACAGGTGTAATCGACTTGCTTACACTGCCGAAGCGTGCAAAAAGAACAATTATGATGCAGAATAGAGTTCAAGAGGCAATTTTTCTCGGTTTTTTTGGCATTTTTGCCTTTGCCGCGAGATTGAGCCGCAGGGCGAATTGACTTTTCCCTATAGGGGTAAGCATAGTCAGGTCGAACTGATTGAACGTTTAACTACCAGCAGCGCAGGGCTTGGCTCCGTCGCTTGAGACACTAGGAAGGCCGCCAGCGAACGGCGAGGATTAAATGGACAAGAACAACAAGAAGAAACCAAACCCGATCGATGTGCATGTCGGCAGCCGTATTCGGCTTAGGCGTAACATGCTTGGCATAAGCCAGGAAAAGCTTGGCGAGAGCCTCGGAATTACCTTTCAGCAGATTCAGAAATACGAAAAGGGCACCAATCGCGTCGGCGCCAGCCGTCTGCAGGCGATCGCCTCGATCCTGAGTTCTCCGGTTTCGTTCTTCTTTGAAGGCGCCCCAGGGGAAGATGGTCAGCCGGCTCCGGGCATGGCCGAAGAAGGTGCATCCTATGTCACCGACTTCCTCAACAGCTCCGAGGGCATCCAGCTCAACCGCGCTTACGTGAAGATTTCCGATCCGAAGCTGCGCCGCAAGGTTCTGGATCTGGTGAAGGCCCTCGCCGACGCCGAGGAATAGCAGTATAATGTCCGCCGCGCGTCTGGCGGACATGACGCTTTCATGACGGGAAGGCGCAACTGCAGATGTTTGCGCCATAACTTCTTGACCCTCTGACAGGCGATTGGCTAACACAGTGCGGCCAATTCACCGGCAGTCGAGCCGGACTTACTCAGAGGGGTTACCCGTGGCACGCAGCAACTATCTCTTTACAAGTGAATCCGTATCCGAAGGTCACCCCGACAAGGTGTGCGACCGGATTTCCGACGAGATCGTGGACCTCGTCTATCGTGAGGCGAAGAAGGAAGGCATGGACCCGTGGAAGGTTCGTGTCGCCTGTGAAACCCTCGCCACGACCAACCGGGTCGTCATTGCCGGCGAAGTGCGCGTGCCGCAGAGCCTGCTCAAGCGGGACAAGTCCGGCGAGATCGTGATGGACGCCAGCGGCAACCCGGCGATCAACCCCTCCAAGTTCCGTTCCGCCGCGCGTCGCGCGATCAAGGCGATCGGCTATGCGCAGGACGGCTTCCACTGGAAGACCGCGCGCATTGACGTGTTGCTGCACGGCCAGTCGCCCGATATCGGTCAGGGCGTTGATAATGCTGCCGACAAGCAAGGCGAGGAAGGTGCCGGGGATCAGGGCATCATGTTTGGCTATGCCTGCCGCGAGACGCCCGATCTCATGCCGGCTCCTATCTGGTATTCGCATCGCATCCTTCAGTTGCTCGCCGAGGCGCGCAAGGCAGGTGAAGGCGATGCGGCCCTGCTCGGACCCGACGCCAAGAGCCAGGTGACCGTGCGCTATGTGGACGGCAAACCATACGAGGCGACACAGATCGTGCTTTCCACCCAGCATCTGGATGCGAGCTGGGACAACAAGAAGGTTCGCGCAGTTGTCGAACCCTATATCCGTCAGGCGCTGACGGAAGGCGGGCTGTCGATCGCCGACGATTGCAACTGGTACATCAATCCGACGGGCAAGTTCGTCATCGGTGGCCCCGACGGCGATGCGGGACTGACCGGTCGCAAGATCATCGTCGACACCTATGGCGGCGCGGCACCCCATGGCGGCGGTGCTTTCTCCGGCAAGGACACCACCAAGGTAGACCGGTCTGCCGCTTATGCCGCACGCTATCTCGCCAAGAATGTGGTCGCGGCCAATCTGGCCGAGCGCTGCACGATCCAGCTCTCCTACGCCATTGGCGTTGCACAGCCGCTTTCGGTCTATGTGAACCTGCATGGCACCGGCAAGGTGAGTGAGGAAGAAGTCGAAATTGCCATCCGCGACGTGATGGACCTTTCGCCTTCAGGCATCCGGCGCCATCTGGACCTCAACAAGCCGGTCTATGCCAAGACTGCCGCTTATGGTCATTTTGGCCGCAAGCCGGGACGCGACGGCTCTTTCTCCTGGGAGCGCATGGACCTGGTGAAGGAACTCAAGCGCTCGCTGTCCAAAGCCGCCTGAGGCAATTCGCAAACAAGAAGAACAGTGGCGGCGCAAACTGCGCCGTCCTCAAGGTAAGTGAACCATGGCCGAAGAGCATCCTGAACGTTCAACGGAGGCATTTTTCGGCCGCCGTCGCGGCAAGCGCCTGCGCCCGCAGCAGAGCGAGGCGCTGACCCAAGCGCTCACCAATCTGAAAATCGATCTGACGTCCACTCCACCTGACCATCTAGAAGAGCTTTTTCCGGCAAGGGTGAAGGATGTGCGCCTGGAAATCGGCTTTGGAGGCGGCGAGCATCTGCTAAACGAGGTGAGCCGCCATCCTGACACCGGCTTCATCGGCGTTGAACCCTTTGTCAACGGCATGGCCAAGCTCGCTTCGGCGTTGGAAGGCCAGACACCGCAGACGTTGCGTCTTTATGATGACGATGCGACGCAGCTTCTCGACTGGCTGCCGGAAGCTTCGCTCAGCGGTATCGACCTGCTCTATCCCGATCCCTGGCCGAAGAAAAAGCATTGGAAGCGGCGCTTCGTGAGTGCCGTCAATCTAGACCGCTTTGCACGCGTGATGAAGTCTGGCGCGCGCTTCCGCTTCGCGTCGGATATCGACACATATGTTAATTGGACGCTTCAGCACTGCCGACGGCATGACGCCTTCGAGTGGCAGGCGCAGAGCGCGGATGACTGGCACACGCCCTATGAAGGCTGGCCGGGAACGCGCTATGAAGCAAAGGCGATCAGGGAAGGCCGCACACCGGCCTATCTGACGTTCATCCGCATCTAGAGATGCGCCTGGCTCAAGTTCGGTGCCCCCGCCTTTGAGCCAGGATCCACCCGCTTAATAGCGGTTGATCTGACGGAACTGGTCCGGATCAATGCCGAGACGGCTCAAATCGGAGCTGCGGGCAGGACGACGGTCGCGGACGGCTGCCGAAACGGCCATGGCGCTGCCGACGAGATCGAAAAATCCACCGATACCGGAGAGTACCTTACGGGTGCGCATGGGTCTTCCTTCCAAGATTTGTGCGATGCAACATAAGTAGGCGCCGCAAGGCATTTGCGAAACACACAATGCTGCAAGCCACCCATGCGTTTGGTGCAATGCACAATGGAAAGCCTGTACGAAATCTCGCCTGCCCCGAGTTGTGCTTGAACTGCAGGGCGGGAAGGAGTATATAGACGTCAAATTCTTGGTCTGCATGGCGAAGAGTGGGTCCCACCGGTCCCGCTCTTTTTTGTTACCGGCAGGCCGCACACCAAGTTCAAGGCCGGTACTGCACATGATCAACACGCCAGTTGAAGACGATCGCATCATCAAGGAGACGGGCATCGATGCCCGTGTCGCAGGCATCGTTCTTCCCGTGCTTCAGGCGATGAACTACCGCCTCGTGCGCGTCAAGCTGTCCACGCAGGACGAGCTTACGCTGCAGATCATGGCCGAGCGTCCGGACGGCTCGATGACGGTGGACGACTGCGAGGAAGTCAGCCGCGCGATTTCCCCGGTGCTTGACGTGGAAGACCCGATCGACAGCGCCTATCAGCTTGAAATCTCCTCGCCTGGCATTGACCGTCCCCTGGTGCGGGTCGGTGATTTCGAGGCTGCGATCGGCCATGAAGCGCGGATCGAAACGGATATTCTCATTGCAAACCGCAAGCGTTTCCGCGGTCCCATCGTGGCATGCGACGCCGAGAAGGTGACGATCGAGAACGAGAAGGCCGGCGAAGGCGAGGAAGCGCGTGTCGAGATCCCGTTCGACACGATCGCCGAAGCCAAGCTGATGCTGACCGATGCGCTGATCAAGGAAGCGCTGAAGCAGGACAAGGAAGACCGCCGCCGTCGCAAGAAGGAGCGTCGCCGCGGCACCGACAATGACACAGCCGAAACGGCTGAAGACGACAACTGAGTTTCACGCCGGTTGAAGCCGGCCAGGAAATAGCCCCAAGGGAGACAGACATGGCAGTCAGTGCAAACAGGCTGGAGCTCTTGCAGATCGCCGACGCCGTGGCGCGCGAGAAGTCCATCGACAAGCAGATCGTGATCGCGGCCATGGCCGATGCGATCCAGAAGGCCGCGCGCTCGCGCTATGGTCAGGAAACCAATATCCGCGCCGACATCAACCCGCAGACGGGTGAGATGAAGCTGCAGCGCCTGATGGAAGTGGTTGAGACCGTCGAGGAGCCTGCCCGCGAGATCGCTCTCAAGGATGCACGCACCCGCAATCCGGACGCACAGCCCGGCGACTTCCTCGCCGAGCAGCTTCCGCCGATGGATTTTGGCCGCATTGCTGCCCAGTCTGCAAAGCAGGTCATCGTGCAGAAGGTTCGCGAGGCCGAGCGTGACCGTCAGTATGACGAATACAAGGATCGCATCGGCGAGATCGTCAACGGCACGGTCAAGCGCGTCGAATATGGCAATGTGATCGTTGATCTTGGCCGTGGCGAAGCGATCATCCGTCGTGACGAACTGATCCCGCGTGAGATCTTCAAATATGGCGACCGCGTCCGCGCCTATGTCTATGATGTGCGTCGCGAACAGCGCGGCCCGCAGATTTTCCTGTCGCGTACGCATCCGCAGTTCATGGCGAAGCTGTTCACCATGGAAGTTCCGGAAATCTATGACGGCATCATCGAGATCCGTTCGGTTGCCCGCGATCCGGGTTCGCGTGCCAAGATCGCGGTCATTAGCCACGATTCTTCCATCGATCCGGTCGGTGCCTGCGTGGGTATGCGCGGCAGCCGCGTTCAGGCGGTTGTCGGCGAGTTGCAGGGCGAGAAGATCGACATCATTCCGTGGAACGAGAATGCCGCCTCCTTCATCGTCAACGCGCTGCAGCCGGCGGAAGTCGCCAAGGTGGTTCTGGACGAGGATGCCGAGCGCATCGAGGTTGTCGTTCCCGACGACCAGCTTTCGCTGGCCATTGGCCGCCGCGGTCAGAATGTGCGCCTTGCCTCGCAGCTGACCGGCTGGGACATCGACATTCTGACGGAAGAGGAAGAATCCTCCCGCCGCCAGAAGGAATTCACCGAGCGTTCGGGCCTCTTCATGGAAGCGCTCAATGTCGACGAGATGGTCGGCCAGGTGCTTGCCTCGGAGGGCTTTACCAGCGTCGAGGAACTCGCCTATGTCGATGCGGACGAAATCTCGTCCATCGATGGTTTCGACGAAGATACCGCTGTCGAGTTGCAGACCCGTGCGCGCGAATATCTCGAGCGCATCGAGGCGGAGCACGATGCCAAGCGCAAGGAGCTTGGTGTTGAAGACGAGCTTCGCGAGATTCCCGGCATCACCACTGCCATGATGGTGGCACTTGGCGAGGATGACGTGAAAACCATCGAGGACTTCGCCGGCTACGCCGTTGATGATCTCGTGGGCTGGAAAGAGCGCAAGGATGGCGAGACAACCTTCAATGAAGGTGTTCTGTCCTCCTTCGATGTCAGCCGTGCGGAAGCCGAGCAGATGGTTGTTGCCGCACGTCTTCGCATGGGCTGGATCACGGAAGAGGATCTCGCTGCTGACGAGGAAGAAGTAGAAGCCGAAGGCGAAGAGGTCGAGGCAACCGAGGCCCCCGCAGCAGACACTGCGGAAGGCTGAGGTGAAACACTTTCGGAAGACAGGTCTTGCAGAACGCGATGAACGACCGCACATGTATCGTGACCCGGCAGAGCGAGGCGCCCGAGCGGCTCTTGCGTTTTGTCGCGGGGCCTGACGGCACGGTCGTTCCCGATCTCAAGCGAAATCTTCCGGGCCGCGGCTGCTGGGTGACCCCGAGCCGTGATATTGTCGAGAAGGCGGTGGCAAAAAATCTTTTTGCCCGCGCGCTCAAAGCGCCGGTGAAAGCGCCTTCGGACCTCGCAGAACAGGTCGATCGGCTATATGCTGCATCCGCTCTTGGCACGCTTGGCCTTGCGCGCAAGGCCGGTGCCGTGGCATTGGGTGCGGCGAAAGTGGAAGCGACGGTTAGGAGCGGCAAGGCCGCTGGCGTCTTGCACGCGATCGAAGCTTCCCCGGATGGCATCCGCAAGATTGCGGCTGCAAGAAAATCAGTCGCCCATCTCGGTGGGCCGCATGTCCCCGCGATCAGGCTCTTTTCCGAACAGGAAATGAGTTTGGCAATGGGGGCTACAAATGTGATACATGCAGCCGTGCTTGGTCAGGGACCGGGTGAGGCTGCACTGAAGCGCATCACTGCATTGGCGGCTTACAGGGGTATAGAACCCGAGCCGGCTTTGCCGGGCGCGGCGGGCGCCATAGAGGATACGGAATGACGGATACGAAATCTGGTGACGACAAGACGCTGAGCGTCAATGCAAAGAAGACGCTGACGCTGAAACGGCCCGGCTCCGATCAGGGCACCGTGCGTCAGAACTTTTCGCATGGGCGCACCAAGGCGGTCGTCGTCGAGACGAAGAAGCGCAAATTCACGCGGCCCGATGAGCGCAGCGAGGCCCCGGCCGCGCCTGCGGCACCGAAGCCCCAGGCGGCAAAGCCTGCCGCACGTCCGGCGCCTGCTGCACGTCCGGCTGCGCCCCAGCGTCCGCGTCCGCAGCAGCCGCAGCGCTCCGGCGTGGTGCTGAACGAGCTCTCCCGCGAGGAGATGGAAGCACGCCGTCGCGCCTTGCAGGACTCCAAGGTCCGCGAAGCCGAAGAGCGCAAGCGCGCCGAGGAAGAAGCCAAGCGCCGCGCGGTCGAGGAAGAGCAGCGCCGCAAGGAGCGTGAGGAATCCGCGCGCCGTCAGGCGGAGGAAGAAGCACGCCTGAAGGCGGAAGCAGAAGCCCGCGCCAAGGCAGAGGAAGAAGCACGCAAGCGTGCTCCTGAACCTGAACCGCAGCAGGCTCAGCCAACGCCGCCACCGGCAGATGATGATGATGATCGCAAGGGCCGCGGTGCCGGGCACGCGCAAAAGCGTGGTGCACCGGTCAAGCCGGAAGTGCCCACCCGTCCGGCATCCAAGCCCAAGGGTGCCGACCAGCGCCGTCGCGGCAAACTGACGCTGAACTCCGCGCTTTCGGATGACGATTCACGTGGACGTTCGCTGTCCTCCATGCGCCGCCGGCAGGAGAAGTTCCGCCGTGCGCAGTCGCAGGAGCCGCGTGAGAAGATCGCTCGCGAGGTCGTGCTGCCGGAAACCATTACGATCCAGGAACTCGCCCAGCGTATGGCCGAGCGCGCCGTGGATGTGGTGAAGTTCTTCATGAAGCAGGGCCAGATGATGAAGCCCGGCGACGTGATCGACGCAGATACGGCAGAGCTGGTTGCGGTCGAATTCGGTCACACGGTGAAGCGCGTTTCCGAATCGGATGTCGAAGAAGGTCTCTTCGACATTCAGGACAATCCGGAAGACCTGAAGCCCCGTCCGCCGGTCGTGACCATCATGGGTCACGTCGACCACGGCAAGACCTCGCTTCTGGACTCCATCCGCAAGGCCAATGTGGTCTCGGGTGAAGCCGGCGGCATCACGCAGCATATCGGCGCTTATCAGGTGGAGCAGGATGGCCAGACCATCACCTTTATCGATACGCCCGGCCACGCCGCCTTTACCGCGATGCGTGCACGTGGTGCGCAGGCGACGGATATCGCGATCCTCGTGGTTGCTGCCGATGACAGCGTCATGCCGCAGACCATCGAGTCCATCAATCACGCCAAGGCTGCCGGTGTGCCGATCATTGTTGCCATCAACAAGATCGACAAGCCCGAAGCCAATGCCCAGAAGGTCCGCACCGAACTCCTCCAGCACGAGGTGTTCGTGGAGTCCATGGGTGGTGAGGTTCAGGATGTCGAGGTTTCCGCCGTCAAGGGCACTAATCTCGATGCGCTTCTCGAAGCCATCATCCTTCAGGCCGAAATTCTTGAACTGAAGGCCAACCCGGACCGCACCGCAGAAGGTGTTGTCGTTGAAGCCAAGCTCGACAAGGGCCGTGGCTCGGTGGCCACCGTTCTGGTTCAGGCCGGTACGCTCAAGACGGGTGACATCATCGTTGCCGGTAACGAGTGGGGCCGTGTGCGCGCGCTCGTCAATGAGCGGGGCCAGCAGCTCAAGGAAGCCGGTCCTTCCACGCCGGTCGAGATCCTTGGCCTTCAGGGTACGCCCCAGGCAGGTGATCGCTTCGCGGTCGTCGAAAACGAGGCCCAGGCCCGCGAGATCTCCGAGTACCGCCAGCGCGTGGCTCGCGAGAAGGCCGTGGCCCGCCAGGCCGGTCAGCGCGGTTCGCTCGAGCAGATGATGTCGCAGCTCCAGACCTCGGGTCTGAAAGAGTTCCCGCTCATCATCAAGGGCGATGTGCAGGGTTCAATCGAAGCCATTGTTGCTGCTCTCGACAAGCTTGGCACAGACGAGGTGCGTGCACGTGTCGTCCATTCGGGCGCCGGCGCCATCACCGAGAGCGATATCTCGCTTGCCGAGACTTCGGAAGCGGCCATCATCGGCTTCAATGTCCGTGCCAACAAGCAGGCCCGCGATGCGGCCGAACAGGCTGGCATTGAGATCAGGTACTACAACATCATCTATGACCTGATCGACGACATCAAGGCTGCCATGTCCGGCCTGCTTTCGCCGGAACGTCGCGAGACCTTCCTTGGCAATGCGGAGATCCTCGAGGTCTTCAACATCACCAAGGTCGGCAAGGTTGCCGGTTGCCGCGTGACCGAAGGCAAGGTCGAGCGTGGTGCAGGCGTACGCCTCATCCGCGACAACGTGGTCATTCACGAGGGCAAGCTGAAGACGCTCAAGCGCTTCAAGGACGAAGTGTCCGAAGTTTCGGGCGGTCAGGAATGCGGTATGGCTTTCGAGAACTACGAAGACATCCGCGCCGGCGATGTCATCGAGGCCTTCCGCGTCGAGCACGTACAGCGCACGCTCTGATCGGCTGATATTTGCGCCGGGTGTGTTCATCCGGCGTCCAATGCAGACTTGGCCGCAAGGCATGGAAAGGCGGGAAGAAATTCCCGCCTTCTGCAGATTGTGCAGCCTTGTCTGCAACGTTACTTGCACGAAAAACACAGGTTCAGGACCAGCTGACCATGCCTTCCTCCGCACCCTCACAGCGCCAGTTGCGCGTCGGCGAACAGGCCCGACACGCATTGTCGGAAATGCTCCAGCGCGGCGAGATACTCGATCCGGCAATCGAGAACGCCGTTATCTCGGTTTCCGAGGTTCGCATGTCGCCGGACCTGAAAATCGCCACGGCCTTTGTTGCTCCGCTCGGGCAGCAGGACGGCAAGGCTGTCGTTGATGCGCTTAACCGCAATGCGCGCTTCATCCGCGGTCGTGTCACCCCTGCCCTGCGGCAGATGAAATACATGCCGGAATTTCGCTTCCGGCTGGATACGAGCTTCGACAATTTCTCCAAGATCGACCGCCTTCTGCGCTCGCCGGAAGTCGCGCGCGATCTTGATGCCGATGACAATGATGAGGGCCAGTCGAACTGATGGCACGACGCGGTAAGAAAAAAGGCCGGCCTGTTTCAGGCTGGATTGTGCTCGACAAGCCGGTGAAGTTCGGTTCCACCGACGCCGTTTCCAAGGTGAAGTGGCTTTTCCAGGCGCAGAAAGCTGGCCATGCCGGCACGCTGGATCCGCTCGCTTCGGGTATGCTGCCCATCGCGCTTGGCGAGGCTACCAAGACCGTGCCGTTCGTCATGGAAGGCGCGAAAGTCTACCGCTTCACCGTCGCATGGGGCGAAGAACGCACCACGGATGACCTTGAAGGTCCGGTCGTGAAAACCTCCGACAAACGCCCAAGCGTGGAAGAGATCGAGGCTGTTCTGCCGAAATATACCGGTCTCATCATGCAGGTCCCGCCGCAGTTTTCAGCCGTGAAGATCGGTGGTGAGCGCGCCTATGACCTTGCCCGTGAAGGCGAGGAAGTCGAGATTGCTGCGCGTGAAGTCGAGATTGGCCGCCTTGAGCTTATCAAGGCGGAGGCTGACCGTGCCGAGTTCGAGATCGATTGCGGCAAGGGCACTTATGTGCGCTCGCTTGCGCGTGACATAGGGCGCGACCTTGGCTGCTATGGCTATATTGCCGAGCTGCGCCGCACCGAGGTCTATCCGTTCGAGCCTGCGCAGATGGTTTCGCTTGAAACCCTCATCGAAGCGGAAGAAGCCGCAGAAGACGAGAATGCGCGTTTCGAAGCCATCGACCCTTACGTCATGGATACGGCTGCGGCCCTTGGCGGCCTGCCCGAGATCCAGCTCAGCGACGATGCCGCCCACCGTATTCGCATGGGCAACCCCGTCATCGTGCGCGGCCGCGATGCGCCTGTGGAGGCGCCGGAAGCCTGGGCGAGTGCACGCGGCAAGCTCGTCGCAATCGGCTTTGTCGAGGCCGGCATGTTCAAGCCGAAGAGAGTTTTTGCTGACACTTGATCGGATATCTCCTGATGCTTACCGAAAGTCGCTTGCAACCCATCGGCAAGTTTAGCATTCAGTTGGATATGAAGACGCGGTGACCAGCAGGGGCGACGTGACAACAGAGACAATCAGCCCCGAGGGACAGGCGGGTAGGGCAACGAGCAGCTTCTGGTCGCTTGGCGGCCCGAAGCCGATCGGCATTTTCCTGTTCCTTTTGATTATCGTTACCATCATCCCGGCCATCGCAATTTCCACGGTGCTGCTTCATCGAAACGACATGGCGCAGCGCGAGGTGGTCAACACCCTCGCAGAGGCCATGGCCGGATCGATTGCGGAAGCAGTCGATCGGGAACTGTCCGGGATGATGACCACGCTGCGTGTCCTGTCGACATCCCCTGCCCTTGCCGAAGAGGATTACGGGGATTTCTACGAGCGCGCGCGTTCCGCGCTTGCGGGAACCGGCACCTATCTCATCCTCCTCGACGAGGATCTTGGCCAGATCCTTAATACCCGCGTCCCTTTCGGGACCGAACTGGGCAAGACCTCACACCCGCAGAGTGCGCTTGAGGCGCTTCAGACGCGGACGGGAACGATCTCCGGAGTGTTCTTCGGCCAAACTTCGGGCAAATGGGTCTTCAACGTCATCCTGCCCTATATTCCGGAAGGCGATGAGGGCGAGAAAGTTCTGATCATGACCCGGAACGCGGAGTCTCTGACGGACTCCCTGTCCCAGCAGATGTTGCGTGGCGGCTGGAATGCCTCGCTGGTGGATGCTCAAGGCACGGTTCTGGCGTCTTCCTTCATGGCTTCCAATACCGGCCAGCCCTTCTTTCTCGAATTGCCCAAATCCACCGGCTCTCCCATGACAGTGTATCCGCGCAGCGAGGCCGAGCGCACGCCGCATGTGGCAATCGTCGACGAGTCGAACTATTCGGGCTGGCGCGTGGTCGTCTGGGCGCCAACAGCATCCATTGAAGAACCGGTCCGGCGCTCACTTCGCATGCTTTTCATCGCGAATTTCCTGACCATCGCGATCGGCTTCGGTGCAGCCTGGCTCCTTGGACGGCAGATCGCTGGCCCCGTGCGCCGGCTGGCGCGTGATGCACGCCGCCTTGGCGCAGGCGAATCCGTTGAGGCCGTGGCCTATCCGATCGCGGAAGTCGCGACGGTTTCCACGGCTCTGGCCGAGGCTGCGCGCGACCGCAAGAAGGCCGAAAACGACATTCGCCTCCTGATGCGCGAAGTCGCGCATCGCTCCAAGAACCAGCTTACCGTCGTCTCCTCCATGGCAAAGCAGACGGCGCGGAGCGCCCGCACACTCAAGGGCTTTCAGGACGCGTTTCAGAAACGCCTGTTTGGCCTCGCCCGTTCGACCGATCTTCTGATTGCAGGTGGTGCGGCGGGTGTGGAACTGCGTGAACTCCTGCTTGCGCAGATCGAGCCGTTCCGGCCGGAAAACGAAAAGCAGTTGTCGGTCTCCGGCCCGGCCTTCCGGCTTAGCAATCAGGCCGCACAGACCATCGGGCTGGCAGCGCATGAGCTTTCGACGAATGCCTCCAAATATGGCGCATTCGCTTCGCCCGAAGGCAAGCTGTCGCTGACCTGGACGATTGATGACGAGTATCTCACCATCAACTGGAAGGAACAGGGCCTGACCCTGCGCCGCCGCCCCACACGCCGCGGTTTCGGCACCGAAATCATCGAGCGGATGGTGGGTGGAACGCTGGATGCGGAGATCACCCGAAACTTCCGTCGAACCGGGCTGGAATGCATCTTCAAGATACCGCTTGAGCGGGTGCGTGCGGAAAGAACTGCCGGTGTTGGCCCCTTTTAACTGGCAATCTGGCGCATAATCGCTTATATGCGCGCCATCGTGGAGCACGTTCTCCAACGATTGAATGGCCCTTGCTGGACGACATCCCGGCTATGGGCGACCACCAATCCTCCCATTAGAAAGGAAACACGATGTCGATTACTGCCGAGCGCAAGCAGGAACTGCTCAAGGAATACGCAACCGCCGAAGGCGATACCGGTTCTCCGGAAGTCCAGGTCGCGATCCTTACCGAGCGCATTGTGAACCTGACCGAGCACTTCAAGGACCACAAGAAGGACAACCACTCCCGTCGTGGCCTCCTGAAGCTCGTCTCGCAGCGCCGCCGTCTTCTTGACTATGTCAAGAACAAGGACGAGCAGCGCTACCGTACGCTGATCGAGCGTCTCGGTCTGCGTCGCTAAAGGATGCTGCTGGCGGCTTTCCTCAAGGAGAGCCGCCAGCGCCCCTGCCTCGCATCATGCGGGGCAACCCGCCTTGCCGGATATGGTGTCCGTCAAGGCTTGACCGAACAGGTCATGGGGCAGGATTGCCGGATGCTTGTGCCGCCAGACGGGCGGCATCTTCTTCAAGCTTCCCGTTGTCTTGCCCGTGGCTCGTTCGAAACGGAAGCAACTGGCCTGACGGCCCCGCAGATGCTGCGAGGTGCGTTGGGCATTAAGGACAAGACATGTTCGAACATCACAAAGTAGAGATCGAGTGGGCAGGCCGCCCGCTTACGCTGGAAACCGGCAAAATCGCACGTCAGGCAGACGGTGCAGTGCTCGCCACCTATGGCGAGACGGTTGTTCTGGCCACGGTCGTATCTCAGAAGGAACCGAAGCCGGGCTTCGACTTCTTCCCGCTGACCGTCAACTACCAGGAAAAGACCTTCGCAGCCGGCAAGATCCCCGGCGGCTATTTCAAGCGTGAAGGCCGTCCGAGCGAGAAGGAAACGCTGGTTTCCCGCCTCATCGACCGCCCGATCCGCCCGCTCTTCGTCGAAGGCTACAAGAACGACACCCAAGTTGTCGCGACCGTACTTCAGCACGATCTGGAGAATGATCCGGACGTGGTGGCCATGGTTGCCGTTTCCGCAGCGCTCACGCTTTCCGGCGTTCCCTTCATGGGTCCGATCGGAGCAGCGCGCGTCGGATATATCAATGGCGACTATGTCATCAACCCGCATATCGACGAGATGGAAGAGTCCAAGCTCGACCTCGTCGTTGCCGGTACGCAGGATGCCGTTCTGATGGTGGAATCGGAAGCTCAGGAGCTTCCCGAAGACGTCATGCTCGGCGCTGTCATGGCCGGTCACAAGGCTTTCCAGCCGGTGATCGACGCCGTCATCAAGCTGGCCGAAGTTGCCGCCAAGGAGCCGCGCGAGTTCCTGCCGGCCGATCTTTCCGAGCTTGAAGGCGAGATGCTCAAGGTCGTCGAAAACGATCTGCGCGAAGCTTACAAGATCACCGACAAGCAGGACCGCTACGCAGCAGTCGACGCCGTAAAGGCCAAGGTCAAGGAAACCTTCCTTCCCGAGGGCGAAGAAGAGCCGAAGTGGTCTTCCGAGCAGATCGGCACCGTCTTCAAGGCGCTGCAGGCGAAGATCGTTCGCTGGAACATCCTCGACACCGGCACGCGCATCGATGGTCGCGACCTGAAGACCGTGCGTCCGATCGTTTCGGAAGTCGGCGTCCTGCCGCGCACCCACGGCTCTGCCGTCTTTACCCGTGGTGAGACGCAGGCACTCGTGGTCGCCACGCTGGGCACGGGTGAAGATGAGCAGTTCATCGACTCGCTCACCGGCACCTACAAGGAAAGCTTCCTGCTGCACTACAACTTCCCGCCCTACTCGGTCGGTGAGACGGGCCGCATGGGATCGCCTGGCCGCCGTGAGATCGGCCACGGAAAGCTTGCATGGCGCGCCATCCATCCGATGCTGCCGGCTGCGGACCAGTTCCCCTACACGATCCGCGTCGTCTCGGAGATCACCGAGTCCAACGGCTCGTCCTCCATGGCAACCGTCTGCGGCACCTCGCTTGCCCTGATGGATGCAGGTGTACCGCTGACCAAGCCGGTCGCCGGTATCGCCATGGGTCTCATCAAGGAAGATGACCGTTACGCTGTCCTTTCCGACATTCTCGGCGACGAGGATCACCTCGGCGACATGGACTTCAAGGTGGCCGGTACGGATGAGGGCATCACCTCGCTCCAGATGGACATCAAGATCCAGGGCATCACCGAAGAGATCATGCAGGTCGCACTCGACCAGGCCAAGGGCGGCCGTCTGCACATTCTCGACGAGATGTCCAAGGCCATTTCGGAAAGCCGTGGCGAGCTCGGCGAGTTCGCACCGCGCATCGAGGTCATGCAGATCCCGACCGACAAGATCCGCGACGTGATCGGCACCGGCGGCAAGGTGATCCGCGAGATCGTCGAGAAGACCGGCGCCAAGATCAATATCGAGGACGATGGCACGGTGAAGATCGCTTCTTCCAACGGCAAGGAAATCGAAGCCGCGAAGAAGTGGATCCACTCCATCACCGCAGAACCGGAAGTTGGCGAGATCTACGAAGGCACGGTCGTTAAGACCGCCGACTTCGGCGCATTCGTGAACTTCTTCGGCCCCAAGGACGGCCTGGTGCATATCTCGCAGCTCGCTCCCGAGCGCGTGCAGAAGACCACCGACGTCGTCAAGGAAGGCCAGAAGGTCTATGTCAAGCTCATGGGCTTTGACGAGCGCGGCAAGGTTCGCCTCTCCATGAAGGTCGTTGACCAGGAGACCGGCAAGGAACTCGAGAAAGAGAAGAAGGAAAACAAGGAAGACGCCGAAGGCTGATTCCTTCCTTCTGACCAATGATCACGGGCGTGGCCAAGGCTGCGCCCGTTTTCGTATTAGATCCATTTGCCGTGCTGCGGTGCCTGCGCCGCTGCGCCCTTGCGAGGAAAGCCTGATGAGCGACTCACCGCTGCCCACCCTTCACTTCCCCTTCGAACGCGGCCTTCTGGACGCGCCGGAAGGACGGGTTCTTGTTCTGGGCGCGCGGCAGGATTTTCGGCTGCCGGAGGGCTTTTCAGACGCCTTGGTGGTTCAGGGGTTCCGGCCGGACTTCATCGCACTGGAGCGGAACGGCTTTGATGTACACCCGCTGCCGGAGGGCGAAGACTATCCCGCAGCCCTCATCCTGCTTGGCCGCCACCGCGCCGAAAACGAGCAAATGCTGGCGCAAGCCTTGCTGCGCGTGAAGGCCGAAGGCCTGATCGTCGCGGCAGGCACGAAAAAGGATGGAGCTGCCAGCATGCGCAAGCGCGTGGAAGGGTTGCTGCCGATCGATGATCACGCATCAAAATTTCACGGCGTGGTTTTCTGGCTGCGCCGCCCGGCCGAAGTCTCCCCGACCCTTCTCGACCAGCTGAAGCCAGCAGAGGAAGCATCTGGCTATTTCACCGCCGCGGGTGGCTTTTCAGACGATGGCGTGGATCAGGCCTCCGCACTGCTTGCGGAACATCTGCCGGAAGCCATCGAAGGGCCTGTCGCCGACTTCGCTGCCGGCTGGGGCTATCTCTCCACCCGCCTTGCCGCCAGGCACCCCGAGATTGCCATCGACCTGTACGAGGCCCATCACGCCTCTCTGGAGGCGGCACGCCGCAACATGGAGCGGCACGCTCCACGCACACAGGCGCGCTTCTTCTGGCATGACCTCGTGCAGGAACCGGTGGAGGAGCGTTACGGTTTCATCGTGATGAACCCGCCCTTCCACTCCGGCAGCAAGGCCGTGCCGGACCTTGGCATCAACATGATCGAGGCGGCGGCGAAGGCGCTCATGAGTGGTGGCCGGCTCTACCTCGTTGCCAATCGCCCCCTGCCCTATGAGGACGCGCTCAAACGGCTTTTCCGCCAGTCGGGCGAGACCACCCGAGACAACAGTTTCAAGGTGCTCTGGGGCCGCAAATGAAAAAGCCCTGCCGGTGGGGCAGGGCTTGGTCAGACTTGGATGGGTCGGCCTATCAGTCGCCAGCCTTTTCCTTTTCTTCGGCAATCTCGCCGGACTGCTTCAGCTCGTCCAGGACCGGCATTGAGACGATGTTATAGCCGGAATCCACATAGTGGATTTCACCGGTCACGCCGGAAGACAGGTCTGAGAGCAGGTAGAGCGCCGAGCCGCCGATCTCGTCAATGTCCACCGTGCGGCGCAGCGGCGAATTGCGCTGCTGGTAGGTGAACATGTGACGCGCATCGGCAATACCGGCACCGGCGAGCGTGCGCACCGGACCGGCGGAGATGGCGTTTACGCGGATATTTCGCGGGCCGTAGTCGTTCGCGAGATAGCGCACGCTGGCTTCAAGCCCTGCCTTTGCGACACCCATGACGTTGTAGTTCGGCATGACACGCACCGAACCGGCATAAGTCAGCGTCAGAAGGCTGCCACCGTCATTCATCATGGCGGCGGCATGGCGCGAGACTTCCGTGAAGGAATAGCAGGAGATCACCATGGTGCGGATGAAGTTTTCCCGCGTGGTGTCCGCGTAAAGACCCTTCAGTTCGTTGCGGTCGGAGAAGCCGATTGCGTGAACGAGGAAGTCGAGCGAGCCCCATTCTTCCTTGAGCGTGGAAAAGACGTTCTCGATGGAGGCACTGTCTTCCACGTCGCAGGGAAGAAGCAGCTTCGATCCTGCCTTTTCGGCCAGCGGCTTCACGCGGCGGCCGAATGCCTCACCCTGATAGGTGAAGGCAAGTTCGGCGCCGTGCTCGGCCAGTTTCTTTGCGATACCCCAGGCGATGGAATGGTCATTGGCGACCCCCATGATGAGGCCGCGCTTTCCCTTCATGAAACCTTCCATCGAGCGTCAGTCCTGGTAGCGCTGGAAGACCAGCGTGGCATTGGTTCCGCCAAAACCGAAGGAGTTGGACAGAACCGTGTCGATCTTGGCGTTGTCGATACGCTCGCGCACGACCGGCATGCCCTCGAATTCCGAATCATAGTTCTGGATATGCGCGCTCTCGCCGATGAAGCCGGCTTGCATCATCAGAAGCGAATAGATCGATTCCTGCACGCCAGCGGCACCCAGCGAGTGGCCGGTGAGCGACTTTGTGGAGGCGATATGCGGCATCTTCTCGCCGAAGACTTCGCGGATCGCGCCCATTTCCTTCGAATCGCCAACCGGCGTCGAGGTGCCGTGGGTGTTGATATAGTCCACATCACCTTTCACGGTGGAAAGCGCCTGCTTCATGCAGCGAACAGCGCCCTCGCCGGATGGCGCGACCATGTCGAAACCGTCGGAGGTTGCGCCATAACCGACGACCTCGGCATAGATCTTCGCGCCGCGCGCCTTCGCGCGCTCAAGCTCTTCGAGCACGACCACACCGGCACCACCGGCGATGACGAACCCGTCGCGGTCAACATCATAGGCGCGGGAGGCGACTGCCGGCGTGTCGTTGAACTTGGAGGACATGGCCCCCATGGCGTCGAAAAGGTTCGACATGGTCCAGTCGAGATCCTCGTGACCACCGGCAAACATCACGTCCTGCTTGCCCATCTGGATCAGCTCGGCGGCATTGCCGATGCAGTGCGCAGAGGTCGAGCAGGCCGACGAGATCGAGTAGTTGACGCCGTGGATCTTGAACCAGGTCGCAAGGGTCGCGGATGCGGTCGAGGACATGGCTTTCGGCACGGCGAACGGCCCGATGCGCTTGGGCGAGCCCTTTTCGCGCACGATGTCGGCAGCATCCACGATCTGGCGCGTGGAGGGGCCGCCGGAGCCCATGACAATGCCGGTGCGCTCATTGGTGATGTCGTTCTGCTCGAGACCGGAATCCTTGATCGCCTGTTCCATGGCAACATGGTTCCAGGCGCCGCCCTTGGACAGGAAGCGCATGGCGCGACGGTCGACCACTTCGCTTGGGTCGAGCGTCGGCGCGCCCCAGACCTGGCAGCGGAAGCCGTGTTCGGCAAAATCTTCCGAAAAGGTGATGCCGGACTTGGCATCACGCAGCGACTGCGTCACTTCCTCGGCATTGTTGCCGATGGAGGACACGACACCGAGACCGGTGACAACGACACGTCTCATGTAAATCTCCTTGTGCGGCGCGAAACGGTTGAGGCCTGAAGATCAGGCCTTTTCCTGCTTCGACAGACCAACCTTCAGGTCACTGGCGCGGTGGATGATCTCGCCATCGACCTTGAGCCAGCCATCGGCAATACCAAGCACGAGGCGGCCGCGCATGACGCGCTTGAAGTCGACGCCATATTCGACAAGCTTGTTTTCCGGCGTAACCATGCCCTTGAACTTAACGTCGCCGGTGGAGATGGCCATGCCCTTTCCGGGTTCGCCAAGCCAGCCAAGGAAGAAGCCCGTCAACTGCCACATGGCATCAAGACCCAGACAGCCGGGCATGATCGGGTTGCCGGGGAAGTGGCAGGGGAAGAACCAGAGATCCGGCTTCAGGTCGAGTTCGGCACGCACGCAACCCTTCCCGAACTCGCCACCGCTCTCGCTGATCTCGGTGATACGATCGAACATCAGCATGGGCGGTGCAGGAAGCTGTGCATTGCCCGGTCCGAACAACTCACCACGGCTGCAGGCAAGCAGTTCTTCGTAATTGTAGCTGGATTTCTGTTCTGCCATTGATCCCATCTCGTTACGGCCCGGTTATCGCTCCGGGCGTTTTCAATGTCGGGAATCCTCTATCACAGTCTGTTTTGGAGAGGAAACCGTCGCTGGAGCCTATATAGAGCCCTTTTTCGCATAAGCAGCATCCAAGCTGCGCTATTGATCGGAAGCTTTGCGCGGAATATATGTGGTGCAGAAAAAAGGCGTGAAAGCGGTCGTCGCAAAGACAAGCCCGCTAGAAAGCAAAAGGTTTTCTTTGGTCGCTCAAAGTATTGCATATTCCGGCAGCACGGCAGAAGAACGGGTGCGGCAGGCTGGCTTGCGCCCGACGCGTCAGCGCGTGGCGCTTGCAGAACTTCTGTTTGCCGATGGTGACCGCCATATCTCCGCCGAGGAGCTTCACGAGGAAGCCCAGCGCGCGGATGTGCGCGTGTCGCTTGCGACCGTTTACAACACGCTGCACCAGTTCACCGAAGCGGGCATGCTGCGCATCCTGCCAGTGGAAGGGTCAAAGACCTATTTCGACACCAACACCTCCGACCATCACCACTTCTTCGTGGAGGGGGAAAACCGTCTGGTCGATATCGACGA
Organism: Nitratireductor sp. CH_MIT9313-5; assembly: GCF_037029545.1. Classification (NCBI taxonomy): domain Bacteria; kingdom Pseudomonadati; phylum Pseudomonadota; class Alphaproteobacteria; order Hyphomicrobiales; family Phyllobacteriaceae; genus Nitratireductor; species Nitratireductor sp. CH_MIT9313-5. The sequence goes on along the minus strand of NZ_JAYMER010000011.1, from coordinate 162,141 downwards.
AGGTCCGGTGGCGGTCAGCAACCTGCCCTGCCCGCCTGAAGGCATGGAAATCTCCCATGTCGACATCATGGTCAGGCTGCGCCCGAAGAAGCGCTGAACCACAACGAGCCGTACGATAAGAAAAGCCCGGTCAGTGCCGGGCTTTGTTCGTTTCAGAGCCTAATCGTCTATCGACTCGCCGGGATAGACACCCCAGATCGATGCTTGGCGCATCCAGCCCTTGTGGCCGTCGAAGCGCATGCGGCACCAGGTGCCGTTGCACAGCTCAACCTCGCCAATGGCACCCGGTTCGATCTGTGCGAGTGTGCGTGCGCCTTCCTGGGGCTCTGAGTACAGAGGCAAATCCGCCTGTTTGCCCTTGAACCAGGGAGCGGCGATTGCCGTGCGCTTGCCCGAAAGCAGTGCCTGGTTGATCCAACCTTCCGCACCTTCGGCATCGCGCACGCGGCGCCAGTTGTCATATTCCTGAACGATCTCCATCGGCAGGCCTGACTTCACATACATCCAGTCAACGGAATAGTTGCGGCCAGGTCCGACACGCATATTCACCCGGCTCGATTTCAGCGAGACGAATCGCGGCAGCGGGAGGCCACTTGGCCCCACCTTCACTGCCGACGTCGTTTCATTGGAGACCTGAGCATGAGCGGGAGCGGTGATCAGCAACGCCAGTCCCACCGCAACCAGCGAAAGACGAGAAAGCCCCAAAAGCGGCATCTGACACTCCTTAAACCCCGATACTGCACTGCGGGCGCATCCTGCCACGACGGCCTGCAGCGTTACGCACACATCTCCACCTGGTTTTTCTTTGTCTTCGCGCAGCCTGCTTGGTAGACATCAAGGCGCTCGGCCGGACCAGGCGGTGACGGCAAGACAGGAATTGTCGCCGATCTTGGTTAAAGAGGTCTCAACAGACGCGTTTCGAGGTATTCATGGCAGGCAGCAAGAAGCCCCTTGTCGTCATCACCCGCAAATTGCCCGACCAGGTCGAGACGCGGATGCGCGAATTGTTCGATGCGCGCCTGAACCTCGAAGACCGACCGATGACCCAGCCGGAGCTGGTGGCCGCCATCCGGGAGGCTGACGTGCTGGTGCCAACCATCACGGATCGCATCGACGCCGCTCTTATCGAGCAGGCCGGGCCAAATCTGCGCCTCATCGCCAATTACGGCAATGGTGTCGACAATATCGATGTCGCCGCGGCTGCTGCCAAGGGCATTACCGTCACCAATACGCCCAATGTCCTCAACGAGGACACGGCCGACATGACCATGGCCCTGATGCTGGCCGTGCCACGCCGCCTGACAGAAGGTGCCGAGATCCTGAAGGATGACGGAAAGTGGGCCGGTTGGTCGCCCACATGGATGCTGGGTCGGCGCATCTGGGGCAAGCGGCTTGGCATTGTCGGCATGGGTCGCATAGGCACCGCCGTTGCCCGCCGCGCCAAGGCTTTTGGCCTGTCCATCCACTATCACAACCGCCATCGCGTCGCGCCGATGATCGAGGACGAGTTGGAGGCGACCTATTGGGACAGTCTCGACCAGATGCTGGCCCGCATGGATATCATTTCGGTCAATTGTCCCTCGACGCCGGCAACCTTCCATCTCCTGTCGGCACGGCGCCTGGCGCTGCTTCAGCCGAGTGCCTTCATCGTGAATACCGCGCGCGGCGACATTGTTGATGAAGACGCGCTGATCGAGATGCTTGAACAGGGCAAGCTCGCCGGTGCGGGCCTCGACGTGTTTGAGCACGAGCCTGCCGTCAACAAGAAGCTCGTGAAGCTTGCGGCGCAGGGCAAGGTGGTCATTCTTCCTCACATGGGCTCGGCCACGATCGAAGGCCGCATCGACATGGGCGAGAAGGTCATCATCAATATCCGCACCCTCTTCGACGGCCACCGCCCGCCCGACCGCGTGATCCCCCGCAAGGTGTAGGCGGCAAGGCGCCATATGCCCGGCTTCTAGCGAAGTGTGTTGGCCAGAAACGCGTGGATGCGCTCATCATCGCAGCGCGAAACGTTGAAGCGCATATATCGCCCTGCATCGTCTGCGCATGAGAAGACCTGTCCCGGTGCCAGCACGATGTCGTGGGTCATGGCCTGCCTTGCAATCTCACCTGCATCAAAGCCCTCAGGCAAACGGCACCACAGAAACATGCCTCCATTTGGCGAATATGCGGGAGTGATGCCAATAGGGCGCAGCTTTAGCTCAGTCTCGCGCATTTTTTGCGCAAGGCGCAATCGCACATGGTCCAGATGCTTGCGATAGGAGCCATCTTCCAGCAGGCTCAACACAAGCTTTTGCGAAAAGGCATCGCTGCCAAAACTCGTGGCGATCTTCAGATCGACCAGACGCTCTATCCAATCGGCCCGTGCCGCTATGTAGCCACAGCGGATGCCTGCCGAGAGGGTCTTGGAGAAGCTTCCGATCTGAACCACGGATTCGAACCCGTCGAATGCGGCAAGACGTGGCGCCGGCGCGGTTTCGAAATCGGCGAATATGTCATCTTCAACGATCACCATGCCTGCCTCTTCCGCTGCCTTCAAAACACGATGAGCCTTGACGGGCGAAAGCGCTGCTCCCGTAGGATTATGCAGCGCAGAATTGGTGATGTAGAGGCGCGGCTTTTCACGGCGAAGCGTCGCTTCGAAAATATCCATGTCCGGCCCATCATCCAGATATGGCGCTCGAACAATCCGCACCCGATGTGCCTTCAGAAGGGTCTGGAAGTTGAAGTAGCAAGGGTCATCCAGAAGCACGCAGTCGCCCGGCTCGATCAGCAAGCGGCAAACAAGATCGATCGCCTGTGTGCCCGATCCCGTTAGCAGTATCTGGTCCGGGGCCGCTGTCACGCCGTTATCTGCAAAACGGGCGGCCAGTCTCTGCCGCAATGCCGCCTCTCCCATGGGAGAGCCATATTCGACCAATGCGTCGCCTTCCTCACGCGCCATTTTGCGAAGCGCTCGTGTAAGCGCCTTTTGCGGCATCCAATCCTTCGGCAACCAGCCGCAGCCGGGCATCAAGGTGCCGGACGCAGGTTCAAGTGACAGGCGGGACACCCAGAACGGGTCTATCTCCCGTTTTGCCGACTGGCGGGGCGAAAGTTGTAGCGGAGCGGCTCGTGCGCTGACGTAGAAACCAGACCCCTTGCGCGCGACTATCTCCCCATTGGCAACGAGTCGATCATAGGCTTCCACGACCGTGGCCTTCGAGACCTTCAATGCCGCTGCCGTCTGGCGGATGGAAGGCAGCCTTGCGCCTGGCAGCAGGGCCCTGCTGGCTATGCGCCTGCGCATGTTCTCCATCACGTCCCGCGTCAGCGTGCCATGCGTGGAGCCTCCGAACCGTACCGCTTCTTTCACCATTACAGTTTCCCCAAATTGTCCTGAAACATCTCTGTTTCTGAAGAACAGGGCAAGCCAGAAGCAGATGGTAGCCGTCTTGAATGGGAATCCTGAGAAATGAAAACAACCTGGCTGGGCTTCATCAACGGGCTGCTCGGAGTGGCGATATTCAGCGGCTCACTGCCTGCCACTCGGCTGGCGGTCGCAGGCTTCGATCCGCTTTTTCTCACTGCAGCACGTGCCCTCTTGGCCGGCATTCTTGCAGTCGGGATTATTGCAGCACTGCGCCCAGCGCGCCCGCACCGCAATGAAGTCAACTCGCTTGCCGTGATAGCAGCCGGAGTGGTCGTGGGTTTCCCGCTGCTGACAGCACTGGCGCTGGAGACGATAACCGCCGCGCGTTCCATCGTCTTTATCGGGCTGCTTCCAATCGCGACGGCCATATTCGGCGCCATGCGCGGTGGGGACAGACCGCACCCGATGTTCTGGCTCTTTTCGGTTCTCGGCAGTTCCCTTGTGGCGGGATACGCAGTCGCGAGTGGTGGAGGCCAGGCCTCCTCAGGCGATCTCTACATGTTGGCCGCAATCCTTATCTGCGGCCTTGGCTATGCGGAAGGCGCGCACCTTTCCCGCAGCCTTGGCGGATGGCAGGTCATATGCTGGGCTCTGATCTTGTCACTGCCATTCATGTTCGCAGGAAGCCTTTTCCTGCTTCCCGCCACATGGGACGGCATCAGTATATCATCCTGGGCGGGCCTGGCTTACGTCTCCGTCTTCTCAATGTTGGTCGGGTTCATATTCTGGTATCGCGGACTGGCTCAGGGAGGCACTGCAGCGGTGAGCCAGCTTCAACTGCTTCAGCCGTTCATGGGCTTGTGTCTTGCAGCGCTTATTCTGGGTGAAACCATCGATCCACTGATGGGTATTGTCACCTTCGGGGTCATATGTTCCGTGGCTTTGGCACGGCGATACGCAAAGAGATACCCGGATTCCCGCACGGCGGCGAAAGCCTGCATCCGCCAATCTCAAGAGCCATAGCTGATCGTCTCGAAACGTGCGGCAAGCGCGTCGTAGAGCAGCAACCGTCCAAGCAGCGGCTCACCGATGCCGGTCACGAGCTTGATGACTTCCATGGCCTGCAGCGAACCCATGACGCCGGTCAGCGCGCCTACGATACCCGCTTCCGCGCAGCTTGGGACGACACCCGCAGGCGGGGGCTCGGGAAAGAGTTCGCGATAGGAAGGGCGCCGGTTGCCCTTCTCATCCTTCTCGTAAGGCTTCAACACCGTCAGCGAGCCATCGAACCGGCCTACCGCGCTTGTCACGAGCGGCTTTTTCTCCGCCAAACACATATCGGCAAGGAGATAGCGTGTCGCGAAATTGTCGGAGCCATCGACCACGACGTCGTATTGGCGCACCAGCGCCGCGGCATTGGTTTCATCTAGCCTGAGGTCATGGGGCACAAGGCTCACATGTGGGTTGAGACGCTCAACCGCACCAGCTGCACTTTCCACCTTCTTTTCGCCAACCATGCCGGTTGCGTGCAGCACCTGGCGCTGAAGATTGGACAGGGAAACCACATCATCATCAACGACGCCGATCGTTCCGATACCGGCTGCTGCAAGATAGAGAATGACCGGAGCGCCAAGACCGCCTGCACCCAGCACCAGTACACGGGCGCGCTTCATCTTCTGCTGGCCCGCGCCGCCTATCTCCGGCAACACGATGTGGCGGGCATAGCGTTCAAGCTCATCGGGGCTCAAGCGGGCATCGCTCACGGCTCCATCTCCTTCACACTGCCACTGGATACGGTGAGGAACATCGCCTTGCCGCCGAGACTGTCAAAGAGGCTGGCCTCCGTTCCCGTCATGAATGCCTGGCAGTTGATCTCTTCAAGAATGGCAAACAGGGCAGCCCTTCGGTCGGCATCGAAATGCGCCGATATCTCGTCCAGCAGAAGCACAGGTGCCGTGCCCGACATTTCTGCCGTCAGCCTTGCATGGGCGAGAACAAGGCCCAGAAGCAGCGCCTTCTGCTCGCCGGTGGAGCAACGCTCGGCAGGCATGTCCTTCGGCTCGTGGCGCACGAGCAGTTCGGTACGATGCGGACCTTCAAGTGTTCGCCCTGCTGCCCGGTCACGCCAGCGGCCATCGGCCAGGCGGGCGCGAAAATCCTCTTCGACATCCACGGCCGGACGCTGCCCGATCTGCGCATCCACCGGCCCTTCAAGCGCCAGAAGCGCCTTGGGAAAAGCACCATCTGCAGGCAATCGGGCGATCATGGCCGTCAGAAGGCGAATCATCTCCGCACGTGCTGCCGCGATTGCCACGCCCGTTTCTGCCATCTGTGTCTCGATGGCTGCAAACCACCCATCGTCGCGCACCTCGTCGGCAAGCAGGCGGTTTCGCTGGCGCATGGCCTTTTCATAGTCGAGCGTGCGCCTTCCATGGGCGGGGTCTATGGCAAGAACCAACCGGTCCAGAAAGCGACGACGGTCGGCGGCCGGGCCGGTGAAGAGCGTGTCCATGGCGGGTGTGACCCACATGACGCGCAGATATTCCAGAAGCGCATCCGCATTGCGCGCGGCTTCGCCATTGATGCGCACGCGGCGCCCGCTTTCCCCCGGCGCCACGCCAACCGTCCCGGTGCCGATGGCACATTCGTCGAATGGCCCGTGCAGATTGGCGTGCACGCCGAAGCCGCCGGTCGCGCCCACGCGTGCGACCTCATCCAGCGTCGCGCGGCGCAGTCCGCGACCTGGCGAGAGAAAGGAGACCGCTTCCAGAAGATTGGTCTTGCCCGCGCCATTCTGCCCCGTCAGCACGACGGGACCGGGTTTGAGCGCGAGTGAAAGCGTCTGATAGTTTCTGAAATCGGTCAGCGCGAGGCGTGAGAGGTAAACCTGCTCAGGCCGCCTCGCCTGCTGATCCTGCGCGGGCTTGTTCGTCACACCCGCATCGGCATCAGGACATAAAGCGTCGCGGTGTCGGACGTGTCCTGGATGATCGTGGGTGAACCGGCATCAGCCAGCATGAACTTCGCGTCGGAGCCTGAAAGCTGGCCTGCAACATCGAGCAGGTAGCGCGCATTGAAACCGATCTCGATCGGATCGGACTCGTAACCTGCGGGAATTTCTTCCGTTGCGCTGCCCGAATCGGGATTGTTGACGGTGAGCGTCACCTGTCCTTCCGTGATGGAAAGCTTAACCGCGCGGCCACGCTCGGACGAGACGGTGGAGACACGATCGACCGCGGCCGAGAAGCTCTGGCGGTCGATGATCAGTTCCTTGTCATTGCCGGTCGGGATCACGCGCTGGTAATCCGGGAATGTACCGTCGATCAGTTTTGAAGTCAGAACGATTGCGCCGATGGTGAAGCGGATCTTGGTTTCAGACAGCTCGACCGTTACCGCCACATCGGGATCATCGACCAGCTTCTGCAATTCACCAACGGTCTTGCGCGGAATGATGATGCCGGGCATGCCCTCGCAACCGGCCGGCGCCTCGATTTCGGCACGCGCAAGGCGGTGGCCGTCGGTTGCGACCGAACGCAGCTTCAGCTTGCCGTCCACCTCCACGGCGTGGAAATAGATACCATTGAGATAGTAGCGCGTTTCCTCGGTCGAAATCGCGAACTGGGTCTTGTCGATCAGGTCACGCAGATCGGACGATTCCATGCGGAACATGTGCGAGAAGCCGCTTGCCGCGAGTTCGGGGAAATCCGCCTTGGGCAGGCACTGCAGGCGGAAGGAGGAGCGACCAGCGGCAACCGTCATGGAGTTGCCGCTCTCGTCGAGCTTCAGCATCACTTCCGAGCCGTCAGGCAGCTTGCGCACGATGTCGTGCAGCAGATGGGCAGGAACGGTCGTCGCGCCTGCCTGCTCGACATTTGCAGCCGTGGCTTCCGTAACCGAGAGGTCAAGGTCGGTGGCCTTCAGTTCGAGGCTTTGACCGTCAGCCGACAGCAACACATTGGACAGGATCGGGATCGTGTTGCGCCGCTCAACCACGCGGTAGACGTGGCTCAGGGATTTCAGAAGATTAGAGCGTTCCAGAATTACGCGCATGACCAGTCAATCTCGCCCTGTGAAAAATGCTCGGTCGGACCGGAACGGCCCGCTTGCAACGCACCCTTGAAGATGCGCCGAATTTCGCTGCAAACTGACAGGAAATAAGAACGAAAGGCAAGCCCGCGCAAGTCGCGCAGGCTTCAGCCTGTTGGTTTCTGGGGAAAAGCCAAGGTGCCGGTTCGACACCTCGGCGGGGAGCCTTAAGCCTGATCGCTGATCAGACGCTTCAGGAGTTCGATTTCCTGTGCCAGCTGCCCGTCATCGCTCGACAGGCCTTCGATCTTGCGTACGGCGTGCAGCACCGTGGTGTGATCGCGGCCACCAAAGCGCCGGCCGATTTCCGGCAGGGAGCGCGGGGTGAGTACCTTGGACAGATACATCGCCACCTGACGCGGCTTCACGATGGTGCGGGTGCGGCGGTTCGACAGAAGCTCCGTCTTCGACACATTGTAGTGCCGCGCGACGATCCGCTGAATGTCTTCGATGCGCACGCGCTTGGGCTCACCTGCTCGGCAAACCGGCCCGAGAATCTCGTCAATACGCTCCAGCGTGATGTTGGGCTCGAAGGAATGACGGAAGACGAGCTGGTTGAAGGCGCCTTCGAGCTCGCGTCCGCTGCCGGTCACGGTGCGTGCGACATGCTCGAGAACCTCTTCCGGGATATCCAGTGAGTTGTCTTCGGTTTTCGCCGAAGCAAGGCGCTGCTTGAGCATGGCAAGGCGCAGCTCATAGTCGGGTGCTGCAATTTCCAGCGAAACACCACCATTGAGGCGCGACTTCACACGTGGCTCCAGCGATTCCAGTTCGGAAGCCGGACGGTCGGCGGCCACCACGACCTGCTTGGCGCTGTCGAGCAGCATGTTCAAGAGGTGGCAGAACTCGTTCTGGATCGACTTGCCCTGCAGGAACTGCATGTCGTCGATGATCAGAAGATCAATGTCGCGCAGCTGTTCCTTCAGGGTCAGCGCATTATTGTCGCGGATCGCGGTGGCAAAGCGCCACATGAAATATTCAGCCGTCAGATAGACCACGCGAGCCTGCGGGCGGCGCTCCAGGGAAGCAGCGGCGATGGCCTGCAGAAGGTGAGTCTTTCCCAGCCCCACGGATGCATGGAGGAAGAGCGGGTTGAACCGGGCGGCGGCAGAGGCGGATTCGGCAACTGTGCGCGCGGCAGCACATGCCACGCGATTGGAGCCGCCTTCGATGAAGGATTCAAAGGTATAACGGCTGTCGAGGGGCGAGCCGAAGATGTTCGGACGGGCAGACTGTTCCGCACGAGCGACCGGTGCGGCAGGTGTGCGCTCGTTGCGGGTGTTGGGCAGATTGTTCGCGCCAAGTGCGGTCTGTGGCTGCGGCATGACCTTTCGCGTCGTTGCGGTCTTGGCATCGCTGCGCGGTGCAGTGTGGCGGGTTGCCGTGCGGACCACGACTTCCACCTTGAGCACGGACTTGTCTTCGCGCTGCCAGAGCTCGGTGATCAGGTCGAGATAGTGCCCGTTGATCCAGGAGCGGAGGAAAGCGGTCGGCACGGAAATGCGCACAAGCCCCTTGGAAGCCTCAGCCACTTTCATGCGACCGAACCAGCTTGAATAGACCTCGGTACCAAGACGCGCCTTGAGCTGTGCCCTTACACGCTCGAAAACTGCCTCTGCACCTGCCGCCCCGTTCATTCCGTCGCCCTGCTTTTCTGCATTGTTATAAGAGAATCCGCCCTCAGTTTCTCTTTCAGCGCCGCTTTGCATCCCTGTATCCCTGCTTTTTATAAAGTCCTGAGAAGGCTTTTCGCCATTCATCCCCGTGATCATGCCGCTTGCGGCATCACCCTACTTATCTCTTTCCTCGTATCGTCAACCTCTTTCCCCTGTCGTCAGGCACAAGAACAGCGCTTCCGGCCTCTACCAGAACGCGAACTCTCTCCAACTTTCGAGCGTATCCTATACGACCCCAACCCACATTCGTGAGCGCACAGCTTCTCCGTTACGCGGCCATAGGACCACGTCACAACCCTCGCCTTTTCTGGCTGTTTTTCAGGCCACGGGCCTGCGCTCTCGATGGGTAGACATTACCGAAAACCCTGTGGAAAGGGCAAGTATGCGGCTAAGCCTTTTTTGGCTGAATCTTCTCATTGCGTAGCTCGTCGAATGCAACTTTTGAGCGCCTGGCTCGGATAAGCCTTTTGGATTCAAGTACCTTTTCAAATGGTGACCGCTCGCCAGCCAATCTGCAAAAAAATCTTAAAAAAGAGGCTTGACTCTGAGGCAGCCTGAAGCGCTGTAGATGACTGTTCACATCCTGTGGATAACATTTCGTAAGCCGCTGGATTCACTTAACAATCCGCTCTGAAAGCCGGTTTTGGCGCGAGTCTTTAAGACAAGGTTCCTAGAGACTCAGGTTAATATGCCGACCAAACAAACACAAAAAGCGCCGCCACGCATGAGGCATGGCAACGGAAAGAAATTCGGCGGCAAAGAAAAACCCGGCACCAGGCCGGGTTGTTCGCGCGACTCTTGCGCCTATCAGGCGTTCAGGGCCTTTACACGCTGTGCGAGTCGGGAAACCTTCCGCGACGCGGTGTTCTTGTGCAGAACGCCCTTGGTCGCAGCACGCATCAGCTCCGGCTGTGCAGCCTTCAGAGCTTCCTGAGCTGCCGTCTTGTCACCAGCGACCAGCGCTTCCTCGACCTTGCGCACGAAGGTGCGCACGCGCGAGCGACGGTTCTTGTTAACCGCAGTACGGCGGGCAATCTTGCGAACCGCCTTCTTGGCCGAAGTCGTATTGGCCATTAGGACCTCTCTCGTTCATCTGTCGCAGCCGGTCGGCGTCTCAACCAGTCGGGCCGCATTATCGGGAAAACAAAAAGGGCAGCCAGCGGCCACCTCAGTCGGGCGGCTTATAGTTCACTCATGGGCGTACGTCAACGATTGTCTTAGCGGTTCTTGAACTGCGCGGAACGCTTTTCGCTGAATGCCGCCATACCTTCCTTCTGATCATCGAGTGCAAACATGGCATGGAAGACCCGACGCTCAAAACGAACGCCCTCGGAGAGCGTGGTCTCGTAAGCGCGGTTGACAGCTTCTTTCGTCATCATGACAGCCGGCATGGAGAATTCGGCGATCTTGCCCGCCACCTTCAACACCTCTTCCAGAAGCTCGCCCGCGGGCACGACGCGTGAGACCAGCCCACTGCGCTCTGCCTCCTCGGCATCCATCATGCGGCCGGTCAGGCACATTTCCATCGCCTTGGACTTGCCGACGAAGCGGGTGAGGCGCTGGGAACCGCCCATGCCCGGCATGACGCCGATGGTGATTTCAGGCTGACCGAAACGGGCATTGTCCGCAGCAATGATGAAGTCGCACATCATAGCAAGCTCGCAGCCACCACCCAGGGCATAGCCCGCCACCGCGGCGATGACAGGTTTGCGCACCCGCGTCAGAGCATCCCATCCGGAGAACATGTCCTCCATATAGGTCTCGATATAGGTCTTGGGCTGCATCTCCTTGATGTCAGCACCGGCGGCGAAGGCCTTCTCGGAACCGGTAATGACAATCGCGCCGATCTTGGCATTCTCGTCGAAAGCCTGCGCGGCACGGACGATCTCGTCCTGCACCTGGGCATTCAGCGCATTCAGCGCCTTTGGCCGGTTCAGCGTGATGAGACCGACGCGGCCGCGGGTCTCCACCAGGATGGTCTCATATGCCATGGAAGTCCTCTCTGATTGCTTGCGCTCATGGTTAGCTAACGCTGGCAGGAGGGGCAATAGAAAGTGGAGCGGCCATTCTGCACAACGCGTTTGACCGTGCCGGTGCATTGCGCACGCGGACAGGCGACGGCCTCTCGGTCGTAGACGCTGAAGCTGTGCTGGAAATAGCCAAGCGAGCCGTCGGTCTGCGCGTGATCGCGCAATGTGGAACCGCCGGATGCGATGGCTTCGGCGATCACCGCGCGGATGGCCTGCGCCAGGCGTGCTGCACGGGGCGTTGGTTGTCCCGCCCTTGTCACAAGCGTCGAGGCCTTCCGACGCGGAGAAAGCCCGGCACGCCACAGCGCTTCGCACACATATATATTTCCCAGGCCCGAGATGAGGCTCTGATCCATGAGTGCCGCCTTGAGCGAGGTTGACCTGTTGGCGAACATGGTTGCCAATGCCTCGGCTGACAGCGCATTTCCGGTCGGCTCCAGTCCAAGATGCGCCAGCAGGGGATGATCATGCAAATCCGCCCCGCTCGTTGAAAGCATGAACCCGAAACGCCGCGGATCATTATATACGACCCGCAACGGCTCCTGCCCTGCCGAGCGCAGGTGAAAAATCACATGATCATGCTTCTGGTCCCGCGAGCGTGCGATGTGAAACTGGCCAGGTGTCTCGGCGCCATCGCCATATTCCACGCGGAAGGAGCCTGACATGCCAAGATGGCAGATCAGGACCTGCCCGTTCTCCAGATGGATCAGAAGATATTTCGCCCGCCGGCCAAGGGCGGAGATCTTCTGTCCGGCGACCGATTGCGCCAAGCCTTCGGGAAAGGGGAAGCGCAAGTCCGGCCGCCGGAGCTCCAGGCGCTCGATCCGGGCACCTTGCATGGCAGGTTCGAGCCCGCGGCGAACCGTTTCGACTTCCGGCAGCTCAGGCATCCGGCGCCTTCAGAAACGATTGTCCGTGCGGGCCTGCAGCAAGGCCAAGATGCTCTGCCAGCGTTTCCCCGATATCGGCAAAGGTCCCACGCATACCGCGTGCTCCTGCCCCTATGCCCGGCCCGGTTCCGATAACGGGGACCTGCTCGCGCGTGTGATCGCTCCCAGGCCATGTGGGGTCGCAACCGTGGTCCGCGGTCAATATGAGGAGGTCGCCTTGCTGCAGACGCGCCAGCGCTTCCGGCAGACGCCGATCAAATGCCTCAAGCGCTGCAGCGTAGCCTGCAACATCGCGGCGATGGCCATAGAGGGAATCGAAATCGACGAAATTGGCGAAGACCAGATCGCCCGCGCGTGCATCCTCAATCGCCTTCAGCGCCGCATCAAAAAGCGCCTCATTGCCGGAAGCCTTGTACAGCTTGCCCACACCCTGATGCGCGAAGATATCGCCGATCTTGCCTACAGCGCGGACGGTGCCTCCGGCTTGCGTCACGCGATCCAGCAGTGTGGGCTCCGGCGGCGGCACCGCATAGTCACGCCTGTTGCCCGTGCGCTCGAAGTCCGCCGCGCTTTCGCCAACAAATGGGCGAGCGATAACCCGGCCGATCCGGTAGGGATCAACCAGCTCCCTCACCGTCTCGCAGAGTTCATAGAGGCGCTCCAGGCCGAAATGCTCTTCATGGGCGGCAATCTGGTAGACCGAATCGGCCGACGTGTAGCAGATTGGCTTTCCGCTTTTGATGTGCTCCTCGCCGAGGCGGGCGATGATCTCGGTGCCTGACGCATGGCAATCGCCAAGGATGCCGGGGATCTTGCCTTGCGCTATCACAGCCCGTGTCAGCTCTTGCGGAAAGGCGGGACTCGTATCGGGGAAATAACCCCATTCGAACGGCACCGGAACGCCAGCGATTTCCCAATGCCCCGAAGGCGTGTCCTTGCCGCTCGAAATCTCCTGCGCAGAGGCATAGAAGCCGGTTATCGCATCGTCTTCAAGCGGCGACTTTCCGGCAGCGATACCTGCTGCACCTTCAAGTCCCAATGCATTCATGTTCGGCAAGGACAGGGGACCAGCACGAAGGCCGTCACGGTCTGCTTTTCCTGCAGCGCAGGCAGTAGCAATATGGCCGTAGGTGTCGGCCCCCTCATCACCGAACTGGGCAGCATCCGGCGCGTGGCCAATTCCAAAAGAGTCCAGAACGAAAAGAAAGGCGCGCGCCATTGGTGTGGGTCCGGGAAAGGCTGTTTGTCTCGCGCTCTAAGTAGGCAGTGCGACCGGGATTGGCAAACCCGATCTCTTCCGCGTCAACCTGTCTGTTGCAGTCTCGCCGGTTAAGCCACCATAAAGTGTGGCGCCGGTAGTATCTGGCCTGACTTTCCATTTGGAGCACGAGAAGTTGAAACTCCCCCGTCTGCTTTCGCTCGCTGGTATGAGCGCTTCACTGGTACTGGCCACCGGTGCCACGTCAAAGCCGAAGGAAGAGGATTGGCGATCACAGGTTCCAACCTTTCGGATCGGGCTTGTGGAGCAGCATCCGCTTGCGCAGGATCGCGAGGCCATTGCGCGCATTGAGAAGGCCTATTCGGAAGCTTTGGGCCTGCAGGCGCGTGTCTATGTGGCGCCAGACTTCCAACGTCTCATGCAGGCGCAGGCGGACGGGAGAGTGCTTTACGGCATCTATTCGTCGACCGCCTATGCTGCTGCCAGCCTGTTCTGCAACTGCATCAAGGCCTTCGCTGCCCCCAAGAGCGCGAATGGCGCATCCGGCATCTCAAGCGTTCTGATCTTCCGCAAACCTGCACCGGAAAGCATCGATGAGATTGATGATTTCAAGATTGGCACCGGGCCTTCAGACAATCTGACCGCACATCTGCTGCCAGTGCGAAACATCGCACCGGACGGCCTGCCATTGTCAGGTGAGGAATCGTTTCTGGTGAAGGCAGAAAGCGCCAGCGCGTTGGAGGCGCTGTTTCTCAAGAAAGAGGTAGATGGGCTATTCGGCTGGGAAATGGCGACCGATGACAGCCAGGCCACCGGCACATTGGAACGACTCGTAGAGAAGGGTCTCGAACCGGACGCCAGCGAGGTCATCTGGCGCTCGGACAAGGTCCCCTTCGGCCCGCACGCGATGCGCAGCGATCTGCCCAAAGAGTTGTTCGAGATCGCACAGACATTCCTGATCGACCTGAAAGAGAAGGATATCGAACTCTACGAGATGCTCGAGCCGATCCGGCAGGGCGGTTTCGGTGCGATCTCACATGAGGATTATCAACCGGTCATGGACGTGCTTGACCAGTGACATCTGCTGCTCAACAGTCTCCACAATCAATGCTTGGCGACATTCTGGGACGCAGAAAATAGCGTTCGCTCATATTGATGCTGTCGAATGCTGCAACCAGTCCTGTCGACTTCCGTCCAGATGCGGACCAGGTGATGACCGGAGCATAATCAAGGGAAGAGATGGCACGAACCAGAAAGGTGTTGGGGATCAGCAAACTGTCCGGCACCGCAACTTCGGTGTCCTTGCTCAGACCCCTGGTGAAATTGCCGTCCTGCATTTTCCGCGACCACGTGACCAGAGCTTTCGGCTCTTTCTCGTCCGTAATCTTGATGCCTACGATCTCGACTTCCACATTGGACCGAGCATAGGGCTGCAGGATTGACTCCCCGATCTTCATGATCGCATCGAGGTCATTTCTGTCCACGGAACCGGCTTGAGTGACAAGATCAGCGACCTGGCTGGCAACGCGGCCGACCTTCTTGTTGGTGTCGATCGCCTGCGAGAATTCCATGGTCAGAAAATACAGCGCCAGCATAACCGGCACAATGAAGGCAAATTCGACGGCAGCGACGCCGGAGGTCTCGTGACGAAACCGTTTGACCACACCCTGCATGACGCCGAGTTTCATCCGAGCAAATCCAAGTAATCTATTCATCATTCACTCCCCACTCGATCAGAGCACTAATCGAAAGGCTCGTTTCTCCAAGTGTTGGCGGCGAAAAGCAGCGCCTTGCCATCCGGAAGGTTGGACATGCGCTTGCGCATGATGTCGGTGATGACTGGCCAGCGATAAAAGACACGCAACATTACCGGTGAAAGCGGACCGCCGGGATCAATGCGAAACTCGGAAGTGTCGAGGTCGCCGTTTGGTGTCCACTTGATCCGCACCCTGGAAGCCTCTTCGAAGCTTGCATATGCGCCAAGGTCAACTTCCAGACCCGGACAGCCTGCTGACACCAGGAACGAAATGCGGTCGCAAATGATCGTTTGAAGCTTTCCATCGACGAGGTCCGCCTGCTTCAGCTGCCCGGTCCGTACCTGGCGGGCTATATCGTCTGTCGCATTGGCCACGAGTTGTTGCGCCGCAAAAGCAATGCAGGATTCCAGTATGGCGAAAAGCAGCAGAAAGAACGGGAAGGCCAGCATTGCGAATTCGATCGCAGCCACGCCTTTCCGGTCGCGCATATAGCGGCGCAACAGACCCTTTGGCGTCACGCGCTTGATATTCTCGCTTCTGTCTTGCGTATTGCCCATTGCCCCGATCCTGCGATCTACCTCCAGGGCATCATAAGCGCGAGGCGTTTATGTGTGGTTCTGTCGGCACATCCAATTTGAAACGCTCTTTGAAGCCCCAGTTAACCAAAGCCCACGCAGCTTAGTTGCTGCCAAATTCCGCTTCGGACTGGCGTTCCGCATCGGTCTTGAAGGCGCCCTCACAATAAGGTGTGCAAGAGAGCGTCTGGATGTCAGAGCGTCTAAAGACACGAACGGAATTTGCCGCCTGCCGCGAGACAACGATCTGCTCGTCCACGATCGGTTGGCCGTTTTCGTCAAGAACGACCATGTTCGTCACTCCGAAGCCACGGCCCGTGAGCACAATCGTGTTCGCGTCCTGCACCGTAGCGTCGGCGATTTCCGGGTTGCCGATGATGACCGTATCCGCGGCTCGGGCCAGCTTGACGATTTTCGCCTGGTGCATGGTCACGCCGATGCCATTGGCAGATGCCGTACCCGCTGCAACGGCCAGCAGCGCAGCCAGTGCCGCACTCTTTATATAAGGAACAGTCTTCAACATTCGTGGCCACTCCCGCCAATACCAGGCGCGATCCGTCACCGCGCAAAAAGAACCCGACGACATGGTGCAGCAGAATGGTGAATCGGCAGTTAAACCCTGGCGATCGGGACAGGCGGAGGAAAACTAAAACTTTCCAGTCTTCACCGACGCTTCATTAACCACGGCAGCGGCATTGCTATAGGAAGGAAGTGTTAACCAGCTTTGTTAAGCCGGTTGCAAGAGCTCCCGCGTAGGTTGGCCTCATCCGATCGAGACGAAAGAAACTTCGACGGAAGTGCTGTTCAAAAAACCTGGATTAGGAGTTCTCAAATGTCCAAGCTCTTCGCACGTTTCATGAAAGACGAGTCCGGCGCAACCGCCATTGAATATGGCCTGATCGCCGCTCTGATCGCTGTTGGCATTATTACCGCTGCCACGACCCTTGGCGACAATATCTCGTCCACCTTCGACACCGTTTCCGACGAACTTACGGGCGGCTGATCGTTTAGCATTCAAAAAAAGGCGCTGCCGCAGAATGCTGGCGGCGCCTTCTTTTCATAGCAGATACCTTTCGTTCCGGAGGATGAACAGGAATGCTCCCAGCCGCGATCTTCGTCATCTTCCCTTTCTGCATGGCATTCGCTGCTGTCAGCGACATGCTTTCGATGACGATTGCCAATCGCGTCTCGGCCCTTCTCATCATTTCCTTCGCAGTCCTGGCACCGCTCACCGGCATGGAATGGGCGCAATACGGGATGCATTTCGCGACTTTTGCGGCCTTGCTGGCCACCACATTTGCGCTTTTTGCCTTTGGCGGAATGGGCGGTGGTGATGCGAAGCTGATCGCGGCAACCGGCCTCTGGTTCGGATTTTCTCCGGCTCTTGCCGAATATCTCATCTATTCATCGCTTGCAGGCGGTGGCTTGACGCTTGCAATCCTGAGCTTCCGCAAGTCCGGCCTCAGCGTGATTGCAGGCAACAATCTCTTCCTGCGCAACTTTGCTGACAGTTCCGTCGGCGTGCCTTACGGCATTGCGCTTGGATTTGGCGGCCTGATGGCGTTCGCGGGCTCACCGCTTGTCGTTTGGGCGCTCGCAAGCCTGGCGCATTGATCACCAACATCTTCTGCAAATGAAAAGGCCGCAGCTGATGCCGCGGCCTGATTTGTTCTGTAGCGCCGATCTGCCTTACCGGCATTCGCCGCGGTGCAGAATCCGGTAGTCCTGCGCACGTGCCGAACACGCATTGCCGAAAGTGCGAACGCTGTTGCCGCGACGGGCACAGACCGGTGCATATTCCCGCGTGCAGACGCGATCCGGCCGCTCTGACTGGGGCGGGCGGCGGCGGCACTCGCCGGGATGGATCGGACGCCAGCCTTCAGCGCGTGCGGTGCAGGCATTGCCGAAGGTGCGCTGCCGGTCCCCACGGACAGCACAAACCGGCTCATATTGCTGTGTGCAGACCTGCGGCCGATCCGGACGCGGCGGCGTCGGACGTACCGGCCCCTCTTCCACCACAACCGTACAGCTGGTGATGATGAATGCGGCTGCGGAAAGAACCGAAAGCCGGATTGTGTTAGAGATCAGTGACAATGCTCATTCCCTCCGAAAAAGCCCGATAATGCCGAACCGGCGGCAGGCTTGCAGGTTCCAAACTAGCGCAATCGACCCAGAAGTTCACGATCAGGAAAGCAGGTGGTTAACTCTTCCCTACGCTCCTGCCAGACACCGATTGAGCGCCTGGTCTTGAAGCCGACCAGCCCATCGGCTCCGCCGACATCGAATCCCTGCGCCTCCAGGCTACGCTGCATGGCTGCCACCTCTCCCCGCGTCATGGCGTCCACCTTGCGCCACGGCGTCTGGAAGGTGATGTCGCCATACATGATCCGGTCGGCCGCATGACCGACAAAGAGAGCGTACAGATCGCTCTCATTATAGTCCTTTAAGCGATAGAAGTTCGGCGTGACGAGGAAGGCCGGGCCGTATCGTCCGGCAGGCAACATCAGATAGGCTTCGCCATTCAGCTCGTGTGCGGGGAACGCCTTGCCGCCAACACGGTTGATGCCGAAAGACTGCCACTCCCGGATCGTCCTTCCGCGATCAGGTCCTTCCAGTGCACATGACACATTGTTGGGCAGCACCACCTCGAAACCCCAGTCACGCCCGCGCACCCACCCGTGAACCGCGAGATAATTGGCGATGGAAGCAAGCGTGTCGGCTTCAGAGTTCCAGATATCGGCACGCCCGTCGCCATCGCCATCCGCAGCAAATTTCAAATATGAGGTCGGCATGAACTGCGGCTGTCCCATCGCGCCAGCCCAGGACGATTTCATCTGGCGTGGATTGATGCCCGACTGTTGCACCATTCTAAGGGCTGCCAGCACTTCCGCGCGGAACATGTCCTTGCGGCGCGAGAGAAAGGCCTTCGTGCCCAGCACCTCGAAGGCGTCATGCGGGATCTTCGCGTTCCCAAAGCCCGATTCGCGTCCCCAGATCGCCAGAACGATGCCGCGCGGCACGCCATAGCGCTTCTCGATAGCGGCCAGGGTTGAAGCATGGCGCGAGGCCATGCTGCGTCCACCGGAAACAACACCGCCAATATGCTGGAAATAGGCTGAAGGGGCGCGAAACTCCGCCTGGTGCTGTTTGCCGTCCACCGGCGCCTGCTTTCCGGGGATCTCCAGATCAGGCAGGTCAAGCTTCAGCCGCGTGCCCGCAAATGCCGCATTGAAGGTCGCCTGCGACACACCTTGCGCGCGCGCAGCCGGCCACAGATCGTTGGCCAGCCACTGGCGATACTGATCTTCCAGTGAAGCGGAAGCCGGCACCATGCCGGCAAGAATCGCAATGAGGGCGAGAAGCCATGTCCTGAAGGACAGGCCAGGCAAGTTTTTCAGCATCCGGCACCCGTTTTGTCAGTCGAAGGCCGTGCGTGATTTCAGGGCAGCGGCCAGCGTTCCCTCGTCAAGATAGTCGAGTTCGCCGCCGACGGGAACGCCATGAGCCAGGCGCGTTACCTTTACTTCAAAATCGGAGAGCTGGTCGGTGATGTAATGCGCCGTCGTCTGGCCCTCGACCGTGGCATTCACGGCAAGAATGATCTCCGAAACACCACCTTCCGCCACACGGGAGACAAGGCTGCGAATGTTCAGGTCATCTGGACCCACGCCATCCAGCGGTGACAGCGTGCCGCCAAGCACGTGGTAGCGCACATTCATGGCCGAAGCCCGTTCGAGCGCCCAGAGGTCAGACACATCCTCCACCACGATCAGCGTCGCATCCTCACGTCGCGGATCGGTGCAGATGGTGCATGGATCACTGGTATCGACATTGCCGCAGCGCGTGCAAACCTTCACCTTCTCCGCTGCTTCCGCCATTGCGGCAGAAAGCGGGAAGAAGAGCTGTTCCTTCTTCTTGATCAGATGAAGTGCCGCCCGTCTGGCCGAACGCGGCCCAAGCCCCGGCACCTTGGCCAGAAGCTGGATCAGTCTTTCGATTTCGGGACCGGCGGTGGGTTTTGGCATGATTGGGTAGTGAATGGTGAATGGTCAACAGTGAACGGCAGAAGAAGTGAGCAGCTAACAGACAAGGGAGCGCTGCCGTTACAGCACCGCGCCCCATTCACCATTCACCAATTCCCAATGCACCACTAAAACGGCAACTTCATCCCCGGAGGGATCGGCAGTCCTGCTGTCATTTCCTGCGTCTTCTCCTGCATGGCCGCCTCGACCTTGGCCTTGGCGTCGTTATGCGCGGCGAGGATCAGGTCTTCGAGGATCTCGACATCGTCTTCCTTGAAGAGAGACGGGTCGATCTCCAGCTTCCTCATCTCGAATTTGCCAGAGAGGACAACTTTCACCGAACCGCCGGCCGCCTGGCCTTCAGCTTCCATCTGGGCGATTTCTTCCTGCATGGCCTGAAACTTGGCCTGCATTTCCTTCGCCTTGCCCATAAGACCCATCAGGTCGCGCATGGCTTATCTCCAGTTCTGCTTGAGTTCAGTCTTCATCCGCCTCGTCGGGATCGACAGGCACTTCGTCCTCGATCGCCGTTTCGGCTTCAACATCATCGTCGGTGGCATCGGGGATGCGCACATCCAGCACCTTTGCACCGGGAAAACTCTTCAGGATCGCAGCGACGGTCGGATCGGCCTTGGCGTCGGCAATCACGGATTCGCGCCTGCTCGCCTCCTGATCAAACAGCGTATCGCTGCCCTCTTCGCGCGACAAGGTCACGATCCAGCGTCGGCCCGTCCATTCCTTGAGCCGGTTGGTCAGATCACCAAGAAGCGTTTTCGGGGCATCCGGCGTCAGATTGACCTCAAGCTTGCCCGGCTCGATCGAGACCAGCCGCACGCACCGCTTGAACTGCACCTTGAATGCCATGTCGCGGTGCTTGTCGGCGAGGTTGGCAATGTCGGCCAGCGATTTCAGCGGGACGGCATCCTGCGCGGGCTCCGGCTCAGCCTGCGGTGCCGTGTGGAACTGCGGTGCCTGCTCGTCCTGCACCAGCCTCATGGTACGGCCGTCGGTGGAAGCCGTTTGATAGCTCTGACTTGCGACAGCCTGCGCGCCACCGCCACCCGTATGGGCGCCGCCGCCGCTGCCATTCGGCCTTGGGGCGGCTCCACCGCCTGACGGCTGATTTTCAAGCTGCTTCAATGCCTCGTCCAGCGTCGGCAGATGAGCGGCATGGGCAAGTCTTATCAGCACCATTTCAGCAGCCGCGACCGGACGGTTGGAGTGCTGGACCTCCTGAATGCCTTTCACCAGCATCTGCCATGCACGTGAAAGAACACGAACCGACAGGCCTTGTGAGAATTCCAGCCCGCGCGTGCGCTCATCAGGCGAAAGCGAGGCATCATTGGCCGCGTCCGGCACGAAGCGGATGCGCGTGACGAGATGGTTGAACTCCGCCAGATCGGTCAGCACCGTCGCCGGATCGGCACCGGCGTCATACTGGTTGCGGAACTCGCCAAGTGCAGCAGCCACGTCACCCTTCATCAGGTGCTCGAACAGATCGATCACGCGGGCGCGGTCGGCCAGGCCCAGCATGTCGCGCACGGTTTCAGCCGTCACCGCGCCGGAAGAGTGGGCAATTGCCTGATCCAGAATGGAAAGGGAATCGCGCACCGAGCCCTCGGCCGCGCGTGCCACCATCGCCAGCGCCTCGTCCTCGACGCTCACGCCTTCCTTGTCCGAGATCTTCTTCAGATGCTCGGTCAGAAGGCTGGAATCCACCCGGCGCAGATCGAAGCGCTGACAGCGTGAGAGTACCGTAATCGGAACCTTGCGGATCTCGGTGGTGGCGAAAATGAACTTCACATGGGGTGGCGGCTCCTCAAGCGTCTTCAGCAGGCCGTTGAAGGCCTGCGTGGAGAGCATGTGCACCTCATCGATGATGTAGACCTTGTAGCGCGCGGAAACCGGCGCATAGCGCACCTGGTCGATGATCTCGCGAATATCGTCGATGCCGGTATGCGAAGCGGCGTCCATCTCGACCACATCGACATGGCGGCCTTCCATGATGGCTTCGCAATGCTCGCCGGGGACGGTCAGATCAATGCTCGGCTGATCGATCGTATCGGTCTTGTAGTTAAGGGCGCGGGCGAGAATGCGGGCCGTCGTCGTCTTGCCCACACCACGCACACCGGTCAGCATCCAGGCCTGCGCAATGCGGCCAGTGGAGAACGCATTGGTGAGCGTTCGCACCATCGGCTCCTGGCCGATAAGCGTGGAGAAATCCTGCGGTCGGTATTTGCGCGCCAGAACCCGGTAGGCGGCAGTCTTGCCCTGTTCGCTCTGACCGGCGTCAGCCATGAAAAATGCGCGCTCCCGTGATCGGCGAAAAGGCTTCGCCGCTACTTGCCGCTCACAGTGTCCCTGTCGTGCGCGAACACGTCAAGACGGACCTCGAGCGAAATGGAAGGTGGGAGGCTGGCACGGTGACCCGTGCCGAGGCTCGTTAGGGCTGCTTCCTTCCGGACCTGACCCGGTTGGCGAGTGGCTCGTCCACCACCAACCTCCCGCGCTCCATATCGTCAATTAGAGAGCGGATTGCAAGGGGGCTGTCTACACGAGACGCGATGTCGCTTGCGACAACATGCCCACATTTTGCCACATAAACGAACCCATCATGGGCCTGCCCGGTGCGAACCAGCATTTCCCGCACCCAGGCTGAAGTTCATTTCAGGTGCTCCGACGTTTTTTTTCCAATGGAGCATGATGACAGGAGTATTGTAGAGCCTGTGCACTCAGCATTTTGTCCAGATATCCACACAAGCACGCCCGGCAACATCATGTTTCTTGCCATGGGTGGCCTTGTGATCGGCCTCGCTTTTTCCACTGCCGTCTGGCAGCTCATTACCCGCAAAGGGCAATTGCGCCTGTTGTGGCTGATCCCGATAGCCATGCTTCTGTTCGGCACGGCCGACATTCATTTCGACCTTACCTCCCCTGCTCCGCCAAGGGCCGATCCCGACGCGCTGCTCGTCGGGGTGCAACAGGCCTCGCTCCGCCTGGGGGTGTGGTTGCTTTATTCGGGGCTGCTTCTTGTCATCCTTGCCATGTCCACGCTGTGGCTCATTGAGCGATTGCGGGAGAGATCGCATAAAGGGCGGGAAACCTGATCGCTGCCAGATCATCGTAAACACAGGGGGACACCCGACATGGGCGAAGAAACCTCATTGCAGCTGGACGACCGACTCGCCCGCGACAGTCACCTCGTCTCAAGGCTGGATCTGTGCGAGCTGCGCCTCGCGAAGGACAGCCGCTGGCCGTGGCTCATACTCGTGCCGATGATCGCAGATGCGGTCGAAATTCATGATCTGAGCGAGGAAAACCAACTCACACTTGCTCGCGAAACCGCAAAGGTGGCGTGCCTTCTCAAACAGATCACCGGCTGCACCAAGATCAACAGCGGTGCGCTGGGCAATGTGGTGCGGCAACTTCACGTACATGTGGTGGCCCGCAATGAAGGAGATGCCGCGTGGCCGGGGCCGATCTGGGGGCACGGCGAGGCCGAACCTTATGATGAGGCCATCCGTCAGAAGCTGATTGGCGCTATCCGGGAGGGGTTGTGACACTTACCGCGCCTTTGCGCCTCTGATCTACCTTCCGCTTGAAGCAGGACGGAGTTGAACCTTGGATCACCGGCTGGGTCTGAATGAACCGAAAGCATCCCTAAAGCTCGCCTTTACAGGCAATCTCATCGATCCGCAGTCGGAAACGCGAAACGAGGAAAGCCTGCCGACGGCGCTTGCCGACCCTCGTATAAGGGTGCTCGTGATGAGCGGCGGTCATCTCTTCATGAAGCAGTCCACCGCGGGCGATGCTGCGTGGCTCACGCTGGATGATGCGCAAGCGCTGGCGGTTGACTTGGAACAGGTCATTTTCCTCGGAAATGACGCGGCTGGCCCGGTGATCGCTGCACCATCCGGCGCAGACCGGGACGATCCGCCGGACGGCTTCAAAGCCGTGCCGTTCCGCGCGCTCTTCGTTGAGGGTCTGGTTGATCCCGCGATACTTGGAGCCGTGGCTCAAGGTGCTTCACTGCTCGCCTGGAATGCCAATCACCGCTTCTGTGGGCGCTGCGGGTCCGAGACGGCTTCCCGTGCAGGCGGTTACCGCCGCTATTGCGAAGCTTGTGATCGCGAACATTTTCCCCGCACAGACCCTGTCGCCATCATGCTGGCGGCGCGGCAGGACCGTTGCATCCTCGGGCGCAGCCCGCATTTCGCGGAGGGCATGTATTCATGCCTGGCCGGCTTCATCGAGCCGGGAGAAACAATCGAATCGGCCGTGCGGCGCGAGACATTCGAGGAATCAGGCATCCGCTTGGGCACGGTCGAATATCTGGCGAGCCAGCCTTGGCCCTTCCCCTATTCGCTGATGATCGGCTGCATCGGCGAGGCGGTCAGCGAGACTGTCGATCCCGATACCAGCGAACTGGAAGATTGCCGGTGGTTTTCGCGCGAGGAGGTGCTGCAGATGCTTGAAGAGCGCCATCCGGACGGGCTGAAACTTCCACCGCCCGGCGCCATTGCCCGCTTCATCGTGGAGCACTGGGCGCGCGGATAAGTCCTATTCCTGCTCGTCTTCCTCGCTCTGCAGGTGGCGGAACTCCTGGCCTTCATAGACGCCCAGGATACGCACTTCGCGGGAGAAGAACCGCAGCTCTTCCAGCGCCAGCGCAACATTGCGGTCGTCGGGGTGTCCCTCGACATCGGCATAAAAGAGCGACGAGAAGAACTTTCCGCCAAGCTGGTAGCTTTCAAGCTTCGTCATGTTGACGCCATTGGTGGCAAAGCCGCCCATGGCCTTGTAGAGCGCGGCCGGAAGGTTGCGCACGCGGAAGATGAAGGTGGTGACCATGAGCTGATCATCATCCTTGCGAACCGCCCACTTCTTCTCCTTGGAAAGAACGACGAAGCGCGTGACGTTGTTTTCCGAGTCCTCGACATTCTCCGCGACGATGTCGAGACCATAGAGCTCGGCTGCGAGACGTGGTGCGAGAGCCGCGTTTGTTCGCACCTTCTCCTCGGCAACGATCCTGGCTGCTCCGGCCGTATCCCCGGCCACCACCGGCTTCCACCGGTTCTTGCGGATGATCTTGCGGCATTGTCCCAGCGCATGGATATGGCTGTAGACTTCCTTGATCTCGGAAACGTCAACGCCCGGCAGAACCATGAGCTGAAAATGGATCGGCAGGAAATACTCGCCCACGATATGCAGCTTGGAATGCGGAAGCAGGTAATGGATGTCGGCCACGCGACCGGCCAGCGTGTTCTCGATCGGGATCATGGCAAGATCGGCCTTGCCGCTCTCCACCGCGTTGAAGGCGTCCTCGAATGTGGCGCAAGGCAACGGCTCCATATCAGGGAACATGTTGCGGCAGGCAGTGTCAGAATTGGCTCCTGGCTCGCCCTGAAAGGAAATCCTGTTGGTCTTCTTCGCCGACATGCTCAACCTAGCTCCTGCCACTCAAAATTTGCCGTGCCCGCTCCAGATCATCCGGCGTGTCTACGCCGAGCGGTAGCGAACTCACGATGGAAACATCGATGCGCATGCCTGCTTCCAGCGCGCGCAACTGCTCAAGCTTTTCGCGCATTTCCAGTGGCGAGGGCTTGAGCGCAACGAAGCGCTCCAGCGCCGGGCGACGATAGGCGTAAATGCCGACATGGTGATAGGCCGGTCCCTCGCCCCAGGGTGCGGCGGCGCGGGTGAAATAGAGTGCGCGCAGCCGGTCTTGCCCGACCCGCGACCCGATGATCTTCACCACATTCGGGTTTTCGATCTCGTTGCGGTCGGTAATCGCGACGCCAAGAGTGGCGATATCCACTTCATCGTCAGCCAGAGGCGCGAGGCAGGTGCGGATATCGGCTGCGGGTATTGTCGGCAGATCACCCTGCAAATTGATGACCGTTTCGACTGCTCCATCCGGATCGAGCGCCTGCAAGGCCTCAAAAATGCGGTCGGAGCCCGATTCGTGCCGCCCTTGGGTGACGAAGGCTTCCGCGCCTTCCAACCGGGCCGCCTCGGCGATTTCAACCGTGTCGGTGGCAACCGCAACGCGCCCGCAATCCGCCTCCAGCGCGCGGGCGACCACCTGCGCAATCATGGGCTTGCCAGCAATGTCGGCCATGGGTTTTCCCGGCAGGCGGGTGGAGGCCATTCGGGCCGGGATCAATATGATATTGGACATAAAGATTATGACTGTGTGGAAAGTGGCAAAAGGTCTCAGTTGGAAACAGTCTTATATGTGTTGCAACATCAGAGCAAAAGACCTAGTTTCCGCGCGATTTTACCGGCAACGGGCCGAACGCGGGGGACACGAGAGTGGCATGAGGGCATGTCGCCTCGCCGCGGCGTCCGGAAAAGGGAGCCTCAGGGCGAATGGACTCGTTTGAACTCAACAAGATCATCGGCGGCTTTCTCGCTGTCGTTTTCGTAATCTTCTCCGTCAGCATCCTGTCCGACACGTTCTTCGCGGCGCATGCGCCGGAAACACCGGGCTATGCGATCGAGGTGCCTGAGCAGGCCGAAGGTGGTGGCGGCGACGAGCCGGCGCAGGAATCCATCCTGCCGCTCATGGCTTCTGCCGATGCCGGCGCGGGTGAAGGCATCTTCAAGCGCTGCCAGGCTTGCCACACGGTTGAGGAGGGCGGCGCCAACAAGGTTGGTCCGAACCTCTATGACATCGTGAACCGTCCGGTCGCTTCGCATGAAGGCTTCGGCTATTCCGCAGCGTTGCAGGAATATGCGCAGGGTGGTGAAGTGGTCTGGGACTACGAAAATCTCGACGCTTTCCTTCTCAGCCCCAAGGGCCTGGTTCCCGGCACCGCCATGGCATTTGCCGGCCTGAAGAAGATCGACGACCGCGCCAATCTGATTGCCTATCTGCGTGAACAGTCTGCAAGCCCCGCGCCGCTTCCCGAGCCGGAAGCAGCCGCCGAGGAAGAGACTGCACCTGCAGAAGGAGAAGCTGCAGCCGAAGGCGAGGCAAATGCCGAAGGTGAAGCTGCACCGGCCGAAGAGGCTGCGCCAGCTGAGGGCGAAGCCGCCCCTGCAGAAGATGCCGCACCTGCAGAAGGTGAAGGCGCTGCTGCCGAGGATGCCCCTGCTGCTCAGGAAGCCGCACCGGCTGAGGAAGCCCCTGCCGATGCAGGTACCGAGGCTCCTGCCGCAGAAACCGAAGCGCAACCGGCGCAGTAGGTTTCGGTTCAATCACACACTTCGAAAACCCGGCCATAAGCGCCGGGTTTTCTTTTTTCTGCCAAGCGTTTGCCATCAGGTCAGTTTGGACTACCTTCCATTGCTGAACAGCAAATGGAGGAGTGCCATGCGTCTGCTTTCCCTGCCTGCACTTGCGGCCCCGTTTTTGGGCGGCCTTCTGTCCCTTGGACTTGTGACAGGCACCGTGCAGGCGCAAAATCAAGAGGAGTGGCTGACATCCAGCTCTCTCATCGACCCGGATGCGGAGCGAGAGCCGTTCGACCGCTATTCCTATGTGAACCCGGACGCGCCGAAGGGCGGCACCCTAAATTCGGCTGTCACCGGCACATTCGACAGCTTCAATCCATTTGTGGTGCGCGGAACATCGGCCGCAGGGCTGACGACTTTCGGAGGGCTTCTTTGGGAGACGCTGATGCAGCAGTCTCTGGAGGAGCCAAGCACCAGCCACCCGCTGATTGCCGAGGCCTTCAAATATCCCGAGGACTACTCGTCAGCCACTTACCGGCTCAACCCGAAGGCACGCTGGCATGACGGGGAGCCGGTCACGGCCGATGATGTCGCCTGGTCCCTTGAGATTCTCAAGGAGATCAGCCCCATGCACAATCGCTATTTCGCGAATGTGGAGCGAGCAGAGATCATCTCGGACCACGAAGTGAAGTTCATCTTCGACCAGGCTGGCAACAAGGAACTTCCGCATATCATGGGCGACCTGCCCGTGCTGCCGAAACACTGGTGGGAAGGCACCGACAAGGATGGCAATCAGCGCGACGTGAAACAGCCAACTCTGGAGCCGCCACTGGGGAGCGGCCCATACAAGATTGCAAGTTTCGACCCCGGCTCACGCATTACCTGGGAACGGGTGAAGGACTATTGGGGCGAAGAGCTTGCGGTGAATATCGGCCGCAACAATTTCGACCGCCGCGTCTACACCTATTTCACCGACGCCAATGCCGCCTGGCTTGCCTTCCAGAAAGGTGGCCTGGAAGACATCCAGATCGAGAATTCCTCGCGTCGCTGGGTCACCGGCTATGATTTTCCGGCGGTGAACGAGGGCGACATCGTCAAGCAGGTCTTCGATGATGGTGGCGTTCAGCCCATGCAGGCCTATGTGCTCAATCTGCGCGAGGACCGGTTTCAGGATCGCCGCATACGCAAGGCACTCACGCTGGTCTATAATTTCGAGGAGATGAACCGCACGCAGTTCTTCGGCCAGAACACACGCACGACCAGCTTCTTCCACGGCTCGGAGCTCGCAGCCACAGGGCTTCCTGAAGGGCGCGAACTGGAGATCCTTCAGGAATTCAAGGACAAGCTTCCGCCGGAGCTTTTCACCGAAGAATACAAACTGCCGGTCTATGATGGCCCCCAGGCAGAGCGTCAATATCTGCGTGAAGCGGTGCAGCTGTTTGCCGAGGCCGGCTGGGTCATCCGCGACGGCAAGATGGTGAATGAGAAAACGGGCGAACCCTTCACCATGGAGTTTCTGGGTCGCGGTCCGACCGACGAAATCATCGCTGGAGGCTTCATCCAGTCCCTGCGCAAGATCGGCGTGGATGCCAGCCTGCGCATCGTTGACATCTCGCAATACATCAACCGCCGAAACGAGTTCAATTTCGACGTGGTGACCGGCATATTCGGGCAGACGCTGTCTCCGGGCAACGAGCAGCGGGAATATTGGGGTTCGGAAGCCGCCTCCATCTCCGGATCGCGCAATCTCGGCGGCATTCAGGACGAGGTCGTGGACGCTCTGATCGACAAGATCATCTTTGCAAGCGACCGCGAGGAGCTGGTTGCGACGACACGCGCATTGGACCGCGTGCTCTTGTGGAACTACTTCATGGTTCCTCAATATCACCGCCCGGTCGTTTGGGTCGCCTACTGGAACAAGTTCGGCATTCCTGAGGAGCAGCCGGAATATGCCGGCCTCGACCTGGACAGCTGGTGGATCGACCCTGAAAAGGAAGCAGCCCTTGCTGCCAAATATCGCAGCCAGCAATGATTTTGAGGAGATCGGCGGATGAATGACCGTTTCGAGCTGAACCGCCGCCATTTCCTCTCCGGTTGCGGAGCGGCGGTGGCTTCGACATTCCTGCCCGCACCAGCAATGGCCAAGCTGCCAACCGACAAGGCGCTGTTCGGCCTGTCAGCATTCGGTGAGCTCAAATATCAACCGGGCTTCACGCATTTCGAATATGCAGCCCCCGAAGCGCCAAGAGGCGGCATGTTCCGCTTCCAGCCTTCCTACTGGTTCTTCAATCAGTCCACGCTTACCTTCAACACGCTCAACAGCTTTGTCCTTGGTGGCGATGCGCCGCCGCGCATGGAGCTGTGTTTCGACAGCCTGATGGTGCGCGCTTTCGACGAGCCGGATGCTCTTTACGGGCTGGTGGCCGAGAGCGTTACCATTTCGCCCGACCGCAACAGCTACCATTTCAAGCTGCGGCCGGAGGCCCGTTTTCACGACGGCTCCCCTCTCACGGCCCAAGACCTTGCCTTCACCTATGATCTTCTGAAGGAGAAGGGCCATCCACAGCTGCGACTGCCGCTTGGAGTATTGAAGGAGGCGGTGGCGGAAGGAGATCACGCGTTCCGGCTCACCTTCGATGGCTCCCAAAACGATCGAGCGATACTCGATCTGGTGACCTACCCTATCCTTTCAAAGGCATTTTACAGCGAGCATCCCTTCGACAGTTCACAGCTCAATGCACCGCTTGGCTCCGGTCCGTACAAGGTCGGGCGGTACGATGCAGGAACTTTCATCATCTATGACCGCGTGGCCGACTATTGGGCAGGCGATCTGCCCGTCAACCGCGGCCTCTATCACTTCGATCAGATCCGCATCGACTTCTTCCGCGACCGCAATGCCGGTTTCGAGGCGTTCAAGAAGGGCGATGTGGAATGGCGCGAGGAGTTCACCTCCAAGGTCTGGGCAACCGGATATGATTTCCCGGCCATCAATGATGGGCGCGTGGTCAAGAATGAAGTTCCCGGCGAGAAGCGGCCGGACATGCAGGCCTGGGCCTTGAACCAGCGCCGGGAGCGGTTTCAGGACATGCGTGTGCGTCAGGCGGTCAGCCTCTGCTACGACTTCGCCTGGACGAATCGCAATTTCT
The DNA here is from genome assembly GCF_037029545.1 of Nitratireductor sp. CH_MIT9313-5. NCBI lineage: Bacteria > Pseudomonadati > Pseudomonadota > Alphaproteobacteria > Hyphomicrobiales > Phyllobacteriaceae > Nitratireductor > Nitratireductor sp. CH_MIT9313-5. Next base: position 132,206 of record NZ_JAYMER010000011.1, on the reverse strand, counting down.
TCTACGGCATCTATGAGCGCAGCGAGTCGCCTTTTCAGAAATCGGACTTCATGGCGGAAGGCACTCCCAGTCGGGAAGAGCTCGCATTGCTCGAACCCCTACGTGGTCAAATCCCGGAAGAAGCTTTCGGCCCGGCTGTGAAGCCACCTGAAAGCGATGGCTCCGGGCGGGACCGCAACAATCTCCAGCGTGCCGGAGCGCTCCTCGATGAAGCCGGCTGGAAGACGGATGGCACAGTGCGCCGAAACGCGAATGGTGAGCCGCTGACGCTTGAATATATCGTGCGGGACGAGGTTTTCGTTCGCGTGGAAACGCCCTTCATCGAGAATATGCGGCGCATCGGCATCGATGCCTCCATTCGCCTGCTGGACGCTTCACAATACCAGTCGCGCGTGGCGAGCTTCGACTTCGACATGGCGGGCCTGCGCCAATCCCTTGGCGGCACCCCCACAGTCGATGGCCTCAAGCAGCTCTTTCATTCCCAAAGTGCAGCCACCGACGGCACCCGCAACCTGCCGGGCACGCGCAGTGAAGCAGTGGATTCGCTGATTGATGTTGCGGGCGAGGCGCAAACGCGCGCCGATCTGGTCATTGCGCTGCGCGCTCTTGACCGGGTGGTTCGCGCGCGGCACGACTGGATCATGCAGTTCCACTCGGCGAATCACCGCCTTGCCTATTGGGACATCTACGGTTTCAAGGAGCAAAAGCCTGACTATTTTTTCCCCGTGGAAATGCTCTGGTGGTACGACGAGGAAAAGGCACGTGCGATTGGCAAGGCCTGACAGCGTCACTCCTCTCTCGATTGCAGCAGAATTTGACGGAGCATATTGCTGATGGGCGCCTATATTCTCCGCCGACTCCTCCTCATGATCCCGACCCTGATCGGCATCATGACCATCTCCTTCATCGTGGTGCAGTTTGCGCCGGGCGGGCCGGTCGAGCAGGTCATTGCACAGGTCACGGGCCAGGGTGGCGGTGCCGATGCGCGCATTTCAGGCGGCGGCAGCGACTTTGGTGCCGGACAGGAATTCGAGGCCTCCGGCGGCGGCGGCTCCAGCAAGTACCGAGGCGCGCAGGGGCTTGATCCCGAGTTCATCGCGTCTCTGGAGAAGCAGTTCGGATTTGATAAGCCGGCTCATGAGCGCTTCTTCATGATGCTGTGGAACTATGCGCGCTTCGATTTCGGCGAGAGCTATTTCCGCGACATTTCGGTGGTGGACCTGATCCTGGAAAAGATGCCGGTATCGATCTCGCTCGGCCTATGGATCACGCTCATCTCATACCTCATCTCCATTCCGCTTGGCATTCGCAAGGCGGTCAAGGACGGCTCGGCATTCGATGTGTGGACGAGTGGCATCGTCATTGTTGCCTATGCCATTCCGGGCTTTCTCTTTGCCATCCTTTTGATGGTGCTTTTTGCCGGCGGGTCGTTTTTCGACTGGTTCCCGCTGCGCGGGCTGACCTCGGAGAATTGGGAAAGCCTTTCCTGGCCGGCGCGCATCCTTGACTATTTCTGGCACCTGGCCCTGCCGCTGACGGCCATGGTGCTTTCCGCCTTCGCCACCACGACGCTTCTGACCAAGAACTCGTTCCTGGACGAAATCCGCAAGCAATATGTCATCACGGCCCGCGCCAAGGGTCTGTCGGAAAGCCAGGTGCTTTATGGTCACGTTTTCCGCAATGCGATGCTCATCATCATTGCGGGCTTTCCAGGCGCCTTCATCTCGGCCTTCTTCACCGGCTCGCTTCTGATCGAAAGCATCTTCTCGCTTGATGGTCTGGGGCTTCTGGGCTTCCGCTCGGTGATTGACCGCGACTATCCGGTGGTCTTTGCCAATCTCTACATTTTCTCGCTGATCGGCCTCGTCGTCAGCCTGATTTCCGACCTCACTTATACGCTGATTGACCCACGCATCGACTTCGACCGGAGGGATGTGTGATGTCGGAGTTCCAGGTCGAGGCAGAAGTCGAAAAGGTTCGCGATCAGGCGCAACGCGGCTGGCTTTCGCCAATCAACAAGCGCCGCTGGGAAAGCTTCAAGGCAAACCGGCGCGGCTACTGGTCGCTCTGGATCTTCCTTATCCTCTTCGTGCTGTCGCTGTTTGCGGAATTCATCGCCAATGACAAGCCGGTGCTTGCTTCCTACAAGGGCGAGATACTCGTTCCAGCACTCGTCGACTATCCGGAGGAGAAGTTTGGCGGCTTTCTGGCTGTCACCGATTACCGCGATCCTTTCATCCAGGAGGAGATCAACGCGAATGGCTGGATGATCTGGCCGCCGATCCGCTACTCCTATCGCACGGTCAATTCCGAGATTCCCGAAGCGGCCCCTGCCAAGCCGTCCTGGCTCTATGACGAGGAAACCCGCTGCCAGCGCTATTCCGGGGGTGTTGAAGACCCACGTTGCACAATGGGCAACTGGAACTGGCTCGGCACGGACGACCAGGCGCGCGATGTGCTGGCGCGTGTCATCTATGGTTTCCGCATCTCGGTACTGTTCGGCCTGATCCTGACGGCAGCCTCTGCCGTGATCGGTGTGACCGCGGGCGCGGTACAGGGCTATTTCGGCGGCTGGACCGATCTCCTGTTTCAGCGCTTCATCGAAATCTGGTCCTCCATCCCGGTCCTTTACCTCATCCTCATCATTGCTGCCGTCCTGCCGCCGGGTTTCTTCATCCTGCTTGGCATCATGCTGCTCTTCTCGTGGGTCGCCTTTGTCGGCGTGGTGCGCGCAGAGTTTCTGCGGGCGCGCAATTTCGAATATGTGAGTGCGGCGCGGGCGCTGGGTGTTCCCAACCGCACCATCATGTTCCGTCATCTCCTGCCCAATGCGATGGTGGCCACGCTCACCTTCCTGCCCTTCATCCTGAATGGCTCGATCACCACGCTGACCTCTCTCGACTTCCTGGGCTTCGGCCTGCCGCCCGGCTCGCCTTCGCTTGGTGAACTCCTGCGTCAGGGTCAGCGCAACCTGAACGCCCCCTGGCTCGGCATCACCGGCTTCCTGAGCCTGTCCATCATGCTCTCGCTGCTGATCTTCATCGGCGAAGCCGTCCGCGACGCCTTCGACCCACGGAAGACGTTCAAATGAGTGGTGCCGTGTCAGAAACTCCCCTCCTCTCCATTCGCGATCTTTCCGTCGCCTTCACCCAAGGGCCGCAGGAGACCTTGGCGGTGGACCGTGTTTCCTTCGACATCGCCAAGGGCGAGACAGTGGCGCTCGTGGGCGAATCCGGCTCAGGCAAATCCGTCACCGCGCTGTCAGTCCTGAAGCTTCTGCCTTATCCCGCAGCAAGCCATCCGACGGGCCAGATCATCTATGGCGGAAAGGATCTGCTTTCGGCTTCGGATGACGAATTGCGAAAGGCGCGCGGCAACGAGATCTCCATGATCTTTCAGGAGCCGATGACCTCGCTCAACCCGCTGCACACGATCGAAAAGCAGATCGGTGAGGTTTTGAAGCTGCATCGCGGCATGGGGGAAAATGCCGCCCGTGCGCGCACGCTGGAGCTCATGAACCAGGTCGGCATCCGCGATCCGGAAAAGCGGCTATCCTCCTATCCGCATCAGCTTTCCGGCGGACAGCGCCAGCGCGTGATGATCGCCATGGCGCTCGCAAACGAGCCGAACCTGCTGATTGCCGACGAGCCGACCACAGCGCTTGATGTAACGGTGCAGGCGCAGATTCTGGAGCTGCTTGCGCGGCTGCGCAAGGAGAACGGCATGTCCATGCTGTTCATCACCCATGATCTGGGTATCGTGCGCAAGGTTGCCGACCGTGTCTGCGTGATGACGGGCGGCAGAATAGTTGAAAGCGGCCCCACGAAGGAGATCTTCGAGAACCCGCAGCACGCCTATACCCGCCACCTTCTTGCAGCCGAGCCCAAGGGCGAGCCGCCTGCGCTCGACACGTCCGCCGAGACCGTGATCAAGGGCGATGATGTCAAGGTCTGGTTCCCGGTCAAGAAGGGGTTCCTGCGCCGCACCGTGGACCATGTGAAGGGTGTCGATGGCGTCGACATTACCGTACGCGCCGGGCAGACGCTGGGTGTGGTCGGCGAATCCGGCTCGGGCAAGACAACGCTTGGTCTGGCGCTGTCGCGCATGATCTCGTCCAAAGGCGAAATCCGCTATCGCGGCGAGAATATCGACACCCGCTCCTTCCGCGAGATGCGGCCCTTGCGGCGCGAGATGCAGATCGTCTTTCAGGATCCCTATGGCAGTCTCAGCCCGCGCATGTCGGTCGCCGAGATCATCCAGGAGGGGCTGAAGATCCACGAGCCGGGCCTTTCCGCCACCGAACGCGACCGGGTGGTGGTCGATGTGCTTCAGGAAGTGGGCCTGAAGCCCGAAACACGCTTCCGCTATCCGCATGAATTTTCCGGCGGCCAGCGCCAGCGTATCGCCATTGCCCGCGCCATGGTGCTTAAGCCCCGCTTCGTGATGCTGGACGAGCCGACCTCCGCGCTCGACATGAGCGTGCAAGCGCAGGTGGTCGATCTTCTGCGCGATCTGCAGAAGCGGCACAATCTGGCCTATCTCTTCATCAGCCACGACCTGAAGGTGGTTAAGGCGCTCGCCAATGAGGTGATTGTCATGCGCGCCGGAAAGGTGGTCGAGGCGGGGCCTGCCGAGCAGATCTTCAATCACCCCAAGACCGATTACACTCGCGCCCTGATGGCAGCCGCCTTCGATATCGAAGCCGTGCCGGGCGGTGTCGTCGCCGACTAGCTTTCCAACCGAACGAGGCCGATCATGAGCGAAGCCAAGGGCCGCGTGCTCCTCTCCATGACCAGCATGCACCCGAAACGCTGGTATGATCTTCTGTCAGCGGACCGCGAGGTGGTTCTGGAACCCGATGGCGAGGCGGATCCAAATATCGATTACGCAGTGGTGTGGAAGCAGCCGCATGGCGTTCTCAAGAAGCTGCCGAACCTGAAGGCCATCTTTTCGCTCGGTGCCGGTGTCGATCACATCCTGACCGATCCCGACCTGCCTGACGTGCCGATCGTGCGCGTGGTGGCCGACAATCTCACCCAATATATGCGCGAATATGTGGCCTGGCGGGTGCTCGATCATCACCGCATGGGTGCCACTTATCGCAGCCAGCAGAATGAGTGCGTCTGGCATGAGCCGCCGCAGCCGCCGGCAAACGAGGTCAATGTCGGCATCATGGGGCTTGGCGAGCTTGGCCGCGCTGCTGCGAATGCGCTTCTGGCACTGGGCTTTTCCGTCAATGGCTGGAGCCGGACGCAGAAGCAGGTGGAGGGTGTTGCAACCTTCCACGGGGAGGATGGGCTGACGCCTTTTCTGGCGAGCACCGACATTCTCGTCGTGCTCCTGCCGCTCACCCCCGCCACGCGCGGCATCGTGAATTACGATCTGTTGAACCGGCTGCGCAAGGATGGCCCGCTTGGCGGCCCCGCCCTCATCAATGCCGGTCGCGGCCAGCTTCAAAACGAGGCCGACATCCTGCGCGCGCTGCAGGATGGCGTTCTGAAGGAAGCAAGCCTCGACGTCTTCGAGGCCGAGCCGCTTGATCCCCGAAGTCCGCTCTGGTCGCATCCACGCGTCTTCATCACCCCCCACGCCGCCGCCAGCTCCGATCCCGCGCATCTTGCGCCACTGATGCTGGAGCAAATGGACGCCTTCGAACGCGGCGAACCGCTGCGAAACCTGGTTGACCGCGAGGCGGGGTATTAGGGAAGCGAATAGTGGGTGGTGGGGAGTGAATAGGGAATGGTGGCGCCACCTCTCCGTCATCCCGGCCGAGCGCAGCGAGAGCCGGGACCTATTGAGAGGCGCGGCCGGTTTCTGCAGAAGGTGCAGATGGTTGCGGCAGGCGCTTGAGCGACGACCGGGCCGTGCTCTTCAATCTTCTGCCAATGGGTCCCGGATAGCCTTCGGCTTCCGGGATGACGATGATTATGGTGCAGGAAGAGGTGGTTAAGATTGCGCCCCTACGCACCCCCCCTCTGTCCTGCCGGACATCTCCCCCACGGGTGGGGAGATTGGCTGGCATGGGTGTTGCGCCTACCTGGTGGCGAACGATGCAGGGCTTCCTGCTGCTGATCTCCTACACCGTGGACATGCCGCACCTGCGCGCCCCCCTCTGTCCTGCCGGACATCTCCCCCACGGGTGGGGAGATTGGCTGGCATGGATGACTCGCTTATCCTTCAATATAGGGAGCCGACATCGCCGCGAATAATCTCCCCCCTTGTGGGGGAGATGTCCGGCAGGACAGAGGGGGGCGCGCAGGTGCGGAAACCTTCAATCCGATTGCCCACACCCCATCATCACCACGCCCGCGAAACCGCGTCTGGTCATTGTCAAAGAACCGGGAAGACGGGCGGCCACAGTGACGCCAGTCTGAGTTTTATATGTGCGACCCTGAGGCCGCCCGTCCGGCCGCTGTCCCGCTGTCGGTCGGTCACTCCGGCCCCGCTTGTTGACCCCGGCTGCACCTTCTTCAGGTGGTCTTTGCCGGGCAAGCGTTGCCCTCGCGGCTTCTCCGCAGCTTTCGCATCGTCTGTCACCCGATGCTACCGGCCGCCGACCTGTCGCAGGCCCTCACATGCTTCGGGTACCGAACCCGAAGGGGAGGCTGCCGCCGCCCTCCCCGACTGCCCGGTGCGCATCCGGGTTCCCGTGAGGGCGATAGCTGGAGTGTAGTGCGGGTGGCGATGGCGGGGATAAAGAGGGTGAATAGTGAGTGGTGAATAGCGAATAGGGAGGGCCTTCATCAACGCCGTCATTGCATGGTTTGGCCATGAGATTCAGGGCTTTGCGCGGGATGGAGGGTTCTGGAGGCGGAGATGGAGTGCGTGCTGGGGCGGTCGGGTTTTATCCTCGCCGCTCCGGCATGGATCCTCGGGTCGGGCCCGAGGATGACGAGGTGGAAGGGTGACTTACAAGCAGCGTCATCCCGACCGAGCGGAGCGAGAGCCGGGACCCATTGAGAGGCGCGGCCGGTTTTCGCAGAAGGGGCTGATGGTGCTGGCGGGCGCTTGGGCGAGGACAGGGCCGCGGTCTGCGATCATCTGCCAATGGGTCCCGGATAGCCTAACGGCTTCCGGGATGACGTGGAGGTGAAAGCGCTGTTCCAGGTTCGTCATCCTATGGCTTGTCCATAGGATCTGCTGTCTGCTCAACTTGCTCAGCACAGGCGTGCTTCATTGCGGCAGATCCTCGGCACAAGGCCGAGGATGACGGGGTGGAGGGGTAAGCCCCTCAATCGCCCATCTTGAGCGCTTGAATGAAGGCTTCCTGCGGGATTTCCACCTTGCCGAACTGGCGCATGCGCTTTTTGCCTTCTTTCTGCTTTTCGAGCAGCTTGCGCTTGCGGGTGACGTCGCCGCCGTAGCACTTGGCGGTCACGTCCTTGCGCAGGGCGGAAATGGTTTCGCGGGCGATGACCTTGCCGCCGATGGCGGCCTGGATGGGGATCTTGAAGAGGTGCTGAGGGATGAGTTCCTTCAGCTTTTCGCAAAGCGTTCTGCCGCGGCGGTCGGCCTGTGAGCGGTGAACAAGCATGGAGAGCGCGTCGACCGGCTCGGCATTGACGAGGATCGACATCTTGACCAGATCACCCTCGCGATAGTCGGTGATCTGGTAGTCGAAGCTGGCATAGCCGCGCGAGATGGATTTGAGCTTGTCGTAGAAGTCGAAGACGACTTCGTTCAACGGCAGGTCATAGACCAGCATGGCGCGCGAGCCGGCATAGGAGAGATCGGCCTGGATGCCACGGCGCTCCTGACAGAGCTTGAGGATGGCGCCCAGATGCTCGTCGGGCGTGAGGATGGTGGCGCGTATCCACGGCTCCTCGATCGAGGCGATCTTCATCACATCGGGCATGTCTGCCGGATTGTGCAGCTCGATCTGCTCGCCGCTGGTCAGGTTCATCTTGTAGACGACCGAGGGGGCGGTTGCGATCAGGTCGAGATCGAATTCGCGCGACAGGCGCTCCTGGATGATCTCCAGATGCAGAAGGCCCAGGAAGCCGCAGCGGAAGCCGAAACCGAGAGCGGCGGAGGTTTCCATCTCGTAGGAGAAGGAGGCATCGTTGAGGCGCAGCTTGCCGACGGCGGCGCGCAGGTCCTCGAAATCATCCGCATTGACGGGGAAGAGGCCACAGAACACCACCGGCTGGGCGGGCTTGAAGCCCGGCAGCGCCTTGGAGGTGGGGCGCTTGTCCTCGGTGATGGTGTCACCGACGCGGGTGTCGGCAACTTCCTTGATGGAAGCGGTGATGAATCCGATCTCGCCGGGCCCGAGGCTTTCCACCATGACCATCTTGGGCGTGATGACGCCGACGCGGTCGACCTGATATTTGGCGCCGGTGCCCATCATGCGGATGGTCTGGCCCTTTTTCAGCTCGCCATCAATGATGCGGACCAGAACGATGACGCCCAGATAGGCATCGTACCAGCTGTCGACCAGCATGGCTTTCAAAGGCTCGGCACTTTCGCCCTCCTTCGGCGCGGGCAGGCGCGTGACGATGGCTTCCAGCACATCCTCGATGCCCAGCCCGGTCTTGGCAGAGATCATCAGCGCGTCGGAGGCATCGAGGCCGATAACATCCTCGATCTGTTCGCGGATGCGATCGGGCTCGGCTGCCGGCAGGTCAACCTTGTTGAGGACAGGCACGATCTCATGGTCGTTGTCGAGCGCCTGATAGACATTTGCCAGCGTCTGCGCCTCCACGCCTTGGCTGGCGTCAACGACGAGCAATGAGCCCTCGCAGGCAGCCAGCGAACGCGAGACTTCATAGGCGAAGTCGACATGGCCGGGCGTATCGATGAGGTTCAGCACATAGTGCTCGCCATCCTTCGCATCATATTCAAGGCGCACCGTGTTGGCCTTGATGGTGATGCCGCGCTCGCGCTCGATATCCATCGCGTCGAGGATCTGGTCCTTCATCTCGCGGTCTTCAAGAGACCCGGTCATCTGGATCAGACGGTCGGCGAGCGTGGACTTTCCATGGTCGATATGGGCGACGATGGAGAAGTTGCGGATGCGGGAAAGAGGCGTCTTTGTCATGTCCGCGCGTATAGAGCATTTATACGGGCGTTGGGAAGGCTCAAACGCGTTGAGCCCTGCCCGATTTTTACCGGCACTTAACCCTAGTCATAGGTCAGATCGCCCGCCTTGCCGCCGAAGACGCGGTAGGCATAGACCGTGTAGCCCAGGATGATCGGCAGAACGAAGGCGGTGCCGATGAGGATGACGGCCAGGCTCTCGGTCGCGGCAGCAGCTTCCCAGATGGTCATCTGGTCGGGTACGACATAGGGGTAGAAGGAATAGGCAAGACCGCCGAAGCCCAGTGCAAAGATGGCCGAGAGCACGATGAAGGGCTTGAGCGAATGCTCGTCCTCGTGGCCCGGCAGATGCACGCACATGCGCCACAGCCACAGGAAAAGGCCGAGTGCTGCAATGGGCAGGGGTGCCAGCCACACAATCTCCGGCAAGGTGAACCATTTCTCGAAGATGCGCGGGCTTGCAAGCGGTGTGGCGGCAGAAACGGCGGCCATGCCGGCGGCAGTGAAAACCAGCGTGCGACGCAGCCAGAACACGGCCTTTTGCTGCAGCTCCCCCTCCGCCTTGTAGATGAGCCAGGCCGATCCCATGGCCGCATAGGCGGCGGCGAGGCAGAGTGCGACGAGGGCTGCGAAGAGCATGGCGGCTATGCCCTGCTGGAGGCCCAGAACATAGATGCCGAGCATGTAGCCTTGAGCAAGTGCCGCGAGCAGCGAGCCGGCGAAGAACATACGGTCCCAGCGGTGCTTGCGGTGGATGGGCACCTTGGCTCGGAAGTCGAAGGCCACACCACGCAGGATAAGCCCGACGAGAAGCAGGAAGACGGGAATATAGAGCGCTGTCAGGATGACGCCGTGAGCGATCGGGAATGCCACCAGCAGCAGGCCGACCGCGAGCACGAGCCATGTCTCGTTGGCATCCCAGAAGGGGCCGATGGAGGCGATCATGATGTCCTTGTCATCCGTGTCGGCGGCGGCAAAAAGAATGCCGATGCCCAGATCGAAGCCGTCGAGGATGACGTAGAGCAGGATCGCAACGCCCATCAGGCCGGCGAAAATGAGGGGCAGAAGGGTTGGCCAGTCGATGCTCATGCTTCTGCCTCCACGGGCTGGTCGAGCGGGCGGTCCTTGACCGCGGGATCGGGTTCCTCGTCGCCTTCCTTGGACGCCTTCACGGCCATGTAGACCAGAACGCCCAGATAGACGAAGAGCAGGACGGCATAGAGCGCGAGATAGCCTGCGAGTGAAAGCGCTACCTGCCCGCCACTAACGGGGCCGACGGCCTCACCCGTGCGCAGCACGCCGGTGACCAGCCAGGGCTGGCGGCCGATCTCGGTCACGTACCAGCCGGCAAGCACCGCCACCCAACCGGACAGGCCCATGGGCACGAGACTGTAGGCCACCCAGTTGGGCAGGACCTTGCGGCGGAAGAGATAGAAGGCGGCAGTCCAGGAAATAAGGAGCATGGCCATGCCCACGCCCACCATGATGCGGAAGGCGTAAAAGACGGGCGCGACCGGCGGATGCTCGCCCTCGAAATCATTGAGGCCCGGTACTACGCCCGACGGGCTGTGCTTCAGGATGATCGAGGCGACATTGGGGACTGCAATCTCGAAACGGTTCTCGCGCGCATCCTCATCGGGAATGGCGAAGAGCACCAGGGGCACGTTTCCGCGCGTTTCCCAGTTGGCCTCCATGGCGGCCACCTTGGCGGGCTGGTGTTCGAGCGTGTTGAGGCCGTGCTGGTCGCCGGCGAAGATCTGCAGTGGAATGAGGATCGCGCCGAGCGCCACGCCGGTCTTCAACGCCTTCCACATGGAGGCTGAGCGGTCACCCAGGACATAGCGCAGGGCGGAGAAACCCGCGACGAGGAAGGCGGCTGTAAGGCCCGAAGCCAGAAGCATATGAACCAGACGCCACGGGAAGGACGGGTTGAAGACAATCTCGAACCAGCTTGTCGGATAGGCGACACCGTCACGCATCTCGAAACCGGCGGGGGTGTGCATCCAGGAATTGAGCGCGAGAATCCAGAACGCGGACATAGTGGTGCCGAAGGCGACGAGGAAGGTCGCCAGCGTGTGCACGCGGTTCGACACCCGGCGAAAACCGAAAAGCATGATGCCGAGGAACACTGCCTCGAGGAAGAATGCCGTCAGCACCTCATAGGCCAGGAGAGGGCCTGCGATATTGCCGACCTTTTCCATGAAGCCCGGCCAGTTCGTGCCGAACTGGAAACTCATGGTCACGCCGGAAACAACGCCCAGGGCAAAGGACAGCGCGAAGACTTTCACGAAGGTGAAATAGGCGCGCATCCAGGCATGTTCGCCGGTGCGGTTGTATTGCAGCTTGAAGTACAGCAGCACCCAGCCCAGCGAAATGGTGATCGCGGGAAACAGGATGTGGAAGGAAATATTGGCAGCGAACTGAATGCGTGACAGCAAAAGCGGGTCCATCAGGACCTCCCGAACGTGTTCGACACGCACCCATTTAGGACTCCTTGTATAACAGATCAAAGTGGCGACATGCCGCTGCGTCATAGCGACACAATTATGCCGCAAAGCCAGCCGGTTAACCGAAACTTCACGCAAGGGAAGCAATCTTGAATTGCAGGTTGACGCTGGGAGAGGTGCGTCTGCGATGCGGAGGGGGAAATATTGCTGTCTCAGCTTGCCACCCGCCTTGGCCTCAAGAGCCGTTTTGCGCCTGCAAAAAGACGGGCGGGGCTTGCCGCTGCCGATCCTTCACTGACAATTTCCCGCGCCGTGCGCGGTCTTCGCCGACGCTACATCATGGTCATGGCCGCGCTGATCGTGCCGGGCATGCTCTTCATCATATCCGCGCATATGGTCAATCAGCGCTATGCGCAGGTGACCGAGATGGCCATGGTCACGGCCAAGGCGGAAGATGTCGTCAAACGCATCAACCGTACAGCGCTGGAAATGAGCAGCGACCGGTCCAGCGAATATGTCTGGATCAAGACCGCGCTCAATGTGCAGGCGGACGAACTGGAGGAGACCTGCATGCGCGCGGAAACGCTGTGGGGGGAACTCGATCCGGAGCTTCGCCAGAAGATGACGGTCGTCACGCCTTACGGGCCGCGATCGCCGGCTGAGGTGTTGGCAGAATTCCACGGCAAGGTGGTTGAGGCGACACAGATGAAAGTGAGCGAATGGCCCGGTGCCGGACGCCGGCTTGACGGCGATGTCACCTATCTGGTGGCGCCGTCGCTGTCGCAGCTTTCTGCAAAACTCCTGAGCTTCAACAAGGCCTTGGCCGATCAGGTGAAGATCGCCATCAACATTCTCGGCCTGGTGCTGGCGGCCTTTGCCGCGGCCATATTGTTCCTGCTCTTTTTGCCCATGGAACGCTCGATACGCCATGCGCTGGCGCGGCTGAAGGGAGCACTTGAGGATGCAAAGGCCGCAGACCGGGCGAAAAGCGAGTTCCTGGCCAATATGAGCCACGAGATCCGCACGCCGATGAATGGCGTGCTTGGCATGGCCGAGCTTATGGCTAATACCGAACTCGACGCACGACAGCGCACCTATAACGATGTGGTACTGAAGTCGGGTCATGCGCTCTTGACCATCATCAACGATATTCTCGACTATTCGAAGATCGATGCGGGCCATGCGCAGCTTGAGCCGGTGCCGTTCAATCTTGCCGAAGCGGTCGAGGATGTTGCTACCCTCCTCTCCTCCCGCGCTTCGGAGAAGGATCTGGAGCTGATCGTCGATATCGCGCCTGACCAGCCCCATTGGGTGGTGGGCGATGCCGGGCGTATCCGCCAGATCCTTACCAATCTTGCCGGGAATGCGGTGAAATTTACCGAGCAGGGCCATGTGCTGATCGAGCTGATCCGTGAAGGGGACGAAACGCTGTTTCGCGTTACAGACACGGGCATCGGCATTCCAGAGGAGAAGCTTGCCAGCGTCTTCGAGAAGTTCAGCCAGGTGGATGGCTCCTCGACCCGCCGACACGAGGGTACTGGACTTGGGCTCGCCATCGCTTCTCGGCTTGTCGAGATGATGGGCGGGAGCATCAAGGCGGAGAGTACGCTGGGCAAGGGCTCCACCTTCTCATTCCGTATTCCGCTTGCTGCCCATGAGGGTGAGGAGCGCGCCGACCCCGCCCTTTCGCAGGTGGAAGGCGCGCGCATACTCATCGTCGATGACAACGAGATCAACCGCCGCATCCTGACCGACCAGACGCGAAGCTGGGGCTTTGAGAGCTGTGCGGTGGAAAATGGCGTGATGGCACAAGCCTTCATGCAGCAGGCAAGGGCGCAAGGTGTGACTGTCGACCTCGTTCTGCTCGACTATCAGATGCCACAGATGAGCGGGCTTGAGGTGCTGCGGCAGATGGGGGCCAGGGGATGGCTTGATGAGACGGCCGTTCTGCTTCTGACTTCCGTCGATGACACGCGCACGACCCGCGAGCTGCGGGCGGCCGGTGCCAGTTCGATCCTGACCAAGCCGACGCGCTCCTCGCTCTTGCGTGAAACGATCTGCGAGGTGATTTCGGGGCATCGCGGCGCGACGCCACGGCACGCACCCGTTTCGCCCGAGCAAACGCAAGCGCCGGTGGAAGCGGGCGCGGCTGCCGCCGAGGAGTTGCGACCGTCGCTGGCCCCTGCACCGATCGTTTTGCACCCCAGGCCGGTGAAGCCCTCAGAAGATCGTGCGGTGAAGCAGCGGATACTTGTGGCGGAGGACAACGAGGTAAACCAGCTCGTTTTCCGTCAAATCCTGTCGGGCTTCGGCCAGGACTTCTCTTTGGCGGAAAATGGCCGGCAGGCGCTAGAGCTTTGGAAGAAGGAACGCCCTGCGCTGATCATCATGGATGTTTCCATGCCAGAGATGAACGGGTTGGAGGCAACACGGGCGATCCGGGAGATCGAGGAAAGCGAAGGTCTTGCCCGCACGCCCATCATCGGTGTCACCGCCCATGCGCTCAAAGGTGACCGCGACAAGTGCATGGATGCGGGCATGGACGACTATCTGACCAAGCCCGTCTCGCCCGGACGGCTGGAATCGAAAATCCTCGAATGGCTACCGCGCAGCGCCGAGGCGGCCAGCGCCTGAAGCTTTGCGTCGCCGGAAGAAGATGCGGTGCGCGAAGGGCGCGGTGATGCCGTGCAGCAGAATTGACAGCGCGATGGTGACGACCGTGATGTCTGCCACCATGTCGGCGGATGCGAAGCCGGACTGTTCGACCACGAGGAGCAGATAGAGGACCGAAGCCAGTCCACGCGGGCCGAACCAGCCCATGAAGGCGACACCGCCCATCCCTATGCGGGAACCGATGGAGGCAAGGGCGACCGGCACCATGCGGATGAGCGTCAGGCTGAGGATCGCATAGACAAACACATTCAGCCCGTCGACCTGCAATGCGCGCGGCAACATGACTGCGCCGAAGAGCAGGAAGGTCACATTGGTCAGGAGCACGCCTTCGGTGCCGGCGAAACTGGATGCGCGTTCGACGAGCGGCCGGGGAAGCTGAAAACCGAAGGTGAGGCCTGCGACGAAGGCCGCCAGAAACCCGTTGCCGTGCACGAGTTCCGCCGCAAAATAGGCAAGGCCTGCCAGTGCTACCATTATGGGCGTTCTGCCGGTCGAGAAGGCTGCATCGCGACCTGCCAGGCGTGACAGAGCAAAAGCACCGAGCCACCCCACCAGAAGCCCCACCAATGGCCCGAACACGACCTGGCTTGCGAAGAAGCCGAGATGCTGCGCCAGGCCGGTTCCCTCCGCCTTGGTGGCAAAACCCAGCACGATCAGCAGAAGCGGCAGGCAGAGCCCGTCATTGAGACCGCTTTCGGCATCCAGCGCTTCACGCGGGATTTCAGGCAGGCTCTCATCATCGAAGACGGGTTGCGCCAAGGCGGCGTCTGTGGGGGTCAGCAGGATCGCGACAACGATTGCTGCGGCCAGTCCCAGCCCCGGAAAGAGCACCAGCGCAACACTTGCGCCGGCGAGAATTGTCAAAGGGATGCCAATCAGAAGCAGGCGCAGGGTGAGCATGGCTATACGACGCTCGGCCAATACGCTTGAGAAGCGAATGCTGGCGGCATCGCGAAAAAGGATAATGACGAGCGTGCCGGTGGCCAGGAACTCGATGATCGAATTGTCCGCATCAGACAGGACGGGAAGACTGAACCAGGCAAATGCCAGCCCGAGCAGCGTGAAAAGCATCGGGCCGGACAGCATCGACTTTTCCAATCGCGGCCCCGCCAGCGCATAGAGCGTGAAGGCCAGGAAGATCAGTGCCAATGCTGCGTGATGCTCCACCTATGCGCCTCCTCGTGTCGCGGCCTCTGCCGCTTCATGCTTTTCCTTTTCCGCCCAACGCAGCTGCTTGTAGTCGAAGCCGAAGACCAGCGTCGGCTTCACGATTTCGAAATAGGGAGAAAGATCGAAATCACGCGGCGTGAAAAGCGAATGGTGGCGGATATGCAGTATTTCCTCGCGTGAATAAACGGACTCTGCTGTCGCATGGCCCTTCACCTGCACGATCTCGGGCAGGATGGGATAGGCCACGGACTGGAAAGCCTGCGCGATTAGCGAGGAGCAGATGGCTCTTGTCGGATCGCCTGATCCGAGCGCAATCATGCGACGACGCCACCGTACCGGAACCGGCGGGGTGGGCAGGAAATAGCGCATCAGATCGAAGATGTTGCGCATGTCATAGCGCAGACCAAGGCGCTGGATCATGTAGTTGGCGACCGCGTTGCGGTCCTCCGGCGTCAGACCCACCGCGCGACAGATCCGGGTGTTGTAGGTGCGGTATTTCGAAAGAGGCACGGCGATGCAACCCTGACCCAGAATGACCTCTACAAGACGGGGGCGCTCGGACCCGTCTTCGGGTTCAGGCAGCATGTCGCCGACATAAAGAGCCGCATGGCTCCAGGTGGATTGGGTCAGATATTTGATCGCAGCGGAAACGCGCTGGTTGCCTTCCACCAGGATGATGTCGCCCGGTTGCAGGGTGCGGCTTAGCGTTTCCGGGTCGGAGGGCGTATAGGGCTGATAGCCGGACGATTCCGATTCCAGCCGACGTGCCAGAAACTGCCCGAAACGATCCAGCAAGCTGTCGGGACCCGGTTTTGGAATATGCGGCTGCGCGTCTTCTTCACCACCCACGTTCAATGATCCTGTTTTTCGCGCTGCATTACCCGCTCGATCTTGCGGCGCAGCTTCTTGCCTTCCTTGTCGAAAAGCTCTTCGGCATGCGCAAGCGCCTGGCGGCGCAACTGCTTTTCGCGCTGACCTATTCGCTTCTGCAAGAGCTTGGCTGCTTTGGGATCGAGCGAAAGTTCATCCGCCTTGAGGAGATGCGAAAGATTGGCGATGTCGTTCAACTCGCCCAGCACATCTCCAAGCCTTTCTGCTCTCTTGCGCCGCGAAAGCCGGCTGCCCGGCCACATTGGACCCAAAAGGCCAAGATGCATCCAGTGATATTTCACCGATTTGCGCATCTCGTGAAAATCGTGTTCGTCGCCGCGCTTGCGCGCATGCTTGAAGGCCTTGCGCGCCTTGGTGATCATGGTGCGTGCCCCGGAGGCAAGCAGTTTGGCCCCCTCATCGGCATCCGCCGGCAAGGCAAGTGCGGCGAAGGCGTGCTCAACAGTATCGATCTCTTCGAGGGCAGAAGGGATCAAGTCGCTGCGTCCGGCCTCTTCCTCAATGATCTGAACGCGACGTTGGTCCAGCGCGCGATGAGCGGTGCCAAGAACCTCGCGTTTGTCGTCATCCTTCTCGCGCTCCAGCAAGCGGTCCAGGGTTTCCACCGCAGCATCTGCATCGCGCTGACGGGAGAGCGCGCGCGCTAGATCACGCAGACGCGCATTCTGCGCATGGTAGAAGTCTTCGTCGCCCTTGCGGATCAACCGCAGGAGGCCGCGCAAGCGCTTGATGCTCTTGCGCGTCATGTGGAGCGCGCGCTGGCGCCCTTCGGGCATCTCCTTGAGCTGGCTGCGCATGGTGGCGAGTTCCTCGCCGGCGATACGACGAAGTTCGGCATCCACTGGCAGTGCAGGGTCGATCCGGTAACTCATGATGTGATGTCCGGCATTCCGTTTAGGGCAAGATTGGCGTTGTAGAAGCGGGCATCGCCCGTGACCTCGCGACCGAGCCATGGAGGAAGGTAGGCATCGGGCACCTCTTCCGTGGTTTCCAGCTCTGCGAGGATCAGTCCGGACAATGGTCCCGCAAACTCGTCGACTTCGAACCGAAGCATGTCGTGCGGCACGATGTTCCGTGTCTTTTCGATCACGTCACCAAGGGCGAACCGCGCCATGGTTTCGGCTTCCGACAAGGTAGAAGAGTATGCGAATTCTTCACGATTGCGCTCGGCGGCGCCAAGCTTCAGCGTAAGCTTTGCTTCCTCGCCATTCTTGACGCGCATGCGCAGGGAGCGATCGCTACCCGCGACGATGTAGAATTGGCGGATTGCGACCGAGTGCGTGACGAGGTGACGCCAATCCTCACTCGCCACGAGAAACTTGCGTTCGCTTTCGATCGCCATCACCGCTCCGGGACTTTGCTCGCACAGGCGCCTTGTTTTGCATCAAAGCGGCGGCAGGGCAATCTCTACCAGCAGCCGTGCTTGACGAACAAGCGCAACCACTCCTATTTTAGAATCATTCTAAAGTAAGGAATTTCGCTCATGTTCTCCCGCTTTTTCGGTGCGCAGCGCCGTGCTTTCGACAGTCTTGATGAAAGGGAAGTTCTGGCGCTGGCCATTTCCTCCGAAGAGGATGATGCGCGCATCTATCGGGCCTATGCGGAGAGTTTGCGGGACGATTTTCCGCATTCGGCGGCTGTATTCGAGGAGATGGCGCGGGAAGAAGACGGCCATCGGGCACAACTGATCGAGGCCTATCGGCAGCGCTTTGGAGAGCAGATCCTTCTCATCCGGCGCGAGCATGTGCGCGGCTTCTACCAGCGCAAGCCTGACTGGCTGGTGCGCCCGCTGGGGCTCGACAAGGTGCGGGCTGCAGCAGAAGCCATGGAAGAGCAGGCAGCACGCTTTTATCTCGAAGCGGCCAAGCGGACGCAGGATGCGGGATTGCGCAAGCTTCTCGGTGACCTGGCGGCGGCAGAACAGGGCCATGAATCGCTGGCGCGTCGTCTGAGCGAGCAGCATCTGGACGAGGAGGCTCTTGCCGAAGAAGATGCGACCGCGCACAGGCAGATGGTGCTGACCTATGTTCAGCCCGGACTGGCCGGGTTGATGGATGGATCCGTTTCCACGCTTGCTCCGATCTTTGCCGCAGCTTTTGCCACAGGCGACACGTGGCAGACTTTTCTCGTCGGCCTGGCCGCCTCGCTCGGTGCCGGCATCTCGATGGGCTTTACCGAAGTGGCGTCCGATGATGGCGTGATCTCGGGACGAGGCTCACCGATCAAGCGGGGTCTGGCGACCGGCATCATGACCACTATCGGCGGGCTGGGACATGCCCTGCCCTATCTGATCCCGCATTTCTGGACGGCGACGGCAATCGCGATAGCGGTGGTTTTCGTAGAGCTTTGGGTGATCGCCTGGATCCAGAACCGCTACATGGAGACGCCATGGGGGCGCGCGACATTCCAAGTGGTGCTGGGTGGTGCATTGGTGTTTGCCACCGGCATGTTGATCGGCAATGCGTGACAAGCAAAAGGCCGCTCCGGCAAGCGGAGCGGCTCCTCCGGGACGTTGACACCTTTGAACCGCGCGTGCACTTGAAGAAGAGGGAATATACCTATATTGGTATATAGAGGGGTGGGCTGAGTGGCGAAGCAAGAGCGACGGATAAATTGGCTATATGATTCCAAAAAGCAGCTTCTGAGCTTTCCGAAAGAGGTGCGGATTCAGGTTGGCTATGCACTTAGCGAAGCGCAGATGGGTCGGAAAGCCGACTATGCCAAACCGCTTAAGGGTTTGGGCTCCGGGGTCTTGGAAATCGTAGCCGACCATTCGACTGATACTTATCGGTCGGTTTATGCGGTGAAGCTCGGTGACGACATCTATGTTCTGCACTCGTTTCAGAAAAAATCGAAGAGCGGGATCAAGACGCCGAGGCCGGATATTGAAATAATCAAAAGCCGATTGCGCGCGATCACGCAAGAACTCGCCGGATCGAAAAAGTCGACAAGGAAAATGACATGACCAAGGATCAGCTTCCCGTGGAAATAGAGATCGGAAGTGACAATGTCTTTGCCGATCTCGGGCTTGAAGATGCGCCGGAGTTGAAGCTGAAGGCTGCCATCGTCGGCCAGATCAACTCCATCTTGCGCCATCGGCATCTGACGCAGGTTCAGGCTGCTGAACTGCTGGATCTGCCACAACCGAAGATTTCTGCGCTCAAGAACGGGAAGCTGCGCGGGTTTTCCCTTGAGAAGCTTCTTGAGATCATGGTCAAACTTGATCGGGATGTGGAGATCAGCTTCAGCAAATCAGGCAGGAAGAGCGGTTCGCGCTACTTCATCCGCAGCGAAAATGGGCGCACCCCGGTCGCTGCTTGATAGGAGGTTGCCAGGAAAATCGGGATATTGAAAAGGCCGCTCCGGCAAGCGGAGCGGCCCTTTGGCTGAAGACTGAATTTTTTACTCGGCGGCCGCCAGATTGACGCGGGTTTCGGCGAGCTTGGTCAGCTTCTCATCGGTCGCCTTCTCTTCCTTGAGCGTGCGCTCGAGAACCTGAGCGACGTCGTTGCGGCCGAGTTCCTTTGCCCAGGTGATCAGCGTTCCGTAGCGCGTGATCTCGTAGTGCTCGACAGCCTGTGCGGCAGCGATGAGGGCAGCGTCGAGAACCTGCTTGTCCTCGGTCTCGCCGATCAGTTCGTTGGCTTCCTTGATGATGCCGTCGATTGCGGGGCAATCGACACCCTTGGCTTCAACATCCAGGAGGCGGAAGGCCTCTTCCAGATTTTCGATATGGCCCTCGGTCTCCGACAGATGGGTTTCAAAACCCTGCTTGAGCTGCGGATTGGTGGCCTTGTCGATCATTTTCGGCAGCGCCTTGGAGATCTGCTTCTCGGCATAATAGATGTCGCGAAGCGTGTGGATGAACAGGTCATCCATGGTCTTGATGTCACTCGAAAACAGACCCATGGTGAAATTCCTCTTGTCCTTGCTTTTTCGTGCAGGCCGCGCGAGGCAGGGGAGTTCGCTGCGGCCTACCCACTAACAGGCTCGCGCCCGGGGCTGTTCCATCACGAATGTTAAGTAAGCGACCTTTTTCGCCCGGCTTGCTGCAAGCTGCACAGGCCGCAGATGTTGCGGCGCAACAACATGTCGCGGCCATTCAGCCCGAACGCCTTGGTTCAGCCTGATTTCCTCCCTTTTTCCGCCCATGAGAATCTGTTTTTGCAGCGCAGAAACCGCGTGGTGATTCACCTGATATTCATGGATCAGCGCTACCATTGCCGCGTGGAGGATTTTTGTTTGTAAGGCAGGGCATCATGGCCATGGCACTGGTCAAGTTCATCACGCGTTTCGTGCAGTCGCTGAAGGCTTCACTGTTGCAGCGCTATCACCCCGAGCGGCACTATATGCGCGGCCCGGGTCCGGCTTGCGCGCGTCGTCGCAGCGGCGGTCATTCCGCGCACGCGTGAGCAGTCAGTTCGCTTTTTCTTCGCTTGTGCAGGCGCGCAGCGTGAGCGGGCTTGATGCGGCACGACCGATCTCGCGGCAAGCGCCCTCCTCCATGCAGATCTGCCAGCCCTGCCCCGTGGCACCCGATGCAGCCAGCACTATTTGCGGCTGTGCGGCCAGTTCGGGCTCGTAAACCCACCAACCTTCTTCAAACCTTGCATCTGCGGGTGGCTCCATGCCTGCCCCGGAGCCTTTCACGCGCGCCTGCACGAGGTGAAGCGCGCCCTTTTCGATCAACCAGTTTTCCCGCCACTCGATCTTTTCGACCGAATGGGTCCAGGAGAGGGTGAAGGCCGTGCCGGCAAGCATCATGAGCTTGCCGGCAGCGGCAATACACAAGCTCATCGCGCGGCGTCCGCTTTCTGCGCGGCAGCACGATTGCGCAGGAAGAGCTGGCCGAGGAAGAGGGCTGCGAGTGCAAAGCCGACTTCATCGGTGATAGGCAGCGCCACGATCAGCGTGAAGGCTGCCGCGGTGGCAAGCATCCGCTCCCACACCGCCAGCGGGCGGCTGAGATATCCGATCACTGCCGCGCCCCATAGCGCGATGGCAAGCCCCGCCTTGAAGATGATGTAGGCAACGGCCGGCCAGTAGCCCCAGCTTTCGGCCAGCGGTCCGCCATCCTGCAGCATGAGGGCGGGCGTATAGACCGCCATGAAGGGGATGACGAAGCCGGCGGCCGCGATCTTGATCGCCTCCATGGAAATCTTCAAACCGCTTTCGCGCGCGATCGGTCCTGCTGCAAAGCAGGCGAGTGCTACGGGTGGTGTAAGGTCGGCCAGGATGCCGAAATAGAAGACGAACATGTGGCTGACGATCAGCGGCACGCCGAGTGCGAGAAGCGCGGGGCCGGCAATCGACGAGGTGATGATGTAGTTGGGGATCGTCGGGATGCCCATGCCAAGCACGATACAAGTGATCATGGTGAGCACGAGCGACAGGAAGAGGCTCGATTCACCCACGGAGACGATGAACTGGCCGAAGGTGTTGGCAGCACCCGTCAGCGTCATGGTGCCGATGATGATGCCGACAATGGCGCAGGCCACGCCCACCGGGAGTGCCGTCTTTGCGCCTTCGGCAAGCGAGGCGCGGCAGAGGTCGAGTGTCTGCCATCCACCCTTCACGAAGAGATTGGCAGCGATGAGGATGATGGTCGCGATCAGGAGCGCGGTGATGCCGTATTTGAAAAAGCTCGCGGCACCGAAGCCGAGCACGACCCAGAAGATGATCCGCAGCGCCTGGTTGGGAAGGCCGAGCGCAACCGAACCACCAAGCACCAGCAGCAGCGTCAGCGCGAGGCCGATCGTGCCTGCAAAAAGCGGCGTGTAGCCGGTGAAGAGCAGGTAGACCAGGACGGCTAGCGGCAGGATCAGATACCAGCGCTCCTTCACGGCCTTCATCGCAGAGGGTAGCTCTGCCTTGGGCAGACCGTGCAGGCCATATTTGCCTGCTTCCAGATGCACCATCCAGAAGGCGGAAGCGAAATAGAGGACGGCGGGGATGATGGCCGCCTTGACGACCTCGTAATATTCGATGCCGAGCGTCTCGGCCATGATGAAGGCGACGGCACCCATGACCGGTGGCATGAGCTGGCCGCCCATGGAGGAGGTGGATTCCACGCCACCGGCGAAGGCAGGGCGATAGCCGAAGCGCTTCATGAGCGGGATGGTGAACTGCCCGGTGGTTACCACATTGGCAACGCCGGAGCCGGAGATGGTGCCCATCAGCCCCGAGGAAATGACCGACACCTTGGCCGCACCGCCGCGCGCATGGCCGACCAAGCCAAGCGAGACATCGGTGAACAGCTTGATCATGCCTGCGCGCTCGAGGAAGGAGCCGAACAGGATGAACAGGAAGATATAGGTCGCCGACACATAGATCGGGATGCCGTAGATGCCTTCGGTGCCGTAGGCCATGTGGTCGATGACCTGGGAGAAGTCATAGCCGCGGTGATTGAGCGGCGCTGGCAGATATTCGCCAAACAGGCAGTAGGCAAGGAAGACGCCAGAGATGATCGGCAGCGCGGGCCCCATGAGAACATAGGCGGCGATGAATATCGTCGCGAGCGCTATCACGCCGAAGACGATGTCGCGCGACAACGGATCGCCCGCGCGCAGGAGCAGCGGCTTGTACTCCACATATTGATAGACAGCGACGGCCACACCGGCCAGCGCCAGTCCCCATGCGATGGCCTTGATGCCGGGTCCCTTGCCGCGCGAGGCTGCGACGAGCGGGAAGACAAGCAGCATGAGGAAGCCCACGTGGAAGGCGCGCACGACCTGGCTTGGCAGGCTGATGATATGCGCCGCCGTCGCGATCTGGAAAAGCGAGAAGACCACGGCAATCCACATCAGAAGCCTGCCTTCGGCCGAGCCGGGGAAATCGGCGTGATGGGGGTCTTGAAGCTCTGCCGACGGGGTCGGCTCCTGCACCTGATCCGTTGTCATGGTCATGTCTCTCTCCCGCACCCAATGCTTTTTCTTATGGGTTCACTGCGATTGTGGCCCTAGCGCCATTCCCCGGCAACGGCAATATCAATGATGGATAAAAGAAGGCCGCACCGAGGGCACCCGGTGCGGCCTGTTGTCTTTGCCAAGGATTGGGCAGCCTTAGAGGATGCCGGCTTCCTTGTAGTAGCGCTCTGCACCGGGGTGCAGCGGGATCGGCAGACCCTTCGGGCCGTTTTCGGCGGAGATCGCCTGAGCGGCTGCGTGGGCGGCGACCATGTCGTCGAGATTTTCGAAGAGCTGCTTGGTCATCTGATAGGCGGTTTCTTCCGAGACGTCCGAATGCGTCACGAGGATGTTCGTGATGGCAAGCGTCGGAACGGCTTCGGTCTGGCCTTCATAGGTGTTGGCCGGGATCTCGGCTGCAATGAAAGGCGCGCCGAGCGTTTCAGCCACACTTGCCGGCACGGAAACGAGGGTGACCGGAAGCGAGATGGCGAGGTCCTTGATGGAGGAAACGCCAAGGCCTGCGGACTGCAGCGTGGCGTCGAGCTGGCGGTTCTTGATCAGCTCAACGGACTCACCGAAAGGCAGATATTCCGTCTTGGACAGATCCTCATAGCTCATGCCCATCGTCTCGAAGATGCGGCGTGCATTGAGTTCGGTGCCGGATTTCGGCGCGCCGACGGAAAGGCCCTTCCCCTTGAGATCCTCGAAGGTCTTGATGCCGGATTCTTCCGAAGCGACGATCTGGATGTAGTTCGGATAGATGGCGGCGATGGCGCGAAGCTTGTCGAGCTTCTTTGCAAAGCCTGCTTCCTCATCACCTTCCCAGGCGGACTTGACGGAGTCGCCCAGTGCGAAGCCAAGCTCGCCACGGCCCTGCTGAAGCAAGTTGAGGTTTTCCACGGATGCCTTGGTCGACTGCACCTGGGTGCGCGCGCCTTCGATCTTCTCGCCGTAGATCTTGGCGAGCTGCGCGCCAAGCGGATAGTAAACGCCTGAGGTACCACCGGTCAGGACGTTGATGAACTCCTGTGCGCCAGCCGGAACGGCGCCAAGGCCAAGTGCCAGCGCGCCAGCGGCCAGAAGCTTCATTTTGCGTTTGAACATCGTTCTCCTCCAACAGCTTAGTGCCTGCGCCCCCTGGAGGCGCAAATGGACCGCGAATGTATCGCATCGCACCAACATGCCAAGCAATTTCTTGCGACAAGCTCACCGGCTCGACATTCACAAAACGAAAAGAGCGGCCACCGTGGTGACCGCTCTCGCACAAGACGCCCAGAAACCCTTATTCAGCGGCTTCGGACTGGCTGCCGCTGTTCTCAACCGCCTTGATGATGGCTTTGGAAAATGCCTCCAGGTCGCCTGGGTTGCGGGAGGTGATGATGTTGCCATCTTCTACCACTTCGGAATCCTCCCACTCAGCGCCTGCATTCTTCACGTCGGTTGCGATGGAATTGTAGGAGGTCATGCGACGCCCCTTGGCAACGCCAGCCTCGATCAGAAGCCAGGGGGCATGGCAGATTGCGGCGAGAGGCTTGCCGCTGTCGGCGAAGCTCTTGACCAGTTGCACCGCCTTTTCCTCTACACGCAGCAGGTCGGGGTTGATCTGGCCACCGGGAAGAACCAAAGCATCGTAATCCTTCGGGTTCACCGCATCGAGCGACTTGTCCACGGGAACCGAAGAACCCCAGTCCTTCTTGTCCCAGCCGGTGATCTCGCCGCTCTCCGGGGACACGATATGAACCTCGGCACCAGCCTCACGCAAACGGTCGCGCGGCACTTCCAACTCCGACTGCTCGAAGCCGTTGGTGGCGAGGATGGCTATGCGGGCCTGTTTGATGGAAGGCATGTCGTCGCTCCTTGCTTGGGTGGATTCACCGCACCCAACGCATGGAAGCCTGGACAGTTCGATCACGATTTCCTGTTTGCGCGCCCGCCGCCCCTCAAACCATGCCGGTGGAGCCGAAACCGGCCTGCCCGCGTGCGGTCTCGCCACCGCTTTCGCGCTCTTCCAGCCGCGCCTGCACTACCGGTGCAATGACGAGCTGGGCAATACGCAGACCACGCGTAATGGCGAAGTCCTCGTCACCGTGATTGACGAGGATGACGCCAACCTCTCCGCGATAATCGGAATCGATTGTGCCGGGCGCGTTCAGGCAGGTGATGCCATGCTTCAACGCAAGACCGGAGCGCGGGCGTACCTGACCTTCGAAACCTTCAGGCAGTTCCAGAACAAGGCCCGTGGGCACGAGAACGCGCTTGCCCGGCAAGAGGATGATCTGACGGTCTTCGGGAACGGCTGCGCGTAGATCCATGCCGGCAGCGCCAGTGCTTTCATAGGCAGGCAGCGGCAGGTCAGAAGCGTGAGGAAGACGTATGACACCAACGGTGGGGCCAATGACGGGCGTGGAAATGTTTTGTGACATGGGACGCTGACCTGTCTCGGCTGAAATGGAATGTGCCTATCGTCTGGCCTCTTTCAAGGCGCATTTCAACATGAGCGAGGCGCGCTCATCCCGTTTATGCACCGCTCGTCGCAGCAGGAAAGCGTTCGACAGGCAGCCCAAGCCTTGTTAAAAGCGCCCCGCTTTCACACGACCGGATCATCATGCCCGAGAAAATCGCCGACGCGGTGGCGCGCCGCCGCACATTCGCAATCATCTCCCACCCGGATGCGGGTAAGACGACGCTGACGGAAAAGCTTCTGCTTTTCGGCGGCGCGATCCAGCTCGCCGGTGAGGTGAAGGCGAAGAAGGACCGGGTGCAGACGCGTTCGGACTGGATGAAGATCGAGCGCGAGCGCGGCATCTCGGTCGTGACCTCGGTGATGACCTTCGAATATGGCGATCATGTCTTCAACCTGCTCGACACGCCGGGCCACGAGGACTTTGCCGACGACACCTATCGCACGCTGACGGCTGTGGACTCTGCCGTCATGGTGATCGACGCGGCCAAGGGTATCGAACCGAGAACGCTGAAGCTGTTCGAGGTCTGCCGGTTGCGTGACATTCCAATCGTCACCTTCGTCAACAAGATGGACCGCGAAAGCCGCGATCCATTCGAAATCCTCGACGAGATCGAACAGAAGCTTGCGCTCGATACCGCGCCGGTTACATGGCCGATCGGCCGGGGCAAGAGCTTTTCGGGCACGTTCAACCTTGCCGATTCCACGATCCGCCGCTCCGACGCGGATGTGGAGCCGGAGAAGGTGAACGGGCCGGAAGCGAGCCAGATCGCCGAGATGTTGCCGGAATTCGAGCGCGATGCATTTGTCGAGGAGATGATGCTGGCGCAGGAAGCCTGCCGCCCCTTCGACATGCAATCCTTCCGCGAAGGGCATCTGACGCCGGTCTATTTCGGTTCCGCCCTTCGCAATTTCGGCGTGCGCGACCTGATCGAGGCGCTAGGTGCTGTCGGTCCGCAGCCGCGCGACCAGGAAGCCGACCGCCGCACGGTGGCGGCTGACGAAGAGAAGATGACCTCCTTCGTCTTCAAGATCCAGGCGAACATGGACCCGAACCACCGCGACCGCATCGCATTTGTGCGTGTGTGTTCAGGAAAGCTTCAGCGCGGCATGAAGGCCAAGCTGGTGCGCACGGGCAAGCCGATCAGCCTTTCGGCACCTCAGTTCTTCTTCGCCAAGAGCCGCATCACGGCTGACGAAGCCTATGCAGGCGACGTGGTAGGCATTCCCAATCACGGCACACTACGCATCGGCGACACGCTGACGGAAGGCGAGGAACTTCTATTCCGCGGCGTGCCCAACTTTGCGCCGGAAATTCTGCGCCGCGTGCGCCTGGGCGACGCGATGAAGGCGAAGAAGCTGAAGGAAGCGCTTCAGCAGATGGCCGAAGAAGGCGTGGTGCAGCTCTTCACGCCTGAAGACGGCTCGCCGGCAATCGTGGGTGTGGTGGGTGCACTGCAGCTTGATGTTCTGAAAGAGCGCCTGCAGAACGAATACTCGCTGCCGGTCGATTTCGAAATGGCCCGTTTCTCGGTCTGCCGCTGGATCTCGGCGGAAGACAAGGGCGAGTTGGAACGCTTCATCAGCTCCCACCGCGCGGATATTGCGCGTGACCTCGATGAAGACCCGGTCTTCCTCGCGCCCCACGAATTCGGTCTCAACTACGAAGCCGACCGCTGGAAGCAGATCACCTTCAAGGCGGTGAAGGACTATCAGGCGCTGGAAGCGGCCTGAGCGGCTTGAATCACTGACCAGCTAATTGCCTATATCCACCATTCGGTGACAGCCTGACCGCTCCTGCCTGCATCTGTCGGCAAGAGATGTTGCGCGTGGGCACGATGTGACGCAGGGGCAATGTGGCGCATCAACCATGGCGTGCCATGACGGTAAACGGACATGCGGGCTTCACGTTTTCAAGAAGCTCACCCGGCCCGATAAAAACGCGCTCCCATTTCGAGCGCTCGGGGGCAGCTAGCGTTCAATTTAACAGCGCGGACATTTTTCAAGCGCTGCAGATATTTCAGGAGCATTTCCATGCCCATCAAGCTCGAAGTTTTAAGCCCCGGCCATGTCGAGGCGGTACAGGTTACCTTGAACGGCCCGCATACGCAGTTCGATGTTTCCGAAGTCCGTACCATTCGACTGCATCTTCAGCCGCAATCGCATTTCCAGTTCTTCCGCAACGGCGATGACCTGCTTCTGCAGATGCATGACGGTGCGGAAAGCATACTTCTGATCGATTACTTCGAGGATGAGGACGACATTCCCGAGCTTCAGTTCCTTGCTGGAGATCAATCCTGTTTCCTGCCGATCAGTTTCGTCAACTATGACTATCAGGGTTTGTTGATACCCGAGATCGGCCAGGCCGCCTGCAGCAATGAGGGCTTTGCCGTGCCACCGCTTCTCCTGCTGGGCCTGTTGGGTGCGGGAGTTGCTGCGGCCGCTGTGATTGGCGACGACGATGACGGTGGCGGCAGCGGCGGGGGTGGCACGAACCCGCCACCTGACGAGGCGCCGGAAGCGCCTGTCGTCAGTGCGATCACGGAAGATCTGGGAAGTGATCCTAGCGATGGCATCACCAACGACAACACGCTCTTCTTCAGCGGCACCGGTGTGCCCGGAGCAATCGTGGTGGTTTATCTCGATGGTGAGGAAATCGGGTCGACTGTCGCCGCCCAGGATGGAAGCTGGAGCTATGACCACACCGGAGTACCACTCGCGGATGGCGTTCATCAGGTAACCGCTGCGCAGAAGCTCGGGGCGGATGGTGAACTTTCGGAATTGTCGGACGCGTTCCGCGTTGAGATCGATACGAATGATGGCGGGGTGAACCCGCTACCGTCGCCTCCTCCAGTGATTACCCATATCACCGAGGATAACGGGCACGACCCCAGTGACGGCGTCACCAATGACAACACGCTTTTCTTCAGCGGCACCGGAAAGCCGCACGCCACCGTCACGCTGTTTCTCGATGGTGAGGTGATCGGCACCGCACTGGTCGGCGAAGATGGCACATGGCAGGTCGACCACACTGACCAACCGCTCCCCGATGGCCGCTACGTCATGACTGCCACGCAGGAAGACCGTGCGGGCAATCCCGTTTCCGCCCCGTCCGACCCCTTCGATGTCGTGATCGACACGAACAATGGAGGCAGCGAGGAGACGCCGGCGCCCATCGTCACCGGCATTACCGATGATAATGGCGAGAGCGACAGTGACGGTATCACCGACGACAACACGTTGGAGTTTCACGGCATCGGCGAGGCGAATGCGCTGGTTTTCGTTTATCTCAACGGCGTCGAGATCGGTTCTATCGTTGCAGGGGAAGACGGCCTTTGGACATTGGACCACACAGGCGTGACGCTGGCCGACGGCGAATATGCCGTCACCGCGAGACAGGTTGATGCGGCCGGCAACGACATCTCGCCTCCCTCGGAAGTGTTCGAGGTCGTAATCGATACCAATATGGGGGGAACGGTTCCCACACCTGCCCCAGTCATCACCGGCATCACCGAGGATGACGGGCACGATCCGAATGACGGCATCACCAAGGATGATCGCCTGTTCATCCACGGCACGGGCGAGCCGGGCGCAATCGTCACGATCTTCATGGATGGGGTCGAGATCGGTTCGCTGCAGGTCGACGCGCAAGGCGAATGGAATTTCGACTACACCAATACCGCAATCCCTGAAGGCACCTATGACCTGACTGCCTCGCAGCGCGATCTTGCCGGCAATGACGAGTCTGAAACTTCCGATCCTTTCACCATTACCATTGATACCAATGGAGGCGGTACGCGCCCGACACAGCCGCCGATGGTGACGGGTATTACGGATGATTCAGGTGTGCCGGACGACGGCGTGACGAATGACAATACGCTGTTTTTCCATGGCACTGCAGAACCGAACGCACTGGTGTTCGTCTATCTGAACGGTCGGCAGATCGGCTCGGATATCGCAGATGCCGATGGCAACTGGACCTATGACCACACCGAGGTGGTTCTGCGCGACGGACCGCATGTGGTAACCGCAACACAGCAGGATGCTGCTGGCAATGATGTGTCGGACGAATCGGAGCCGTTCGACATCTATATCGATTCCGGCGCGACGGGCCCGGTGCCTCCGCCGGTCATTACCCATATCGACATTGATAGCGGTCACTCCGACAGCGACGGAGTTACCATGCATGGCGAGGTGGATATTCATGGGGTGGGAAGGCCCAATGCGATCATCTATGTGCGCATAGATGGTCAGGAGGTCGGCTCGGTGGCAGCAGATGCGAATGGAGCATGGGTGTTCCCCAAGGAGCAGGTCTCGCTCGGCGAGGGTCCGCATGTCATCGAAGCGCAGCAGCAGGACCTTGCGGGAAATGACCTTTCCCCTCTCTCGGACCCGTTTGACGTTGTCGTCGACACCAACAATGGTGGGGCTGATCCGACGCAGCCGCCGGTGGTAACCGCGATCACGGAGGATTCGGGAGACCCGGATGGTGTCACAAATGACAACACGCTCGTCTTCCACGGGACGAGCGAGCCGTTCGCGCTTGTGATGCTCTACATTGATGGCACATTCGTGGGTACCGGCATCGCCGATGAGAATGGCGAGTGGGACGTCAATCACACGCAAACGGCGCTGGCAGATGGAACCTACGCAGTAACCGCCACGCAGCAGGATCAGGCCGGCAATGCGGAATCCGGCCATTCGGACGTGTTCGAAGTGGTCATCGACACCAATGAGAACGGCACCGTTCCCACGCCTCCGCCGGTCATTACCGGCATAACGGAGGACAGCGGCAACCCTGATGGCGTCACGAACGACAACCGGTTGATATTCCACGGAACCAGCGAGCCGAACGCAACGATTGAACTTTTCCTCAACGGCGTTTCCATCGGAACTGAAAAAGCCCGAGCGGACGGCACATGGGATTTCAGTCACGAGGGCGTTGCGCTGGCGGACGGCGCCTATGAGGTGACCGCCACACAGCGTGACCTTGCGAACAATGATCCCTCAGCGGAATCAGCACCATTCGATCTTCTGATCGATACCAATAATGGCGGCAACACCCCGACCCAGCCGCCAATCGTGGATGGGATCAGACCGGATGACGGGCGCGACCCGAATGACGGGATCACGGGGCAGAATGTCATAACCGTTTACGGTCGTTCAGACGAACCGGATGGTGCGGTTGTCACCGTGACCATTGAGGATTTGAGCGGGAATGTGGTGGCTACCCTGACGGCAGTCGTTCAGGGTGGCACCTGGGAAACCGAGGCGACGCAACCGCTCGCTGACGGGGACTATGATGTGAGCGCGACGCAACGTGATCTTGCCGACAACCCGGAATCCGTTCCGTCGGCATCCATGCCGATCATTATCGACACGAACGAGAATGGGACGGTGCCAACTGCCCCGCCTGTCGTTGTTGGAATACGTGACGATACTGGCGCGGAGGATGGTTACACCAGTGACGACACACTGTTCTTCTACGGTACCGGCGAACGCTTCGCATTGGTGACCGTCTATCTGGACGGAACGGCGATCGGATCCGAAATCGCTGATGCAAATGGCGATTGGGTTTACGACCATACCCATGTCGCCCTGCCGGAAGCTACCTATCAGGTAACCGCAACGCAGCAGGATGCTGCCCATAATCCACCGTCCGGGCCCTCCGATGCATTCGAGTTGACAATCGACAAGTCGCCGATCGGGCCGCCGACACGTGCGATGGATGCGGGGCTTGATGTGGCTCTGTTTGCCGAAGAGCCGCTGGAAATCCAGCTGGACGATGACGGTGGTGACATCGAATTTCCGCTTGAGGAGGTGCAGAAGGAACCCGCAGCCGCGGATGACAGCGGCTACGAGTTTTACCATGCCGGCAATGACAGTTCCGCAAGCGAGGTGCTGGAGATTTCAAGGTTGAGCGAAATCTGATGCCGATCGGGCGGGTGCTTGTCGGGCACCCGCCCTTGTCACTTCAACACGTGCCGCGGCCTCGGACAGCCCGCGCGTAGAAAAATTTTCCGCGAATGCCTTGAAACACAAAGCTCCCGACCTGACCTGCAATTGGGTGATCCTGTAAGTTGAGGTCACATTGCTTCAGGGAGAGTAATCATGGGTCTTCGCATCAACGATACCGCGCCGGATTTCACGGCACAGACGACCGCAGGCACGATCAATTTTCATGAGTGGATCGGCGACGGCTGGGCAGTGCTGTTCAGCCATCCGAAGAATTTCACCCCCGTCTGCACCACCGAGCTCGGCACCATGGCCGGCCTCGCGGGCGAGTTCGAGAAGCGCAATGTGAAGATCATCGGCATCTCGGTCGATCCGGTCGAGGACCACAAGCGCTGGAAGGACGATATTCGCACTGCAACCGGCCATTCCGTCGATTATCCGCTCATCGGCGACAATGATCTCAAGGTAGCCAAGCTCTACGACATGTTGCCTGCTGATGCGGGCGAAAGCTCTGAGGGGCGCACGCCGGCCGACAATGCGACCGTGCGGTCGGTCTATGTCATCGGGCCCGACAAGAAGATCAAGCTTGTGCTGACCTATCCGATGACGACGGGTCGCAATTTCGACGAGATCCTGCGCGCCATCGACTCCATGCAGCTGACAGCCAAGCATCAGGTGGCAACACCTGCCAACTGGAAGCAGGGCGAGGATGTGATCATCACGCCAGCCGTTTCCAACGAGGATGCGACAAAGCGCTTCGGCTCCTATGAGACGATCCTGCCTTATCTGCGCAAGACGAAGCAGCCTGAGGCGTAAGGCCGCAAGTTTCGGGCCCATACCCGACACATTCAACGGCAAGACTCCGTTTCGTTTTGAACGGAGTCTTTTTCATGCATAAGTTTTCCATCACACTTCTTACCCTGGCCGGTCTGGGTCTCTCCACGGTCAGTGCCCTTTCCTGGGACCAGATGGCCGGTAGGCTGAAGGAACAGTGCCTTTCTTCCCCCACCGTCCGCGATGCCATTCACAATCCGCGGATCTGGGTCGATACGCGCGGCTCGCAGAATTTCAGCTACGCCATTGTCGGCGGTGACTCCAAGCACTCGCGCGACGAGATCGGGTTCATCTGCATCTACGACAAGGCCAAGGAAAAGATGGAGATCAGCGGCGAGCTGCATGAGGACGATCTCGACCGAATTTTCTAAAGCAATGGACTGCTGAGCAGTCTCGCCCTACATCGCTCCAATGGCATGGCGCGACCAATCTTCTTGCGATATGGTCGCGCCGAATTTTTCAAGAAGGCGAGCGATGTCAGAGCAACGGACCACCGCTGATGGCGGCATGGAAACGGCCTACGGCTTCAAGCAGGTCGGACAGGGTGAGAAACAGCCTCTCGTGAACGAGGTGTTCCACCGCGTTGCCGACCGTTATGACCTGATGAACGATCTGATGTCTGCCGGGCTGCACCGTCTTTGGAAAGACGGCATGGTGTCCTGGCTGAACCCGTCCAAGCGGCCGGGGTTCAAGTCGCTGGATGTTGCTGGCGGCACGGGCGACATTGCCTTTCGCATTGTCGAGGCCTCCAACCGCAATGCCGATGTCACGGTGCTCGACATCAATGGCTCCATGCTGAAGGTGGGCGAGGAGCGTGCGCAGAAGCGCGGCATTTCCGAGAACCTCACCTTTGTTGAAGCCAATGCGGAAGAACTTCCCTTCGAGGACAACAGCTTCGACGCATATACGATCGCCTTTGGCATTCGCAATGTGCCGCGCATCGATGTGGCGCTGTCGGAAGCCTATCGCGTCTTGAAGCCCGGCGGGCGCTTTCTCTGCCTTGAGTTTTCGGAAGTGGACATGCCTCTTCTCGACCGCGTCTATGACGAGTGGTCATTCCGCGCCATCCCGCCCATCGGCAAGATGGTGACGGGTGACGACGAGCCTTACCGCTATCTCGTGGAATCGATCCGCAAATTTCCGAACCAGAAGGACTTCGCGGCCATGATCACCCGCGCGGGCTTCTCCCGCGTAACATGGCGCGACTATTCCGGCGGCATTGCAGCACTGCATTCCGGCTGGAAGATCTGACGGGCAATCAATGAGCACTGTTGGGGCATATTTCCGACTGGTCCGTGCGGGCTGGATTCTTGTTCGCGAAGGCGTGATCGCAGCCCTGCCGGGCGAGCAGTTTCAGGGCATGCCGCTGTTCATGTGGAAGGCGGCGCGGCTGTTTTCCCGCAGGCGTTCCGGCGAGCAGGATCGTACCGAACGGCTGGCCAAGGCGGTGGACCGGCTTGGGCCGTCCTATGTGAAGCTTGGGCAGTTCCTGGCCACGCGTCCGGATGTTGTCGGCCATGACATGGCCATTGATCTGGCCGGCCTGCAGGACCGCATGTCGACCTTTCCGGAAGCCCTGGCCCGCAAGGAGATTGAGGAGTCTCTCGGCAAACGGATTGAGGACCTTTACGTGCGGTTTGATCCGCCGGTGGCGGCTGCATCCATTGCGCAGGTGCACCCTGCCGAGGTGATCCGCAATGGCGAGCGGCAGAAGGTCGCCGTCAAGGTCATTCGGCCCGGCGTGCGTCGGCGCTTCAACAACGATCTGGAAAGCTATTTCCTGGCAGCCAAGCTGCAGGAAAGGCTGGTTCCCTCCTCCCGCCGCCTGAAGCCGGTGGAGGTGACGCGCACGCTGGCGCAGACGACCCGCATCGAGATGGATCTGCGGCTGGAAGCGGCTGCCATTTCGGAAATTCACGAAAACACCAAGGATGATCCGGGTTTCCGCGTGCCATGGGTCGATTGGGAGCGCACGGGGCGCGACGTCATCACGCTGGAATGGATCGATGGCATCAAGATGTCGGACACGGAAGCCCTGCGCGCGGCCGGTCACGATCTGGAGAAGCTTGCGGAAGTGCTGATCCAGTCCTTCCTGCGCCACACGCTGCGCGACGGCTTCTTCCATGCCGACATGCATCCGGGCAACCTGTTCGTGGAAGCCGATGGCACGATTGTGGGTGTCGATTTCGGCATTGTCGGGCGCATCGGCAAGCGCGAGCGCCGGTTCTTGGCCGAGATACTCTATGGCTTCATCACGCGCGATTTCCGCCGGGTGGCGGAAGTGCATTTCGAGGCGGGCTATGTGCCCGGCCATCACGATGTGGCAGCCTTCGCGCAGGCGCTCAGGGCGATTGGCGAACCCATCCACGGCCAGCCGGCGGAGACCATCTCCATGGCAAGGCTGCTTACCCTGCTGTTTGAAGTGACCGAGCTCTTCGACATGCAGACGCGGCCCGAACTTCTGCTTTTGCAGAAGACGATGGTCGTGGTGGAAGGTGTTTCGCGCAATCTCAACCCGCATTTCAACATGTGGAAGGCTGCCGAACCCGTGGTGGGCGACTGGATACGCTCCAATCTCGGTCCGCGCGGTGTGGCGACCGATGCGCGGGAAGGGCTTCATGCACTTGTCTCTCTCGCGCGTCAGGCACCCGAGCTTGCAGCGCGCACCGAGCGTCTTTCGCGCGAACTGGACCGCATGGCGGTGGATGGCATAAGGCTCGACGAGGAGACAGCGCTGGCGATCGGCAA
Source organism: Nitratireductor sp. CH_MIT9313-5 (assembly GCF_037029545.1). NCBI lineage: Bacteria > Pseudomonadati > Pseudomonadota > Alphaproteobacteria > Hyphomicrobiales > Phyllobacteriaceae > Nitratireductor > Nitratireductor sp. CH_MIT9313-5. Next base: position 97,080 of record NZ_JAYMER010000011.1, on the reverse strand, counting down.
TGCCGAGGCTAAGCTGAACCGCTCGGGCCGCTTTGCGCTGTGGGTCATTGCGCTGTCGCTGATCGGAATACTGATCCAGATATCCTGACGCGCCTGCCGCTTTGCATGGCTTGAGGATTTCGTTCATACCCTTTTGGGACACTGCCGAGGTTTTCACGCAAAGCGGATTTCGTGACATGGTGTTGAACGGGAAGCGCATTCTTCTGATCATTGGCGGCGGTATCGCGGCCTATAAATGCCTTGATCTCATCCGCCAGCTGCGTGAGCGCGGCGCCACCGTGCGCTGCGTAATGACGAAAGCCGCACAGGAATTCGTCACGCCGCTCTCGGTCGGAGCCCTGTCGGCGGAGAAGGTTTTCACGGATCTTTTTGACCGTGAGGACGAGCATGATGTCGGCCATATCCGGCTGGCGCGGGAAAGCGACCTGATCGTGGTCGCACCGGCCACGGCCGACATGATGGCAAAGCTTGCGCATGGCCATGCCAGCGATCTTGCCGGTGCCGTACTCCTGGCAACCAAGACCAAGGTTCTGTTCGCGCCTGCCATGAACCCGCAGATGTGGGCGCATCCGGCCACCAGGCGCAATCTGGCAGTCTTGAAGGGTGACGGCATTCATTTCGTCGGCCCCAATCGCGGTGAGATGGCCGAAAGCGGCGAAGCGGGCGACGGGCGGATGGCCGAGCCGCTGGAGATTGTCGCGGCTGCGGAGGCGCTTCTTGATGATCGACCGAAGCCTCTTTCCGGCAAGCGCATCATCGTGACTTCCGGCCCGACCCATGAGCCGATCGATCCGGTGCGCTATATCGCCAACCGCTCATCCGGGCGCCAGGGCCATGCGATTGCGGCTGCCTTGGCAGAACTGGGAGCGGATGTGCAGCTTGTTTCGGGACCGGTGAATATTCCCGACCCGGACGGCGCGCATGTCACCCGTGTCGAGAGCGCACGCGAGATGAAGGCGGCGGTGGAAGAATTGCTGCCCGCCGATGCGGGCATCTTCGTGGCCGCCGTTGCCGATTGGCGCACGGCGACGGAGACGGGCGAAAAGATCAAGAAGCAGGCAGGTGCGGATGTGCCGCATCTGGAACTGGTCGAAAATCCCGACATTCTGGCCGGCATCGGCCATCACGAGAAACGCCCTCACCTCGTGGTCGGCTTTGCGGCCGAAACGCAGAATGTGGTCGAAAATGCGCGCAAGAAGCTTTCCAAGAAGGGCGCGGATTTCATCATTGCCAATGATGTCTCCCATGACAGCGGCGTGGGTGCGAGCGGCGTGATGGGCGGTACGCGCAATCGCGTGATCGTGGTTGGCAGTGATGGTGAGGAAGCCTGGCCTGAAATGAGCAAGGAAGAGGTTGCGGAAAAGATTGCAGCACTTGTTGCCGAGAGGTTGAAGGCATGAGTGCCGCGCCGCGCCTTGAGACCGAGCGGTTGGTCCTGCGTGCGCATCGTACTGAAGACTTCGCTGCCCTTTACGCGCTGTGGACCGATCCGACCGCAAGCCAATATGTCACGCAGCCGCATTCGGAAGAGGATGGCTGGAAGAAACTTCTGATTAAGGCCGGGTGCTGGGAACTGCTTGGCTTCGGCTACTGGATGGTGGAAGACAAGGCGACGGGCAAGCTTCTGGGTGAAGTCGGCTTTCACGACATGCGTCGCGACATTACTCCAAGCCTTGGCGGCACCATGGAAGCCGGCTGGACCTTTGCCGGCCATGCGCAGGGCAAGGGCCATGCGCGCGAGGCAGTGCGGGCGATGCTCGACTGGTGCGACGAGACACACCGTGAAGCGCTTGTCACATGCATCATCGACCCCGAGAACACGCGCTCAATCACACTCGCGCAGAGCTTCGGCTTCCGGGAAATCGCGCGTACCAGCTACAAGCAGAAGCCGGTCATCATGTATCAGCTCGCGCGGGCGGGCGCGCTATAGCTCAGTCCGTGCGGACCAGATGAATGATCTGCGCCGGGCTTGAAATCCAGAAGCCATCCGACCCTTCAGGCAGCGGCTCGATTTCGTCGCAGCGCACAATACCGGCATCAGAAAGATGCGCGGTCGCGGCAGCCGTGTCATTGGTGATGACTTCAAGCCAGATCTCGGCCTGGCTCATGCCGGACACCTTGTCGATCCAGAGCCTGTTCGGCCCAAGGCGGAAGACGATATCGGGCCGCAGCGTCTCGATTTCTTCCAGTGCCAGCGTCTGGCGATAAAAAGAGACCACCGCATCGAACTGATGCGGCGGCACTTTCATGGCCAGGTTGATCCCGCCTTCAAATTTCGGCTTCATCGGGTTCTCCTCCATGCGTGGAGGGTTCAGTTTAAAGCCTGAAGCAGGAAGAGCCTATTCCTTGCTCTCGTCGGCAGACCCGGCATTGAGCAGGCCGTATTTTTCCTCGCCGAGCTTGTCGAGGAGGTCGAGCTGGGTTTCGAGGAAATCGATATGGCCTTCCTCGTCGGCCAACAGTTCCTCGAACAGCTTCATGGTGACGTAATCGCCAGCGTCGTGGCAGATATCGCGGGACTTCTTGTAGGAGGTGCGCGCCTCGTGCTCGCCGGCGAGATCCGCTTCCAGCACTTCGCGGACATTCTGGCCGATGCGCAATGGCGCGACGGACTGGAGGTTCGGGTGACCTTCAAGGAATATGATGCGCTCGACCAGCCTGTCGGCGTGGTGCATTTCCTCGATGGACTCCTCGCGCTCCTTGTTGGCGAGCTTGGTAAAACCCCAATCTTCCAGAAGGCGGTAATGCAGCCAATACTGGTTGACCGCACCCAGTTCCAGGAAGAGGGCCTCGTTAAGCCGCTCGATAACGCTTGGCTCGCCTTTCATTGAATCTGCTCCCGAATTTTTCGCGCAGCGCGCGGACACGATCCAGATAGGTCACGACCTCCGCCTCGTCGATGGCGGCGTCGCGGTGGTAATCTTCGGTCACCCGAATGATCGTTTCGACCACATTCGGGAAGCAGCCGCAACAGCGTCCGCGCTTGGCCATGGCATGATAGACCTTGGCAGGAACGATGAGCTGCCACGGATCCTCGTCGAGCATGGCGCGGATCTGCGCCTCGACTTCCTTCTGCGTAATGAAATTGCACTGGCAGACGAGCATGTGACCAAAAATCCCGGAGCATTTCAGCGTCGGTTTGTCACGGCCTTCAGGGCATGGGAGAGCCAGCTTGAAACGCGCAACGAACGCGCGCGTTCAGGCACGGCGTTCATCCATGGAAAGGGTTAAAGGCCCTGACATTTCGAACGCGTCCTTGTGAGACGGCGGGATAAAAGCGCCTGATGCTCATATATGTCAAGTTAAACCTGACTGCCACGTTCAGGCTTTCATCAGCCGTCTTCGTATTTCTCCGGAAACTCTTCCGCTGTCAGCGCGCGAAAGTCGTCGAGTGAAGCGCGCAGCTTCTCATGCGACCAGTCCCACCAGGCCAGTTCCTCGAAGCGGTCGGCAGTTTTCACATCGAAGCGTCGGCGGATCGGCTTGGCCGGCACGCCGCCGACAATGGTGTATGGCTCGACATCGCGGCGGACCACGGCGCCTGCGCCGATGACGGCACCATTGCCGATCTTCACGCCGGGCAGGATTATTGCGCCGTGGCCAAGCCAGGTGTCATGGCCGATCCTGACCGCGTTTTCGCGCCGCCATTCGAAGAAACCTTCCTCGTTCTGCGCGTCATCCCAATAATCACCGGCGCGGTAGGTGAAGTGGTGAAGGGTCGCGCGCCAGGTCGGGTGGTTGGTGGCGTTGATGCGGCAAGCGGCTGCGATATTGGAGAACTTGGCGATCTGCGCGCACCAGACCAGACAGTCCTGCACGATATAGGAATAGTCGCCGACACTGCTCTCGTTGACGCGCGTCCGTTCGCCGATTTCGGTAAAGCGGCCAAGCGTGGAGCCGGTGACATCTGCGGTTTCGTGCACCAGCGGCGTTTCCGAAAGCTTCGTCATGCGGCCCTCGCGGGGGCGAAGCCGGTCACGTCGATGATATCGTCGGCGACCATGTCGCGCACTTCCTGATCGTGGAAGATGCCAAGCAGTGCGGTGCCTGCCTGCTTCTTCTCCTCGATCATCTCCACCACGACCTCGCGATTGGCGTGGTCGAGCGAGGCGGTCGGCTCGTCCAGAAGCAGGATCGGGTGGGAGGTGATGAAGCCACGGGCAATGTTCACGCGTTGCTGCTCGCCGCCAGAGAATGTGGCCGGCGGCAATTGCCACAGGCGCTCCGGCAGATTGAGCCGGGCGAGCATGGTAGAAGCCTTTTCGCGGGCGGCATCGGGTGCAAGGCCTTCGGCTATCGCCGGTTCTGCCACGATATCAACCGCAGAGACGCGCGGCACCACGCGCAGGAACTGGCTGACATAGCCAATTGTCCTGTTGCGGATGGCGATGATCGTGCGCGGATCGGCGGTGACGAGGTCGATCAGTTCGTGCCCGTGCTGGACGATGATCTGCCCACTGTCGGCGGCATAGTTGCCATAGGCCATCTTGAGGATCGAACTCTTGCCCGCGCCCGATGGACCGCCGAGCACGGCACATTCGCCTGCGCGAACCGCGAAGGATGCATTCTCGACCACGGGCAGACATATGCCGCCCTGCAGATGCATGGTGAAGCTCTTGGACAGTTCCGAGACGACGAGTGGCGTTGTCATGGGGTCACACCTGCAGGATCGAGGAAACGAGAAGCTGGGTATAGGGCGCCTGCGGGTCGTCCAGCAGGCGGTCGGTGAGGCCGCTTTCAACGACGTGTCCATCCTTCATCACCATCATGCGGTGGGAGAGAAGGCGTGCGACGGCGAGGTCGTGGGTGACGACAATCGCGGCAAGACCCATATCCTGAACGAGACCGCGCAGGAGATCGAGCAGGCGTGCCTGCACCGAGACATCCAGTCCGCCGGTCGGCTCGTCCATGAACACGAGACGCGGCCCGGTGACAAGGTTTCGCGCGATCTGCAGGCGCTGGCGCATGCCGCCGGAGAAGGCGCGCGGCTGGTCGTCAACACGGTCAGCCGCAATCTCCACACGGCCGAGCCAGTCGGTTGCCGTCTCGCGGATCTGACCATAATGCCGGTCGCCCAGCGCCATCAGCCGCTCGCCGACATTGGCGCCGGCGGAGACCGTCATGCGCAGGCCGTCGGCCGGGTTCTGATGCACGAAGCCCCAGTCGGTGCGCATGAGGAAACGGCGCTCCGCCTCGCTCATGCGGTAAAGGTCGCGGGTCGTGTCGTCGCGCATGCGGTAGGAGACGATGCCGGATGTGGGCAGCAGGCGCGTCGAGAGGCAGTTGAGCAGAGTCGTCTTGCCGGAGCCGGATTCGCCGACGATTGCCAGCACTTCGCCGGGATAGAGGTCAAAGGAGACGTCGTTGCAGCCGATGCGGTTTCCGTAGAATTTGGAGACCGAGCGGGCGGTGAGCAGGGGTTGGTCGGTCATTGTGCGGATCCTGTGATGCTTCCGGGGAGGTGGGCGCACGACACGCCCCCCTCTGTCCTGCCGGACATCTCCCCCACGGGTGGGGAGATTGGCCGGGATTGATGTCTCGCCTCCCTCGGAACAGATGGTGCAGTCCTCACAGCGGTTAATCTCCCCTCTTGTGGGGGGTGAGTAGCGGTTGGCCGCAGGCCAGGACAAAGCCAATGATTTGGCTTTGTCAGCGCACGAACGCGTGGAGCGCAAGCGGAGCGCGCCCGGCAGGGCAGAGGGGGGTGGTTATGCGCGGACATCAATCACCCTCCCCTTCCCGATGCGCTTCGCAGTGGTCCGTGTCGGAGCAGACGAACATGCGTCCGCCCTTGTCATCGAGCACCACCTCGTCAAGATAGACGCCAGTGGAGCCACAGAGCGCGCAGGGGTCTTCGAATTTCTGGACTTCAAAGGGGTGATCCTCGAAGTCGAGGCTGACGACATCCGTATGCGGCGGGATGGCGTAGATGCGTTTTTCGCGGCCTGCGCCGAAAAGCTGGAGCGCTTCGCTGCGGTGCATTTTCGGATTGTCGAATTTTGGCGTGGGCGACGGGTCCATCACGTAGCGGCCATGAACCTTGACCGGATAGGCATAGGTGGTGGCGATGTGGCCGTGCTGGGCGATATCCTCGTAGAGCTTCACATGCATGAGGCCGTATTCTTCCAGCGCATGCATCTTGCGCGTCTCGGTCTCGCGGGGCTCCAGAAAGCGCAAGGGTTCCGGTATCGGCACCTGATAGACCAGCACCTGACCCTCGCGCAGCGGTTCTTCCGGAATGCGGTGACGGGTCTGGATGATGCTGGCGTCGCGTGTACGGGTCGTGACGGACACATTGGCGATCTTCTGGAAAAAGGCGCGGATGGAAACGGCATTGGTGGTGTCGTCAGCGCCCTGGTCGATGACCTTCAGCACATCATCAGGACCGATGACGGCGGCGGTGACCTGAACGCCGCCGGTGCCCCATCCATAGGGCATTGGCATTTCGCGACTGGCGAAAGGCACCTGATAGCCGGGTATGGCAATGGCCTTGAGGATCGCGCGGCGGATCATCCGCTTGGTCTGTTCATCCAGATAGGCGAAGTTGTATCGGGCGATATTCTCGACATGCGCGTTCATTTCGCGGCCTCCTTGCCAAGGGCATAACGTTGCAGACGCTTGGACAATGTGCCGGTGTGGAGCTCGAACAGGTGGTTGTCGTGATCGAAGAAGTAGATCGACCGCCCCTCGCCATCGACGCGCGGCCGAGGTGGACGTACATCCAGCCCCAGTGCAGTCACCCGCTTAAGACAGTCGTCAAAGTCGGACTCAGCGATCTTGAACGCGACGTGATTGTAGGTACGGCTGGGCAGGGCGTCGCCTTTCATGATGGCAACCCAGATGTCCCCGATGAGGAAGAATTTCTCCTGCGATACCGAGAACGTTTCGCCGCCGCTGGAATAGACCTCCCTGGCGTTCAGGACCTTGGTCAGTATCTCGGTCATTCGATCGAGATCGGAGACCACGAAAGTGATATGAGACAGGCCTTCAATCATTCCGCAGCCTCCCGGCTAGCCTCGCCCTCGCGGCGCTCGTCAAATTCGCGGCGCATCTGGCGCACGAGGCCGAGTTCGGCCTGGAAATCGACATAGTGGGGCAGTTTCAGATGCTCGACGAAGCCAGTGGCCTGCACATTGTCGGAATGCGAGATTACGAATTCCTCGTCCTGTGCGGGCGCGGTGATGTCTTCGCCAAGTTCGCTGGCGCGTAATGCGCGGTCGCAGAGTGCCATGGCCATGGCCTTGCGCTCCGACTGGCCGAAAACGAGGCCATAACCGCGGGTGAATTGCGGGGGCACCTTCATTGATCCTTTGAACTGGTTGACCATCTGACACTCGGTGACGCGGATGCGGCCAAGCGGGACGGAGAAGTCCAACTCCGGCACATCAAGCTCGATCTCGACCTCGCCAATGCGGATTTCACCGGCAAAGGGATGGCTGCGCGCATAGCCGCGCTGGGTGGAATAGCCGAGCGCCAGCAGGAAGCCTTCATCACCACGCGAGAGCGCCTGAAGGCGAGCATCGCGTTCCATGGGAAATTCAGGGGGCGTGCGGGTTATGTCGGCGGGCTCGTGATTGTCACCGAGGGCGTCGTCGCTCTCAATAAGCCCTTCGCCTGCAAGGATATCGGTCACGCGGGGCATGTCTGCAGTGTCATCCTCGCGTCGTTCCGGCTCGGCAGGCGCATCCTCGCCGGCAAGTGCGGGGTCAAGCAGACGATGCGTGTAATCGAAGGTCGGCCCCAGCAACTGGCCGCCGGGCAGGTCCTTGTAGGTCGCGGAGATGCGGCGTTCCACCTGCATGGCGGCGGTGTCGATGGGGCGGGAATAGCCAAAGCGCGGCAGCGTCGTGCGATAGGCACGCAGCAGGAAGATTGCCTCGATCATGTCGCCGCGGGCCTGCCGCACCGCAAGTGCTGCAAGACCCGTATCGTAGAGCGAGCCTTCGGCCATGACGCGATCGACAGCAAGCGAGAGCTGGCCCGCGATCTGCTCAAGTGTCAGTGCGGGAACCGCGCGGTCGCCGCGTCTTCGGTCTGCAAGCAGGCGGTGCGCGTTGTCGATGGCGGCCTCACCGCCCTTGACGGCAACATACATGGCTCAGCCCTCCTTCGTGGTGATGCGGGTTGTGCGCGGCAGGCAGGCGATGCCGGCACGGGAGACGAGAACGAGATCCACGCCGCGGGGATAGCGCTCATTGTTCTGCGCCCATTGCTGCAGGAAGTGGCGCGGCATGGATGTGGGCGCGAGCTCTGCCTGGTCGCGGATGCCGGGCCCGGAAAGGCGAAGCGCTCCGCCGTGGCTGAGATTGTCGACCTGCAGGATGATCGTGGCGGAGCGATCCGGATAGGATTGGGAGCCTTGAGCGAAATTCTCCAGCGCGATCAGTTCCGATGGCTGGCTGACAAGGGCGAAATGGGCGGCACTCGGCTGGTCGACGACGGGTGCACCGATGTGGAAGCCGAGCCAGGTGGTCACGGCCTTTTCCGCGCCTAGTGCAGGATCAAGCCATATCGGCGTATCCGCGTCGCAAAGCGTGAGAGCAACCGCGCCTGCTTCGGGCGAAAGCGGGGCGGGCGGGCGCGGCAGGGCGAGATCGCGGAAAATGGTGCCCGGTTGCGCCATCGCATCCATGAGCCCGCGAAAATTTGCTTGCGCCTGCATTACGGCGTCATGAAAGCCGCCTTCGATTGCCATTTCTTCCATGCGCATCAGTCTTCCCCTCTCGTCATGGTGAAGAAGTCCACCCTGGTTGCAGCCGTTTCCTCGCGTTGGCGCCTGTCTTCTGCCTCCTGCTCGCGGCGCAGCGGCTGAAGAATCTCGCTATCGATGCGGCTTGCATGTTCGGGACGCTGGCGCAGGGCATCCAGTAGTGCGCATAGACGCACCTTTTCCTGCTCGCGGCCCAGCGCATAGGCGTGGCCAATCTCCCCGGTCGGCAGCTTCACGCTGGCGCGCGTGACGGTCGCATCGCCAAAATTGAAGGGCGAACCACCGCCGCCGATGCGCCCGCGCAATGCGACGAGGCCGGTTTCCGGTCCGCGCAGATTTTGTCCTTCTGCAGGGAGTTTCTCCCGATTGAACAATTCGCTGAGGCGCTTACCCGGAGCGCGAGCGAGGATGCCCATCGCCTCCTGCCGTGAAAGTGCTGCCGTCATCTCCATCACCTCATATTTGTATATTGCTCTATACAACTGGATGTCTTATGTTCTTCTCCTAGTCTCGATCCGTGACGGGTGTGTGACAGACCGGAGAAAAATGCAGTGAGCAATGCAGGCGTGATGGAGCGGCGCAGCGGGGTCGCGCTCTGGCGGCAGATTGCGGATCGCATTCGCCATGAGCTTCGTGAGGGACTGGCCAATCAAGAAGACAGGCTGCCGCCGGAAATGGAGCTTGCGGTTCGGTTCGGCGTCAACCGACATACGGTGCGGGCAGCCATCCGCTCGCTGATCGACGAGGGTATCCTGCGCGCTGAACAGGGTCGCGGCACCTTCGTGCAAAGTCGGCCGAAACTGGCTTATCCCATCCGCCGTCGCACGCGATTTTCCGAGGGCCTCTCCGGGCAGGCGCGCAAGGCGCGGGGCATATTGTTAGCGCATGATTACTTACCGGCGGCGAAGAGCGTGGCAGAGCAACTTGGCCTGAACGCTGGCGCACAAATCCTGCGGCTGGAGACACTGTCCTTTGCCGATGGCTGGCCAGTTTCACGGGCCATCAGCCATTTTGATGCCGCGCGCTTCGAGGGGCTGGAAAGGCATTTCGAGGAGACGGGAAGCATAACCGCTTCTTTCAAACGAATGGGGCTTGAGGATTATACGCGGCGCGAAACCTCCATCACCGCGCAACATGCCGAGACGGCCGATCTTGAGCATTTGAAGCTTTCGCCGGGTGCAATTGTGCTTATCACGCAGGCGGTGAATGTGGATGGCGAGGGCAAGCCCGTGCAATATTCGCTGACGCGGTTTGCCGCCGACCGGGTCGAACTGCAGGTGGACGGCCGCGAGATCTGACCTTCCTCTCACGGTGAATTGAGCGCTTCGCGAGCAGGTTGCGCGTTGCCATGGCACTCGCCCTCGTGCTCAATCAGCCGCGAAATGATCCGGAGGTTTACGTGCTGAAGAAACTGACCATTGCCCTGTCGCTGTCCATTGCAGGCAGCTTCGCACATGCCCACAGCCCCGACCCCGCAAAATGGGAGAGCGTGGAAGCTGAGGCGCGCGGGCAGACGGTCTATTTCAACGCATGGGGCGGGGCGGAAAACATCAACTCCTACCTTGAATGGGTTGGCGAGGAACTGCGCGACTGCTGCGACATCAAGCTTGTGCATGTGAAGCTTGATGACACGGCGAATGCGGTGGCGAAGGTTGTTGCCGAACGCGCCGCGGGGCGCGATGAAGGTGGCTCGGTCGATCTCATCTGGATCAATGGGGAGAATTTCGCCTCCATGAAGGAGCGCGGCCTGCTTCTGGAAAAAGGCTGGGCTGAGAAACTGCCGAACTGGGCCTATGTGGATGTGGAAAACAAGCCGACGGTTCTGAACGACTTCACCACCCCCGTTGAGGGACAGGCAGCCCCCTGGGGCATGGCGAAACTGGTGTTCTTCCATGACAGCGCGCGCATCCAGGAAAATGCGCTTCCGTCCAGCGCAGAAGAACTTCTGGAATGGGCGCAGGCCAATCCGGGACGTTTCTCCTATCCCTCTCCTCCGGACTTCATTGGCAGTTCGTTCCTCAAGCAAGTGCTGATCGAGACGGTCGGTGATGCAGCCGTGCTGCAACAGCCTGCCGATGAGGCTGATTTTGAAACCGTGAGCGCGCCGCTGTTCGACTATCTTGACCAGCTCCATCGCGTGGCGTGGCGCGAGGGCCGCGCCTTTCCGCAGAACTATCCGGCCATGAAGCAGCTTCTGGCCGATGGCGAACTCGAGATCATATTCGCCTTCAACCCGTCGGAGGCCTCCAACGCCATTGCCAATTTCGAGCTGCCGGACACGGTGCGTTCATTCACCTTCGAGGAAGGCACACTTGGCAACACGCATTTCGTGGCGATCCCCTACAATGCCTCAGCCAAGGCGGGCGCGCTGGTGACGGCGAATTTCCTCATGTCGCCGGAGGCGCAGTTGCGCAAGCAGGACCCGGAAGTGTGGGGCGATCCGACTGTTCTTGGCATGGACAAGTTGCCCGAGCCGCTCCAGACCGGGTTTGGCGCGCTTGATCTTGGTATCGCCACGCTTGCGCCGGAGGAGCTTGGGCCGGTTTTGGAAGAGCCGCATCCAAGCTGGATGGAGCGCGTGGAGGAAGCCTGGAAACGGCGCTATACGGTTGGCAACTGAAAGCACCTTGCACAACGCAAACAGCATGTTTCGGCTGACCTATCTCGGGCCTGCGCTCGCGGTTCTGCTTCTGGCAGGGCCCGTTGGCTTCGGGCTGGCCGGCACGGTTCTGCCTGCATTCGGGATTTCTCCCGGCTTTGGTGGGGGCAGCTTTGGCCTGCATTACTTCCGGGAGCTGTTCGCCCAGCCAGCGCTCTTCTGCTCAATAACGCTTTCGCTCACCTCGGGCCTCGCTTCTGCCGTTCTTTCGCTCCTGATCGTTATGCTCTTCACTGCGGCATTTGCGGGCACGGCGACTTTCCGGCGCATGCAGCATCTGCTGGGACCGCTGCTGTCGCTGCCCCATGCGGCCGCAGCGCTTGCCATCGCCTTCCTGGTTGCACCATCGGGCATGATCATGCGGCTGATCTCACCGGAACTGACGGGCTGGGAGCGGCCACCGGACCTGCTCATCGTTCACGACCCGCTTGCGCTTTCCATGATTGGTGCGCTGGTTGCCAAGGAAGTGCCCTTTCTGCTTCTCATGACCCTTGCCGCGCTGCCCCAGGCACCTGTCGAGAGGGTTCGCCAACTGACAGGCGCGCTGGGCTATGGGCGGGTTGCGGGCTTCATTCACGGCGCGTGGCCGGGCATCTATCGCCAGATACGGCTGCCGGTCTTCGCCGTGATCGCCTTTGCATCATCAAATGTGGAAGTCGCGCTCATTCTGGGACCGACCCAGCCCCAAACCCTTGCCGCGCGGCTGGTGACATGGATGAGCGATCCCGACCTCTCCCAGCGATATCTGGCCTCCGCTGGAGCATTGCTGCAGCTTGGCGTGACCGGCCTTGCCTTTGCGATCTGGCTAGGGCTGGAGCGGCTGTGTGCAGCGCTGCGCAACAAGGCGGCCTGCGGGGGGCTGCGCATGCGCCGCGATCGCGCGGTGCAGGTTGTTTCGCTGACTGCCATGATCCTTGCCGCTGGCGCGATCTTTGCGGGGCTTGCAGCACTCGCCGTCTGGTCGTTCGCCGGTCTTTGGCAGTTCCCGGACTTTCTGCCGGGCAGCTTCACGCTCAGAAACTGGATGAAGGCGCTGCCACGGGTGGTGGAGCCTCTTGGAACCACGCTGACAATTGGCGTTGCGAGTGCGTTCATCGCGGCCATTCTGTCCGTCCTTTGCTTCGTTCATGAGGACCGTACCGGAAAACGCGCGGGACGTGGTGGACAGGCGCTGATTTATCTGCCGCTGATCGTGCCGCAGGTGACTTTCATCTTCGGACTGCAGTTCCTGCTCGTTGCAAGCGGTTGGCTTGCAACGCTGCCCGCACTGCTTTTTGCCCATCTCGTTTTCGTCATGCCCTATGCGTATCTGTGCCTGAAGGACCCGTGGCGCAGTTTCGACCGGCGCTATGAGCAGGTGGCGGCGGGGCTTGGCAAATCGCCGATGACAACGCTTTTCAGGATACGCCTGCCCATGATGCTGCGCCCGCTTCTGGTGCTTTTCGCAATCGGGTTTTCGGTGTCGGTGGGGCTTTACCTGCCGACCGTGCTGATTGGCGCGGGGCGGCTGACCACCATTACCAGTGAGGCCGTTGCGCTTGCTTCAGGAGGCAATCGGCGCATCATCGGCGTCTATGCCTTTTTCCAGATGCTGTTGCCGGTCGCGGGCTTTGCCATTGCCACACTCGTGCCGGCGCTGATATTCCGGCGCTTTCGCGGGATGCAGGTGTGACGGATATCGTGACGGACAAGGCCGGGCTTCTTCTGCAGGATGTCGTCATCCGCCATGGGGAACGTGTTCTCGTGGCGCTGACGCAGCATGTGGCGCCGGGAGAGGTTCTGACGGTCATGGGACCGTCGGGCGCAGGCAAGTCCACGCTCCTTGGTTTTATCGGCGGCTTTCTAGACCCGGTTTTCGACGCGGAAGGCCGTGTGATCGTGGATGGCGATGACATCACAGATGCTGCGCCCGAGACACGCCATGCCGGGCTTTTATTCCAGGACCCGCTGCTCTTTCCGCATATGAGTGTTGCGGGCAATCTGATGTTTGCACTTCCCGCCGACATTCGCGGGCACATGCCCCGCATGGCGCTGGTGAATGAGGCGCTGCGCGGGGTCGACCTGGAGGGGCTTGGCGAGCGCGATCCCGAAACGCTTTCCGGCGGGCAGAAGGCGCGCGTTGCGCTGGCGCGGGTGCTGCTTTCACGACCGCGCATGCTGCTTCTGGACGAGCCCTTTTCCAAGCTCGATCAGGCGCTGCGGGGGCAGATGCGCGAACTGGTTTTCGCCAAGGCGCGGGAAAGCCGGCTGCCAGTTCTGCTGGTCACGCACGATCCGGCTGATGCGCAAGCAGCCGGCGGCACGACGATCACGATTGAACCATGACGCCTCACCTTCCCGAACTTCCCGTCTCCGAAATATTGCCGCGCCTGCGCGATGCGCTTGCTAGCGGCAATCGCGCGGTCCTTGTAGCGCCACCGGGGGCAGGCAAGACGACACTCGTCCCTCTTCACCTGATGCAGGATGAATGGGCGCAGGGTGGGCGAATTCTGCTGCTTGAACCGCGCCGGATTGCGGCACGCGCAGCGGCACGACGCATGGCTGCTCTTCTGGGCGAGGAGCCGGGACAGACCATCGGCTATGCGATGCGCATGGAGCGCAAGGTCTCTAAAGACACGCGGGTGCTTGTCGTCACCGAAGGCGTGCTGGCGCGCATGATCATTGACGATCCGGCGCTTGAGGGCATTTCGGGCGTCATCTTTGACGAGTTTCACGAGCGGTCGCTTGATGGCGACTTTGCGCTGGCGCTGGCGCTCGATGCGCAGGAGGCCTTGCGGCCGGATCTGCGGCTGGCGGTCATGTCGGCCACGCTGGATGGCGCGCGGGTGGCAAGCCTGCTCGACGGCGCGGAGATACTCGAAAGCGAAGGGCGCAGCTTTCCGGTCGATATCCGCTATCGCGAACGGGCAGCGGGCACGGACATCGAGGATGCAATGGCTCAGGCCATTCGCGACATGCTGGCGGAGGAAGAGGGAAGCATACTCGCCTTTCTGCCCGGCCAGCGCGAGATTGCGCGGACCATGGAGCGGCTTGAGGGGCGGGTGGGCGCGAATGTCGATCTTGTGCCGCTGCATGGCGGACTTGAAGGCCGCGCTCAGGATGCGGCCATAAGGCCCGCACCCGAAGGACGGCGGAAGGTAGTGTTGACCACCGCGATTGCGGAAACCTCGGTCACCATTGACGGGGTGCGGGTGGTGATCGATTCCGGCCTTTCGCGGCTGCCGAAATTCGAACCGGCAACCGGGCTCACGCGGCTGGAGACGGTGCGGGTATCGCGTGCTTCCGCCGACCAGCGGGCGGGGCGTGCGGGACGAACGGCACCGGGTATCGCGCTTCGTCTTTGGCGGCAGGAGCAGACCACCGCCCTTCCCGCCTTCACGCGGCCGGAGATACTGGAAGCCGATCTTTCCGGGCTCTTGCTTGATTGCGCTGCTTTCGGCGTGAGTGATCCGCGAAGCCTCGCGTTTCTCGATCCACCGCCGGAGCCGGCGCTTGCGGAAGCGCGGAGCCTGCTTGAAGCGCTCGATGCGCTTGAGCCCGATGGGCGCTTGAATGCTCAAGGTACTGCCATGCGCAAGCTCGCTTTGCCGGTGCGACTGGCGCATATGGTGGCCAAGGCTGCCGAATGCGGTGAGGCTCTGGCGGCTGCGGAACTCGCCGTTCTTCTGTCCGAACGTGGTCTTGGAGGGAACAGCGTCGATCTTGACCAACGGCTTGCCAATTTCAGGCGTGAAAGTTCGCCTCGCGCGAAGGCTGCACGGCAGCTCGCGCAAGGGCTCGCTCGGCAGGCAGGCGGGAGCATGGGCAATGGCGCTTCAAGTGCTGGCGCGCTGCTTCTGCATGCATGGCCGGATCGCGTGGCCAAGGCGCGCGGCGAGGCCGGACGCTATGTGCTTGCCAATGGCCGCGGCGGGCAGATGGAGGCGAGCGAAGCGCTGGCCCGCGAACCCTATCTGGTGGTCGCCGATCTTCAGGGGCGGGCGCAGAATGCCCGGATCGCGGCTGCTGCGCGCGTGGATGAACAGGAGATCGAGACAGCACTTGGTGATCGGATCGAGACCCGGCGCACGGTGAGTTTCGACAGGGAGCGCAGAGCACTGCGGCAGACGGAAAGCAGGCGGCTTGGTTCCGTTGTCTTCGCGACCCGGAACCTGCCGCCACCTAGCGGGGCGGACGCGGATGAGGGCCTGCTGGAGGCCATAAGGGCGCATGGGCTGGATCTCCTGCCCTGGACGAAGGAAACAGCCGCATTGCGTGCGCGCCTTGCCTTTCTCCATCATGCGGAAGGCGAGCCATGGCCTGCCATGGATGACGAGACGCTTCTCGCGATGCTGGAAGATTGGCTGGGACCATTCCTGAAAGGCGACGCGGAGATGAGCAAGATCTCGGCGCGGCAGATCGAGGACGGTCTGCGCAGCCTCGTGCCCTTCGACCGCCAGCGGCGTCTGGATGCGCTTGCGCCCACCCATTTCACCGCGCCGACGGGCAGCCGCGTGCCCATTCGCTACGAGGCGGAGGATGCGGTGCTTTCCATTCGCGTGCAGGAGCTGTTCGGGCTTGGCGAGCACCCGACCATCGGTGGGGGAACGCGGCTGACGCTTGAACTTCTGTCGCCTGCACACCGTCCCATCCAGAAGACGCGCGACCTGCCCGGCTTCTGGGCCGGTTCATGGGCAGATGTCAGATCGGATATGCGCGGGCGCTATCCAAAGCATGTTTGGCCGGAGGACCCGGCAAGCGCTGCGGCAACAAGACGCGCCAAGCCACGTGCGAAATAAGGCTTGGTCTTGCGCGCATGTCAGCGCATAAACGCAATCCATGATTTACGATGCCGAACTGCACAACACGCGCCATATCCAGTCGCTGCGGCTGAATACGCTTATCCGATTGCGGTGGCTCGCGGTTGTCGGGCAAAGCATGGCGACGCTGGTCGTTGCCTTCTATTTCGAGTTTCCAGTTCCGGTTCTACCCTGCTTCATCCTGATCGGGGCTGCGGCGTTCCTCAACACCTATCTGGGTTATACCTATCCGGCGACGCACAGGCTTCTGCCACGCGATGCGGCTTGGATCCTGATTTTCGACGTGCTGCAGCTTGGCGGCCTTCTCTTCCTCACCGGCGGGCTGACGAACCCCTTCTCGGTACTGCTAGCAGTGCCGGTGGTCATCTCGGCCACCACATTGCCCCGTTCCTGGACGGAGCTTCTGGGCATGCTGGTCGTGGGCATCGCGACCGCTCTGGCCTTCTTCCACCTGCCGCTGCCGTGGTTTCCAGGCACGGAACTGCGCATGCCCTTCATCTATATTGCCGGTGTCTGGGTTGCGGTGGTCTCGTCCATCGCCTTTTCCGGCGTTTATGCCTACAGGGTGGCGGAAGAGGCGCGGCTGCTCGCCAATGCGCTGACGGCAACCGAACTGGTTCTGCAGCGCGAGCAGCATATTTCGGCTCTGGACGGGTTGGCTGCTGCTGCAGCGCATGAGCTTGGTACGC
Source organism: Nitratireductor sp. CH_MIT9313-5 (assembly GCF_037029545.1). Classification (NCBI taxonomy): domain Bacteria; kingdom Pseudomonadati; phylum Pseudomonadota; class Alphaproteobacteria; order Hyphomicrobiales; family Phyllobacteriaceae; genus Nitratireductor; species Nitratireductor sp. CH_MIT9313-5. Next base: position 80,223 of record NZ_JAYMER010000011.1, on the reverse strand, counting down.
CGCTTGCCACGATTGCGCTTGTCTCGCGCGAGATGGAAAAGGCGTTGGGGGACAATCCCGACCTCAAGGATGATGTCGCACTGTTGCGTTCGCAGTCGGAGCGCTGCCGCGAGATCCTGAAACAACTCACGAGCCTGTCTACCGAAAGCGGCGACCATCTGGTGCGCATGACCTTCACCGCGCTGATCGAAGAGACGGTAGAGCCGCATCGTGATTTTGGCATCAGGATTGAAATGGAGCAGGGTGAGTGCGAGGGACGCGAACCGGTTGTCCGACGCAATCCCGGCGTGCATTACGGCTTGGGCAACCTGGTCGAGAACGCGGTCGACTTTGCACGCGAGACGGTAATGCTGCGCTGGTGGTGGAATGAGCGACAGGTTGGACTGACGATCACCGATGACGGGAAGGGATTTCCGCCGGAGATCCTGGAGCGGATCGGCGATCCCTATGTCACCAAACGCGCCAGCGGGCATGGCGGCGGACTGGGTTTGGGCCTATTTATCGCCAAGACCCTTCTTGAGCGTTCCGGCGCGACGATAGTCTTCGCCAATTCCACGGAAGAAGGCAAAGGTGCTAGGGTCGATATCAGCTGGTCGCGTGAAGCGTTCTTCATGAGTCACGGGGGGCTTCCATGGTCGTCCGGTGCGGAGAGCAATCCGCATCCTATAGAGATGGACGGGAAAGCGAGCGAAATATGAGTGAAGTGGAAAACGAGAACGCCATTCCGGGTGACGATCATACGCTTTTGATCGTCGATGACGACAAGCCGTTTCTGACGCGTGTTGCCCGCGCCATGGAAGGCCGTGGCTTTGTGGTGGATACCGCCGATTCCGTGGCGGAAGCGATTGCCAAGGTGAACAGCGCTCCGCCCGCCTTTGCCGTGGTGGATATGCGTCTTGGTGACGGCAATGGTCTGGATGTGGTGTCCGCGCTGCGCGAAAAGCGGGAAGACGCGCGTTCCATCATCCTCACGGGCTATGGCAATATCGCCACCGCCGTAACGGCCGTGAAGCTTGGCGCCATCGATTATCTGTCGAAGCCTGCCGATGCCGATGACATTTTCAACGTGCTGACGCGCAAGCCCGACGAAAAGGCCGAACTGCCGGAGAACCCGATGTCGGCCGACCGTGTGCGCTGGGAGCATATCCAGCGGGTCTACGAGATGTGCGACCGAAATGTCTCGGAAACCGCACGTCGGCTCAACATGCACCGGCGCACGCTACAGCGCATTCTCGCCAAGCGCGCTCCGCGATAGTCTTTAGTCAGCCTTCCGCTTCACCATCAAGTGCGGGAATACTCACGCCGGCCATCTCCGCTGCGGTGATCCGGGATGCGCCGGTGCGCGCAAGCCGCAGCATGAGCGCCTTGCGAGTGGCCGCCGGCAGCTTGTGCTCGGGCGCATCGCGCAGGATTTCCGCGCCATAACCATCTGAAAGCATGAAGCCGCAATCTTCGGGGAATATCTCCTGCGGCACTTCCGGATGCGAGGCGAAGAAGAGCCGGTCGCAGTGCAGGCGATATTCGGGCCATTTGCGGTCCACCTGAAAATCCTCGATCGATGATTTGATCTCGACGATCCAGATCTCGCCCTTTCGGGTAAGGCCCACGAGGTCGGCGCGCCTGCCCGTGGCGAGCGTCACTTCCGGTATGGAGACGGTGCCAAGCTGCACGAAAAGGCGCTGCACGCCACGACGGATGATGAGCGCGCGTTCGGACTGGCGACCATCGGCAAGCGGGTTGGTGGCATGAGGGCTGATAATTGGCATGGATGCAAAAATGGCAGGCTTTGGCTGAAGATGAAAGCTTCAGCCCCGCCCCTTGTCTCAAGCTCGTGACAGGATCAGATCGTGAAGCCTTCGCCGAGATAGAGGCGGCGGACATCGGCATTGGCCACGATGTCCTGCGGCTGGCCGTGGGTGAGCACCTGACCGGCATGGATGATATAGGCGCGGTCGATGAGACCGAGCGTCTCGCGCACATTGTGATCGGTAATCAGCACACCGATGCCGCGTGCCGTCAGATGGCGCACGAGCTGCTGGATATCCGTTACCGCGATGGGGTCGATACCGGCGAAGGGCTCGTCGAGCAGCATGAAGTTGGGCTTAGAGGCCAGTGCGCGGGCGATCTCGAGGCGGCGACGCTCGCCACCGGAGAGCGCGACGGAAGGCGACTTGCGCAGATGGCTGATGGAGAACTCTTCCAGAAGCGCATCCAGCGTCTTTTCACGCTCCTTGCGGCTTTTCTCGACCACTTCGAGAATGGCGCGGATGTTTTGCTCCACGGTCAAGCCACGGAAGATCGAAGCTTCCTGCGGGAGATAGCCGATGCCAAGCCGCGCGCGGCGATACATGGGCATGGAGGTGACGTCATAGCCATCGATCTGGATCGTGCCCTGATCGACGGGGACAAGGCCAGTGACCATGTAGAAGCAGGTGGTCTTGCCCGCACCGTTCGGACCCAGCAGGCCGACGGCCTCACCTGCGCGCACGCCGAGCGAGACACCGGAGACGACCTGACGGCTCTTGTAGGACTTCGTCAGCCCGCGCGCGATGAGCGTGCCCTTGTATTTGCGCAGGGCCTCCTCGGATGGCGGCGGCGTCGCGTCATTCTGCGGCAGGAGACGTTTGAGCATCAGGCGGAAAATCTTCAGCGATTGCGGGATTCGGGCGTCAGCAACATTTTCACCCGGCCACCGGCGCCGGAGCCGCCGCAGCTGTCAAGCCGAGCCTGGCCATTGCGCATCTGAACGGTGAGCTTGCAGCCGGTGATGACATTGTCGCCTTCCGACAGCACAACCTCGTCGCCGGACATTACCAGCACCTCGGTGTCCATGTCGAAAGTGCCCCGATCGCCGGTAGCGACCTGCGTCTCGGACTTCACATAGATACCGCCTTCGACTTCAAGTCGGTCGATATCGGCGCTGCCGGTCGTGGCGGAGCCGCCATCGGATTTGTAGAAGACCTTCATGCGACCGGCCTTCATGACCGTTTCGCCCTGCACGACCGACACATTGCCGGTGAAGGTGGCAAGGCTCTGGTTTTCATCCACCTCGAAGCGATCGCTCTCGATCTGGATTGGCTGATCGCCGGAGAGTTTCAGGCCCGTCATGCGCTCGGTCTGCGCAAGAGCCGAAGTGCCCGCGGCAGACAGGACCAAGAGAGCCGCCATTGCGATGCGTGCTGTTGCGTTTGCCACTGACTTCACTCTCCCCCTCGCCGAACCTTTTGCGGATCCACTATTACGCGAACCCTGTCCTCGAAGACCAGCACTTTTCCGCCATCGTCGGCGCTGAAGCGGTCGGCGCGGATCGAGAGGCCTTCCATGTTGATTTCAACTGGCTTGTCGCTTTTCAGCGAACCTTTCGCCACATCCACATCTGCAGACTGGAGGCGGGCGGAAATACCGTTGGTCGTCTCAAGCTCAATCGTCTGGTTGAGGGTCAAGGCATTGCCGCTGCGGTCGAAGCGGCCTTCGCTTGCGGTTATGACGGCTTGATCGCCATCCTCGAAGGGGACCGTCGCAGTAATCTCTTCCAGATCGATTGCGGCCGTCTCGCTGCCGATTTGCTGGCGCGCGCGTGCTGCCGTCATAGTATAGGGCAGATTGTTGCGGGTGAAGCCTTCCAGCGTCGGGTTGGACATCACCAGCTTGCCATCCTTGATCGTCGCCGAGCCAAGATCCACATCCCCGCCGGCCACCGATGACAGCATGCTGTAGCCTACGAAAAGCAGGACGCAGCCACTTGCGACGGCCGGGAGGAACCATTTGAGCATGCGAACACGCCGGGAATGGGTCTGCGCGCGCACGAAATCCTGCGCGCCGCGATCGGCACGGCGAATGGCATCGCTGCGCATATGCTCGGTTCTGGCGTGGCCAGCGCTCATTCACACAATCTCCTGGCGCGTTCGCTGAAAATGGATTGCGGGCGCCGTTTCCGCCGTTCAGTGCCGGGGTCGTCGGGAATTGACAGTTCAATATGGCCATTCTTGGATTGAGGGCAAGGCATTGGGCAGCCACTAAAGGTTTTGGCAGTAGCCCGGCGCGACCAACTCGTCTAAAAGACGCCTCTTCGAAGTTCCGCCACCGGCACAAGAGAGGCATATGGCATGGCATCCTTGAGCGCAGACGAGCTGATCGACCGCAGACGCATTCGCAGGAAACTGACCTTCTGGCGCGCGGCAACGATCATCATCCTGATCATCAGCCTGTTCGTGCTGGTGCGCTGGATGCTCGGCGACCGCGTGGCTGCCACACCGCACATCGCGCAGATCCGCATCGAAGGCACGATCACCGAAGACGAGAAACTGCTGGATCGGCTGGAGGACATTCGCCGCTCCAAGGCCGTACGCGGTGTGATCGTGACGGTGGATTCTCCCGGCGGCACCACCGCTGGCGGCGAAGCCATCTATGAGGAAATCCGCCTGATTGCGCAGGAAAAGCCTGTTGTGGCGCAGGTGGGCACCCTTGCGGCGTCTGCTGGCTACATGATTGCGAGTGCTGCCGATCACATCGTCGCGCGACAGTCCTCCATTGTCGGCTCCATCGGCGTGCTCGTGCAGCTACCCAATCTGACCGGACTGATGGAAAAGCTCGGGATCGGCGTTGAAGAAGTGAAATCGAGCCCGCTCAAGGCCGAGCCTTCTCCCTTTAACGAGACGACGGACGAAGAGCGCGCCATGATGCGCGCCATGATCATGGACAGCTATGACTGGTTCGTGGATCTGGTGACGGAGCGTCGCCCGCTGTCGCGCGAGGAAGTGCTGACGCTGGCCGATGGATCGGTCTTCACCGGCCGCCAGGCCGCGCAAGCCAAGCTGGTAGATGCTTTGGGCGGCGAGCGTGAAGCCAAGCAGTGGCTGGTCGAGAAAGGACTCGACGAGAACCTGCAGGTGGTGGAGTGGAGGCCGCGCAGTGACGATGTCTCGCTCTTCATGCCGGAGATCGCTTCGCGCTGGCTGGCGCGGGTTCTGGGTTACTCCACCGAGGAGCAGCTTATCCGCGCATTGGGAGCCGAGCGCATCTTTCTTGACGGTCTCGTGTCGGTCTGGCAACCTGACGCCTCCCGTGCACTGGACTGAAAAATACAGCAAAACCATTCAGATAGTGGGCCACTCAAGCGGCGGAAAACTGAAAACATGATCAAGTCCGAGCTGGTACAGACAATCGCCAACAGGAATCCGCATCTGTTTCTGCGCGATGTCGAGAACATCGTGAATGCCATTTTCGACGAGATCGGAGAGGCACTGGCCGAAGGCAATCGCGTCGAACTGCGCGGCTTCGGCGCATTTTCGGTGAAGAACCGGCCCGCCCGCACCGGACGCAACCCGCGCACGGGTGAATCCGTTTATGTTGAAGAGAAGTGGGTTCCCTTCTTCAAAACCGGCAAGGAACTGCGCGAGCGGCTGAACGGCGGCAGCGAATAAGCCTCGGCAGAAGTTCAAAGGACCAAGAAAGAGGCCATGGCCAAACGTATTCTGACAGTGGTGGTGCTCGTACCGCTTGCGATCATCCTCATCGCGCTTGCCGTGGCAAATCGCGCTCCGACCGCCTTTACCTTCGATCCTTTCAACCCCGGCAATCCGGCGCTGACCATCAGCCTGCCGCTCTTTGCATTGCTCTTTCTGGCGCTGATCATCGGCATGTTCATCGGTTCGATGGCTACCTGGTTCCGCCAGGGGCGCTATCGGCGCATCGCGCGCCAGCGTAACGCCGAGGTGGAGAAGCTGAAGAAGCAGACACCGCCGACCGAGCAGAAGGCCGACACCAAAGGCGCGTTGGTTCACCGCGCGGCCTGATAGCCGTCCGCCCATCGATCCTGCCGTTCTGGCGATGCAATGTTTGCCGCGCGACTTTGTTGCGCGGGAAGCCTTGGCTGTGGCAGATGGGAGTGGACACTTTCACCGGATCTGACCGGAGCCAAGCTTGAAGCCCAATCCGAAAAATGCAGGCGCGAAGCGCAAGCGTGACGGCAAGAAGCCTGCGCGGGCTCAGTTGCCGCGCGAGCGGACCCCGCGCAAGGAACAGTCCCATGAAACCCCGCGCCAGAATGTGGAGCGCATACCGCGTCGCGACGGCCCGCTGCCGGATGAGAAGCTGCCGCTGATCCTCGAGGTTCTGCCTAACGAGAATTACGCGCTACTGGATTCGGGCGACGGTCAGAAACTCGAACAATATGGCCCCTATCGCATTGTCCGCCCGGAGAACCAGGCACTCTGGCGCCCGGCCCTGCCCGACATCGAATGGGAAAAAGCGGACGCTGTCTTTACCGGCGACACGGATGAGGAAGGCATGGGGCGCTGGCGTTTTCCGCGCACGCCGCTCGGCGAGACCTGGCCGATGCGTCATGACGGCATCGACTATGTCGGCCGCTTCACCTCATTCCGTCACGTTGGCGTCTTTCCAGAACAGGCGACCCATTGGAGCCATATGGCCAAGCTGGTCGAGGATGCGCGGCGGCCGGTAAAGGTGCTCAATCTTTTTGGATATACCGGCCTCGCCTCGCTTGTCGCCGCGCGCGCGGGCGCACAGGTGACGCATGTGGATGCGTCCAAGAAGGCAATTGGCTGGGCGCGGGAGAACCAGGAAATGGCCGGCCTTTCGGACCGACCCATCCGCTGGATCTGCGAAGACGCCATGAAGTTTGCCGAGCGCGAGGCGCGCCGTGGCAACGGCTATGACATCATCCTGCTTGACCCGCCCGCCTATGGCCGGGGGCCGAAGGGCGAGGTCTGGCAATTGTTCGACCATCTGCCGAAACTGGTTGAGACCTGCCGCAGCATCCTCTCGCCGAACGCGCTCGCAATGGTGCTGACCGCCTATTCCATCCGCGCCTCCTTCTTCGCGATGCATGCGGTGATGCGCGACAGCTTCATCGGCATGGGCGGGCGCGTGGAATCGGGTGAGCTGGTCATTCGGGAGAAGGCCGCTGACCGCGCGCTTTCGACCTCGCTTTTCTCCAGATGGGTGGCGAAATGAGCTCTTCCCGCGAGACACGCGCGCCCGGCCAGGTGAAGGAGGTTACCAGCCTCTCAAACCCTATCGTCAAAGACATCAAGGCACTGGCGCTGAAGAAATTCCGCGACCGCGAGCGCAGCTTCATGGCCGAGGGGCTGAAGCTGGTGCTTGATGCGATGAACAATGGCTGGACCATCCGCACACTTGTCTATGCAAAGGCCGGACGGGGCAATGCAGCGGTCGAAAAGGCTGCAGCTCGCACCGTGGCCTCCGGCGGGCTGGTTCTGGAAGTCAGCGAGAAGGTCCTGTCGTCGATCACGCGCCGCGACAATCCACAAATGGTGGTTGGCGTCTTCGAGCAGCGCTATCACCGGCTGGACGATGTTACGTCGGCAAGGGGTGACGTGTGGGTGGCGCTTGACCGTGTGCGCGACCCGGGAAATCTCGGCACGATCATTCGTACGGTCGATGCCGTTGGCGCGAAGGGCGTGATCCTTGTCGGCGACTGTACTGACCCCTTCTCGCTGGAGACGGTGCGCGCGACCATGGGCTCGCTCTTCAGTGTGCCGCTGGTGCGCACGGATGAAGAGCGCTTCCTTAAATGGCGGGAAAATTATCCGGGCATGATGGCAGGCACGCATCTGAAAGGATCGGTCGACTATCGCAGCATCGATTATTCCGACAAGCCGATGCTTCTCCTGATGGGCAACGAGCAGAAAGGACTGCCGGACAGTCTGGCGGAGCGCTGCGACAGGCTTGTGCGCATTCCCCAGGCCGGACGCGCGGATTCGCTCAATCTCGCCGTGGCGACGGGAGTGATGTTATACGAGATTCGGCGCGATGCGCTGCCGATCGAGAGCCAGGAGACGAAATGACCCGCCGCCAGATCGCCTTTGCGAGCCTGCTTGCGCTGATCGCGCTGCTGATCGACCAGTGGGTCAAACAGCTCGTGCAGACGAATTTGCCACTGCATGAGCGCGTGGACCTGATGCCCTATCTCTCGCTCTATCACTCGCACAATACGGGTGTTGCATTCTCGATGCTTTCGGGCGTTGGGGGCACGTGGTTGAGTATCCTGACGCTCGTTGTTCTGGGCTTCATCCTCTATCTCGCGCTCAAGACGCATGCGCATCAGAGGCTGGCGCAGTTCGGCTTCGCGTTGATTGTCGGTGGGGCGCTCGGCAACCTGGTTGACCGCACGACGCTTGGCTATGTGGTGGACTATATCTACTTCCATACGCCATCATGGTCATTCGCCGTTTTCAATCTTGCCGACGCCTTCATCACCATCGGCGCGGGACTTGTCATACTCGAGGAGATCATCGGCTGGCTTCGCGGAGGACACGAACCGGCCGAATAGAAGCGGAGGGACCCATGAGCACCAGCTTCAAGGCCGTTCTCATCACCAGGGATGATGACGGCGCGCAGCAGGTTCGCCTGTGCGAGATGAGCGAGGCGGATCTCATGGATGGCGATGTAACCATCGCCGTTGCCGCATCCAGCCTCAATTACAAGGACGGGCTTGCCATTAGCGGCAAGGCGCCGGTCGTGCGCCGGTTTCCCATGGTTCCCGGAATTGACCTCGCCGGCACGGTGTTGAGCTCGGCTCATCCCGCATGGCGGGAAGGCGACCGGGTGATCCTCAACGGTTTTGGAGTGGGTGAGACGCATTATGGCGGGCTTGCCGAACGTGCGCGGGTGAATGGCGACTGGCTGGTGCCGCTTCCCGACGGATTTACGGAAGTCCAGGCAATGGCGCTTTGCACTGCTGGCTATACCGCCATGCTGTGCGTGATGGCGCTGGAGCGCCACGGAATATCACCCGACCGCGGGCCGGTCGTGGTATCGGGCGCGGCCGGTGGCGTCGGGTCGGTTGCTGTCGGTCTTCTGGCAGAGCTCGGCTATGAGGTTATTGCCTCAACCGGTCGCGCGGAAACGCATGACTATTTGCGTGATCTGGGGGCGATGGAGATTATCGCACGCGATGAGCTTTCCGGTGAAGGCAAGCCGCTTGCGAAAGAGCGCTGGGCGGGCGGCATTGATGTTGCGGGCGGCCACACGCTGGCCAACATGCTCTCCGCAACGCGCTATGGCGGGGCCGTGGCCGCCTGCGGACTGGCCGAAAGCATGGCGCTTCCCGCCTCGGTTGCCCCCTTCATTCTGCGCGGCGTCTCACTGCTTGGCGTCGATTCGGTGATGGCGCCCGTTTCGCTGCGGCTGGAAGCCTGGCGCAGGCTGGAAAACCTGATCGACCGGGACAAGCTGGCGGCGGTTTCGACGACTATCCCGCTTGGCATGGCCATTGAATCGGCGCCTGAAATCGTTGCAGGCAATGTGCGCGGGCGACTGGTGGTCGAGACAAGGTTAAGCGACAGCTAAGACACTCGCTCAAATACCTCAACCGATCCAAAATCTTCTCTAATCGCCGGGCGTTATCGTGCCTGCCATGACAAGGGCGGGTGTAATTCAACGACTGGAGCGAGCCTGGGCACAGGCCAGCAAAGCGGCGGGACAGCCGCTTACCAAGCCGCTCATCTATGGTGAGCAGCAGCACTCTTCCTTTTCGGCAAAGGCATTGGTCTTCATCGCCTTCAGCAATCTTGCCCTTGCCGGGCTTGCCTATCTGACAGAAGCATCGCCCGCCGTTATTGGTGGGCTCCTGCTGGTAACCTTCCTGGCGGTCGGCTTTTCCTTCACCAAGAATCGCGGCCAAGGCATTGCGGCGGAAGAGCGCCGCGCCATGCAGCAGAATGCGGTGCAGATGGAAGAGCTCGCCGACCGCATGTGGGAGATGCGCGAAAGCGAGCAGCGTTTCTACGGCCTTCTGGAAGGTCTTGGCGACCTTGTCGTTCACCGCGACCGTGACGGGCGCATACTCTATGCCAACAAGGTTCTGGGCGACCTTTTGGGCATGGAGATCGAGAAGGCAATCGGCAAGACACTTAGCCAGCTTGGCATCGAGATACCGGTCGTGCCTGAAGCAGCTTTCGCCGATGGCGACAGCATCAGTTCCACCGATGTTTCAGTACGTACGGGTCGGGGCCTTCGCTGGTTTGCCTGGACCGAGCTTTCCATGCGCGATGGCGACAGCGGTGAAGCATCGCATTGGGCGATTGCACGTGATATCACGGCGCGCAAACTCGCCGAAACGGCGCTCGTGAATGCGCGCGAGCGCGCAGAACATGCAAGCCAGGCGAAGTCACGCTTCCTTGCAACGGTCAGCCACGAAATCCGCACGCCGATGAACGGCATCATGGGAATGGCAACGCTGCTGGCCGATACGCCGCTCACGCAGGAGCAGCGGACCTATGTAGGAGCCATATCCACCTCGTCCGGCGCGCTTCTTGCCCTGATCGAGGATCTTCTGGACTACTCCAAGATCGAGGCAGGCAAGCTGGAGCTCGAGGCACAGAAGATGGATGTGCGCGAGCTGGTGGAAAGCATTGTCGAGCTGATGGCAACGCGTGCCTTTGCCAAGGATATCGGCCTTGGCTGCCATATATCGCCTCTGGTGCCGGAATTCGTGAATGCCGATCCGGGTCGGCTGCGGCAGGTGCTTTTGAACCTGCTTGGCAATGCGATCAAGTTCACCGAGACAGGCGGCGTGCTGTTGACCGTGATCCCCTCGCAGAAGGATGGCAAGCCTGCCCTCTCCTTCCGCATCGAGGACACGGGTCCCGGCTTCGAGCAGAGTGCGCTTGAACGCATCTTCAAGGAGTTCGAACAGGCCGACAGTGGCTCCACACGCCGGCACGGCGGAGCAGGACTTGGCCTTGCGATCACTCGTCGCCTCGTGGAAGCGATGAAGGGGCGCATCGTTGCGGAGAGTTCACCCGGAGAAGGTGCAACCTTCACGGTGACCCTGCCGCTTGAGGGCGAAGCCGATGAAGAGGCGAAAAGTGCGGCCAGGTCACTTGCCGGCTATCATGTGGGCATATTCGCCCGCCACGAGATGGAGGCTGAAGCCCTGTCGCGCAGCGTGCGCGCCCATGGCGGACGCTCCAGCATCATCGATCCGACCGCCATCTCCACGGCGCGTCGCGAGGAAGGCCTGGACGCATTGATCGTGGATGCTTCCCTTGAACGCGAGGACAGGTCGTGCCTGCGCAAATTGCGCGAGCGGGGCTGGGTGGCCAGGCGCAACATCACGCTCATCGCGCCAGCCGAGCGCGGACGGCTGGCAAGCTTCCGGGCCAATGGTTATGGCGCGTTTCTTGCCCGCCCGGCGCGTACACGTACCATGCTGCGCATGCTTTTGAGCGAGACGCCCAACCGGCCAAGCGAAGTGCCTGCGCCAAAGGAAAGCCGCAAAACGAGGCGCGGAGTCCATACCGGCCTTCATGTTCTGGTGGCCGAGGATAACGAGATCAACGCGCTGCTGGCTCGCTCCGCCCTCACACGCGCCGGTCACCGGGTGGAAGTTGTCACCAATGGACGTGCAGCACTCGAAGCGCTGACCAAGCAATCGCGCCCCTATGACATCGTGTTGATGGATCTGCACATGCCGGTTCTGGACGGGCTGGACGCGATTGCCGGTGTCAGGCGCTTCGAGGAAGAGACGGGCATGGCACCAATCCCCATCCTCGTTCTTTCGGCAGACAGTCAGGAACAAACCCGCCAGGGCGTGCTGGCCCATGGTGCCAGCGGATTCGTCTCAAAGCCGCTTGATCCCGACAAGCTGCTTCTCACGCTCGAAACGCATATGGCAGCATAGGCTGCCCACAAATGAACATGAGCCGGCCAGCCTCTTGTCATGCTACTGTCGCAGCCCGATATTATTTCCGCCCCATCGAGATGCGGCGGAGAATCAAGAGATGCAAGGCCTGATCCTGAGAAACGCAGTGAAGCCTGACGCTCAATTGGCGGTCGCGTTGACGGCCAAGAGCAGCCGTGACGTGCTTGGCCAGATCGGCTCACTGATGGTGCGCCTTGCTGCCAGCGACGAAGAACTGCGCGCCGCCCAGAAGCTGCGCTACGATATTTTCTACCGGGAAATGGGCGCGTCTCATGCAGACCCCTCCGCGATGGAAGAGCGGGATTCGGATCGTTTCGACGCGGTTTGCGACCATCTTCTGGTGATCGACAGCACCCTGCCCGGCTCCACCTGCGACCAGATTGTCGGCACCTACCGCATGCTGCCTCAGGACATGGCCGGAACTGCCGGCGGATTTTATTCCGAGGACGAGTTCGAGCTCGGAGCGCTTGTGGCGCGTCACACGGGCCGCCGCTTCCTCGAACTTGGCCGTTCATGCGTTTTGCCGGCTTATCGCTCCAAGCGCACGATCGAACTCTTGTGGCAGGGTATCTGGGCCTATTGCCGTAGGCACGATATTGACGTGATGACCGGCTGCGCATCATTCCCCGGTACGGTGCCTGCCGCTCATGCCGAAGCACTATCCTTCCTGCATCACTTTGCACGGGCCGAAGGCGCGTGGGCGGTGCGCGCGCATGAGCAACGTTTCTCCACCATGGATCTCATGCCCGCGGAAGCGGTAAACATGAAGGCTGCTCTTGCCGCGCTGCCGCCGCTCATAAAAGGCTATCTGCGCCTTGGCGCAAAATTTGGAGAAGGCTGCGTGGTCGACCGTGATTTCGGAACCACCGATGTTCTTGTCGTGCTGCCGGTGGAAGCGATCTCGCAGCGTTATCTTTCGCATTTCGGCGCAGAGGCCGAGCGCTTCGCCGCCTGAGACAAGCGGCGAAGCCTTGAGCTCACGTCATTGGCCGGCGCTATAGGCTGCGATGGCGGCCATGTTCACGATGTCGGAATCCTTCGCGTTCAGCGACACGATCTGTACCGGCTTGTTGAGGCCGACCAGAAGCGGGCCGATGACGGTGGAGCCGCCGAGCTCCTGCAGCATCTTGGTGGAGATGGATGCGGAGTGGAAGGCGGGCATGACCAGCACATTGGCCGGGCCTGACAGGCGGCAGAATGGATATTCGCGCATCAGGCTTGCATTGAGCGCGACATCTGCGGCCATCTCGCCATCATATTCGAAGTCCACGCGGCGCTTGTCGAGGATCTTAACCGCCTCCTGAACCCGCTCGGAACGCTCACCCGCCGGATGACCGAAGGTTGAATAGGCAAGCATCGCGACACGCGGCTCGTAGCCCATGCGCCGTGCCTGGCCTGCGGCCTCCTCGGCGATATCGGCAAGTTCCTCGGCGTTGGGCATGTCATGCACGGCCGTATCAGCAACCAGCACGGTCCGGCCGCGGCAGAGCGCCAGCGACACGCCGATGACGGGGTGACCCGGACGCGCATCGATGCAGCGGCGTACATCATCAAGCACGGTGGAGTAGTTGCGGGTCACGCCGGTCACCATGCCGTCCGCGTCGCCCAGTGCCACCATGGTGGCGGCGAAATGGTTGCGGTCATTGTTGATGAGGCGCTGGCAGTCGCGGAAAAGGTATCCCTTCCGCTGCAAGCGCTCATAAAGATAGTCGGCGTAGATCGCATTGCGGCGTGACAGCCGCGCATTGATGATCTCGATGCCGGGCTTGGACAGATCAACGCCGGCATTATGCGCCATTTCGCGAATGCGCTCTTCACGGCCAAGCAGGATGGCCGTGCCGAGCCGCTGGTTCACATAGGCGACGGCGGCGCGCATCACCTGTTCCTCCTCGCCCTCGGCGAAGACGATGCGCTTGGGCTGGCGGCGCACACGGTCATAGATGCGCTGCAGGGTCGAGACGATCGGGTCGCGGCGGGCGGACAGCTCGTGCGCGTATTTCTCCAGATCCACAATGGGGCGGCGTGCGACGCCCGTGTCCATTGCCGCCTTTGCCACGGCCACGGGGATGGCCGAGATAAGGCGCGGATCGAAGGGCACGGGGATGATGTAGTCCGGCCCGTATTTCGGCCGGTTGCCGCGATAGGCAGCGGCCACGTCGTCCGGCACATCCTGGCGCGCCAATTCGGCCAGCGCCTGGGCCGCGGCGACCTTCATCTCGTCATTGATGGTGGTTGCCCGTACGTCGAGCGCGCCGCGGAAGATATAGGGGAAGCCCAGGACGTTGTTGACCTGGTTGGGATAATCCGACCGCCCGGTGGCCATGATGGCATCGGTTCGGATTTCCGAGACCTCTTCCGGAGTGATTTCCGGATCGGGATTGGCCATGGCGAAGATGATCGGGTTCTTGGCCATGGACTGGACCATCCTGGGCGTCAGTGCGCCCTTGGCGGACAGGCCGAAGAAGACATCGGCACCTTCAACGGCTTCGGCCAATGTGCGCTTGTCCGTCTCCACCGCATGGGCCGACTTCCACTGGTTCATGCCCTCTTCGCGGCCCTTGTAGACAACGCCTTTCGTATCGCAGAGGAGCACGTTTTCAGGCGTGAAGCCGAGGGACTTGGCGAGCTCGATACAGGCAATGCCGGCTGCGCCCGCGCCGTTGCAGACAAGCCGTGTCGATTTCATGTCGCGGCCGGTCAGATGCAGCGCGTTGATGAGGCCCGCGACGGCGATGATTGCGGTTCCGTGCTGGTCGTCGTGGAAGACGGGAATGTCCATCAATTCGCGCAGGCGCTGCTCGATGATGAAGCATTCGGGCGCCTTGATGTCTTCCAGATTGATGCCGCCGAAGGAGGGGCCGAGCAGGCGCACGCAATTGATGAATTCGTCGGCGTCTTCCGTGTCGACCTCAAGGTCGATGGAATCGACATCGGCGAAGCGCTTGAAGAGAACTGCCTTGCCTTCCATCACCGGCTTGGAGGCCAGCGCGCCGAGATTGCCAAGGCCAAGAATGGCCGTGCCGTTGGAAATGACAGCGACCGTGTTGCCGCGTGTCGTATAGTCAAAGGCGCGAGCGGGGTCTTCGGCGATGGCCTTTACCGGCACGGCAACACCCGGTGAATAAGCCAGCGACAGATCGCGCTGGGTTGCCATCGGCTTTGTCGGCGTGATCTCCAGCTTGCCGGGCCGGCCCATGGCGTGGAAATCCAGTGCCTCCTGCGGGCTGACGGACGGGCCCTGTTCTTCCGACTTGTTGTTTTTCGCCATGATAGATGCTCTCTCCCCGGGGTATCCTGCGGCTTTCTGTGGAGTTTTGCCGAAGCCTCGTGAATAAGGCTACACTCGGCCGCCGTAAATGCTCAAGAAAGACGCAAGACCTTTAAATGCCGAGGGGCGCGAGTTGAACGACGAGACGCCATTCCGCAAGGCAGGTGCGAAGCCCGTGACAAACACTTCGACTGCCGGCGCGACGCCGATGATGCAGCAGTTCATCGAGATCAAGGCAGCGAATGCCGATTCGCTGCTGTTTTATCGCATGGGCGATTTCTACGAGCTGTTCTTCGAGGATGCCGAGATCGCCAGTCGTGCGCTTGGCATCACGCTGACCAAGCGCGGCAAGCACAATGGTGACGACATCCCCATGTGCGGCGTGCCCGTTCACGCCGCTGACGATTATCTCCAGCGCCTGATCGGACTCGGACATCGGGTGGCCGTCTGCGAGCAGATGGAGGACCCGGCGGAAGCGAAAAAGCGCGGCTCCAAGGCGGTGGTGAAGCGCGACGTGATCCGGCTGGTCACGCCCGGCACCATTACCGAGGAAAAGCTGCTTGATCCCGCGCAAGCCAATTATCTGATGGCGCTTGGCCGCGTGAAAGGTGATGAAGACGCGCTGGCGCTCGCCTGGATCGACATTTCAACCGGCGTCTTCCGCGTGACATCCACCAATCCGGAACGGGCGCTTGCCGACATTCTGCGTGTCGATCCGCGCGAGCTGGTGGTCGCCGAGCCCGTGTTTCACGACGAGAAACTGCGTCCCGTGTTCGACGTGCTTGGCCGGGTGGTCAATCCGCAGCCTGCGACCTTTTTCGATTCCTCCAGTGCCGAAAGCCGCCTCTCGCGCTTTTACGGCGTGGCCACGCTCGATGGTTTCGGCCAGTTTTCGCGCGCCGAGCTTTCCGCCATTTCCGGCGCGGTGGCCTATGTCGAGAAGACGCAGGTTTCCGAACGACCACCGCTGGGTGCGCCCGAACGCGACGAGGAAGGCAAAAGCCTCTTCATCGACCCGGCCACAAGGGCCAATCTGGAGCTGGCACGCACGCTTTCGGGCAATCGCGACGGCAGCCTACTGAAAGCCATGGATCGCACGGTGACGGGTGCGGGCGGTCGGCTTCTTGCCGAACGGCTGATGTCGCCGCTTACAGATCCGAAGGAAATTTCCGCGCGCCATGATGCGGTCGCTTTCCTCTTGCGTGAAAGTGCGCTTCGCGGCGCATTGCGGGATAATCTGAAGGGCGTACCCGATATTGCGCGGGCTTTGTCGCGCCTGGCCTTGAACCGAGGTGGCCCGCGTGATCTCGGCGCATTGGCAACAGGCCTTTCCGCAGCGTTCGAGATCGCGCGACTTGCCAAGGGGCGCGAGCTGCCGGCGGAGCTGGCAAAAGCCTTCGCGGCTCTCGGGCGGCTTCCGGCCAATCTGGCGGGACATCTGGAGCGGGCGCTTGCCGACGAGCTGCCGCTTCTCAAGCGCGATGGCGGTTTCGTGCGGGCGGGCTATCACGACGAGCTCGACGAGATGCGCGCACTGCGCGACGAATCGCGGCGTGTGATCGCGGGTATGGAGCGTGACCTTGCGGCCGAAACCTGCATCCGCTCGCTGAAGATCCGGCACAACAATGTGCTGGGCTACTATATCGAGGTGACGGCGCAGAATGCGGGAGCGCTGACCGAGACGCCGGAAGCGAAGGCACGGTTCATCCACCGCCAGACCATGGCCAATGCCATGCGCTTCACCACGACGGAGCTGGCGGAGCTTGAGACGCGGATTGCCAATGCAGCAGATCGCGCGAATGCCATCGAGCAAGGCATATTCGACCAGCTTGTCGCGGAGGTCGTGGGCGAAAGCGACGCCCTTCGATCTGGCGCGCAGGCACTGGCGGAACTTGATGTCTATGCGGGCCTCGCGACGCTTGCGGAAGCGGAAAACTATTGTCGCCCCATAGTGGATGACAGCCTCGACTTCTGCATCAAGGGCGGTCGCCATCCGGTGGTGGAACAGGCGTTGCGCAAACAGGTAGCCGATCCCTTCGTTGCCAATGACTGCGACCTGTCGCCCTTCAATGGCGAGAAGAATGGCGCGATCTGGCTTCTGACCGGGCCGAATATGGGCGGTAAATCGACCTTCCTGCGCCAGAACGCGCTTATCGCCGTCATGGCGCAGATGGGGTCTTTCGTGCCGGCACGTGAGGCGCGGCTTGGGGTCGTGGACCGGCTTTTCAGCCGCGTTGGTGCCTCGGACGATCTGGCGCGCGGGCGCTCCACCTTCATGGTCGAGATGGTGGAAACGGCGGCTATCCTCAATCAGGCCAGCGAGCGCTCGCTCGTCATACTCGACGAGATCGGGCGAGGCACCTCGACCTTTGACGGGTTGTCTATTGCCTGGGCGGCGGTTGAATATCTGCACGAGAAGAACCGGTGCCGGGCGCTGTTTGCCACGCATTTTCACGAGATGACCGCACTTTCTGAAAAACTTGCGCGTCTGACGAATGTCACCATGCGGGTGAAGGAGTTCGAGGGTGACGTCATCTTCCTGCACGAGGTGGCGCGCGGTGCCGCGGACCGGTCCTACGGTGTGCAGGTGGCGCGGCTTGCCGGCCTGCCTGCTGCCGTCGTCGAGCGCGCAAGAGAGGTTTTGGGCGAACTCGAGCAGGGCGAGACTACCGGCAAGGCCGCAAGGCTTGTCGATGATCTGCCACTCTTCAACGTGCAGGCACGGGCAACACCCGCGAAGCCTGCGGGCGCCGACAAGCTGTTGCAAGCGCTGTCGGGCATCAATCCCGACGAAATGACGCCGCGAGAGGCTCTGGACGCGCTTTACCGGCTGAAGGCCGAGGTCGAGACAAAAGCCTGAAACGTGCCATTTCACGTAGGCTGCAAAACACGCTATAGACGCCGCAGATTGGTGCCGACGCACCTGAACTGCAGAGGCGCGAATGGCCCGGATACCGCTCAAGCTCGACCAGATCATCGATAGCGCAAAACTGCGTGACGACCTGCAGGAACTGGCGAAGGCGGGCGCAGACCGGCCCGAGACGCGTGCGGAAGTTCTCAAGCTTCTGAAGCAGACACTTGCGACAGGCCGTGAACGCGCCGAGGCCATGCTTTCCGAAGATGGAGGCGGAACAGCCTGCGCCACGCGGCTTTCCCACCTGATGGACCAGATCGTCTGCGCGCTTTTCGATTTCGCGGCGACTCATGTCTACCCGGCGGAGAACCGATCCACGGCGGAGTGGATGGCCGTCATCGCGGTTGGTGGCTATGGCCGCGGCACGCTGGCGCCGGGCTCGGATGTCGATCTGCTTTTCCTGTTGCCCTACAAGCAGACACCATGGGGCGAGCAGGTCGCCGAATACATGCTCTACATGTTCTGGGACATGGGGCTGAAGGTCGGCCATGCCACACGCAATGTGGATGAGTGCATCCGCCTGTCGCGCACCGACATCACGATCCGCACCGCGGTTCTGGAATCACGCTTCATCTGCGGGGATGCGGGGCTTAACGACCAGCTTCTCACCCGCTTCGACGAAGAGGTGGTGAAGGATACGGGTGCCGAATTCATCCAGGGCAAGCTTGCCGAGCGCGACACGCGCCACCAGAAGGCCGGCGAAAGCCGCTATCTGGTGGAGCCGAACATCAAGGACGGCAAAGGCGGGCTGCGCGACCTGCACACGCTGTTCTGGATCGGCAAATATTATTACCGCGTGCGCGAGGCCGAGGAACTGGTCAACAAGGGCGTGTTCACGCGGCGGGAATATCTGCAGTTCCGCAAAGCGGAAGACTTCTTCTGGGCGGTGCGCTGCCACCTGCACTTCCTGACTGGCAAGGCCGAGGAACGGCTGATCTTCGACGTGCAGCGCGATATCGCCGAACGGCTTGGCTATACCAGCCATCCCGGGCTTTCGGCTGTCGAGCGTTTCATGAAGCACTACTTCCTGAACGCCAAGGCGGTGGGTGACCTGACGCGCATCTTCTGTGCGGCACTGGAAGAAGAGCAGGCCAAGCATGTGCCGGGCTTCAACCGCATCTTTCCGACCTTCACGCGGCGCAAGCGCAAGCTGCCGGGCACCAGCGACTTCATCATCGACAATCACCGGATCAATGTCGCCCATGAAGGGGTCTTCGAGCAGGACCCGGTCAATCTGGTACGGCTGTTCTGGTTCGCCGACCGACACGGGCTTGAATATCACCCGGAGGCGCTGAAGCTTCTGACACGCTCGCTGAAGCTCATCGACCGCAATCTGCGGCGTGACGAAGAAGCCAATGCGCTGTTCATGGACATCCTCACCTCGACGCGTGATCCGGAGCTTAATCTGCGCCGGATGAACGAGGCGGGTGTGCTGGGCAAGCTCATCCCCGAGTTCAACAAGATCGTGGCGATGATGCAGTTCAACATGTACCACCATTATACGGTGGACGAGCATCTCTTGCGCTGCATCGGCGTACTCGCCGAGATCGATCACGGGGACGGACAGAAGAACCATCCGCTCGCAAGCGAGATTTTCCCAAGCCTCAGACAGTGGCGGCGAGTGCTCTATACGGCACTGCTTCTGCACGACATTGCCAAGGGGCGGCCTGAGGACCATTCGGTCGCCGGTGCGCGCATTGCCAAGCGGCTCTGCCCGCATATGGGGCTCGACAAGACGGAGACAGAGCTTGTCACCTGGCTGGTGCAGGAGCACCTGACCATGTCGATGATTGCACAGACGCGCGATCTCAATGACCGGAAGACCATTCAGGACTTCGCGGATATCGTGCAATCGGTCGACCGGCTGAAGCTGCTTCTGGTGTTGACGGTCTGCGACATCCGCGGCGTGGGTCCAGGCGTGTGGAATGGCTGGAAAGGCCAGCTTCTGCGCACGCTTTATTATGAAACCGAACTACTCCTGACCGGCGGTTTCTCTGAAGCTTCCCGCGCTACCCGTGCCGACCAGGCGCGTGAGGAGCTGGTGCAGGCTCTTTCCGAAGCCGGGTGGCAGGAAAGACAGGCGCAGGATTATGTGAAGCTGCATTACCAGCACTACCTATTGGCCGTGGATCTGGAAAACCGTGTGCGGCATGCCGAGTTCATCCGCAAGGTGGATGAAGAGGCCAAGCCGCTGGCAACCATGGTCAAGCCACACACCTTCGAGGCGGTGACGGAGATAACAGTGCTGGCACCCGACCACCCTCACCTTCTCTCGGTGATCACGGGGGCCTGCTCGGCTGCGCAGGCCAATATCGTGGACGCACAGATCTTCACCACCACAGACGGGCGCGCACTCGACACGATCCTGATCAATCGCGAATTCGAATATGACGATGACGAGCGGCGGCGGGCGCAGCGCG
The DNA here is from genome assembly GCF_037029545.1 of Nitratireductor sp. CH_MIT9313-5. NCBI lineage: Bacteria > Pseudomonadati > Pseudomonadota > Alphaproteobacteria > Hyphomicrobiales > Phyllobacteriaceae > Nitratireductor > Nitratireductor sp. CH_MIT9313-5. Next base: position 59,932 of record NZ_JAYMER010000011.1, on the reverse strand, counting down.
TTGGCCAGCTCATCGAAGATGTTCTGGCTGGCAGGACCTATCTGCCGGAAGTGATTGAGAAACGCGGCAAGACGAAGCGTGCTGCAAAAGCCTTCCGCATCGAGCCGCGGGCCGAAGTGAAGAACACGCTGTCCAACCGGTTCTCGGTCATCGAGGTGGAGTGTCTGGACAGGCCGGGCCTGCTGTCCGAAGTAACCGGGGCCATCTCGTCGCTCTCGCTCGACATCGCGTCTGCGCATATCACGACCTTCGGCGAGAAGGTGATCGATACATTTTATGTTACCGACCTGACCGGCCAGAAGATCGTCAATCCGGACCGTCTTGACGCCATTCGCACCACGCTTGTCGACACGCTTGCAAACGGCTTTCAGCGCAGAAGCAGCCGTTCATCCAATTCAGCCACGACTACAGCTCAATAATCCCCCTCCACGGAAAACCCACCAGATGAGCCTCATCAAGAAATTTGCCAGTGTCGGCAGCGCCACCATGGCCAGTCGCGTTCTCGGTTTCGTGCGCGAAGCACTGATCGCGGCAGCACTTGGCGCGGGGCCGGTGACCGATGCGTTTTATGCCGCATTTCGCTTTCCCAACCTGTTCCGCAGGCTCTTTGCGGAAGGCGCGTTCAACACGGCCTTCATCCCGCTCTTTGCCAAGGAGATGGAAGGCGGAGGTGTGAAGGCGGCGCAGAAGTTCGGCGAGGATGTTCTTGCGGTCCTGATCACGGTGCTTCTGCTTCTGTCGGCGCTCGCCATGATCTTCATGCCGTTCCTGGTTGCCACGGTGGTTGCGCCCGGTTTTGCCGACACGCCGGAGAAGTTCGACCTGACGGTTATCATGACGCAGATCATGTTCCCCTATCTCTTCTGCATGTCGCTGGTTGCGATGATGTCGGGCATCATGAACTCGATGCGGAAGTTCTTCCTCGCCGCATTGGTGCCTGTGCTTTTGAACGTCATCCTGATTGCGGTTCTTGCCACGGCACTTCTGGCCGATTTCGCCCCTCGGGAAGCCGGGCTCTGGCTTGCATGGGGCGTCTTCTTCTCCGGTTTTGCGCAGCTTGGCATTCTCGCAATTGCGGTGCGCGCGCATGGCTTTGGCATGCGGCTGCATTTCCCGCGCATGACGCCTTCAGTGAAGCGGCTTTTGGTGCTGATGGGACCGGCATTGCTGACCGGTGGCATCATGCAGATCAATCTTCTGGTCGGGCAGATCATCGCTTCGCAACAGGACAAGGCGATCTCCTTCCTGAACTTTGCCGACCGCATCAACCAGTTGCCGCTTGGTGTCATCGGTATTGCCGTGGGCGTCGTGCTTCTGCCCGAGCTTGCCCGTGCGCTGAAAGCGGGCGACACGAAGGATGCGCAGCATCTGCAAAACCGCTCACTTGAATTCGCGCTGGGGCTGACCGTGCCCGCGGCGGTGGGGCTGATCGTCATGCCCGCGGCGATTGTCTCGCTCCTGTTCGAGCGCGGTGCCTTCACGCCTGAAGACACACAGATGACGGCCCTTGCGCTGGCCGCATTTGCCACGGGCCTTCCCGCCTATGTGCTGATCAAGGTCTTTCAGCCGGGCTTTTTTGCCCGCGAGGACATGAAAACGCCGATGTGGTACTCGCTGGCAACAGTCGTGGCGAATATCGCCCTGAGTCTCGCGCTCTTTCCCCTATTTGGCCACGTGGCGATCGCGCTGGCGACCTCGCTGTCGGCCTGGCTCAATGTGGTTCTGCTGGGCGCCACGCTGTGGCGACGCGATTATTTCCGCCCTTCTCCGGCTACATTGCGGCGTGTGGCGATGATCCTGCTTGCCAGTCTTGCCATGGGCCTGGTGACGTGGCTGCTGCAGAGCTGGGCCACCCCCATCATGGAAGGCGGAAACCTTCTCCTTCGTATCCTGACCGTCCTAGCCATCATTGCAGTTGCGGGCGCTGTCTATGTCAGCCTGGCAGTTGCGAGCGGCGGCATCGACAAGAGCGAGCTTGCCGGGCTCATGCGCCGCAGAAAGCGCAGCACTTGATCGAAATGGGCACCTCGTCCATAAGCCACAGCAACTGCCGCAAGGCATAAAGCAAGCATTCAGAGGCTTTTCATGAGCGGTTTCAAAGAGCTCGTTTTCTCCGGCATGCAGCCGACGGGCAATCTGCATCTGGGCAATTATCTGGGCGCGCTGCAGCGCTTCATCGGGCTGCAAGACAGCTATGAGTGCATTTATTGCGTGGTGGATCAGCACTCCATTACAGCCCAGCTCGTCCATGAAGATCTGACGGAGCAGACGCGCCAGATCGCGGCGGCCTATCTTGCGGCCGGACTGGACCCGAAGAAGAGCATCATATTCAACCAGGCGCGCGTGCCACAGCACACCGAGCTTGCCTGGTACTTCAACTGCGTCGCGCGCATCGGCTGGATGAACCGCATGACGCAGTTCAAGGACAAGGCTGGCAAGGACCGCGAAAATGCTTCGCTCGGCCTGCTCGCCTATCCAAGCCTGATGGCTGCCGACATCCTCGTCTATCGCGCAACCCATGTGCCGGTGGGTGAGGACCAGAAGCAGCATCTGGAACTTGCGCGTGATATTGCGCAGAAGTTCAACAACGACTTCTCCGCCCGGATTGCCGATCTTGGCTACGGCGTGGAAATGGAAGTGGGTGAAGAGCGCGTCAACGGTTTCTTCCCCGTGACCGAACCGCTGATCGGCGGTGCGGCGCCGCGCGTCATGAGCCTGCGCGACGGCACCAAGAAGATGTCGAAATCCGATCCTTCCGATCTCTCCCGCATCAACCTGAAAGACGATGCGGATGCGATTGCCAAGAAGATCAAGAAGGCGAAGACCGACCCTGAACCGCTGCCGAGCGAGCTTGAGGGGCTTGAGGGACGTCCGGAGGCCGAGAATCTCGTCGGCATTTATGCAGCGCTCGCCGAAAAGAGCCGCGAGGATGTCATTGCCGATTTCGGCGGGCAGCAGTTCTCTGCGTTCAAACCGGCACTGGCCGAGCTTGCCGTCTCCAAGCTTTCGCCAATCACCAGCGAAATGAACCGCATTTCCGATGATCCGGCCTATGTGGACGGGGTGCTTCGGGACGGGGGCGAACGCGCCGGTGCGATTGCGGAAGAAACCATGAAAATGGTCCGCGAGATCATCGGCTTCAACACCAAGTAGAGCGGCAGTCGTCACCACCTTTGCGGCGCGCGGGTTGCCGAGCCTCGTTGCCAATGGCAGATTGCGGCAATCTGGCTGCAATGCGTTGACGTGTTGCGCCGCTTGAACAGGGCATGTGAATGGTCTCCAAACGCCTGAGCCGGGAAGCCGGTCATCGACGCAAGTTTCTCGCAATCATTGACGATACGCCGGAGTGCGAACGTGCTGCGGCCTATGCCGCACACCGGGTCCACTCGACCGGTGGCGCGCTCGTCCTGCTCTTTGTCATCGAGCCGGGCGACTTCCAGCACTGGCTGGGTGTTGAGCAGATCATGCGCGAGGAAGCGATGGCGACGGCCAATGCCACGCTTGACGCACAGGCTACCAAGATTCGCGAGACGGTAGGGATCGAGCCGGAACTGGTGATCCGCGAGGGCACGCCTGCGGAAGAAATTCACAAGCTGATCGAGGAGGATCAGGATATAGCGATCCTCGTATTGGCTGCGGGCAACGCCAAGGAAGGCCCGGGGCCGCTGGTCTCCTCCATTGCCGGCAAGGGAGCGGCCTTCCCGGTTCCGGTCACGGTGGTCCCGCATAGTCTCACGGATGAGGAAATCCGCAGCCTGGCATAGAGGCTGCAGCATACCCATATTGGCGCGGAAAGCCGCTTGATCGCGAAGCCATCTGCGCCTATTTTAGAACTATTCCAAACAATGATCGGAGAACCTCGATGTTCATCCAGACCGAAGCCACGCCCAATCCTGCAACGCTGAAATTCCTGCCGGGCCGCGTTGTCATGGAAGAAGGCACTGCGGATTTCCGTGATGCGCAGGCTGCAGGCGAGGCTTCACCGCTGGCCGCGCGCCTGTTTGATGTTCCCGGCGTGACCGGCGTCTTTTTCGGCTACGACTTCATAACCGTGACAAAAGACGGCGCCGACTGGCAGCATTTGAAGCCGGCGATCCTCGGCAATATCATGGAACATTTCATGTCCGGTCAGCCGGTGATGGCCGCGACATCCGGGCCATCGCAGCAGGAGCTTTCCGCCGATGGCGAATTTTATGACGAGGCTGACGAGGAGATTGTCGCCACGATCAAGGAACTGCTCGAGACGCGCGTACGCCCCGCCGTTGCGCAGGATGGCGGCGACATCACCTTCCGCGGTTATGAGAAGGGTACGGTGTTTCTGCACATGAAGGGCGCCTGCGCGGGCTGCCCGTCTTCCACCGCGACACTGAAGCACGGCATCCAAAACCTGCTTCACCATTTCGTGCCGGAAGTGCGCGAAGTGGAGCAGATGGTCTGACGACGAAAGTCAGGACCAGAAATGCAAAAAGCCGGCCCCGAGGACCGGCTTTTTTCTTTAGCGACGCATCAGGTCAGCCTTTGACGATGACCTTCGCGCCGACTTCTGCACGTTCGTAAAGGTCGATGATGTCCTGGTTCATGAGCCGGATGCAGCCTGACGACATGGCCTTGCCGATGGAGTTCCATTCCGGCGTGCCATGCAGGCGGTAACCGGTGTCGCGACCACCGCGATAGAGGTAAAGGGCGCGTGCGCCGAGCGGGTTGCTCGTGCCCGGAGGCATACCGCCTGCCCATTTTTTCAGATGCGGCTCACGGCGGATCATCGCTGCGGGCGGCGTCCAGGTTGGCCATTCACGCTTCATTGCAATCCGCGCGGTCCCCTTCCATTCAAAGCCCTCACGACCAACACCGATGCCGTAACGCATGGCCTTGCCGTCGGGCATCACGAAATAAAGAAACTTCTCCGAGGTATCGACGATGATGGTGCCCGGCTTTTCCTTGGTGTCGTATTTCACGACCTGGCGATGATACTTGGACGGCACCTTTTCAATCGGAATGCGGGGCAGGCTGTAGCCTGCATCGCGAACCGCGCCATATTCAGAGGTGAAGACCTGCTTTGGCAGGTTCGCGCAGCCGCTCAAAAAAGCGGCAGCAACAAGCAATGTGGCCAGAAGGCCCGATTTCAAATTCATCGTTTTCCCCGATCCCCCAGAATCAAATTGGTGTCGACGCCATCACATCGAAACATGGTAAGCGAAGTATTAATGACGTTAGGTAAACTTGCAAAGCCAAGGGGTTGAAATGCGGGATTTCGCACTCAGCTATTGCGGGAACGCAACAGGCTTGAGGGCAGAAGATGAAGATCGGGGTGGTATCGGACACGCACGGGCTGCTGCGCGAGGAAGTCTTTCCGGCCCTTAAGGGCGTGGAGCATATCCTTCATGCCGGTGATATCGGAAAGCCGGAGATAATTGCCCGGCTTGAAGAGATTGCGCCGGTCAGCGCCATTCGCGGCAATGTGGACCGGGGCGCATGGGCTGATGAGTTTCCGGAGACACTCCGCATGCAGCTCAACGGCACCAGCTTTTTCATGCTTCATGATCTCAAGGCGCTTCGTTGCGATCCGGCTGCAGAGAAACTTGACGTCATTGTCTCAGGCCACTCGCACAAGCCTGCGAGCGAATGGCGGGACGGAGTGCTCTACCTGAACCCTGGAAGCTGCGGGCCCCGCCGATTTCGCCTGCCGATCACGGTCGTGACGATGGATCTGACAGACGGCCTCGGCGAGCCGGTCTTTCATGAGCTTGTGTGAGGCGAGATATCACCCTCGCCTCACGGACTCAGCCATGGGCTTCAACCCGGGATTTCGCGCCGGAAATCGTCGGGAGGCTCTCGCCGGCATCGATACGCTTGAGAAGCTCTATCTCGCGCTCCTGCATCTCGATGGCGCGGTCCGCGACCGCGTCCACATCATCTGGCGACAGGATCAGGACACCATTTTCGTCGGCAAGAACCGCATCGCCCGGACGGACAACAACGCCGCCGACGCTGACGGGAATGTTCATCTCGCCGGAGATGCCCAAAAGCTTCGTGGTGATCGGTGACGGGCCGCGGCACCACATCGGGAAATTGTGCCTCTGAAAGTCCGCGACGTCGGTCGCCGGTCCGTCCACCACAGCGCCTGCAACCTTGCGCCCGGCAGCAGTGTGCGTGATCACGCCACCCCAGCAGGCATGACGGGTGTCCCCGGCCCGGTCGATGATGACGAAGTCGCCTTCGCGCAGGTGATCCATGGCGTAGTGCAGCATGGTGCTGTCGGCATGAGGCAGACGCAGCGTTACCGCGGTGCCTGCGGCTCGAACCTTTGGCAACATCGAACGCAAGCCACTGTCGAGGAAATTGGCATGAAGGAAGTGCCCTACCGTGGCCGTTTCCACTTTCATCAGCTTGTCGATCTTGGCCTGATCAAGCTGGCGCGGCATCTCGTTGAACTGGTACATTCCCATTCTCCTCAAGCCACCACGTGATGATCTGCAACAGGCATCGCTTTCCGGATCTGGGCAGCGTAGCCCGGATCAATGGTGGCACTCGCATGACCTATCCGGTCGGAGCAGTCGGCGATGGTGACGCCCCAGGGGTCGATCACCAGCGAATGGCCGAAGCACAGCTTGCGGCCTTCGTCATGGCCGAAGATCTGCGCGGAAGCGGCGACATAGGATTGGGTCTCGATGGCACGAGCGCACAGCAGCTGTTCCCAGTGATCCTTGCCGGTTTGCAGCGTGAACGCGGCCGGCAGCACGATGAGTTCAGCGCCCTTGTCACGGAGCTTGCGGAAGAGCTCGGGGAAACGCAGATCGTAGCAGATCGCGCAGCCAACCTTCACGCCTTCGAGGTCATAGACCACGACTTCCTCACCACGCTTCATGGTGTCGGATTCCAGGTAGCTGTTGCCGCCGGGAACGCTGACATCAAAGAGGTGGATCTTGCGGTAGCGGGCGATCTCCTTGCCTTCCCGGTTGAAGACAATGGTCGTGTTGTAGCATTTCTCGCCGGCAGCTTCGGCCATCGAGCCGGCATGGATATTCACCTTCAGCTCTGCGGCAAGGGCCGACATGGCACGATAGGCTTCACCATCCGGGAAGGTTTCCGCATGGGCGCGGCGGCTTTCCACGGTGCCGCCCATATAGGTGAAGGTCTCAGGCAGTACCACGAGATCAGGATTGTCCTGCTCCACTGCGTTGCGGATAAGGCTGGATGCATCAGCAATGTTCTTTGCCTTGTCATCCTGGGAGTTCATCTGAACCACTGAGATTTTCATCGGTAATCCTTGCTTTCGAATTTTGGTTTTCGGACCGGCCTCAAGCCGGACCAAGGATGAGGTTGGGGAGGAAGAGCACGAGCTCGGGCACGAAGGTGATGAGAAGAAGGGCTGCGATCAGCGGCACGAGGAAGGGCAGGATCGCAATCGCCACTTTCTCGAATGGCACCTTGCCCACCTCGGCCACGATGTAGAGCGCGATGCCCATTGGCGGTGTCGCGATACCGATCAGCAGCGCCAGGGTGATGATCAGGCCGAAGTGAATTCGGTCGATGCCAAACTGGTCAATGATCGGAAGCAGCATCGGCACCAGGATCAGCTTTGCGGGAACACCTTCCACGAAACAGCCGACCACCAGCAGGAAGGCCAGGAGCAGAAGCAGGAACACTGCGCGCGATTCCGTCACCATGAGGACGTGATCGGCCAGTTGCTGCGGGATCTGCTCGATGGCGAGCAGCCAGCCCATGACGTGGGAAAAGCCGATGATGATCATGATGACGCTGGTGATGGTCATGGTTTCGGTCAGCGCCTTCCACAGCATCGCGAAGGAGAAGGTGCGGTAAACGAAACCGAGCGCGATCGTGTAGACGCAGGCGAGCACGCCAGCTTCCGTTGCCGTGGTGAAGCCGGTGAGGATTGCGGTCAGGATGATGCCCGGCGCCACGAGTGCCGCGATACCGTCGATTGCAGCACGGCCGATCTGAGGCAGGCTCTTGCGCTCTTCCCTCGGGAATTCTCGCTTCAGAGCGACCACATAATTGAAGGCCATCAGGGACAGGCCCACGATGATGCCCGGGATGATGCCGGCCAGAAACAGCCGCGCGACCGATGTGTTGGACAGGAAAGCGTAGACGACGAGGCTGATGGATGGCGGGATGATGGGCCCGACAACCGCACTGGCCGCGGTGAGCGCTGCAGCGAATGGTGCAGGATAGCCGCGTTCGCGCATCGCCTTGATCTCGATCGTGCCGAGACCTGCACAGTCGGCAACGGCTGCACCGGAAACACCCGCAAACAGAAGCGAGGAGACGACATTCACCTGTGCCAGTCCGGCGCGCATATGCCCCACGAGTGCGGAGGCGAAGTTGAAGATGCGGTCGGTCATGCCGACGCCGTTCATCAGGTTGCCGGCCATGATGAAGAAGGGAATGGCAAGCAGGGACGGATTGTCGACGCCGTCCAGCACCTGAAGCGGGATGATGTAGAGCGTATCGGCAAAGCCCGCATAGACAAGTGCGGACAGGACGGCGATGCCGATAGCCATGGTTATCGGCACGCGCAGGAGGATGAGGGCGACGAAGCCCGCAAAAAGAAGCATGGTCATGGTTGCAGAGGCCTATATGTCGCCGGCGGGATGATGCGCAGGCGCATCATGTCCCTTCAGGGCATGGATGAGGTCACTGAAAAACTGCAGCGCGATCAGGGCGCATGAGACGAAGAACGGAATCGACAGCCAATATCTCTGCAGCCCGACCATCTCGATATTGCCCACCTGTCGCTGGATGAGCGCAGGCGCTTCGCGAAGGATGATGAGGAGCAGCGCGATAACCGCCAGATCGACCAGGATCCGCCCGATGCGTTGAGCCATGGCGGGCATGGCCGAGAGCAGGAAATCGACGGTGATATCCTTGTTGCGCCGGTAGACGACAAAGAAGCCAAGGAATGTCATCCAGACAAACAGGACGATATTGATGGGGAAGACCCAGACCACGCCCTGGCCCAGAAAGGCTCGGGAAGCGATGTTGAGCGTTGTCGTGACGAGCATTGCCAGCAATGCTGCATTCGCTCCTATCAGAAACAGCCTATCTATGACGGCCAGTGCGCGGTCTATCAACGGCATTGGGTCCTCCCCCTTCAGATTGATCTCAGAGGATCAGTTCGTCTCACGCGTGGAGCGGACGGCCTCAAGGAAGCCTTCCGGCAGTTCACCGGCCTCTTCCATCTTCTGGTAGAAGCTTTCCATGCGTGCGACGAAGTCGGAGGTATCGGGCTCTGAATAGCTGACGTCCTTGGCCTTCATCGTCTCAAGGTCCTTTTCGGCAGCTTCCATCATGCGCTTTTCGGATTCTGCCGCCATGTCGGCGAAAGCTTCAAGAACCTGGCTGCGCAGTTCGTCCGACAGGGCGTTCCAGCGCTTGGCATTCGTCATGAAGGCCATGCCCTGCGGATACTCGTCGTGACGGATGACGTGAGGAGCAACCTCATAGAACTTCATCGGCTCGACAAGCGCGATCGGGCTGTTGACCGCATCAACGATGCCACGGCTGATGGACTCGTAGACCTCGGTCCAAGCGAGCGTGCGGACCTCTGCTCCAAGATGACGCCAAGCTTCGGCTGCGAGCTCATCGGGATGCATGCGAAGGCGCGTACCCTGCATTTCTTCAAGTGACTGCCAAGGCTTGTCCGTGACCATGACGCGGTAGGGGCCGCGCACAAAGGCTGTCGGCGAACCAATAAGCGCGATACCTGCCTCGTCCTCGATGGTCTTGAACCAGCCTTTCACCAGATCGGTTTCCATGAACCGGACCCAGTGCTCACGATCATCGAACAGGAAGGGTGCGGAGGTGAACTTCACGTCCGGCACCCATTTCTGCAGGTAGCTGCTGCCTTCGGGATAGACATTGACGGTCCCAATCTGGAGCTGCTCAAGAACGGTATCGTCGGAGCCGAGCTGCTCGTTCGGAAACACCTTCACGGTCAATTCGCCGCCGGTTTTCTCCTCCACCTTGTCAGCGAAATATTGGAAAAGCTGACCTTCGATGCTGTCCGGCGGCATCTTGTGTGCCATGCGCCAGGTTTCCGCCTGAGCGGTTGCCATCACGCCGGTGCCGAGCGTGGTTGCCACCATGGCAGCCATGCATGTGCGGATAATATGTTTCATCCTGTTCCCCTTTATTATGATTGGTTCAGGGCAGGATTGGTGAGCGGACTAAAAAAGTCCAAATCAAAAAGATGGGGCTCTGTGATAGATTTTTTCAATCAGCGAGAACGAGGCCATCTTCTGGATTGGCTTCGGCCCAGGCACGGGCCTGTTGCTGTGCCATGCGAGCGAACTCGTTCTTCAGCGCCATGCGCGGGGAAACTTCCGTGACCGCATAAAAATGCAGCGGGGGAAATGCAACATCGACCTTGATCTCGTGGAGACGCCCCGAAACAAGCTCATCATGCACCACCGCCCTTGGCATCGGCGCGATACCCAAGCCCTCGCCGGCCATCTTCACGATGGTGGCGATCGAATTCATGGGATGGATGTTCGGCCTGATCTTGGAATGCATCTTCAAATGCCGCTCCAGTTCCCGGTAAGGCAATGATGTCTGCGGGAAGGTCAGGATAGGCATGTCGAGAAGCGTGTTTAGCGTTGCTTTCTCAATAGGAAATGCAGTCGGGCTTGCGACCCAGGCAATGGGAAAGGAGCATAGCGGGTCAAAACGCAGCATCATGTCGGGCCTGTCCTTCATGGCAAGACCGACATCAACACTGTGGTCGCGGACAGCCTGAAGAACGCCTGCCGAGGTGGTCGCCAGAATCTCCAGATTGATGCGCGGATAGGCGGAGCGGAATGCTTCCATGAGGTGGATGAACCAGGAGTGGATGATGGTACCCGCCACCCCGATCCGAAGTGATCCCGTGAGCTCCGCGTTTGGACCCACGAGCCATTTCATCTCATTGGTGATCTCGATGACGGCTTCGGCATGCGGCAGCAGAAGGCGGCCTTCCCGCGTCAGATGAACACTGCGCTTGGAGCGTTCGAAAAGACGTGTGCCAAGTTCCGCCTCAAGCGCATTGATGCGCGAGGAAATGACGGGCTGGGACGTATGAAGAAGATCCGCCGCCTTGCGGAAGTTTCGGACTTTCGCCAGACATACAAAGGTCTCGAAAAATCGCAGTTGCACGGTCTGTCTGTTTCCTCCTCCCAGACGTGGCCCGGCGCGAAGGCCGGGCCGGTCTCTCCTTACAGCACCTTTTCAAACAGGTTGCGCAGGTTCTCGCGGTCGAGCGGGACGGGGTTTCCGCCGCAGGACGGGTCTTCAAGCGCCATCGCAACCAGATCGTCGAGGCGATCGCTTGTGGCGCCCATTTCACTCAGCTTGCGCGGAATGGCGAAGCTGTCATTGAATGACTGAACGAATTCGCAGAACCCGGCAAAGCCGCCCGAAATGCCAAGATAACTGGCCGCCCGGTCAAAGCGGTCGCGGATTTCAGGGGCGTTGAACGCCAGGACCGCTGGCATGCAAACGGCATTGGTGGTGCCGTGATGGGTGTTGAACAATGCGCCGATCGGATGGCTCATCGCGTGGATGGCACCAAGGCCCTTCTGGAAAGCCGTTGCTCCCATCATGGCAGCCGACATCATCTGGGCGCGGGCTTCGAGATCATTGCCGTTGGCATAGGCGCGCGGCAGATATTCGATCACGAGGCGCATGCCCTCCAACGCTATCCCCTGGCTCATCGGGTGGTAATGCGGGCTGGAATAGGCTTCCACGCAATGAGCGAAGGCATCAAGACCGGTACCGGCCGTGATGAAGGGAGGCATTCCGACAGTCAGTTCGGGGTCACAGATCACGACACTTGGAAGCACCTTCGGATGGAAGATGATTTTCTTCACATGAGTCTGCGAGTTGGTGATGACGCTGGCACGGCCCACTTCCGAGCCAGTTCCTGCAGTTGTCGGGACAGCGACGATGGGAGCAATGGCATCCGCGTTCGCCCTAGTCCACCAGTCGCCGATATCCTCGAAATCCCAGACTGGGCGCGTCTGACCGGCCATGAATGCGACCATCTTGCCGAGATCGAGCCCGGAGCCGCCGCCGAAGGCGATCACACCATCGTGGCCGCCAGCCTTGTATGCCGCGATACCTTCCTCAAGGTTTTTTTCGTTGGGGTTCGCATCAACCTGGCTGAAGAGAGCACGGCCCAGTCCCGCCTCTTCCATGATGTCGAGCGCGCGCGCCGTAATGGGCAGGTTGGCCAGCCCCTTGTCGGTGACCAGCAGCGGGCGCTTGATACCGGCCTGGGCACAGGCTGCAGGCAGTTCGGCGATGCGTCCCGCACCAAATTTGATGGCTGTCGGGTAGGACCAGTTTCCGGTGAGACTCACGATGTGACCTTCTTCAGATGATAGGATTTCGGCCGGGTCAGGTTGTGGTAGCCAATCACGGAAAGGCCGCCACCGCGCCCGGTATTCTTGCAGCCGGTCCAGCACAGACCCGGATCGAGATAGTCCGCGCGGTTCATGAATACGGTGCCGGTCTGCACCTGGTCGCCAACGCGCGCAGCACGGTCCAGATCACGCGTCCACAGGCTGGCGGTAAGACCATACTCGCTGTCATTCATGAGGCGGATGGCTTCCGCATCATCCTTGACCGGCATGATGCCGACGACCGGCCCGAAGCTCTCGTCGCGCATCACACGCATGTCATGGCTGACATTGGTGAGGATCTGCGGCGTGAGATAGGCCCCACCGTCATCTTCTGCGAAGCGCTCGATATGAGCCTTCGCACCGCTTGCGACAGCCTCATCGATCTGCGCGCGCACTTCTGCGGCGAAACGGGGATGAGCCATCGGTCCGAGCGTCGTGTCAGGGTCGAGGGGATTTCCCAGCTTGTAGCCTTTCACGATCTCAACGGCCTTCTCGACAAATGCATCGAAGAGGCTCTCATGCACATAGATGCGTTCGATGCCACAGCAGCACTGGCCGGTGTTGAACATGGCCGCGTCGACAAGACCTGCGACAGCGGCGTCCAGATCCGCATCCTCCATGACATAGCCGGGGTCCTTGCCACCTAGCTCGGTGCTGACACCGGTGAAAGTGCCTGCAGCGGCACGCTCCATGGCAGCACCGCCACCAACAGAACCGGTGAAGTTGATGAAGTCGAATGCCTTCTCGCCGATCAGGCTCGACGTGGTGTCGTGGTCGAGAAAGACATTGGCGAACACATCTTCCGGCACACCGGCCTGATGGAAAGCGCGCGCCATGCGTTCGCCGACCAGGAGTGTCTGGGTAGCGTGCTTGAGCACTACGGTGTTGCCGGCGATCAGCGCGGGAGCAACCGTATTGATCGCAGTCATGTAGGGGTAGTTCCAGGGTGCGACCACGAAGACAACGCCGTGCGGCACGCGGCGAATATAGCGCTTGAATTGCGCGTCCTCGCCGACCTCGATATCCGCAAGCGAATCCGCTGCGATTTGCGCCATATGGCTGGCGCGCTCGTTGAAGCCACCGAACTCCCCGCCATAGCGCACGGGTCGGCCCATCATGCGAGCAAGTTCAGGTACGATCTCGTCATTCTGCGCACCGATGGCGGCAACGCCTGCCATGACAAGCTGGACGCGCTCGGCCAGCGGGCGAGCGGCCCAGGCAGCCTGTGCGTCGCGAACGCGCCTGATCTCGGCGCGAGCGGCCTCAAGCGAGAGCGCTTCGCGCTCCGCGAAGACCGACCCGTCAATGGGTGAAATGCAGCGCAATATTGTCATGCCCGTTCAAATCCTCTGGCAATTTCCCAATCGGTGACCACCTGGTCGAATGCTTCAATCTCAACTTCGGCCGCGCGGCAATAGTGATCGACAACATCGTCGCCCATGGCGCCGCGCAACATGGCCGAGTTTTTCATCTTTTCACGTGCCTCGCGCAGATTGTGCGGGATGGAAGCGGTGTTGCCGCGATAGACATCGCCGCGTGCTGGCGGCTCCAGCTCCAGACCTTCCTCTATTCCCGCCATGCCCGCGGCAAGCTGGGCGGCGAGTGCGAGATAGGGGTTCAGGTCCGATCCGCCGATACGGCACTCCATGCGCACGCCCTTGGTGCCTGCGCCGCAAAGGCGGAAACCCGCAGTGCGGTTGTCAACCGACCAGATGATGCGTGTGGGCGCAAAGGTGCCCTTCATGAAGCGCTTGTAGCTATTGATATAGGGCGCCAGGAAATAGGTGTAATCTGCGGCATATTTCAGGAGACCCGCCGTGTAGCTCTTCATGAGCTTGCTCATGCCGAGTTCGTCAGCTTCATCGAAGAAGGCGTTGCGGCCGTTTTTCCAAAGAGATTGATGGACATGGCTCGACGAGCCAACGCGGTCATGCCGCCACTTCGGCAGGAATGAGGCAGCATGGCCCTGCGCGTGGGCGATCTCCTTCACCGCGTGCTTGGCAATGGTGTGATGGTCGGCCGTGGCAAGCGCATCCGCATAACGGATATTGAGCTCTTCCTGCCCCGCTTCCGCCTCGCCCTTCGTGTTTTCGATCGGAATGCCCGCGCGCCACAAATGATTGCGGATCGGGCGCATGACATGCTCTTCGCGCGTGGTTTGAAGGATGTGGTAATCCTCGTTGTAACCGCTGATGGGCTGGAGATCGCGGAAGCCTGATTTGCGGATTTCGTCGAAACTCTTTTCGAAGAGGAAGAACTCCAATTCCGTTGCCATCATCGGGTCAAAGCCCATGGATGCCAATCGCTCGACCTGACGCTTCAAAATTGTGCGGGGTGCATGGGAGATGGCTTCGTGCCCATGATGGTCAAGGATGTCGCACAGCACCATGGCGGTGCCTTCGAGCCAAGGGACCGGGCGGATCGTGGTCAGGTCCGGCTTCATCATGTAGTCGCCGTACCCGCCTTCCCAGGAGGTGGCGGCATAGCCGTCCGGGGTCGCCATCTCCAGATCGGTTGCGAGGAGATAGTTGCAGCAATGGCTCTCGTCATAGGCACTTTCGACAAAGTGGGCGGCGAGGTATCGCTTGCCCATGAGGCGGCCCTGCATGTCTGGAAAGCAGACAAGAACGGTGTCGATTGCACCGCTTTCCACGGCGGATTTTAGTGCCTCGAAAGTCATGACTGGCTTCATGGAAGGTGCCTTCATCAGATGTCGGGTAGGAGTGCGCGCAGGCTCTCAACCAGCAGCGCCTGAATATCGGATCGTTTTGCGGGATCAGTCAGAAGATCGTTGCGAACTTCGATCATGACATAGGGGAATGGCCCGCTTTGAAGCTGGCGTTCGATCGTATGCAACACACCATCCTTTGGCGCGTAAGGTTGGTTCAGACGAACATCATAGGCGGAGCGTGTGCTGCAGTCTGTCGCCAGCGCTTGGGCCAGCGAAGCATCTTCGCCGTGGAGGAAGCCGATCTCCACTTCTCTCTTCACGCCATGGAATACGGGTGTGTAGCTGTGGACGGTGACCAGCACCGGTGGCTTCTTGTCGACCTGCCTTCTGGCGATCTGTCTGTGAACCGCCTGCTGGAAAGGTTCATAGAGTGCCGAGGCGCGCTCGTGTCTTTCCTGCTGCGTGATGTCGCGATTGCCCGGTACCGGGCAGACCTCCGTCTCGTGCGGCATTGCGGAGACGGCCTGCGGGGGACGATTGCAGTCGTAGACCAGACGGGAAAAGCGGGCGGCCACGAGTGGCGCATCGAATGCGTCCGACAGGCCCACCGCAAGCTCCCGAGCGCCGGGATCCCAAGCGACATGGCTGGCCAGTTGCGCAGGGGTCAGTCCCAGATCTCCGAGTTTTTCGGGCACGCGGTTGGATGCATGTTCACAGACGAGCACGATCCGGCTCGCTCCGTCCGGGTTGATCACCTCGAAGGGCGCGCCGTCAGCCTCACTCAGGAATGGCTTGGTGGCAGGCATCATCACGACAGGAACGGGTGGCCGGGCGAAAAATTCCGCCCGACCAGAACCATCAGGAGTAACGATAGGGCACGCCGGCCTTTTCCATCACCTGCTGATACTTCTTGAAGATTTCGACGACCTTCGCCGCGCGTTCGTTCTTTGCGGCAAGTTCATCCCAGAAGGATGCGCTGTCGGCGACCACGCCTTCCCATTCCTCGGCCGGGATGGTCGTGAGTTCGAGCTTGTCGCCATTGACGCGAAGATCGGCCTCGCCACCCCAGTACCAGACCTGACGGTAATAGTGCGACTGATCCATCGTGATCTTGAAGAGCTCCTGCAGATGCGGCGGCACCTTGGCCCAGCTCTCCGAATTGGCGAAATAGCTTCCGCACCACGCGCCGGTGACATTGTTGAGAAGCGCATATTTGCAGATGTCGGCCCAGCCCACCTCGTATGCTTCGGTGAAGCCGCACCATGCGACGCCGTCGAGCTCACCGGTCTGGAGCGCGACTTCCACGTCTTCCCATGGCACTGTTACGGGGATGAGGCCGTAGCGGGCAAGGAAGCGGCCAGCGGTTGGCACGCCGAAGACGCGCAGCCCGGCCATGTCCTTGACCGAGCGGATCGGGCGATCGACGGTAAAGATGTGCAGCGGGTCCCATGCGCCGGCACCCAGCCACTCGACATTCTCGATCTCGTCATAGGCTTCCTGCCAGATCTGGTTCAGGCCGTAACGCTGAAACAGGACCGGAAGGTCGAGGCTGTAGCGAGTGGAGAAGGGGAAGTAGCCGCCGAAATCGGCAACATCGGCTGGCGAGGCCATGGTCGCATCGTCGGACTGAACCGCGTCGAGCGTACCGTTCTGCAATGCGCGGAAAAGCTCATTGGTGGGCACAAGCTGGTCGGCATAGAACAGCTCGATTTCCATCTCGCCATTGGCCGCCTTGTTGAAGGCCTCGATCTGCGGCTTGATGACATGCGCGCCAAGGGGCGGACCGGAATAGGTCTGCAGCCGCCATTTGATGGGAGCCTGCGAGCGCACGATGCTCGGCGTTGCAAGAGCGGCAGCACCGCCCACGCTCGCCGTTGTCAGAAATTTACGCCTTGTGGTCATTGTCGTTCTCCTCTGAGGTTTTTTATTTTGTCTCGTTCTTATTGTTATCTTCCGTAGACATAGTTGGGCAGCCACATCGCGAGATCCGGGAAGACCATCACAAGCGTGAGCGCCAGCATCATCACCATAACGAATGGGATGATGGAGCTATAGATGTCCTTAAGCTTGATCTCTGGCGGCGCCATGGCGCGCATGAGGAAGAGATTGTAGCCGAAGGGTGGTGTCATATAGGCGATCTGGGTCGTGATCGTGTAAAGCACGCCGTACCAGATGAGGTCGAAGCCGAGCGCCTTGACGAGCGGTACATAGAGTGGCGCCACGATCACCAGCATGGCTGTGTCGTCGAGAAATGTTCCCATCAGGATGAAGGACAACTGCATCAGGATGAGGATGACCCACGGATTCAGGCCAAGCTGCTCGGTAAACAATCCGTCGATTGCCTTTACAGCGCCAAGTCCGTCGAAAACCGCGCCAAATCCCAGTGCTGCCAGCACGATCCAGAGGAACATGCAGGAAACCCCGAGCGTCTGCTTGAGCGAGTTCTCGAAGACCTCCCAGGTCATGCGCCGCTTCAGGACGGCAGCGACAAAGGCTGCCATCGCGCCGATGGCCGAGCTTTCGACGAGTGAGGTCCAGCCGTTGAGGAAAGGCACCATCATGGAAGCGAAAATGCCGATCGGCAGCAGGCCTGCCAGAAGCAGGCGGTATTTCTCCGCCTTGGATATGTCCGCATCCGCGGACTTGATTGCGGGTCCGAGCTCCGGCTGCAGCTTGCAGCGGATATAGATGTAGAGGATGAAAAGCACGGCCATCATGAGGCCCGGCACAACGCCCGCAAGCCAAAGCTGCCCGACCGGCTGGCGTGCGATCATGGCGTAGAGCACAAGCACCACCGAGGGCGGTACGAGTATGCCCAGACTTGAACCCGCCTGGATGACGCCAGTCACCATCCGCTTGTCGTAATTGCGTTTGAGAAGCTCGGGCAGTGCGATGGTCGCGCCAATGGCCATGCCCGCCACGCTCAGCCCGTTCATGGCCGAGATGAGGACCATCAGGCCGATGGTGCCGATCGCGAGACCACCCCTTACCGGTCCCATCCAGACATGGAACATGCGATAGAGATCATCGGCGATCTTGCTCTCGCTCAGCACGAAACCCATGAAAATGAACATGGGAAGCGTGAGCATCGGGTACCACTTCATGAGCTTCATGACAGCGGAGAAGGGAAGCTCCGACCCGCCCGGCCCCCAGAGCAGGAGTGCCGCAATGGTCGCGATGCCGCCGATTGCGCCGAAGACACGCTGGCCGGTCATCAGCATCGCCATCATGGAGGCGAACATCAGGAGTGCGATCATCTCATAGGACATCAGAGTTCTTCCCCGCGAAGCTTGGCAATATCCTTGATGAGCTCCGATATTGCCTGCAGGAGCATGAGGAAGATCCCGAAACACATGATGGATTTGATCGGCCACATCAAAGGCCGCCAGAGGCTGGGACTGCGTTCCTGATATTCGACCGCATACATGGTCGAGCTGATGCCGCCATAAAGAAGGACGCCGAGATAGAAGATCAGCAGGAGAACAGTGAAGCTGTCGAATGCTGCCTTCTTCTGTGTACTCCAGTTTGAATAGAACAGGTCCATGCGGACATTGGAGCCCATCTGCATGGAGTAGGGGCCACCCACGAGATAGTAGGTCACCAGCGCAAACTGGGCCATTTCCAGCGTCCAGAACGCCGGTACGACAAAGATCGCCTTGGAGATGGTGGACCAGAGAAGCACCGCGACCATGACGAAGAAGCCGTACATCATCACGCGCCCGGCACAGTAGTTGAACCCGTCAACATAGCGGACATAGGCGCGGAAGAATTTTGGCATTGAAGCGGGCTCCGGATTCAATGGACGCTTACCTTCGCCGCCCTCAATGCCGCGAGGAGATCGGGGTCGGGTTCATGATTAAGGAAAACATGTCGCACCTGAGTCAAGTCGCAGATGCGATAGGCGGCTGTGCGGTTCAGCTTTGAGTGATCAAGCACGAGGGAAAGATTGCGTGCATGCCTAGCCATGGAGCGGGCCAACTCGGCTTCCTCATGGTCAGCATCGAAGGCCCCGGTAGCATCCAGAGCGCTAACCGTCAGAACGACATGGTCGGGACGATATTCGGCAATCTCGGCACAGGCTCGAGGCCCATAGGTCTGATCGTTGCCGACGCGATAGGTGCCGCCAAGCAGGACCGCCTTCGATCCAGAGCCTGCCCCCGCGATGACATGCGCAATGCGCAACGAGTTCGTGATGACCGTGAGGTCGCGAATCCGCGCCAATGCCTCGGCACAGAAAAGCGTGGTCGACCCTGTATCCATCAGGATGGTTTCGCCCGGCTGAACCATTCGGGCGAGCTTTTCCGCCACCTCACGCTTTGCCTGCGCGTTCTTTGCCAGTCTTTCGTCGAACGCCCCCTCGCCTTCTCCCCCCAGACTGACGGCACCGCCATGCACCTTGCGGATACGCCCCTGTTCGGCAAGCAGGTTCAGATCGCGCCGTACGGTTTCGACCGAAGCACCAAATTTCTCCGCAATATCTTCCACGGCAGCCCGGCCGCGCCTCTCCACATATTCATGGATTCCGGCGCGTCGCACGGAAGGACGCATCGACTTCAGCTTTGGTTGGATATTGTTCTTCTTCCCCATAGCCAAAGCCTATCGCCAAACCATGATATGTCTACAAAAATTTTTACCACTCAGTCATAAATATCGTTTTTTGCTTTAATTTCAGTATTTTGACATGACCCTAGTTTCTTTCCGTATTGCCCGCTCAGTCATAATTTACGAACATGTGCTTGAACCGACGGTAAAGCACGGTCATATTGGACCGCCGCGTCGAGCAGGCGCCCACACAAGGCCAAGCATATGTCTGCCCTCACATCGACTACATCCCGCTATGACGTCGCCATAATCGGCGCAGGGGTTGTTGGCTGCGCGCTGGCTCGGCGGCTTACACTGGACGGCGTGAAGGTGGTGGTGCTTGAAAAGGCTCTTGATGTGCTGGACGGTGCGTCCAAGGGCAACTCGGCTATCCTGCATACCGGCTTCGATGCGCCACCCGGATCGCTGGAACAGTCCTGCATTGCCGCGGGCTATGAAGAATATCTGCAGCTTGCGGAAAAAATGAAACTTCCAGTCCTGCGAACCGGGGCAATGGTGCTGGCATGGACACAAGAGCAGGAAGCTCAGTTGCCATCGCTCATCGAGAAGGCGCATCAGAACGGCGTCCACGATGTCGTGGCGCTTTCCAGACAACAAATTCTAAAGCGCGAGTCCAATCTGTCGCCACTCCTGCGGGCAGGCTTCCTGATCCCCGGCGAGTATCTGATCGACCCCTGGACTACGGCCCACGCCTATCTTCTCCAGGCACTGAGTAATGGTGCGGAGATCTTGCGGGGTGCTGAGGTGCTCGGCGGCACCTATAACAATGGCTGGAAGCTTGAGACGTCCAGGGGTGCGGTCGAGGCTGCGACCATCGTCAATTGTGCCGGCCTGTTTGGCGATGTGGTTGATGAACGTCTCATCGGGACGAAGAGTTTCAATATCCGCCCTCGCAAGGGCCAGTTCCTTGTCTTCGACAAGGCAGCCTCCAGCCTCATATCCGCCACCGCCCTTCCCGTACCAACAAAGACAACCAAGGGGGTGGTAATCTGCAGGACGGTTTTCGGGAATGTGCTTGTCGGTCCTACGGCGGAAGATCAGGAAAGTCGCACCGACGCATCAACCCAACGAGAAACGCTGGAAGTGCTCTACCGCAAGGCCATTGAAATTCTTCCAGGGCTTGCAGACCATGAAGTCACGACGGCCTATGCGGGCCTGCGGCCAGCATCCGAATTTCAGGACTACCAGATCAAGCATCATTCCGCGCAGGCCTATGTGACTGTCGGCGCTATCCGGTCAACCGGGCTCAGTGCAGCTTTGGGTATAGCCCGCCACGTGGCCTCCCTTCTCAATATCAGGGTGGAACCTGTCGCCAAGCCGGTGTTACCCGCGGTGGACAGATTGTCGGAATACCATCCCCGCGACTGGCAAGAGGCGGGCAATGGCGGAATTGTCTGCCACTGCGAGCTGGTTACCAGGCGTGAGATAGAGCAGGTATTGGCAGGCCCACTGCCGCCCGCGACGCCACAAGGTCTAAAGCGCCGCACCCGCGCAATGATGGGGCGATGCCAGGGGTTTTACTGTACGGCAGAAATCGCCGAGATGACCAGGGGCCACCTTACAGTGCCGATCGGGCAGCCCGATGCGTAGGGAAAGCTGCAATGTGGCAGTGGTGGGTGGCGGCACGGCAGGACTCGCGCTGGCCCGCGAACTGAAGCAGCTGGGTGCCAAATCGGTCATCGTGATTGAGCGTGAAACAGAGGCCGGTGGCATCCCACGTCATTGTGGTCACTATCCGTTCGGCATTCGCGAATATCAGCGGTTGATGAAAGGCCCGGAATATGCGCGCCGCAATCGTGATGCGGCCATGGCAGCAGGCGTTGAAATCCGCGCCGCCACCAATGTGACGAAGCTGCTGCCGGAAGGTCGGCTTGAGTTGGTTGATGCGCGTGGCGTGTATGAGTTGTCTGCCGACCGCGTGGTGCTTTGTACGGGTACGCGCGAAAGCAGCCGTGCACAGCGCTTCGTGAGCGGTGACCGGCCGCTCGGGATCATTTCAACCGGCGCGCTTCAGTCTGCGGTTTATCTGAAAGGGATCCAGCCGTTCAAAAACCCCGTGATACTGGGGACTGAACTCGTTTCATTCTCCGCCATCCCGACCTGCAGACATCTTGGCATCAAGCCGATTGCGATGGTCGAGGAGGAAGAGCGCCTGCGCGCGCGCAGGATGTTCAGACCATATCTGTGGCTTAACCGCATACCACTCTACACGGGCGTCACTGACCTGAAGATCATCGGACGCGAACGTGTCGAAGCCATAACATTCGAGGCTGCCGACGGAAACTCGCGCATTCTGGAAACCGACGGTGTAATAATTTCCGGCCGGTTCCGCCCGGAATCCGCGCTCCTGCGCAACAGCCATCTGGCTCTGGATCCAGGCACCAACGGGCCCCTCGTCGACCAATTGGGCCGCTGCTCGGATCCGACCTATTATGCTGCAGGCAATCTGCTGCGTCCGGCTGAAACCTCCAGCTGGTGCCATGCAGAGGCGCGGAAGGTTGCGCAATGCATCGCGTCGGATCTGACTGCGCCCGACACCACGGAAACCATTGCCATAAAGGCCGCCGACCCGCGTGTGAGTTTCGTCATGCCGCAGCGTCTCGCACCAGCAAAGCCGGATGCCGGACTTGGCTGCATCTATATCGGCCTGAGTGAACCCGTTGATGCCCGGCTTTCAGCCTATAGTGGAGGAGAACGGATATGGTCACGCCATCTGAGAAGCCGCCCACTGCGGCGCGTTACCATTCCTGTTGCAGAGCTGTTGGGGGGAAAGGTCGCCGGCCCGATCGAGCTCAAGCTGGAAGACTGAACAGATGAAGCTGGCCGCAATTGACCAAGGCACGACAAGCACCCGTGCGCTGATGAGAAAACCCGGTGGTGCCGTCGAAGTTGTCCACTCGATCAGGCACCAGCAGCACTATCCCCATGAGGGATGGGTGGAACACGATCCCGAGGAGCTGATTGAGAACATCCTGAAGTGTGGTGAAGCCCTAGGTGGCGCAGCAGCACTCGGCCTCGCCAACCAGGGCGAAAGCTGCCTGGCGTGGGACGCCCGCACGAAGGAAGCTTTGTCACCCGTTATCGTGTGGCAGGACAGCCGCACGGCGCAGCGACTGGCGCAGTTGAAAATGGATGACACGGAAAAGGAGGTGCTTGCCCGCGCCGGGCTGCCGCTGGACCCTTACTTTTCCGCGAGCAAGCTCGGCTGGATCGTCGCTCATCTCCCGGCAGCCCGAAATGCGCTTGAAAACGGAAGTTTGCGCCTGGGCACCACGGACGCATTCTTCCTTGACCGGCTGACCGGCAGATTTGTGACCGATGTCACGACCGCCAGCCGGACATCGCTGATGAATTTGCATACGCTTTCGTGGGACCCGCAATTATGCGACCTCTTCGGTGTTCCGATCGAGTGCCTGCCCACCATCACGCCCACCACGGGCGATTTCGGTGCCCTCGCGATCAACGGCTCTCACCTTCCCGTCACCGCAAGTGTGGTGGATCAACAGGCGGCCCTTTACGGCTTTGGCTGCCGGGAAAGGGGCGAAGCCAAGATCACCTTCGGAACCGGAGCCTTCGCTCTGATGGTCACTGGCGAGGAAATCATCAGGCGGCACGAGATAGGATTGCTTCCCACGGTTGCCTGGCAGTTGAACGGGCAGAATCCGGTTTATGCGATTGATGGGGGTGTCTTTACTGCCAGTGCCGCCTTGAACTGGGGAAAGTCACTTGGCCTCTTCACCGAATTCGAGGATGTCTCATCATTCGACAGGAAGAGCGCCGCCGAGAGGGGGTTGTTCTTCGTACCCGCGCTGGCAGGTCTTGGCTGCCCCTATTGGAACCCGAATGCGCGCGGCATGTGGTCCGGAATGGCTCTCGAGCACGGTGCGGGTGACATGGTCCAGTCAATTCTGGAAGGAATAGCGCTGAGGACCTGCCAGGTGATGAAGCGTATGAATGAGATCATGCCACTCGCACAGACCATCAGGATCGATGGAGGCATGAGCCATAACCGCTATTTCGCACAGTTCCTGGCAGATGTTTCCGGCCGCACCATTTCGCCTGCCGTCATGCCCGAAGTTACGGGCCTTGGCACCATAGCCCTGGCAGGCGATGTATTTGACGTTGCCGATGATGCCGAAGTGTCATGCGATACAGTCACACCGGAACGGGAACTGCAGCATCTGCTGCCGCAATTCGAAAAGATCGTGTCGCTCGCGTTGGAAGCTGCTGGCGCCTCCCGCCCCTAGTCGCGCGGCAGGGCTTTCACCATATCCAGGATGTGCGGCTCGGCTCGTTCGCCGCCGAATGCTTCTACCGTTCCAAATGCGCCGCCATAGCCCCATAGTGCCCATGCATAGCCGCGCTTTTCCGCAAGCGTGGCCACGTCGCGGATGAAATCCGCGCGCCATTGCGGCTCCATCACGTAAGGGTTTCCATATTCCTGCCGGATCATGCCGAACTCGCTGAGGATGATATCCTCCGGTGCAATGTCATGTTCGGCGGCCCAGGCATCGACAATGTTGAAAGGAGCCTCGATCACGGATCGCAGCTTTTCAGGCGTATCGATCTCAGCCAGAAGCTCATCGAAATAGGCAAGCATGCCGCCTTCTCTCAAAGCAGGAGCATTTTGCCTAATCCGCTCTTTCGCCGCGGCTACAGCCTCTGCGTACTGCGCCTCATGCTCGTGGGGCGGGTAAGGCAAGCCCGTGACATATTTGATGAAGTCGCCAGCCCAAAGCGCGCCCTGATGGGTGAGAATGAAGGGCGCGTAGGCGTGAAAACCCCAGATAACGTTGCTGTCGTCGACACTTTCGGGATCGAGGGCGGCCAGCCCCTCCGCGCTGCCCCAGCAGGCTCCGTTCAGCACCAGGGTTGTCTCGGGTGCGGCCTTGCGGGCCGCACCATGGAGCCTCTTCAGCAAGTTCTGCCAGTCTGCTGCATCCTTGCCCTTACACCCCATCACCGGCTCGTTCATCAGTTCGAATGCGACGGCCTGGGGATCACTGGAGCCTATTCTCTTCGCGAGGCTTGAGACGACGTCGAGATACTCATCGAAGAGATCATCATCGTTAAGTATCTCGACCACGCCGGCGAAACGGTCCTGCCCTCGGGGAATGGGGTGCAGGTCAACAAGCACCTTCAGACCACGCTCGGTGAAGAAGGCGATCCCATCCTCGATGGAATCGAGCAGGTCTTCGCGCAGATGCCTTGATCGGCGCGACAGGAACGGCAGCGGGTCGACCGGCATCCGCACGAAATCGAAGCCACTGTCGCGGATCAATGTCACATGCTCGTCCGTGATGGTGCGGCGCCATTCCGGGAAGGGCAGAAGCACACCGTGTCTGCCCCAGTCGGCCTCCTGCGGCCAGATGTTCCACAGGTCCAGATTGAGACCACGCTTTGCCGTGAACTCCCCTGCCGAGACAGGCATCTGCATGGAGGCGAGTGCGGCTGTTGCAGCAACAAGAAGGGAAAATGCGAGTTTCATCAGCGGCAATCTCCGGAACGGTCGATGTCACCTAACACGATCCGTGTGCAGCCGCTTTCGCTACCTGCAATTGGCGTTAATGCTCCTGCTTGCGCATCCTCATGGGTCGGGCAGCGTTACATTCATGTTCCACTCATAGACATAGATCATCGAGAATTTCTGGCCGTGGGCTTCGGTTTCGGCCTCGCGGCGAACAAGCCTTCCAGATGCTTCATCCACCCATGACTGCACGACAGAGATGGTTTCAACAGGCTCTTTCGTTTCCTGGACGTGATGCAACAGCCGGTGCGGTTTCCCATCGAGTTCTACCGTGCTGCACTGGGCGTCGCGTACGCTCTCGCGGACGGCCGCGTTAAGCGCCATCTGCTCTTCGAGCCAGTTTTCAGGCCTCTCCTTGTGTTGAGCGAAGGTTACGCCATCCTTCGAAAGATATTCCTGATTTCCCAGCACCAGCCAGTGGACGCCCGTCTCCTCCACATGTTGGTAGAAGTGACTGTAGTCGGCATAATGCTGCGTGCTGTGCTGGACCGCTGCGCCACCCATGAGGGTTTCGGTGGTGATCCGGTAATCGGTCCACTCCTCGGCGGCTTTCAAAAGGTCCTGCACATCCTGCCGGCAATCTGCCGCAGCCGGTGCAAGACATGCGGCCAGACTACCGGCAGCCAGTGCCATACGAAACATCATCCCCTTCCCCTCCGAGATCCGCGCAACAGAGCGCCATAGCAAGCTTCAGTCTAGCTTCTTGTCCGGATGAGGCAAACCGGCGCGCAGTCACTCGGACGCCCTCCTCCGGGCTAGCGCGATGTCATGGCGGGCTTGCTCAAGGTCGTCACCTTCCAGTGCTGGCGGTGCGGTCGGCGAAGGTCTTGCGCACAGGTCCACCAGAATTGGGTAATGGTCCGAACCGAAACCGGGCAGAACCTCAAATGAAATAGCCGTCAATTGATCCTGGTGTAGAACCTGGTCTAGCGGCCAATACATCCACCAGCTCTTCGCGTCGTAGGAGGTCTTGTAACCGTAAATCTGTCGTGGATCGATGAAACCTCCGACGCGTTGCAGCCTCTCATTCGTTTTCTCCCAGGGCACCGCATTCAAATCACCCGCCAGGATGACAGGACGCTCGGAATCGCGCGAGGTAAGGGCTGCCCACATCAGTTGCGCGTCGCGGCCGACCGAGCGCTGACCGGGATGTGGTGGACGGGGATGCAATCCCATGAAGTGCAGGAGGGCTCCTGAGGGTAGTTCGATATCGGCGACAATTGCTGGCGTGTCCTGGTCCACGGGCTTCAGAACTTCCGCATTCGTGAGCGGCAGGCGGGAGAAGAGGTGCATGCCAAAATAACCGCCAGTGATCTGTTTCACCGTGTGCGGCATCCGGTCTTCGAGCGGCGCGAGGGCCTGATCCCACCATTCGTTGGTTTCAAGGGCCAGAACAAGATCCGGATCGTGGCTGCGGATGATGTCCAGAAGCGGGTCTGCGCTGCGGTTTTGCAGCCTCACATTGGCCACCAGAACGGAAATTTGTTTGTCAGCCTCACACCGCGCTGCGGCCGATTCCGTTCCTGGAAGATAGGGGTAAAGCTTGTAGCCATTGTAGAGCGCTGCACCGGTGCCAAGCGCCCCGAAAAAGAACAGAAGCGGGAGAGTTTGGCGTCCAAACCATAACAGGAGCCCGAGCAAGGCCAGAAGCAACACCAGGTAATGGAGACGCGGAAAATCTGCCATCCGCACCCACCAGACATTGGTCTCGATGAGCGTGATGAAGCTGGCGAATGCCAGGAGACCGATTGCCAACGCCGTGAAATAGGCAAGATAGTTCTTCATCAAGCCGCTCCCTTTCAAAAGCAACCTGATTGAACGCAACTCGGTTCCCTGGCAGCATTCGATAAGCGCAGTTCAAGATGCGGACTGCCGTCCAGGGTCAAGCGACGGTGCCAAGCACAAAACGTGCGCAAGCTCACGCTTACCGTTCTCAGAACTGCAGGTTCAGATCGATACTCGCCGAATGCTCCTGAACCGACGAGCCGAACCGGCCGCCATAGGCAAAACCCAGCGTCGCGTCTTCTGCAAGATTTAGGTCCAATCCGATATCGACGATCAGACTGTCCTGCGCAGGCGAAACACCTGCGATCGAAAAGGATCCACCACCGGAGGCAAAAGCCGTTTGGGAAGTAGGAGCGTCGCCGAAAGCGTGCCGCCATCCAACCATACCGCGCAATGTGCCGTAGGCGTTGCCAAGCGCGACCTCGGTTTGCCCACGCAGACCAAGCGTCGTGAAGGTCGCGTCGACACCGGTTGAACCTATATTCAGCGCCGCTGCGCCGCCACGCTCGGTGAAGGCTTCGTTCGTTAGATGCACATGGGCCACATTGACGAATGGCTCGAATTGGACGATCTGGGTCTTGAAGCTATAGGCTGCCTCACCCCAAGCTTGCAGGGTCCGACCGCTGTAGTCTGCCGCAAGCCTGTCAGAAAAGTCGGCAAAGGCCACAGATCGCGACGTGGCGAGACTATGCCAGCTATGGGCAAGCCCTCCCGTCAGCGTGAGCGCCTCCCAATTGCCGCCGCCATAGACGCCTAGAGTATAGGTGTCTGCTGTGGCAGAGGACTCGCGCTCAAAGACCTTGAAGCTCGAGCGGGAATAGCCAGCCAATACACCAAGTCGTGCATTATCCCACATTGGAGCATCGCCGCCCATAAGGAACCCGCCAATGCTTCGGTCCATCGCTGCGGCATTGCCGTCATCGGCCCATTGGCTCCAGGAGCCGAAACCCCGGCTCCAGATGCCGGTTCTTGCAGCAAGCCGACTATCGGCTTGACCGCTGTTTTGGATTGCCACACCACCCAATGCAAAGCGCAGCCGATCCATCGCTGCCTCACGGGGAAATCTGCTATCATCCAGAAGCGCGGTTTTTGCACTTGAATGGATCTCGCCGGTGAGATCGTCCAAAGCGGCGCGGGCGTCCTCTTCGTTCCCGGCGAGCCCGATCAGCTCTTCATGAACCGGGTTATCGCTCTCGGGGTCTTCCAGAGCCGGCGCACCGGCCTCCTGGTTAGGGGTGTCAGCTATGTCTGAGACATCTGCAACCTGCTCTGAGGTCAGATAAACATTCTCGGCATCATAGCTGTCGGTAAAGTCCAGGAAGAGATAATCGTCCGTCACATCGTCGAACGTGCCCGTGATGCTGCTCGCTGTGAGGATCGTGTAGGTGTTCGGTGCGGTATAGCCAGAGCCATTGTCGGTCCCGTTTTCCGGCGTCACATGCACGGTGCCACCATTGATCGTCACCGCACCGCTGGCCTCCAGAAGGTCGTTGTGTATCCCGGCAGTGTTGCCGCCATCCTTGATCTCGACCTCATAGATCGAACCGGGATTAACGATCATGCTGCCGGCATGAGCGGTGCCGATGGAGTTGCCCGGCGCCAGAACGCCACCTGACTCCATTGCAACCAGGCCCGATAGCGTACCTGACCCGCCCAAGACGCCGCCACTCATTGCGACGACGTTTCCCCCAAGGCTGCCATTGACAAGCAGGGTACCACCGGAAATCGAGGTGACCCCGGAGAACCCGGAAGAATCGCCCGCCAGTAGCGTTTCACCAGCGCGATGGTAAATGCGACCTTCGCCGATCATGTCGGCTTCAAACACGTAGCCGGTATTCGTGTGATTGAAGATCAGTTTGGCATCTTCGTGGTCGCCGAACCAGAGCTCTGCCGCCTCAAGCGTACCAGCTCCCTCGGCAGTCGCGCCTGCTGCAGCACCGATGTTCAGCACGCCGTCGGAGCTTGTATTGTATCCCAGATAGGCTCTGTCCGACACGCTGACGGTCCCGCCATTGGAGATGGTCAGGCTGCCGGTGCCTTCTTCGGCAATGAAGAGCCAGGAGTTGCTGCTGAGGCTGGCCGTGGCTCCGTCCACAAGCACCGTTCCCTCGCCATCAGGCGCATATCCCAGAGTTACCGTGGAATCGGCAAATACGGTGGCATCGGTGATGTTGAGGGTGCCCGTGCCGCGATCGCCAACCAGCAACTCATTGCCAGTTTCCAGGCGGGACAACTCTCCCGTTATATCCAAAGTCCCAACGGTGCTGTCATCAGCAGCGATGGTGATATTGTCGCCGATAACGACTTCGCCACCATCCTCTATCCTCAGTGCGCCCGTACCGCCAACCGAGTTGCCGAGATAGAGGCCTCCGGCTGCTGACAGTCGTGAACCATTGCCGGCAACGCGCGCATCTCCATCGCCGAGATCCCCGATGAAGACATGATCGACAGAGGAAAGCGTACCGCCCGCCTCGATCGTCAACTCCCCATGTGCGCCTGGATCACCACCAAGCAAGACCTGGCCAACATTGCTCCAGTCGGCATTGTTGATCTGCAAGGTGCCGAGCCCGGCGCTGTCGTGTGTACCCAGATAAAGGGCGAAGCCGCTGTCATTCACCTGGGCATTATCGGAGATCACAATGTTGCCCGTCCCGCCGGTGCCGACATAGGTCAGGTTACCGATGTTCCAGGTGGTGCCGTTGCCCGTAACGGTCAGTGCTCCCATGCCGGTGATTTCGCCAATATTGGTGAAACCACCCGTCGACAACGTGCCTCCGTTTTCGATGACCATCGTTCCGGTGCCGGAATCACCGACGGAAAGATCGAACCCGACATCGATCACGCCTCCGTCATTGACGACCTCGCCGCTGCTGCCCGCCTGTGCGCCCACGGTCATGTCGACAACGACTGTTACCGTACCGTCGATGACATCGACGGTGCCCGTTCCCCCATCGCCAACGAACAGGTTTCTGGTTTGCAATTGCCCGCTTGCAGAAGTGATGTCGAGAACGCCAGTGGAGCCGTTGCGGTCACCGAGCGTCGTTGTTTGGCCCACGTCAACAAGACCATCCGCGATAATGAGGGTGCCCTCGCTACCGCTTGAGTACCCGATCGTGAGAGTGCTTCCCGAGGCGGAGACTTGCCCTGGAGATGCTCGCGGGTGATGGCCGCGCCGCAGCCGCCAATCGCTGCGGTGTGTCGATCAACACCGCCCGCACACAACTCACGAGCATTTTCGAAAAAGTGGGAGGGACGCGGCAGGCTGAATTGATCCGAGCCCTGCTTGAGGCTGAGGCTTGAAACCGGTGGATTGATCTTTCAGGTGCCTACCTTTCGGGCCAAGCCTGTAACCAGACACTCGAACCCTTCCAATCTGCAGGCAGAGCCGAGGAACCGCAGTCCCGACTGTCGTGCGGGCCTTTGGCTCCAATTCCGCTTGCCTACGCCGGGTGACGCAGGCAGTTATCCGCCAGCTCGTGTTCTGCTACGCCTTCTGAGATACTCAGCTGAACGGGCGGTCCATCCCGGCTGGCAGGACAACCGATAGAAAATCCAGCCGGTGGGAGCCTAGTGTTCACGCTACAGGTTGCCGTGTCCCTCGCGTGCGTAGCCTCGGATCGGGGATCGGAACCGCATCCAGCAGCGAGCGGGTATATTCGTGTTGCGGATTGTCGAAGAGGGTCCGCTTATCAGCCAGCTCCACGATCCGTCCACGCTTCATCACCGCCACCCGGTCGCAGATATGTTCGACCACGGCCAGATCGTGTGCGATGAAGATATAGGTGAGCTGATACTGCTCCTGAAGGTCCTGCAGCAGGTTCAGGATCTGCGCCTGGATCGAGACATCGAGGGCCGAGACCGCTTCGTCCGCGATCACGAGCTGCGGGCTGGTTGCCAAAGCTCGCGCAATTCCGATCCGCTGGCGTTGGCCGCCAGAGAATGCCGCCGGGTAACGGTGCAGGATTTCCGGTCTCAGACCCACATCCTTCAGGAGTTGTGCCACCCGGTCAGCCAGAGCCTTGCCCGAAAGCCCCTCACTCGTTCGCAGCGCCTGGCCGATGAGTTCAAGGACCGGCAGCCGCGGATTGAGCGAGGATTGCGGGTCCTGGAAAACCATACGGATCTGGCGCCAGATTTCGCGCAGTTCGCTGTCGGACAAACCCACCAGATCCGTCTCGCCGCGCGGATCACCGCGATAGATGACCTCGCCGGAAGTTGGATTGAGGATGCGCATTATGCAGCGGCCAAGCGTCGTCTTGCCAGATCCGCTTTCACCAACAATGCCGAAGGTCTCGCCACGGCGCACGTCAAAGGAGACGTCGTCGACCGCCTTCAACACCCCTTCCCTCAGCGGGTAGTGCAGGGAGAGGTTGCGCACGCTCAGAAGGATGTCGCTCATTGTGCCAACTCCTTTTCATAGAGGAAGCAGGCGGCCTGTGTGTCGTCCACTGCCAGCAGTTCGGGTTCGCGCCTATCGCATATTCCGGGCATGAAATGGTCGCAGCGCGTTCTGAATGAGCAACCGCTCGGACGCGCCAGGGGATGCGGTACCATTCCCCTGATGGTGGGGAGGCGGTGCTGTTGGGCGGCACCCAGCCGCGGGACCGACTTCAAAAGCGCCTGCGTATAGGGATGACGCGGCTTCTCGAAGATGGAATAGACGTCGCCCTTCTCCACGACCCGGCCCATATACATCACCGCAACATCCTCGGCGACTTCGGCGACGACGCCCAGATCATGCGTGATCAGCATGACGGCCATGCCGAACTCTTCCTTGAGGTCGGCGATCAGGTCGAGGATCTGCGCCTGCGTGGTGACATCAAGCGCTGTGGTGGGTTCATCGGCGATCAGCAGGCGAGGCTGGCAGCAAAGCGCCATCGCGATCATTGCCCGCTGGCGCATGCCGCCTGAAAGCTCGAAGGGATAGGAATCGAAGCAGCGCCGCGGATCGGGAATGCCGACACGATCAAGCATGTCGAGCGCGATCTCCTTCGCCTCTGCCTTCGTAACCTTGCGATGCAGGTGGATTGTTTCGGTGATCTGCTTTCCGATCTTCTGGATGGGACCGAGTGACGTCATCGGCTCCTGGAAGATCATGGCTATGTCGCTGCCGCGGATCTCACGCAAAGCACGCGAGCCGGGGCGAGCAGCGGCGAGGTCGACGGTTCTGCCGTCCTTCGCCTGATAGATGATCTCACCACCCACGATCCGTCCCGGCGCATCCACGATGCGCAGGATGGAGCGAGCCATGATCGACTTTCCGCAGCCACTCTCCCCGAGGATGCACAATGTGCGCCCGTCACGGACGGTGAGGTCAACGCCGTCAACCGCCTTCACCACGCCATCATGGGTGAAGAAGTGGGTCTGCAGGTTGCGGATTTCGACGAGCGTGTCGCCGACCGCTTCAGTTTGCGTAGGGGTCTGCGGCATCACGAAGTCCATCTCCCAGAAAGTTGAGGGCAAGAACCGCCACGACGATGACGGAGCCGGGTGCAATCAGCAGCCAAGGTGCCTCGATGATCGAGCGGATATTCTGCGCTTCCTTCAACAGCGCACCCCACGACACGATGGGTGGCTGAAGGCCGATCCCGAGGAACGAAAGCGAGGTCTCGGCGAGGATCATCAACGGCACAGCCAAGGTCAGTGAAGCGATGATGTGGCTGGAGAAGGATGGCACCATGTGCTTGAGGATCACCTGCATGTGGGTCAGCCCGTCCAGCCGTGCCGCCGTTATGAAGTCCTCGTTGCGCAGGGACAGAAACTTGCCGCGCACTTCACGAGCAAGCGTCGTCCAGCCGATCATCGAGACGATCAGGGTCACCACGAAATAGGTGCGAAGCGGCGGCCAGTCGAGCGGGATTGCCGCTGCCAGCCCCATCCACAGAGGAATGGTCGGCACCGAGCGGAGAAACTCGATGAAACGCTGCACGGCCGTGTCCACCCAGCCACCGAAATAGCCGGACACGCCGCCCATCAGGACGCCGATGACGAGCGACAGAGCAACGCCGACAAGGCCGATGGACATAGATATGCGCGTACCCACGACCACCCGGCTGAACACATCACGGCCCAGCCTGTCCGCACCCCACAGATACATCTTGTCACGCGGGTTCTTGGGCCCGAACAAATGCAGGTTCGTCTCGAACAGGCCCAGCAGGTGGTAGCTGTAGCCACGCACGAAGAAGCCGATCGGAACGATCTTCTCCTCGTCCACGACGAAGGTGCGTCGCATGGCCTGTCGGTCGATCTCCATCTTCAAACCCTTGACGTGAAGCTGGAAGCGGTTTTTTCCGTCTTCATCCTTGACGAAAAAGCCGATCGGGGTTGGCGGCGCGAAGGTGTGACGCACGCTGGTTTCGTCAATGGGTTTGGGCGCCAGAAACTCGGCAAAGATTGCAACGAGGTAGATGAGGATCACGATGATTCCGCCAACCATTGCGAGCTTGTGGCGGCGGAACTTGCGCCAGATCAGCGCCCACGGGCCAAGGGTGACGGGCGTCACTTCGGCCGCAGCACCGTCTTCCACCTCATTGACGATAGCGTTCTGAGTGAAGGTCATTGGTAGCGTATCCTGGGGTCGACCCAAGCAAGTAGCAGGTCGGATATGAGAGTGCCGATAACAGTCAGCACCGAAACGATGAGGATGAGAGATCCGGCCAGATACATGTCCTGTACCAGCAGCGCGCGCAGCAGGAGCGGCCCTGTGGTAGGCAGATCCATCACCACGGCAACGATGATTTCACCCGACACAAGCGTCGGCAAAATCCAGCCGATCGTCGAGACGAAAGGGTTGAGCGCCACGCGCACCGGATAGCGCATCAGAAGCTGGAACTCGCTCATGCCCTTTGCGCGCGCAGTGACCACATAAGGCCGGTAAAGCTCGTCCAGAAGATTTGCCCGCATGATGCGGATGAGCGCAGCCGCACCGGACGTTCCCACCACGAAGACGGGCATCCAGATATGCTGGAGCAAGTCCACGAACTTGTCCCACGACCAGGGCGCATTGACATATTGCGGGCTGACGAGGCCACCGACGCTTTGCCCGAAATATTTGAAGGCGACATACATCATCACCAGCGCGAGCAGGAAGTTCGGGACGGCCAGTCCGAGGAAGCCGAAAAAGGTCGCGACATAGTCGCCGACCGAGTATTTCCGCACCGCCGAATAGATGCCGATGGGAAGCGCCGTCATCCAGATGAAGAGAAGCGTCAGGATGGATATGGCGAAGGTCCAGCCAAGGCGGTCCCAGATGAGATCGTTCACCGGCCTGTTCTTTTCGAAAGACAGCCCGAAATTGCCTTCGAACAATATGCCCGACATCCATTTCCAGTACTGGACATATATCGGTTGGCCCAAGCCATATTGTTCGCGCAAGGCCTCCATCACGCCGACATTGTCCACGCCGGCCTCGCCCATTTCGGCAGCTAGCGTATCCAGATAGTCGCCCGGCGGCAGCTGGATGATGATGAAGGTAACGATCGACACCAGAAACAGTGTCGGGATCATGTACAGGATCCGGCGTGTGAGAAAGCCGTACATCGCTTCCGTGCCCTTTTCTTGAGGAACAGGCCCACCAGTGCGGCTTCACGAACCGGCGCCGGTGAGCATTTGTCAGGCTGGTTCCGGCCTTGCGACCGGAACCGTCGACGATCACGGAAGGTTATCGCCACCCTCGAAATACATCTGCGCTGTATAAGGCGCCGGGTACCAGAGCTGACCCGCGATCGGTAGCGGATCGGGCACGTTGCGCACATTGTTGCGGGCAATGCCGAAGGCAGGGTCATTCTGTACGAGACCGATCGTGAAGAGCTGCTCCATCGCGAGATCTAGGACTTCCTGCATCTCCTTCTTCTGCTCTTCAGGCGTGGCTGCAGCCTTCACCTCATCATAGGCCTTGAAGATCGCTTTGACCTCTTCAGGCGGTTCCTCTCCCTTGGTGTTGTCGATGCCCCACTTGGCCCATTCGCGCGCCCAGCTGACAGAGTTGCTCGGCATTGGAACGTAGCAAAGCGGGCTCGTATAGGCGTCGGCCTGACCGCCCGAGCAGTTCCACAGATAGGCGTCCTGATCGTTGGATGTGTGGATGGAAATCAGGCGGGCACGGTCTGTTGCGCGAACCTGAATATCGATCCCGACATCAGCCGCATAAGCCTGGATGAGCTCCATCGCGTCGGGATATTGCAGCCCGAAAACGTCAGCGACCAGGAAGATCAGCGAAAACCGTTTTCCATCCGGCCCCAACCGGTAACCCTCGGCGTCCTTCTCCGGGAGTACCTTGTCCAGATACTCGTTCGCCTTTTCCGGATCGTATTCGGTGAACTGCTTCGCATACCACTCCTTGTAAAGGTCGGAATTGGGCTGCGGTGCCGTCTGGGCAGGCTTGCCTGAGCCGAAATACAGAAGGTCAATAATCTCCTGACGGTTCACGGCATGGCTTAGGCCGATGCGGAAGTTCTTGTCATTGACCACCTTGCGCTTCACCTCATCCTTGTTGTTGAGGTTGAGCATCAGGATCATCGTGTTGGACGGCAGGTCGTTGGTCTCGAAAAAGCGATACTTGCCGCGCTCCTGATTGTCGGTCAGCACTGCACGATAGGAGGGCCGCCCGACATGGCGGTTCATGTAGTCGATCTCGCCATTGAAGGCTTTCAGCAGGATCGTCTCCACATCTTCCACCTGATCATATGTGATGCGATCCATGTAGGGCAGCTGCTGACCCTTCTCGTCGACCTTCCAGTAATACGGGTTACGCACGGCTTCGACGCGGTCGACCGACCCATAGGAATTCGTCAGTGTCCAGGCGTGCAACGTTGGCCGTTCCGGATTCTGCCAGAAGAGCGGCGTATCGAGCGGACCCGCCTTCAGATTGAAAAGCTGCACCCAATCGGCTGCCGCCGGCTCGGCATCCACCAGCTTCTGGATGTCGGGATTGTACTTCTCGTGAAACTGCTCGAGATAGTGCTTGGGAAACACCGTCGGATAGTAGCCGAAACCATAGGCGAGGTTCTGCAGGAACAGACCATTGGGCGACCCGAATTTGAACTCGACGGTATAGTCGTCGATCTTCGTGACCTTCACCGGGCCTTCGGGGCCCACGAAATTCGGATCTTTTGTCGGCGTCAGCTTCTCGTTGAGAAACACGTCCTCGTACCAGAACATGATGTCATCGGCGCTGAACGGTTCGCCATCGGACCAGCGCATGCCTTCCCGCAGCTTGAAGGTAAACGTCGTCGCGTCTTCGGAAATCTCCCAGCTCTTGGCGATATTCGGCTTCACTTCCGTCCAGTTGACATCCCAACGCACGAGATTGTCGCTGCCGATGGTGCGCACGAAATTATGCTGGTCGCCGCCGCCAAGAATGGCGCGGCGCATGGTGCCGCCATATTCGCCGGGCTGTTCGACCACTTCCATCACCAGTGGTTCTTCGGGCAAGCGCTCATCCACGGGGGGAAGCTCGCCTGCCTCCACCTTGGCATCCAGCATCGGTGCCTGCTCATAGGCCCAGGCCGGCAAGGCAATGGTTATCGCAAGACTTGCAGCGAAGGCGGCAAGTCCCCTCCTCCTCCGGTTCGAAATGTAGTGCAACATCAGGTCTCCTCCCTTTTTGGTTGCTACCAGTTGGTCACCGAGCCATCCGGCCGCACGAGGTGTGGCGGTTCGACATGGCTCGCGGTTCTGGATCGGATAAGTTCTTCATTGACTTCCACGCCCAGACCCGGTGTGTCGGGCACCACATAGAACGGGCCATCAAGCTCGATCTGTGTGGGGAACAGTTCCGGGTCGTGGAAGCCCAGATCCTCTGTCGGCGCCTGGCGTGTCTCCACCCAGCTCCAGTTCGGAACTGCCACGCCAAGATGTGCCGTTGCCGCCGTGCAGATCGGTCCGAGAGGATTGTGCGGCATGAGGTCGATGTAATGACGTTCGCACCAGCCTGCGACCTTCATGGCTTCGGTGAAACCGCCGATATTGCAGATATCGAGACGCATATATTGGGTCAGACCCTGCTCGATATACGGCGCCGCCTGCCATTTGGACGCGAACTCCTCGCCGACAGCGAAGGGTATCTGCGTCATGCCGCGCAGCGTCGCATAGGCTTCCGGTGTCTCGCAGCGGATGGGCTCTTCGAGAAAATCGAGCGTTTCCGGCTGGAGCATCGCGCAGAAACTCGCTGCTTCGGCGACACTCAAGCGATGATGGTAGTCGATGCCCAAAACCAGTTCGCGTCCGAACTCGGACCGCAGTTCCAGAAGCATCTCGGCGGAGCGGGCGATTGATTTGCGCGGCTCGAAAATGCCATCGCCGTTGAAATATCCCGGCGAAATGCGCACGCAGTCCCAGCCAAGCTCGGTCAGCCGTTTGATGTCGCGACGCATGTCGTCGAAGTCATCCGCGGTCGCGCAACCGAAGGAAGGCACCTTGTCGCGCTGTCGTCCGCCCAGAAGCTGGTAGACCGGCACCTGGAGCCTTTTGCCCAGAATGTCGTAAAGCGCGATATCGATGGCCGAAAGTGCTGCAGTGAAGACGCGGCCACCCTCGAAATACTGGCTGCGATAGACCTCCTGCCAGATGCGCCCGATCCGCCGGGAATCCTGACCGATCAGGAAGGATGCAAAATGATTTATCGTGGCAGTGACAGCGTCCTCCCTGCTGGAAAGGCCGGACTCGCCCCAGCCCACGATGCCGTCCTCGGTCTCGACGCGAACCAGAAGCTGGTTGCGTTTGCCCACACGTGCCAGAAGCGGCTCGATCGATGCGATCTTGGTCATCTCTCGTCCCCTCAGTGCCAGCCGACGCGCGGTGCGACGGGTATCTGGTCTGCGGGCCTGCTCTTGATCATGGACATGAGTTCCTTTCGCACGGACTGCGCATTGGGATCGTCGAAGAGATTGTTCATCTCGTCGGGGTCGTTCTTGATGTCGTAGAGTTCGCCGGTGTCCGTCCTGAGATCGACCGACATGCGGTGCGTCTTGGTCCTGACGGTCATCAGGTCGAGATCGACACCGCTGCGGCGCGCATCCACCTCGTATTCGCACAGCGCGAATTCGCGCGTTTCGCGCCCTTCCAGAAGCGGGATCCAGGACTTGCCATGATCGGGTGCAGCTTCAAGAGAACAAAGCTCCGCTAGCGTTGCCCGCACATCGATGGTGCTTACGGGATCGTCGATCACCCTGCCTTGAGGCACGCCGGGACCGGCGATGATGCCCGGCACGCGCAAAAGTCCGTCGTAAAGCATCGGCCCCTTGAGCAGCAGCCCGTGGTCGCCCAGCCATTCGCCGTGATCGCTGATGAAGATGATGATCGTGTTGTCCAGCTCGCCTGCAGCTTCGAGCTTCTCGACGATGCGCCCGACCTGATGGTCGACGGCCGAGATCATGCCGAAATAGATGGCGGTAATGTCGCGCAGGGCCTCAGTGCTCAGCTCACCCTTCTTGCCCCAGTCCACGCCGCCGCTGTTGTGCTCGGCGCCAAGCGTGTTCCGCGCCCGCTCATCAAGAAAGGCCTTGTGCCACCAAGGCCGCTTTTCAAGATCAAGCTCGGGATGACGCGCGATCTGCACTTCAGCCGGATCGTACATGTCGCACCATGGCTTCGGCGCGAGAAACGGCGGGTGTGGATCGGGAAAGGAGACCCAGGCAAAGAGCGGCCGGTCGCGCTCTTCTTCCAGCATGGACAGCGTGCGCTCTCCGACCCAAGGGGTTGAATGCCACTCTTCCTCAAGCGCCGAACGCCAGGCCTGGAAATGGGCGGTCTGCGGCTCAAGCGCATCCTTGGCCCGGTCCCAACGCTGCTTTCCCTTGCCGTCCTCATCCAGCCAATACTCGTAGTGCAGGGCCTGTGGCGGCTCGTACCAGCGGGTGTGATGGTGCGGACGCAGCATCATCTCGACCTTCTCGAAGCCGAAATATTCGCCGTTCCACTCCTTCGGGTAATCCTTGGCGCTGTCATAGCATTCCGGCTTGCCCGTCGGCTCAAATGTCTGCTGCGAGGAAAAATGGGCCTTGCCGATGAAGCGGGTTTCATAACCGGCGCGAGCGAAAATGCCGGCCAGCCCCTCTTCCGCGAAAGCCGGATCAAGATCACGGCCATTGTCGCGAACGCCATGGGAGTAGGGCAGCTTGCCGGTCAGGATGGAGGCGCGTGCGGCCTGGCACATCGGATGGGGCGTGATGCAATTGGTAAAACGACCTCCCCGCTCTGCGAGACGATCGATATTGGGCGTCCTGACGCCGCGTCCTTCCGGACCAATGCAGTCGCCGCGCTGCTGATCGGTCGAAATCAGGATCACATTCGGCTTCCGCCCCATTATTCCCTCCAAAAAGCTCAATCCATGCTTTCCATAAAATCATACATTATTTTATGTTGTCCATACAT
This sequence comes from Nitratireductor sp. CH_MIT9313-5, assembly GCF_037029545.1. Taxonomy (NCBI): domain Bacteria; kingdom Pseudomonadati; phylum Pseudomonadota; class Alphaproteobacteria; order Hyphomicrobiales; family Phyllobacteriaceae; genus Nitratireductor; species Nitratireductor sp. CH_MIT9313-5. The sequence continues at coordinate 20,577 of NZ_JAYMER010000011.1, read as the reverse complement.
TAATAGACTTCATTGCGAGAAAGCTGCGCAGCCCCACTGCGAAAACGAACAGCGGCCAGCGCGATAGATATCGCGAGAGCCACAATTAATATGCTCTTTTAATATTTTCATATATTATTTTTGTACTACCAAACGGGGAGAGTCAATGTCACTGCACCAGATTTCAAATGACGCGGTTTCGCTCGTCGTCGATGCGAACATTGGTCGTGTCACGTCACTGATCGATTTGAGGCGCAAGCGGGAATGGCTTATACGCGGCGTCCCGCGCCCTCCTGAAAATCAGGAGGCTGACTTTTCCGGGATGCACACCTATGGGTGGGACGAGTGCTTTCCGACCGTGGGAAGCTGCGCGGTGAGTGAATGGGGCGACACGCTTCGTGACCACGGCGACCTGTGGGGCCGCAGTTGGAGCATCGATTGCTCAAACGCTCATTTGTCCATGGAGTACGCGGCGGAACTCTACACTTTCAGGCGCAAAATACGGCTGGATGGTCCCAGACTCCATCTGGATTACGAGCTTGCAAACAAGCATCCCCGGCCGCTCCCCTGGCTATGGAGCCAGCACTGCCTGCTCAATTGCAAGGCGGGGGAAGTCTTTCAGTGGGAGGGACTTGGAAGCGAGTTTCGCGACGAGGAAGGCAATCCGACCAATCCCGATCGCGTGCATCCCTGGGGCTCGAAGCGCCTGTCGAAGTCATACGCATCGATACCCGGCGCAGCAGTAGCTCGGATCCGCGGAGAATGCGGCAGCGGCAGCATCAGCTTCCACTTTCCACCCGACGGACCGGTGCGCCATGTCGGGCTTTGGGAGTGCTACGGGTCCTGGCCTGCCGATGCTCCCCGCCATGAAGTCGCGATCGAACCCACCAACCTGCCCTTCGGCAGACTGGACCATGCTCTCCGAACGGGAAACGCCACCTGGCTCGAGGCAGAAAGCAGGAGGCAATGGAGCCTCTTGATCGAGCTAACGGAGTGAAATCCCCACACTTGTAAAAAAGAATGTACGATTACACCAAATAATGTATTATTCCTCTCGTGTTGCTGGATACACATGTGGAGGAACCCATGAGACTGCCCGTAAGTCGGCTGCTGTTGGCCGCATCCATGACTGCTTTCGTTGCGCAGATGGCTGCCGCACAGGACGTGACACTTGATGTTGTTGCATGGAAGGGCAACGAAGCCGAACCTGCCGGCCTCCCGCAGCTCATCGAAAAGTTCGAGAGCGAGAACCCCGGCATCAAGGTCGAGCTGAACTATGTTGCGCGCAAGGATGTGGACAAGGTTGTTCCTCCGCGCCTGCAAGGCGGCAATCCGCCGGATGTAACGATGGTCGATACCGCGCTGGACAAGCTTTGGGGCGACGCCGGATTTCTGACCGATCTCGGGCAGGACAGCGAATGGTACGGACGCATCGCCCCCCAGATGCGAGCCATCATCACGCCCGATGACAAGGTGCACATGATGCCGCTGGAAGTCATCGGCATGGGTAATTTCGTCAATCTCGATCTTCTGGAGAAGGCCGGCATCACCGACGTGCCGCTGACGGTGGAAGCAGTCAGGGAAGCCTGCAGAAGGCTCAACGAGGCAGGCATCAGCCCGATGATCTTTGCGGGTGGCTTTCCGGCCATGTTGTGGGTGGGCGCAAACGCGATCGATCCCGAAGGTGTCTCGCCTGCCGAATATGGCTCCGGCGAAAGGAAATTCGTCGGCGACGAGAACTTCGAGGCTTCGCTCAATTCGGTGCGCGAGCTAGTTGATGCGCAATGTTTCGATCCCAAACTGCAGGCAGGTCTTGATCCATGGTCGACCGCTATCGAGGAATTCATTGCCGGTCGCGTCGCGATGCTTCCCCATGGTGCATGGAACCTGAAGCGATTTTCTTCCATCGATGGCCTGAACTTCGCCTTCGCCCCCATGCCCAGCCGATACAGTGACAAGGGGCTGGCACTTGATCTCGTGGGGCCGGGTTGGGCCATCCCGACGGAGGCTTCGAATGCTGAGGCCGCACGCAAGTTCGTCGACTTCTTTGCCAAGCCGGAAAACCTAGACGTGCTCCTGCAGGAAGAAGGTGCCTACAGCCCCTTTGAAGGCGGCGCGAACGGCATGCCGGAGAATGCTAGCCTTTATGGCGAGGCTCGAGCTGCGGGGGAGGTAATCCTCTGGCCTTTCTCCACCCTCGAGTTCCCCAAGTCGCTGCAGAGCGAGTGGGAAGACGGCCTGACCGGCTTTCTTCTGAACCTCGACGCACCCAATGCCGACACGCTGCAGCGTTGGGATGACAATGTGGAAGACAATCTCTGAGAGCTCCTCCCGTGGCCAACCGGCGCTGCCTTGAATGGCAGTGCCGGAGCTGCGTTCGCTCAAGCAAGGGAGGCAAGGCATGTATCGCCGCCGATCTCTATATCTCTTCGCCTTGCCGGCGCTGATCGTCATAGCGATTTTCTTCATCTATCCGATCTGGCTGACGGGACAGATGAGCTTCACGAACTTTGCAGGCATTGGCGCTGCAGAAAATGTGGGCTGGAAGAACTATGAACGCATCTTCTCGCGCGCACGCTACAGCGACGCGATCTGGATAACGCTCCTGTTCACCGTGATTGTTGTTGCCGCCCTCACCGTCACCGGTCTGTTCTTTGCAGCACTGCTTCACCGCCTGCCACTGATCCGCAATTTCTGCCGGGCAGCGCTCTACACGCCGGCGATGATGTCATTCGTCGTCGTCGCCTATGTCTGGCAGTTCATCTACTCTCCGCTCAATGGCGGCCTGAACGCACTTCTGGAATCGGTCGGACTGGGCTTTTTGCAGCAAAACTGGCTGGGCGATCCTGATATCGCACTTTATGCGGTGGCATTCACGCAGATCTGGATGTTCACGGGCTTCACCTGCGCAATCTTCCTCGCTGGCTATTCCGGCATTCCCGAAGAGATCGAGGAATCCGCGCGGCTGGAAGGCGCATCATCCTGGCAACGCTTCCGCCATATCGAGCTGCCACTTCTTGCTCCAAGCATGACCGTGAGCATCATCCTGACGACCATCGGGACATTGAAGACCTTCGAATTGCCCTGGATCCTGACAAAGGGCGGACCTGATGGCGCGACACGCACCTTGAGTATCGAGATCATCGACAACCTCTTCGGGCAGTACAAGTTCGGCTTCGCCTCGGCCCTGTCGATGGTCATGCTCGTCATCGTGCTTGCCGTGGCCTTCGTTCAAAACAAGGTTCTGCGCGAGAGGGAGAAGGTGACATGAACAACAGCACCAAGGCGCTCCCCATGACGCACGACATTTCACGCGCGTTGCCCGGCGGCTCTTCGCTCAACCTGCGCAAACTGCGCTCCTTCCTTATTCACGCGGTGGTCCTGGCGCTGGTGGCCATCATGCTCCTGCCGCTGGTCTATATGGTCATGATGTCCTTCAAGACCGGGACCGAGATCGCGCAGGATCCGCTGGGCCTTCCCTCATCACTCTACTGGGGCAACTACATGAATGCCCTGGCCTCCATGGGCTACGCTCGCTCAGTCCTGAACTCCATCGGCATCACCATCTCTGTCATCGTGATCGTGGTCTTTGCCGGAGCGATGGCAGCCTATCCCCTGGCACGGCTGAACAATGGCTGGAGCCGGGCCATTGTCATGATCATGGCGCTGGGCCTTGCGACGCCGAATTTCGTGACCATCACGCCGATCTATGTGATCTTTCGCGATCTTGGCCTGCTGGACACCTATATCGGCATCATCCTTGCTTTCGCCGCACTGAAACTGCCGCTGGCCGTCTTCTTCTATACCGGCTTCATTGCCGCCATTCCGACCGAGCTTGAAGAGGCCGCAAGGCTCGACAACTGCAACAGCTGGCAGGTCTTCTGGCATGTCATCCGGCCCCTGCTCAGTCCGGTAACGGCAACACTCTCTCTCTTCGTTATGCTGATGGTGTGGAACGATTTCACCTATCCGCTGCTGCTTCTGACCGACAAGGAGAAGTTCACCGTCATGATCGCGGTCTACCGTTTCGTGGGAAATACCGGCATCGATCCCACGATGCTCTTCCCTGCAGCCGTTCTTGGTTCGCTCCCGCTGCTGATCCTGTTCGCCATCTTCCAGCGCCGTATCGTCTCCGGCGCAACCGCGGGAGCAGTGAAATGAGTCGGCTTCTGGAAGGACAGGTCATGATCGTCACGGGAGCTGCGGCCGGCATTGGCCGCGGCATCCTGCGCCAACTGGTACGCGCGGGAGCCGATGTCACAGGCTTTGACGTCAATCGCGACGGTGCAGATGCCGTGGAGAGCGAAGGCGGCCGCTTCATGCAGGTCGATGTGCGTGACCTCGACGCGCTTGATCATGCCATTCGCGTGGTGGACGAGAAACATGGGCCACTGCAGGGTCTCGTCAACAATGCGGGCATCACCATCAATGTCCCCTTTCTGGAAATGACCCGCGAGCAGATGGAAACGCTGTGGGAGATCAACCAGCGCTCCGTCCTTGCCGCCTGCCAGTCTGCCGCGCGCGTGATGGTTGAAAGCGGCACACGGGGAGCGATCGTCAACATCGCTTCCAATCACGCCCGATGCAGCAATCCGGGCATGGAAGCCTATGCGGGGACCAAGGGCGCGATCACCGCCCTTACCCGCGCAATGGCCTGGAGCCTCGGCCCCCACGGCATCCGCGTCAACGCGCTCTGCCCGGGCCTGACCATGACCGAGAAGGTGATCGAAGCCGCGCACGACCCTGAAACCGCACAAATGTTCAACAGCTGGCACGCGACGGGCGACCTCAACAGCGTGGAGGATGTGGGCAATGTCGCGGCATTTCTTCTAAGCGACCAATCCGCCTCCCTGACAGGCTCCGAGATCATCGCCGACAGGGGGATGTCCGGTTTTCTCGGTGCCCGCAGATCAGCAAGACAGGAATAGCTACATGTCCGAGGTAAAGCTTGAAAATGCCGTGAAGACCTATGGCTCCATCGAAGTCATTCATGGGGTCAACCTCACGGTAGAGCCGGGAGAGTTTTGCGTATTCGTGGGGCCATCGGGGTGCGGCAAATCCACATTGCTGCGCATGATTGCGGGGCTCGAGGACACGACCCGCGGGCGCATCTCGATTGGCGGTCGTGACGTTACCCATGCCGATCCCGCAAAACGCGGAGTGGCAATGGTGTTCCAGACCTATGCGCTCTACCCGCATATGACCGTTGCGCAGAACATGGGCTTTGGCTTGAAGATGGGCGGCACGCCGCGTGAGGAGATTGACGCGAAGGTGCGGGCTGCCGCGAACATCCTGAAGCTCAACGAATATCTGGACCGCAAGCCGAAGGCGCTGTCAGGTGGGCAGCGGCAGCGCGTGGCCATAGGCCGCGCCATCGTGCGCAATCCGGAGGTCTTTCTCTTCGACGAGCCGCTTTCCAATCTGGACGCGGAATTGCGCGTGCAGATGCGGCTTGAGATAGCAAGGCTCCACAAGGATCTGGGCGCGACCATGATCTATGTGACCCATGACCAGGTCGAGGCCATGACCATGGCAGACAAGATCGTCGTGCTGCGTGACGGCAAAGTCGAGCAACATGGCACACCGATGCAGCTTTATGCCGATCCGGACAATCTGTTCGTCGCGGGCTTCATCGGTTCACCCCGCATGAACTTCCTGGATGCACGCGTATGCGAGGGCGGACTGGTTGCGTTCAACGCTTTCCCGGAAGTGACATTCAGACCCACGACCACGAGCGAACTTCCCGTTGGCAGTACGGTGACGGTTGGACTGAGACCTGAACACTTCCAACCCCAAGGTCCGGTCAAGCTGTCAGTTCCAGTTGATGTGGTCGAGAATCTCGGCAGCGTCTCCTATGCCTATGGCCGCGCCGCGGAGAACGAGAACCCGCTGATCGTCGAGTGGCGGGATGCAGCTCCCGCCCAAGGCGTCATCCCCGCAGCGTTCGACCCGGCGGATGTATTGCTGTTCAACCGTGAAACGGGGCTGCGCATCCGATAGCGAGAGGGCGGGCGGACCTTCTCGTCCGCCCGCGTCCCCTCAGGCAGCCTCCCCAAGGCTCAATGCCGGCGTGATGATACCTTCGTCCTGGAGCTCCTGGTACAGAGCAAGCGGCACTGGTGCATTGAAGGAGGCAACGCAGTCTTCAACTTCCGCAACCGAGCGCATCCCTGGAACTATGGTTGCGACCGCCGGGTGAAGCAGCGGAAACTGTATGGCGGCAGCCGTCATGCTCACGCCATGAGCCGCGCAGATGTTGCGAACGCGTTCCAGACGTTGCAGCACCTCTCGGGAAGGCTTTCCATACATGTAGCGGGCATCCTGAGGGTTTTTGGAGACTAGCAGGCCTGATGCAAAGGGACTGCCCAGCAGGATCTTGATGCCGCGCCTTTCACATTCGGGCAGAAAACATTCGGCTGCAGCCTGATCGAGGAGATGGAGGTGACCGGCCATCATGAAGCAGTCGAAATCGCCTTCGCGCGCGAACCGGGCGCACATCTCCAGCGAGTTGTTTCCCACGCCCAGAGCCTTCACCACGCCCTCATCACGCAGGCGTTCAAGCGCGCGATATCCCTCGGACATGCATTTGCGGAAAAGCTCTTCCAGCGCGTCGGCTGCATGATTGGCCGGATCGATATTGTGAATGTGCAATATGTCCAGTGAAGCCAGGCCCAAGCGCTGAAGACTGTCTTCGACGCTGCGCATGATCCCGTCATGGCTGTAGTCATTTACGAGCGAGAACGGCAGCGGGTCGGCAAATATCCCGGCACTTGGATCGCCCTTCAATGCGCGGTCAGGTGCGGCTTTCAGGAGACGGCCGACCTTGGTGGAGACGGTGAAACCCTCACGTTCATACCCACGCAGAACCGCGCCGAGGCGGTGTTCCGCAAGACCATGACCATAAAGGGGTGCCACGTCGAAATAGCGGATCCCCAGCTCGTGTGCCCGCTTCACCGTTGCCTGTGCCTCTTCCTCTCCCAATGGCTCGGGATAATTGCCCAGCGGTACGCAGCCGAAGGCCAGCTTCGTGATCTCAAGACCATGACGCCCGATTGTTGCCGTGGGAAGAACTGAGTCAGACATGCGTAACTCCTGAAAGCGTTTCTGTCGGTTTGATACGGTAGAAGCGCAAGGCCGTGTCCCGGAATACCGGGCTCAGTGCTTTCTCTCCGCAGCCTTCCAAAACGATCTGCGCATAGGCGGTCAGAAGATCGGTGTAGGAAGAGAATAGGCCATCGACGGGAAAATTGCTGCCGAACATCACGCGCTCAGGTCCGAAACTTTCGAGAAGGTGCAGGACGAATGGCCGGAGGCTCCCCACGCTCCAGCGCCAGTCGCACATGGGTAGCCCACTCAGTTTCGCGGTCACATTGCTGCAGGCGGAAAGCGCGGCGATGCCGCGTCGCCATGCCGCCAGTCCCGCCTCGCTGCGGTCAAGCGGAAGCCCGGCATGCGTCAGCGCAAAAGAGAGCTCGGGCAGGTCTTGCACCAGTTCAACGGCGGCAGGCATAGTTTGTGCCGTGGTCTGCAGATCAAAGCTTAGCCCCGCTGCGGCAACCTTCTTCAACCCTTCGCGAAAGCGCGTGTCACGCATCAGTGCAGAGCCGGAAGGATTGCCTGGCCTTTGTGTCAGCATGCGAATTCCACGCAGCCGCGAATGCTGCTGATGCCTCGCAAGCACCTCATCACAATTAGCGGAGAGCAGATCGCAAAAGCCTACGATCGCACCGGGAAACCCGCAGTCGCGCGCAAGCCCCCCAAGCCAGGCCGTTTCGCCTTCTGGCTCCCTGCCCCCACGCCAATGGGCCTCTACATGCACCGTTGCCAGAAGGTCTATCGCTCCCGCATCCTTTCGCAAGTCCGCTGGCAGATAGCTGCGCCTGATAGCGCCATAGTCGCCAAAATGCGCCTTAACGGGTGCTTCTTGCAGCCAAGGATAGTGATTTTTCTCTAGATCCCAGAAATGGTGATGCGCGTCGACCACGGGACCGATCTGGAGCAGCAGATCTGGTTTCGAGGGAGCGTCCATCAACCGCCGCTTTCGAAGCCAAGAGGCCAGTGAGCCTCAATCGCCGCCATCCCCTGCGCCACGCCCTCAACGGCAAGAACAAGGCCCGAATACGGCGCTTGTTCCAGTGTCTCCCGCTCCAGCCCAACGGCGGCAGTCGTGATGTAGAGTGTAGAGAGATCGTCTCCGCCGAATGCGCAGCTTGTCGGGCGGGGAACAGGCAGGCGAATATCACGCAGATGGGAGCCATCGGGAGCGTAGCATCCCACTCGCCAGCCGTCCCAGAACGCCACCCACAGGCAACCGTCCCGGTCCACGGCCAGCCCATCTGGCTTTCCTTCCTCGTCGGCAAACCGGCGGAACAGCCGTCGCTCGCCGAGCTGCTCGTCCGCGTCGCATGCAAATACATAAATTTCCCGGCGCGCGCTGTCGGTCAAGTAGAAGCGGCTGCCATCGGGGCTCCAACCTAGCCCGTTCGACACGTAAAAACCTGATGCGATCCGCGCTGGCTCTCTATCGCCTCCGAAACAATAGAGCGACCCAACAGGTTCGGCCGCGCCCTTGTTCATTGTTCCAGCATGAATGTGGCCCTTCGGCGAGGTCTTGGCGTCGTTGAAGCGGTTGTTTGGAAGATCGGACTCCGGGTTGATGAAGGGCCCGAAAGCACCGCTCCCTTCATCCCAGGTTGCAAGACCACTTTCAGTGGCAAGCACGAGGCGACTCCCGCTCCCAAGCAGAACCGCGCTCACCAGCATGCCGACATCCGAGCAGGAGGTCACACCGGTGGAAGGAGCGTAGCGGCAAATCTTCTGGCCGATGATATCCACCCAACGAAGAACGCGTTCGCGATGATCCCAGATCGGGCCCTCCCCAAGCTCAAAACGGATACTGCTGATAGGCTTGGCTTCCACCCGGCTGCTTCCTCGGTTTTTGTACATTATTTTGATTATTTAATGCACAATATATGCTTCTTCACGCATTTTAAAGTGGTGGTTCTTGACAATTCTGGCTTGAGACAGCGATAAAAACTCAATGACAGATGCAGCTTCACCCCTTTCTCTCCAGACCGGCGATCAGACTGATCAACCGACGGTCTATGAACGCATTCGACATGACATTCTGGCTGGCAAGCTTGAGGCCAATGCGCGCCTGAAGATCAGCGAATTGGCAGAGCGGTTCCAGACTTCGACAAATCCCGTGCGGGAAGCGTTGCAGCAATTGCGTGGCGAAGGCCTTGTCATCTTCATGCCGAACCAGGGCGCAAGGGTGCGACCCATCGACATGGACTTCGTGCGCGATGTGAACGAGGTGGGGCTACAGCTTGAGCCCTATCTGTTGCGCTGGTTCGTGGAAACGGTCAGCCCGGAGGATATCGAGGCACTGGAGGCGATCCAGAGTGAGATCGAAGAGCTGAACTTCTCCGACAAGCCGCGCCACAGCCGCCTGAACGAACGCTTTCATCAGCTGATGTATGAGCGGCATTATAATCGCGTGGCCTACAATCTGTGGAAACAACACCGCGAGATCCTGTCGGCGATCAGCACGCGTATTCCGATTGCCATTGGCCGTCGCGAAGCGATCCTGAGCGAGCATCGCAAGCTCATCGAATGCATTCGTGCGCAGGATGTGGAGCAGGCGGCGAAGGTTCTTTACCATCACATCGAAGATGCCGGGCAGCATCTGGTCGATCAGCTGCGCATCGAGGAAATGCGCAAGCGGACGAGCCAGAGCCGCATTGCCTGAAAGCCCTGCGCCGTGGTTCCCGACCTTTCATCCGACCAAGCCCCGTGCTGCGCGGCCAAGCGCCCATCCGATGCAAGGCAGCAGTCCCGCACCCAGCCGATAGAAGCCACAACGCAAGACATACCACGCGACGTGGTGGAGGTGCCAGGAGGCACGGCCCTGACAGGCACGAACACGCCCTTTCTGCCCATGGACGGCGAAGGGCCGCTGCGCAGAGGCCGTGTGAAGACGCTCTATTGGGAGCGTGGCACCGTGACCAATGAGGCCTTTTCCCGCTTTGTCGAGGCGACCGGCTATATCACCGAAGCGGAACGGTTCGGCTGGTCCTTCGTCTTCCATCTGCATCTGGACGTGCCGGTGGAAACCACTGTGGGGATAAACGGTCAGGAATGGTGGCGCCGCGTTGACGGCGCAAGCTGGCGCTATCCCAACGGTCCGAACAAGGCCCCGTCGCTGCCCGATCATCCGGTTGTACAAGTTTCGTGGAATGACGCTTCAGCCTATGCGAAATGGGCGGGCGGGCGTCTGCCGAGCGAAGTCGAATGGGAACATGCCGCGCGTGGCGGTCTGGGTGACGTGCGCTACCCCTGGGGTGATGCAGATCCGCATGATGAGGGCAACCATTTCTGCAATATCTGGCAGGGCCACTTCCCGATGCACAACACGGCAGCGGATGGCTACGAGGCGACTGCGCCTGCAATCAGCTTTCAGCCCAACGGTTACGGGCTGTACAACATGGTCGGCAATGTCTGGCAGTGGACCGCTGATCCGTTCAAGCTGCGATCGGTCAAGAAAACGGCGCGGCAGGCGAATGCAAGACTTGCTGGCAACAAGCTTCTGAAAGGCGGTTCCTTTCTGTGCCACCGCAGCTATTGCTTCCGCTACCGCATAGCCGCAAGAACCGGCAACACGCCCGACAGTGCCAGCACCCATACGGGCTTCCGCATCGTCTATGATATGCGGCCCGACAAGGCCTGACCGCACCTGTCCTCTTCAGCTGAAGCTTGCCTGCACGCCGGGCGGCGGTGAGAAACCATAATCGCCGCGCGCCAGGATGGCGTTCGCGCCGCCAAGCTCCTCGATGCGCTGACGCTGATCGGCCATGGCCTGCTCGTGGACCGCCTTCGGGTCGAGCATCGTCAAAAGCTGCTTGCGGAGCGTTTCCCGGACCTGCGCAAATTCTGGCCAGTCGGCCAGATCCTGAAGCTCCTCGGGGTCGTCCTGCAGATCGAAAAGTTGCGCATCGTATTTGGCGTAGTGGACATATTTCCACCGCCCGCTGCGCAGCATGAAGGCCGCGCTTCGCGATCCCGTTCCGTGATATTCGGAGATCACCGGTGCCTCTTCAGGCGACAGCAAGTCAACGCGCCCGAATCCGTCCGCATTGCCCCCGGTTGATTGAAGGATGAAGCGGGACACATCGGTCAGGCAGCGCAGCTTGTCATTGACGGCGCCTTCCTCGACCTCCGGACCAGCCACGATCAGCGGAATGCCTACGGACTCCTCATACATCGTGCTCTTGCCCCACAAACCACGTGCGCCCAGATTGTCGCCGTGGTCGCTGGAATAGATGATGCGCGTTTCTTCCCCCAGACCCGCATCCTCGAGAGCCTGCAGGATCTGACCCACCTGATCGTCGATGAAACTGCACAGGGCCATGTAACCCCGGATCGCGCGCTTCACATCCTCTTCCGTTTTGAAATGTGTGTCATAGGCGAAGGTCGCGGCATAGTCGGCGAGATAGGGATGGTGCGGACGCTCTCCTTGCGCATAGAGCTTCGGCATGGGTATGTCCGCATCCGCGTAGCGCTCGTAATACTCCGCTGGTGCAGTGAGCGGGAAATGCGGGCAGACGAGGCTGACAAACAGTACCCATGGCTTGTTGCCATGCGATCCCACTTCGTTTCTCAGCCAGTTCTGGGCACGCCGCGAGATGTCCCGATCATAGGCCGTGTAGACGGATTCGCCGGGTCCCGCGAGGCCAGCCATTTTGTCTGCAGCACCCCGCGCGATGTTGCGGTCACGAATGAGACCGATGGCATCGCCGACACCACCCACAATGTTCATCGGCACTTCGCTTTCGCTGAAGCCATTGTCGTCGCTCTCGTGCCCGCGGAAATGCAACTTGCCGATGGAGCGGACATGATGTCCCTCGGCGCGCAGCCGGTGGTGCCAGCTTTCAATGGCTCCGTCATAGGCGTGGGCATTATCCCACGCCCTTATTTCACGCACCGGCTTGCCGGTGGCGAAGGCCGAGCGTGCAGGCACGCATAACGGACTGGGCGTGTAGGCATTGGTAAAGCGCGTGCCCCGTTCTGCCAAAGCGTCGAGATTGGGCGTCTTGACCAAGGGGTGGCCGTAGCAACCCAGCATCTTACGGCTGTGTTCATCTGCCATGATCACGAGAAGATTGCGTGGCTTCATAAGTTACCCCCCTTGCGTTCGGCGCGGATCGATTGACTAGGCGTCAGCTTGCCCCCACCAATGCGGCTAGCGCCTTGATCGCCGCGCGTGCATTGGTTCGTATCTGCTGCAGTTCCATTCCCGGCCGGTACAGGTCACTTCCCAAACCAAAACCATAGAGGCCTGCTGCGCCATAGGTTGCGAAATCATCTGGACAGACACCGCCAACGGCGTAACACCGCGTGTCAGTCGGCAGGACCGTCATGATTGCCTTGATGCCGGACGCCCCCAGCACGCTTGCGGGGAAGAATTTCAGCCCGCTCGCCCCCGCCGCCACGGCCTGATGGGCTTCCGATGGAGTGAACACACCGGGATAGACATGCATGGCCGCATTTCGGGCGGCCTGAATGACGGCCGTGTCAGTGTTGGGCGTAACGACCAGATTGGCGCCCAGGGCTTTCAGTCTTTCCACGTCACGCGGATGCAGGACCGTTCCTGCGCCAATCCTCGCATCCCCTTGCCCGTGCTCCTGCGCAACGCGCACGGCGATCTCGATGGAGCGGAAGGGATCCGGCGAGTTGAGCGGTATCTCGATTGCACGAAATCCTTCTTCGAGAAGCATAGCCACCGTCTCCTGCGTCTCCTCCGGGCGCAGGCCCCTCAGAATGGCCACAAGACGATGCGCGGTGTCGATATGGCTCATAACTGGCTCTCCCGAAGATCGCCAAAGGCATGCAGGGCGGCATTGTGAAGGCCCACCCGTGCCATGGCTTCCGAATTGATGAAATCGAAGTCGATGCCGGCAAGCGAGAAGGCTCTGCCATAGACCGCGCCCAGGCGTCCGGCAGAAAGCAGCGTCACTTTGTGGCGGCCAATGGCTTCGCGCATTCCCGCAATTTCAAGACCAATCAGCAGACCGGAAAGCTTCTGCTCCAGACCGTCCTGCGTCTCGGCGAAGAGCAGCGGCTCGGCTCGAAGCGAAAAGATCCGGCTCAACACCCGGTGGGGAGCCGCAAGGGCATCCTGCACCGCCTCGTCAAACCTCGTCCCGATCTCTTCGCGCTCTTTTCCGGTCAGGAAATGACGCAGGATCGAGCGCTCTTTCAGAAGTGCATAGATCTCGCCGGTCATTGCGGTAGTGAAGCCTTTCAGGCAACCATCCAGCACCAGCGCCCACTTTGAATGCGTTCCAGGCAGACAAACCACGCCGTTTACGCCATGCGCCTGAAAGGCCCCGAGAAGGATCGTCTCCTCCCCGCGCATCACATCCGGCGCCTCTTGCATGCGCTGGGCGATACCCGGCATGATGCGCACCGAGCGCTTGCTGCCGGGAACACGGGATGCATGTGCGGCCAGCGTGGCAAGCTGCGCTGGTGCATCAAGATATGGCACATGCACCCAGCCCTGCGCGGAACCGGCCATTCCGCAAATCATGACCGGAAGTGCTTCGGGCACTCCGAGTTCTCCGAGTTCTGATTCCAGAAGGCTGCAATATTCCTCCGGCCGCAGCGCATTCATTCCCGTACTGGAACGCTTTTCAGCCAGAACGGCGCCAGCCTTGTCGAGCACCCAAAGCCTGAAACTGGAGGTGCCCCAATCAACCACGACATGCTGCGCGTTTTTCATCGGCCCACGAGCTCCGGAACCAGGAGGTTGGGCAGAAACAGTGTGATCTGCGGAAACAGGATGACGGCTGCCAAAAGCAGGCAGAAGGCTCCGAAAAAGACCAATGTCCACCCCATCGCCTTGGACAGGGAGATTTCGGCGATCGTGCAGGAGAGCAGAAGGCTGATGCCATAGGGTGGCGTGATCTTTCCCACCGCCAACGCCATGACGATGAGAATGCCAAGCTGAAGCGGATCCGCTCCGATCGTGGATGCAACCGCAGCCAGAACCGGCACGAAGATGAGCATGGCCGGCGCCGGATCCATGAACGTCCCGAGAAACAGAAACAACAGCGTCGCCAGAAGGAGGAAAACGAGGGGGTTGGATGCGTGCGTCAGGAACAGATCGCCCGCAATGTCGAGGATGCCGTAAAACGAAAGCAGCCAGCCGAACAGTGTGGCCGTCCCGACGCAGAACATCACGATGGCCGTCAGCAGCGCCGTCTCGATGGCCACGTCGAGGATCATCGCGGCGGTGATCCTGCGATAGACGAAGAGACCCACCAGAATGACATAGACCGAGGCGACGGCTGCGGATTCGGTTGCCGTCATCACACCGGTCAAGATGCCGCCGATGATGACCAGAATAACCGATACCGGGATCAGTCCGCGCACGAGAATAGTGATTTTCTCGCGCAGCGGTATTTCGAGTTTGGTGCCAGGATCGATCCCCGTGCGGTGGGCATACCACCAGGCGATGCCGAGCTGCTGCAATCCGACAAGGATGCCGGGAAGATAGCCGGCAACGAAAAGCGCGCCAATCGAGACATTTGCTGAGGCACCATAGATCACCATCAGGATGGATGGCGGAACGATGGAGCCGATGGATGATGAGGCGGCTGTCAGCGAGGCGGAAAAGCCGCGCGAGTAGCCCTTCTTGTTCATGGCAGGGATCAGGATGGCACCGATGCCCGCAACATCTGCCGTCGAAGATCCCGAAACGCCGCCCATCAGCATCGAAGAGACGACATTGATGTGAGACAGTCCGCCCTTGATGCGCCCAACGATCAGGTCTGACAGGCGCACGATATCTTCGGTTATGCCGACGCGGTTCATCATCAGCGCGGCGAACATGAAGCCGGGGATGGCGAGCAACAGGAAGCTGTTGATGCCCGAATAGATCTTCAGTGGAAGAACCAGAAGCTCGAGAGCCGGATCCAGCGTGATAACCAGAACCGATGAAAACAGGAGCGAGAAAGCCAGCGGCAGGCCGAGCGAAAACAGGACCACGAAGCTTGCCAGCAGGGTGATGAGTGCAAAGCTGAAATCCATGTTCAGCGCTCCCACCCTGCATTGATGATGCGCTCTACCGCGAAGAGCGCGATCAGCAGGCTCCCGAGAAAGAGCGAGGCATAGATGTAGATCATGCGAATGCCGGTAGAGGGGTTCTTCTTCAAAAGCCCGAGTTCCAGAAAGGCGATGCTGGACCACGCCAGGACCAGCCCGCCCAGGGCGACGCCTGCCAGAATGACGATCTGATGGATTTTCACGCCCCGCTCGCTGAAGAGAACGGAGATGAGATCCACTTCGAAATGCTGGCGCCTGCGCACTGCAGTCGCACTCGCCAGCATGCACATCCACAAGAAGCAGAACGGAATGATGAACTGTATTTCCGGCCAGGATATGCCGAGCACATATCGATTGAGCACCTCGACAAAGAGGCAGCCCAGAAGGACGAGGCACAGCAATCCTGTCGCGCGCTCCAGCCAAAGCTGAAGACGGTCAAAAAGGCGGATCATGTTGAAAAGCTCCCGAATGGCGAGCGGCGCGTTTTTCGCCGCCCGCCAGGCAAGTTATTTCGCTGCAGCGATGGCCGCTGCCAGTTCCTCAAGGCCCTTGTCTTTCGCATAGGCCTCGACGACTGCAGTTGAAGCCTCGATCATGCGGTCCTTGTTCGGCTCGGTGAACACGACCTCATATTCGCTCTTCAGCTTCTCCATATTTTCCTGATCAAGGCGACCTTCGAGTTCCACATCGAAATCGGCAGCCTCCTTCGCCGCCTCACGAACGGCGTCCTGCTGCTCAGGTGTCAGGCGCGACAGCTTGGCTGCATTGCCCACGAGCGGCCGAACCGTGATGGAATGCTGGGTGAGCGACACATTCTTGGCAACTTCCGCCCAACGTGCAGTGGTGAAGGTCGAGAACTCGTTTTCCGCACCGTCAACAACGCCGGTCTGAAGCGCCGTGTAGACCTCGGGAAATGCAACGACCGATCCGAGCGCACCGAGCGACTTCCACCAGTTGAGCATCACGTCCCATTCCCAGGTACGCATCTTCAGCCCATCAAGATCCTCGATGCCGGAGATGGTCGCCTTGGTGGTGATCATGTTGCGCTGGGCACCGCCCATATAGCCCAGAATGGAAACACCGGTGGCTTCCTCATACTGCTGGGCGATCTGCGCCCCCACCTCGCCGCGGGTCACATTCATCATGTGTTCCTTGCTGGCGAAGATGTAGGGCAATTCCAGAATGCCGGTGACATCCGCATATTCGGCCATCACGCCGGGTGTGGAGATGGTGAAGTCGATCATCCCGGTCTGGACAGCATCCAGCAGTTCCGGGTTGGAGCCGAGCGCACCATTGTCGGACACGGTGACCTCAACCGCACCATCCGTCTTTTCGGAGACGAGCTTGGCGAATTCGCGCGCCGAGACGGAGTGCGGGTGGTCGCTTGGTGTAACCACACCGATTTTCAGCGTGACATCTGCAGCCAGCGCTGCCGAGCCTGAAGTTGCAAGCAGTGTTGCGCCCATGAGCGCGCGAATGAAGGTTTTGGTCATGGATTTCCTCCCTTTGATGATCAATGGATTTCGTATCTCGCGATGAAGTCGCGGTCGGGCTCGATGCCCAGCCCCGGCCCTGTGGGCACGGCGGCGCGGCCACCATTGCGAGCGACCTGCCCCTGGATATCCAGAGGGGTCGTCAAAAGCTCGTCGCGGAACTTGTTGTCGGTGGTGTCGAATTCGAGCATCGGCTCGCGCGGGAACAACCCCCCGGGCAATGGCGGCATGGCGGCGAGGAGTTGAAGGTTCGTGGCAACCGCCACCGCCGAACCCCAGACATGGTTCACGACCGGCGTGAAATGCGCGTGGCAGAGGGCAAGAACACGCAGATATTCCGAGATGCCACCGATGGCGCAGACTTCCGGCTGCGCGATGTCGAGGCCGCGAGCCTCCAGAAGCTTGCGCCAGCCCCAGCGATTGAACTCTGCCTCACCGCCTGAAATGTTGACCTTCAATCCGGCGCGAAGCTCGCGATATCCGTCGAGATCTTCCGGAGCGATCGGCTCTTCGAACCAGTAGGCGCCCAGTTCTTCGAGTGCCTTGCCGACATAGAAGGCATCGGAGGTCGTGTAGCAATGATTGGCATCGGCCATGAAGTCGAAGTCGTCGCCAACGCCCTTGCGCACGGCCTGTGCAAGACGCACATCGTCCTTCGCCCCCAGACCGATCTTCATCTTGGTTGCGACGAAACCCATGGCCTTGATGGCCGCAGCCTCATCGGTAAAGCGCGCGCACATGCTGTCCGCGTCTTCACGGCGCAGCATCATGCCATAGCCATAGACGGGAACACTGGTGCGGTGCGCACCGCCAATCAGCTTGTGGATCGGCAGGCCGGCAACCTTTCCGGCAATGTCCCAGAGCGCGATATCAACGCCGGAAAGCGCCTGCAGCGGCATGCCCTTCTGACCGTGGTCCCGCAGAAGATTGTAGACCTTGTGCCAAATAACGTCGCGATCCATCGGATCGTCGCCCAGCACCATGGGCTGAATGACCCGCTCCACGATACCCTTGTTGGCAAGCGCCACATTGCCCGGCCCGAAACATTCCCCCCAGCCGGTTATGCCTTCGTCTGTCTCCACCTCGACGAGATGGGCGGTACGCTTCGCATAATATTGCTGGGAGTAGCCCAGTTCCTCCGGCAGGTCATATTGGAGGACGTGGCTCTTGATGCTTGTGATCTTCATTGGGGCTTTTACGCTGTGTTGGCGCGCGTGATGCGCTTGATTGCGAGATAGTCGTGAAGAGCAAGGTGGGAGCAGTCACAGCCGATGCCCGACTGCTTGATGCCGCCATGTGGCAGATCGATCGCGTATTTCACGCCGTTGATCTGCACCTCTCCAAAGCGCAGTCTGGCTGCGCAACGCTCGGCCTTCGCCAGATCTCTGGTGAAAACATAGGCCGTGAGTCCGGCATCGGTGTTGTTGGCTTCTGTCAGTCCTTCAGCCTCGTTCGAGAACCGCAGGAGACTGATGACAGGGCCGAATACCTCCTCGCCGTAGATACGGGCGGATCTGGAAACACCAGAGAGGACGGTTGGTTCGTAAAAGCTGCCGACGTCAGGCTTCTCCGGCCGCTGCCCGCCGGTCAGAAGCTGCGCGCCATGTGAGAGCGCGTCACGTACCAGAGCATCCACACGAGCTAGCGCACCATCATCGATGAGCGGGCCCATATCCACGTCTTCATCGCGTCCGAACCCAACGCGCACAGCCTTCGCCCGCTCGACCAGTTTAGCCGCAAACTGCTCGGCAACGGCCTCATGCACATAGACACGGTTGGGTGCGACGCAGACCTGGCCCGTATTGCCGAATTTGAGTGCAGCAACGATTTCGGCGGCAAGATCAAGATCAGCATCATCGAACACAAGAGCCGGGGCATTGCCACCAAGCTCCATCGAGTAGCGCTTGATGGAGCTGGCACCCACCTTCATGATGTGCCGACCCGTCTGGGTCGAACCGATCAGGGTCAGAAGCGCGGGTATGGGCGATGCCGACAGCGTGTCACCAATTTCGGGATCATCGCCGCAGATGATGTTGACAGCACCTTTCGGTAGACCGATCTGGTGGCAAAGTTCACCCACCGCATAGGCAGCGAGCGGTGTCTTGGGACTGGGTTTGATGATGATCGGACAGCCGGCCGCCATGGCGGGGCCGAGTTTGAAGGCGAGATTCAGGAGCGGGAAGTTCCAGGCAATATAGGCGACCACCACACCCACCGGCTCATGAACCAGCGCATGTTGGTGGCTACCCTCGCGATCGGGAATGCTCTCCTCGCGAAAGCGGGTTATCTCGTCAGCGTAAAATTGGAGCGCGTTTACGAGACTTTCGAAATCTTCCTGCGTCGCTGCCCAGCTCTTGCCCGTTTCAAGATGCACGCACTCACGCAGATGCTCCTCATTGGCGATAACGGCATCGCGCAACTTGTTCATCCAGGCAATGCGCTCTGCCAGTGGCAATCGCGCCCAGCTTTCGAATGCATCATCAGCGGCCTTGAGGGCCTGAAGGGCATGCTTGACATCCGCCCAAGCGGCGCTGCCGATCCGCTCGCCCGTGCCGGGGCAGGTGACCAGGCGATGCGATGCGCTCACAAGTTCGCCATTGATATACATGCTTTTTTCAAAGCCCATCTTCATGGCCCTTCCCTGCTGGATTTGGCAAAAGGCTCCCCGCGCACGGACCAGCCATCCGCGCTCCAAACCCTCAATTTTCTGAACCCACGTCTTCAGACAAAGCTTCGCCGGCACGCTGCAGCCGGACCGCAGCGCTCAACCGCGTTTGAGAAGACAGGTGGAAGCCGGTCCTGCCGGCGGCACAGCTAGTTCAGCGTGTGCGACAGTCGCCTAGTCGTCATTCAGCTTTCCTCCCAGCCGCTGGCGCGTGTCGGCCAGAAGCAGTTCCATGTTTTTTTCTGCCGCATCGCCATCGCGCGCCAGGATGGCGTCCGCCACGTCCCGGTGGAAGGGGATCGAAGCCGCATTCTCGCGCGGGTCGCGATTGGTCAGTCGGATCGAACCCAGGAGAGCGGAATAGATCACCCCCTCCATGGCCCGGATAAACTCGTTGTCCGCCGCCCGCAGGATCGCCCGGTGAAAGAGCGCGTCGGCAATGACGAAATCTTCCATGGAGCCCTTTTCAGCCTCCATGCGCGCTTGCGCATCGCGAATAAGCTGATGCCCCTCTTCCGTGCCGCGCTCAGCCGCCCAGCGTGCCGCCTTGGGCTCAATCACACGCCTGAAGTCGGTCAGCTGTCGCAGGAAGGCAGGCTTGGGCGGCGCCGACTGGTGCCAGGCAAGCACATCATCATCCAATAGCCCCCATGCCACCCGCTCGCGAACCTTGGTACCGATGCCGCGACGCACCTCAAGCAGCCCCTTGCCGACCAGTATCTTGACCGCATCGCGTATGACGGAACGACTGACCTGGTAGCGCTCTGCCAAGGCCCCCTCGTCTTCGACAAGGGCACCAGGAGCATAATGCCCGGCAACAACCCGCCGCCCGATCTCGCGGGCTATTTGCGTGGACAGACTTGGCGCGAGACCTGCAGATTCACGCAGGTCGTAAAACATCATCTCATTCATGTGTTCATATTAAACATATGATGTTTGTTGTGTAAAGTGATATTCCCCGCAAGTGAATTTGCCTCCCAGCTGAAGCTCAAATCTCCGCGATACGGAAGGGCTAAGCGACGCTTTGTGTTCACGTGCACTTTTCAGGATATGGCTGCATGTAACACATCTGATACGATGTGTAATTTGCCGGTGCGGTGCGCGAAGTGCACTGGCTGCCAAGCTTTTACGATAAACGGGGAAATTCTGCTTGAAGAGGCAGCAATAATCAGTTGTGGCGAAGCGAGAAGCTGGCTTGTTTGAGGCGCTTGTTTGAGGCGAGGGTTTTCAGCGTATTCGCTTCATGGAGCGTTTGATGGCTGCGCTTGAATCAAAAAAAGCGCTCGTTTGAGCGCTTTTGGAATGATTTGGTTGCGGGGGCAGGATTTGAACCTG